>DGPN01000013.1 GCA_002390455.1 Flavobacteriaceae bacterium UBA4439 | reverse complement strand
TTGCCTGTGCAACGGCCAAAAGTCCTCTTGTCTTTCGTAAACAGCCGCTTGAACCCCATGTTGAAAAATGCACGTTTGATCCCCCATTCAAATCCAGCTTATACTTTGTCTATCTCAATCAAAAGAAAAACAGCAGGGAGGCCATTGAATCGTTTAAAAAGCAAAACATCAGAGAGGAACAGATTGCTTATACCTCAGGTCTAACAAGAGCGGTTATCAAGGCTCATACATTGAGTGAGTTTGAGCAAATACTCAATGAACATGAAGATTTTATCTCACAAATTTTGAGCTTAGTCCCTGTAAAAGAAAAACTGTTTCCCGATTTTCAGGGAGCGATCAAAAGCCTTGGAGCTTGGGGAGGTGACTTTATTTTGGCAACAGGAGATAAACAAACACCAGATTATTTTAAAAACAAAGGCTTTAAGATTGTAATGACCTATGAAGAAATGTTCGGCTAGTAGTACAACTGACGATTGTCCTCAATCTCTGCACTAGAGCGAAGTGCTTCGAAAATGGAGCTATTGATCCTGGTGTTTTCTTCATTTTGAAGTGCATTGGCAAAAGCTTTGTAGCTTTCCATATCTTCAGCAATTTCTTTTGAAGTCACTTCAATCATATACACTCCATTATTCCCTTCGATCAAGGCTGAAGACTGGTTGAGTTCCATCGCAAAAGCGGTACCGATAACATAGGGTTCTGTACCCGCACCAGCTAAAACAGTATTTTCTTGTGTTACAGCAGAAGCTGTTTCAATTTCCTTATCAGTAGCACTGGCTAAAGCGTCCAAAGAGTTTTTATCTGCATGAATTTCTAACAAATGTGCGGACTTTTTCTCTTTCATAAGCTTTTGAATTACTTCGGGCTGAACCGACTCAAAATTGACGGTTCCCTCTGGAGTAATTCCAGTTACTTGAGCGACGACATATCCCCCGTTTGTCATACTGAAACGTTTGACATCTCCTATTTCAGTATCATCGTTGAACAACCACTGAACCAAGTTTCTTTGGCGAGGTAACTCTGGAAGGTTTTCGTCCAATAGATTGACCTTTTGAACAAATTTTACATCGTAATTATAATTCTTGGCAACCGTATCCAACTGTTTCGTTTTAATGCTTTCCATTTCAAACTGAGTAGTTTTTTGGAAAACACTATTTGAAGTTTCCTCCGATGGAACAATCTCTTTGGTTAAATCAGCAGTCAAAACCACATCCTCTTTGTCAGTGACCTTGATAATGTGAAAACCAAATTCTGTTTCCACCAATCCGATTCTCCCAACCCTAGAACGGTTACAAAAATCGAAGAATTTATCAGTCATCATACCCTCTTGAAAAAAGCCCAAATCTCCCCCATTAGACTTTGAAGGGCCATCTGAATTTATAGTCGCCATCTCGGCAAAATCATCGGGATTTCTTCTCGCTTTTTGGTATAGCTGTTGGGCTAATTTTTTGGCTTCTTCACTAGTTCTAGTTACATCAGGATTGGCTCTTGTTGCACCTTCAAAGGCGACTAAAATATGGCTCGCTTTGATTGAACCTCCCTCTTTTCGGTCCAAAAAACGAGAAATTTTTAATTCATTGCCATCTTTGTATGGACCAAAAATATCTCCAGGATTCAATCCGAAAATAATGTCTGCATATTCATTGGCAAGAACTCCTTTGGTTTTGTAAATCGAATCAAAAGGGGTTTCTGAATATTGCTCAATAAAATCTGTTATGTTCTTTGTGGTATCCAAGCCCTCGATGGTATCGGTCAATTTGGATACATCATTGTATTCGATTCGTTGGGTTTTGAGTTTTTCCAAATCAGAACGCATTTGATTTTCATCGGCTTCAGAAGCTTGTTCTGGGAAAATTACATAACGAACACTTCTGTTCATTTCAGTCTCGTAATTCTCTTTGTTTTTGTTAATGTATTGCTTGATCTCGGCATCAGTTACTTCGAAAAGACTGTCCGGAACCTCCTCATAGGGAAGCCTTACGAACTTTAGATTGACTTTATCATTCTGACTATGGTAGGCAATTTTCCCTTCCATATCTGTAAATCCTGTACTTGACTTGATCAAGTCGTAATAAATATTTTCTTTGGCCAGACCAACAATATTCTCCTCTTGTATTTTCCAGTTGTTATAGGCTTGGGGATTTTCTAACCGCAATTGGTTGATATAATCTGTAAAAATTCCAAAATCAAAATAACCTGTCTCGTTTTGGAATCTGGGGTCTTGGACGATTCTCTCGTCCTGCGTCAAAATCATTTGGATCTGTTCTCTTCCTGCATCAATTCCCAAACGTTCGAATTCTTGTCTGAAAATCGTCGCTCTTACCAATTGATCCCATACTGAATTTACGGCCTGCATGGTTGAGAGATTATAACTTCTTTCAGTATTTTCAACCAATTGTCTGTAAAAAATCAAATCAATTTCTTCATCATTGACAACTGCAATGGGGTCACTGGGGGTTCCAGACGTGGAATTTCCATCAAAAACTCCTGAAATTACAAAGGCAAACAGTGCCATACCAATTACCAGAATAAGAAATACAGAACGTTGTCTAATTTGACCTAATACTGCCATATTATTTTTTTTGAGTCGGATGCGAAAATACAATTTCCTTTTTGATTATAAAAAAGAATCGCTTTGTTATTTAGGGACTTACAGCGTCGCATTTACTAAGCTTGTTAAAGAATTAATATTTTTATGAATCATATTTAACTCTGAGAATTACTCTTTCAATCTTTGTTGAAGATACCTCTTTGATTTCAAACTCATAGTTTTCAATTTCAATCAAGCTTCCTTTGGATGGGATTTCTTCTTTCAGGTAAACGATTAGGCCACCCAGAGTTTCATAAAATTCTTTTTCGGGGAGGCTGAGATCATAGTTTTGATTGATATAATCGACTTCCATTCGTGCAGAAAATTCATATATACCTTCATCAATTTGTTGTTCAAAAAGGGCAATCTGATCGTGTTCATCTTCAATTTCACCAAAGAGTTCTTCGATGATATCTTCAACTGTAATTATTCCGGAAGTACCGCCGTATTCATCCAATACCACTGCAATACTCTTGCGTTGTTTGGTCAATAATTTTAATACCTCACTGATTTTCATGGTTTCTGGCACAAAAGCTACGGGAAGTAATATTTTTTTAAGGTCTGTTGGTTTTTTGAACATTTCAAAGGCATGGATATAGCCCAAAATTTCATCGATAGAATTTTCAAAAACAGGGATTTTGGATAATCCACTGGAAGTAAAAAGTTTTTTAATGTCTGACAAGGACGCAGTAATTTCAGTGGCTACAATTTCCGTTCGGGGTACCATGGCCTCTCGAACTTTTACCTCCGAAAAGTCCAAAGCATTTTGAAAAATCTGTATTTCACTATCCACACTGTCCATATCTTTAGTAGACTCCAGTTGTTCCTCAATATAATTCCCCAATTCAATCTTGGAGAAAGTCAATTGAACTTGATCTCCTTTTGTTTTAAAAAACTTTATCAAAACAAAGTCCGACAACATGATAATCATGGAAGTTATCGGAGAGAACAAAGCATAGAAAAAAGCAGTAGGAAAGGCAAGAAGCTTCATCAAAGCATTGGAGAATTGTTGAAAAAAAACTTTGGGAAGGAACTCTGCCGTAAGTAATATAATGATGGTTGAGATGACTGTTTGAATAAAAACTATTTGGATGCTAATGGCACCGCCCAATAAAGTCTCCGGGAAAAACAATTGTAAAATCCGATCACCCATAAAGATTCCATAGATGACCAATGATATATTGTTACCCACCAACATAGTGGCAATGAACCGAGAAGGATTTTTGGTAATAAAGTTTAAAAACTTAGCATTAAAACCACTTTGCTGTTTTTCAATTTCTAAATAAATCCTATTGGCAGAAACAAAGGCAATTTCCATCCCAGAGAAAAAGGCTGAAAGAATCAGACAAATGAGAATAACAAAGTCAGAGATGATCATTGAGAGGAATTTCCCCTTTTGTTAAATTTATTTCGGTAGTGCCTTCTAAAGAGTGCCATAAAGATTGAAAGAAGGGCAAATCCAATAAAAATATACGCCTTTTGACGGTTAGTACTCCACTGATTATAAGATTCATAGGTGGCTACTACTGCAATTATCCAGTATAGGATTTCAGAAATTTTATAGCTTTTCATCGACGGTCAAAGAGTCTTTTTGTTCTTCCACTAATATGGTACCAGTTAACTTTCCTGTTTGAAATTTACTAAATTCTTTGTTGGTATCCAATCGAGTGGCTGCCATATCTTCATTCTCACTTTTAAAAGTGAAGGGTTGTTCGGTAAAAAGCCACTCCTTTTCGGAATCCCAGTACATCTGACTGGTCTCTAACCGAGAGCCATCATTCGATAAAAGTACTACATTCCCTTGGAGGTCAACGATCCTGGTCTGGTTGTAAAGTATTCCATAATCGGCCACAACAGTGTTTTCCTCGTTATCATCGTTGTAAAAAATAATTTTCAAACCTTCAGGGAATTCGGAGTACATAAAGCTCAGATGGGTATAGTCCAAGTTGATCGGAGCTGTCAAAATTGCTTTCACCTTTGCCGAATCGGTATAGGTCATACGAATATCGTAGGCGATACCAACGGGATTCTCATTGAATTGGTTGATCTGCTTGAGGATTGAGCTACCGTCATCACAGGAAAAAAATAGACTCACAACAAGAATCGAAAATCCTTTTTTTAAAAATTTATAGTGTAGCAGTTGCATTTATAGTTCTGGAACTTTCACACTACTTTTGATCCAACAATCGAATTCAATGGTAGCTCCTTGATTACCCTCTGTAAATATTTCAGTTTTAGAGGGTGCTCTACCTTCATAGCTTCTGGCTGTTTTGAGGGCCAGTTTTTTGATCGAAGCGTCCACCTCACCAGCTTTGTAGGCCATTTTGGCAGCCAACCAGTATACCGCTCTTTTGTTGAATTGGGTTTCCCCACAATCATTAGCACTTCCGGCATAGAGGTTAGAAATCATCAAATAGGCACGACCCAAAGAAGGCTGAAAACTCAGTGCTTTTCTAGCATAGTTACGAGCAGAAGATTTTCTTCCAGCATTCTTAAACTTGATGGCAATCTTATAAAGAATTTTGGCCTTTTTGTAAGGATCACTTTGAAGAGAAATAGACTCCTCGTAATATTTCAAAGCTTCGTTGCTGTCTCCAGCTTTGTCTTTTAAGATTCCAAGGTAGTAGGCAGAATCAGCCGAAGGGTCTAGGGTATGCAAGGCTTCAACAAGAGTTACGAAAAAAGGGTCATCGGAACATTCCTTACTGTCCATTCGTGAGGCGGCACGTTTTAACCAAACAGCATCGGATTTGAACTCTTCAAAGTTTCTTTTGTATAAAGGAACCAAATTCACACAAGTAGCCTCTTGGGAAATTATAGCATCTAAATTGGAAAGAAAGGTTCCAATAGCATTACCGTTAATGCCATAAACTCTTTTGCTTCTTACATCACGACTGCTTAAAGGAGTACCCTCTTCCTGTTTTTTGAGAATAACATCCAATTTCTTGGCCAAATTGACAGATTCTATCTCGAATTTTTCAGAGACCTCCTCGTACTTGTTAAACAATTGCTCCATTTCCACCCCATGATTCTCTTCCTTATACAGATCGTAAAGGGTTTTGAAATAATTGTACAATTCTTTAGGGTTTGTAAAGCTATTGGCATCGGTTTGATAGGCCAAGTCAAAGGTTTTGTACACCTCCATTTTGTCGGCAATTTTGTAATCCAACATGGCTTGAGCCTTACTGCTGATAATTTCTCCCCTTACGCTTACATTTCTCTTGGTAGGGAAATTTTCCAACCACTCATCGTAGAGTTTGATTAAATCTGCCGTCTCGACACCAACTGTCTCAGGCGATGCTTTTTTAATTCTGTCCTTGATGATGCGTTCTCCATAAGAAAAAATTGCAACATTGAGTGATGGACACTCATTCCTAACACTCATCCAAGGCGCATAAGCCTCATCATAGTTCTTGACTTTTGCGTATTCTGCAAAAATCGATAAATTTTGTAAACATTCTTGACTGTCTTGCGATACTAAGGTGTGAGTCATCATCACTCCCATCCATAGAACAAATATTTTAAAAAATTTCATTACTCTTAATTTAATTAAATTTTCTCTTTATAAACCATTTGTCGTTTAGGGAAAAGCCAATCCTAAATGACCAAAAATTTTCTTTAAACAAACTCCCTTCTCCACCATCTCTGCTAACATACTCAAATCCAATATTGGCATTGGAGAAACCAGATAATGGCAAACCAAGTCCAAAATTAATGCCAGTTTCCTTTAATCCAAAATTATTTACCATCGTACCTGTCAATTCATGACGAAAACCCATCCTAAAAACTATCCTTTTCCAATAACTGGTAATGGAACTGAAATCTGGAATGAAAAAACCTCCTAACGAGAATTGATACCCATTTTCATAATCTACATTGGCCAAATTTATGAATTCATGACTAAAATTTTTCATGGCATTCATAGTGTATTGGGTTCCAGCAAACCACTTTCTCTCTTCGCCCACTCCCATTCCAAAAGAAATAACATGTGGTATTCTGATGTTTGTTCTTTTTAAACCAAAATCGATAAGGGCAATTTCTACCTGATCACCAAAACTTGATGATCCTGAATAGGGACGCGTATTGAAAAATCGAGAATTGGTTGAAGTCAAATTTGCTTCAGGTGAATAAGAAAGCATGGCTTGAAGCTCCAAATTTTCATTGACAGGAATTTCTAAATGAGAAGAAAGTTTTAAATCTAAACCGGAAACACTTGATCTATTTTCCAAGACAGTTCCCAATGTAACCTCATTTTGAAACCTCCCCGTTTCATAGATAATCTGACCGAAATTATAATTTAAAGTAGCTCCAAAACTAAGATTCTTTAGAGCTTTAAAACCAACTGAGAAAAAAACTTTATTGATACCGCCCTCTCCCTCAAACAGGTTTAATATGTTTTCATCATCATTTTCAGAAGTCTCTAAATGGGACAGCTTGTATCCCACGGAGGTGTATGGAATAATTCCAAAGCCAAAACCGAAATACTTGGTTGGCAATGCTACTCCAATATAATCCAGACCTGCAGAGGCAATGCTTTTTGTCTCATTTGCCCCTATCATATTATTGGTTCTATAATTTAAGCCTAAAGAGTAATTGGTCAATTTAAGCTTTGCGTAAGAACTAGGATTGGAGAGATTGGCGTGGATGGAGTCATTGTAAATTTCGAGTCCACCCATAAAACGATTGATCTGTGTTCCCCTAAAGTTTACCTCACCCAATCCTGCGTAAGAATAAGGCGAAGTGGTGCCGGTTTGGGAAAATAAAAAAGAACCCGTGAACAGCGCAAAAAGTTTAAATATATTCCTAATCATGAACCCATATTCAATTTTAACAAGTGGAACATTCCTTCTGCTAGAAAATTTGAATGGGCAAATATGCTATTTTTTAATGTTTTAGGCAACTTATTAGCATCTCCACCTGTTAAAATAACCGTTAAAGAATCATATTTATTGTCATAGTATTCAATTCTCCCATTGATTTCGTCGAGTATTCCAAAATAAATTCCCGAATGAATCGCTTGATCTGTATTCCTTCCCGTAGGGTTTTCAGCCTTTTTAGCCTCCAAAAGCGGAAGGTTTCCCGTGAAGTGATTCAGCGAATTATATCTCATATCAAAACCTGGAGAGATACCCCCACCGTGATAAATATTGTCCGCATCCAAAAAATCATAGGTGATGCAACTACCCAAATCGATGATCAATACGTTAGTATTGGGATAACTTATGCAAGCAGCCGTAACCAAAACAATTCGATCTGACCCCAAGCTGTTGGGGCTTTCGTAACTGTTTTTAAAAGGCAATCGCATCTGATGATCAACCTCTATAATGGGGAATTGACCTGAAAATTTTTGGAAAAAATGGCCAGCTCTATCGCTTACATCACTGTAAATCAAACCCTCAATATCTTGATAACTTGAAGTCAAAGATTCCGCCATTTCATCAAACTTTTCTATAGTAACCCTTTGCTCAAGAACGCACTGATCCTTGTTATACAAGAAAAATTTCGCTAATGTATTCCCGAGATCAACAATCAGATACAAATCACAATCAATTAGTAGCTAAAAGTAATCAAAGATTTTTAGAGTAAATCCTTTGGGAGGGATGAAAAAGGATTTTATATTTGCACACTTTCAACGGGTACCTTAGCTCAGTTGGTAGAGCAAAGGACTGAAAATCCTTGTGTCCCTGGTTCGATTCCTGGAGGTACCA
>DGPN01000038.1:7941-8143 GCA_002390455.1 Flavobacteriaceae bacterium UBA4439 | reverse complement strand
AGGTGTCAAAATACCAACTACAGGGTTTGCAAGTTCGCCATTAGACACAAATGATTTGATAGAAATGGTTGGTGGATCACCATTGATTGTAAAACTATTGGAAGGAACCCAAGGGAAGGGTGTAGTATTGGCAGAAACAAAAAAAGCAGCTGAGAGTGTTATAAATGCTTTTAAAAGCCTGAAAGCCAATATTTTGGTTCAA
>DGPN01000038.1:4027-7921 GCA_002390455.1 Flavobacteriaceae bacterium UBA4439 | reverse complement strand
TGTTATTGACGGAAAGGTTGTTGCCTCCATGCAACGTACTGCTCCACCTGGAGAATTTCGTGCAAATGTTCATTTGGGAGGTTCTACAGCTCTGATAAAAGCTACAGCTGAGGAGCGTAAACTCGCAATAAAAGCAACTAAAGCAATGGGTTTAAGTGTAGCAGGTGTTGATATCATTCGGTCTTCTGGCGGCCCATTAGTTCTTGAGGTTAACTCGTCACCTGGCTTGGAGGGCATAGAAGCAGCAACACAGAAAGATATTGCGCAAATGATGATTAAATCAATTGAAAAAAAGTGTAATTATGTTGCAGTAGCAACATAAAAAATATTCCCATAAATAAATAATTACTTATGGGAATAGTCTGTGACCCAGGGAGGATTCGAACCCCCAACCCTCAGAGCCGAAATCTGATATTCTATCCAGTTGAACTACTGGGCCTGTTTGTCTATCGATTTAATTTCCTTTAGTGGAGAGATCAAGAGTGCTTTAAAATTAAGTATCGGCTAAAATTTCAAGAATTGCTTGATCCATTAAATCAATGTGTAAAATTAATATAAAAACTCAAACCGTAGTATAAAAATCAAGATCCCTAGCGATATTCCATTTGAGAAAAAGTTAGTATATACCCCTGAGCACAAAGCAAGGCTTTTACTATCTTTATTGCATGCGTTGGCCAATCACTCTTTTTGTTTTTATGATGAGCATATCCCTTTCGGGTCAGCACTTTTCTGAAAGAAAAATAAGGCGCATGCTCCAAAAAATACCAGCCTTTGAGCAAGCTCATATCGCCCTGAGTGTAGAGCCTTTAAACGCTTCTAAACCCAATGCTTTTTATCAAGGGGAGAATTATATGACTCCTGCCTCCAACGTCAAGCTAATGACTTTTCTGGCGGCCATTCAACACTTTGATTCCCTCCCAGCGATTTACTACAAAGAAAAAGACTCCATCATGCACTTCAAGGCAACAGGCTATCCACTGCTGTTTCATCCTTTTTATCCCGACCCAGAACTGGCCTCCTTTTTTAATCAAAATTACTACTGGAAGTATCATGCCCCAAAATCCAAATTGAATCCTCATGGCCAAGGTTGGTCTTGGGATGATTATCCCTATTATTACGCCGCAGAAAGTAGTCCTTTCCCCATTTATGGCAATACAATACAAGTCTTTGAAACGAACGGCAGCACCAGAATGATCCCAGAGTCTCTAGAAAAGCTGATGGCTTTGGACACCCTTGGGCAAAATTTAAATCGCAAACGATCCAAAAATCTTTTTCACCTAAATCCCCAAAAATTAATCGAAGGAGATACACTCTACCATCCTTTTATCACCAGTGACAGCCTTTTTGTCCAACTGCTTCGAAAGCGTACCCAAGGCACTGTCCAATTGACAGAAGATTCCCAGCCCTCCAATTGGAATATTCACTACTCCCATCAAAAAGCCTTGCTTTACAAAGCCCTTCTCCAGGACAGTGACAATGGAGTGGCTGAGGCCTTGTTAAATATGATCTCTCAAAAAACTTTTGAGGAAATGAATGTTCAAAAAACAATTGATACGCTCAAGTTCCAATGGAAAAATTGGCTTCCCGACCCCATCGAATGGGTAGACGGATCGGGAGTTTCTCGTTACAATATGGTTACTCCAAGAACATTGATTGCGGTACTCAAAAACATTCACCGTGAAATAGGACTTCAATCCATCAAAGAATATTTCCCCAAAAGTGGGAGATCGGGAACCCTCAAAAACTACGAGATTAGAAATGTATATGCCAAAACAGGAAGCCTTAGGCACAATCACAACCTTTCTGGCTATTGGATCAGTGACAGAGGAAAGGTCTATGTCTTTTCCATTATGGCCAATCATTTTACTACTCCCACCGACGATATACGACAAGGCATCAGTGCACTGTTAAGACAGTTTCAAAAAAAGCTTAGGTAATTTTCGGAGCCCCTTTCTTTCTCCTAAGCCATCTTTTATTAACTTGAGAACAGCAAAACACTCCATCATGAATTTCAGAATCTTTATACTAGGGCTTTATCTGTCGCTCCATACCTTGGCTATTGCTCAGAAGGAACTTCCCATAAACCCGCTCCCCAACAAGGCACAACTGGCATGGCAAAAAGCGGAATTAGGGGCTGTATTTCATTATGATCTCCATGTTTTTGACAATAAAAAATACCGCCAAACGGGAGCATCGGGAAACAGAATCAACCCCATCTCCAACCATCAAATATTCAACCCCCAACAATTGGACACCGATCAATGGATCAAAGCCATAAAAAAAGCAGGATTTAAATTTGCCATCCTAACTGCTACTCACGAAACTGGATTTGCATTGTATCCCTCTGAGGTAAATCCCTACAACGTAAAGACCCTAAAATGGAAAGAGGGCAAAGGGGATGTTGTGAGGGATTTTGTCAACTCCTGCAGGAAATACGGAATAGAACCAGGAATCTATATCGGAATTCGTTGGAATTCTTTTTTTGGTGTTCACGACTTTAAAGTCAACGGGACAGGCGAATTCCAAAAAAAACGACAAGCCTATTACAACCAGATGGTAGAAGGCATGGTCAAAGAGTTGTGTACCCAATATGGCCCTCTATTCGAAATATGGTTTGATGGTGGAGCCAGTCACCCCGATTTGGGGGCTCCCGATGTGCTACCCATCGTTAAAAAATACCAGCCCAACTGTTTGTTCTATCACAACAACCAACTCGCAGAAGCCCGATGGGGAGGGTCTGAATCTGGAACAGTGCCCTACCCTTGCTGGGCGACTTTTCCCACCCCCTACTCCCATAGTGGAGATACTACCGCTGACCACATTAATTTGTTAAAACACGGTGATCCCAATGGAAAGTATTGGATGCCTGCCATGTCCGATGCACCTCTGAGAGGGTACAACGGGAGACACGAATGGTTTTGGGAACCCAGCGATGAGGCTCATATTTTCCCATTGGAAAACCTAATGAAGATGTATTACCAATCCGTAGGCCATAATTCTACCCTGATTATGGGGCTTACCCCCGACCCCCGAGGTCTATTACCCGATGCCGACGTCAAGCGTTTGGAGGAATGGGGAGAGGCCATTCGGAAAACTTTTTCAAATCCCATTGCCAGCACTTCGGGCAGGGGTGACCAGATACTACTTCCCTTAAAAAGTGCAACAATCATCAAAAACATTGTTATTCAAGAACAAATCGTCAAGGGACAAAGAGTCAGAGCTTACAGTATTCACGGACGTTCAAAAGGAAAATGGACCCTAATTGCAGAAGGACAAAGCATTGGACACAAAAGGATTCACAAAATTGATCCCATAGCGGTAGAAGCTCTAAAACTTCAAATCAAAGAAAATATTCTTCCTCCCTTAATTGAAAATTTTAGTGTTTATTAATATTCAAATCTCTTTTGAGTTGCAACTGCAAACTTGATAGAGAGAAATCATAAGGCTTTCAAAGTAATACCCCCCCCCATTAAAGAAAAAGTATTCGAATCTTGTTGAAGATTAAGCGTTCAGCTTCTGTTTTACAATAGAAGAAATGGTTTTACCATCTGCTTTTCCTGCCATTTCTTTACTGGCCATACCCATTACTTTCCCCATATCTTTCATGCCTTGGGCTCCAGTTTTGGCGATGACCTCATCAATGATTTTTTCTATGTCCTCAACCGTCAATTGCTCCGGTAAAAATTGGGCAATGATCTCTGCTTGAGCCTCTTCGGGTCCTACAAGATCGTTTCGGTTTTGCTCTTTAAAAATCGCTGCACTGTCTTTGCGTTGCTTGACCAGTTTTTGCAGCAACTTAATTTCTTCCTCTTCGGAAAGATCAGCATCACCTGCTGATGCGGTTTTGGCCAAAAGTACCGCCGACTTAATGGCTCTCAAGGCTTCGAGTCTTAG
>DGPN01000038.1:0-3879 GCA_002390455.1 Flavobacteriaceae bacterium UBA4439 | reverse complement strand
TCATTCGACTCAGATGAGGAAGGTTGATCCAATTCGAGACCCATTCTTTTATAAGCGGGTTGTTTTTCGAACTCATCAATTTTACTCAAGCTGTGTTTGAATGCATGATTGAACTTTTTTAAATGCTCTTTTCTTTCTTCATTTGCCTTGGCGGCGGTTTCTTTTATTTTCTTGTCAAAGGGAGAATCATCGTGGGGTGAACTCATCACCTCTTCCATATCCGTAACAGGAATTTCTTCCGATTTTTTAAACACCTCAAACTCAAAATCAACCGCCTCTGAAAGGGAAGCATCTTCTTTGACCTCCTCCTCTTCCTGCTCGGAAAGGGTATGGACTATTTTTTCGGCCGAGACCTCTTGACCATCGGATATGGGTGATCCAAAATCAAAGGTAAATTGATTTTCCTCCTCAGCCTCTACTTCTTCTGATCCTACAACCTCCAAATCCAAGACTTCCTCGTCTAGGTCGTTGATGATAAATTCCTCCTCCTTTTCAATTTCTGGTGCTTCTTCAGGCTGGTCGTATTGCAGTATCTCATAGACCACCTCCATATTTTCAATAGCTGGAGTACTGGCAATCAATTCATCTTCTGACTCAACCGCTGCTGCTTCGAACGTTTCCGTATGCATTATCTCGGGTTCTGTATCATAACCACTTACGATCTCTGCCACTACGGGTATGGAAAATAAATCTTCTTCCTCGAATTCCTGATCTTTTTCGTCCAACATGAATGTGGTGGTTTTCTCTTCCACCTCAGAGGTTGGCTGCTCGCCAATCTCCTCCTCTACTTCATCCACGATCTCCTGTTTTGATCCCTCCTCGAATGGCATTTCAAATGGATCAGAATCTACTTCACTCTCCATAAGGTCGTGTTCTAAGGTTTGATCTTCCTCGAGTGTGTGTATGATTTTTTTGGCTTCGGTATTTACAATCTGGTGTTGTTGGTCTGCACCAAAACCTGTGGCAATGATGGTCACAGAAACTGAACTTTCTAGTTTTTGATCTTCTCCAATTCCCATAATGATATTGGCGTTGTTCCCAGCCTCTGTTTGAATAAATTCATTGATTTCTCCAATTTCATCTATGGTAATTTCCTCGTTTCCAGAGACAATCAAAAGCAACACATTTTTACACCCAGTAATTTTATTGTCATTCAATAAGGGGGAGTCCAGAGCATTGATGATGGCATCTTGCGCACGATTGGTCCCCGTTGCAGAGCCCGACCCCATGATGGCAGTCCCACTGTCTTTAAGGACTGTTTTGGCATCCTTCAAATCTATGTTTTGACGATAGTGATGGGTAATGACCTCAGCAATTCCTCGAGCTGCTGTGGAAAGCACTTCGTCAGCCTTGGAAAAACCAGCTTTAAAACCCAAGTTCCCATATACTTCCCTGAGCTTGTTATTGTTAATTACAATGAGAGCATCAACGGTTTTTTTGAGATTTTCCAGCCCTTTTTCGGCTTGTTCCAGTCTTAATTTTCCTTCAAACTGAAAAGGCATGGTTATAATTCCTACAGTAAGAATATCCAATTCTTTGGCCATTTTAGCAATGATGGGAGCGGCACCCGTTCCAGTTCCTCCGCCCATTCCTGCGGTAATAAAAACCATTTTAGTTTGGGTGGTCAATAAGGTTTTGATATCCTCAAAACTCTCCTCGGCCGCCAAAGCTCCCACTTCAGGATTTGCTCCAGCACCCAGCCCCTCGGTCAAAGAGGCTCCCAACTGTATTTTGATGGGTACAGAACTGTCGTTAAGGGCTTGAGCATCGGTATTGGTCACCACAAAATCAACCCCGTTAATGCCTTGTTGGAACATATAATTGATGGCGTTGCTACCCCCACCTCCTACTCCAATGACCTTGATAACATTGCTTTTGTTTTTGGGTAAGTCAAAACTAAAATTATTGTTCATTTCAGATTCCATTACAATATATTTATGCGTTGTCTAAAAATTCTTTAAACTTCTCTACCCAACGATCCAAAATCGTTTTTCTATTGGAGGACAAAGGGTTGGGTTCCATCGATTGGGATGTAGTTCCATCATTTTGGTCTTCCGCAACAACACTTTCAGTGGGTTCAGCGCTTTCAACCTGATTTTTTTCTTGTTGCTCCAAAGCATTCATCAACAGACCTACAGCAGTAGCCAGTATAGGACTGGCATCCGATTTTGGAGTGTCACCAGCCAAATGTTCACTGGGGTAACCAATTCGAGTGTCCATACCGGTGATGTATTCCACCAACTGTTTCAAATGCTTCAATTGGCTTCCTCCTCCAGTCAATACCACTCCTCCGATCAACTTTTTCTTTTGGTCTTCATGGCCGTAGTTTTTAATTTCCAAATACACTTGCTCCATGATTTCTACCACTCGTGCATTGATGATTTTGGAAAGGGTTTTAAGGGATATTTCTTTGGGTTCCCGGCCTCTAAGTCCTGGAATGGAGACGATTTCAGAATCCCTATTTTCTCCAGGCCAAGCAGAGCCAAATTTGACTTTTAGAAGTTCCGCTTGTTTTTCAATAATAGAACAACCCTCTTTGATGTCCTCTGTGATGACGTTGCCACCAAAAGGAATTACCGCTGTATGTCGAATGATACCATCCTTAAAAATAGCCAAGTCCGTGGTTCCTCCACCAATATCGATCAAAGCCACACCAGCTTCTTTTTCTTCTTGACTCAAAACAGCCTCTGAAGAAGCCAAGGGCTCAAGGGTAATATTGCCCATGGACAAACCCGCACTTTTGACACATCTACCGATGTTTTTTATAGAAGTTACTTGCCCTACTACCACGTGGAAATTGGCCTCTAATCTACCACCATACATTCCAATGGGCTCTTTGATTTCGGCCTGACCATCTACCTTGAACTCCTGAGGAAGTACGTGAATGATTTCTTCACCAGGCAGCATGACCAGCTTGTAAACCTGTTGAATAAGACGCTCCACATCTTCTTGAGAAATGACTTCCTGAGCATCGGTTCGGGTAATATAATCACTGTGCTGCAGGCTTCGGATGTGTTGTCCGGCTATGCCCACAACAACCTCATCGATTTCCTGTCCAGAAACCACTTTGGCTTCCTCTACTGCTTGCTGTATGGATTGAATGGTTTGGGTGATGTTGTTGACCACTCCTCTGTGAACTCCTAGACTTTTGGATTTTCCAATCCCAAGGATCTCAACCTTTCCAAATTCATTTTTATCACCAACCATGGCGACAATTTTGGTTGTTCCGATGTCTAATCCTACAGAAATTTTTGAATGCTTCATAATGTTAATTTAAGATCCAACGACTTGATTTTTAAATTTTAGGTTGATCTGACGATAATTCTTTTCCAACTTGTGATTATCGTGATAGGCACAAAAGACTTTCAGTTTAGAAAGCTTTTCAGCGATGTGACGTATTTGGCCAATTTCTACCTCAAAACCGTAGGATCTCAAACCTATGAAAAAGGAATTTGAACGGTAATGGATAGAAGCCAATTCGTCTCGTAAAAATGAATCTTTATCTATTTGATCGATCAATAATAAAAGATCCTCTTTTTGTCCTTCTTCAAGTGATCCCAGGAATACTGGAACTTTTGGGGTATGATTTTTGGAAATAGGAAATTGATTTCCCTCCTTGTCCAAATAATATTTCTTTATACCTTGTACCCTGACCACGGCATTTTTTTCACGAATATTTACACCCAAAACACCCTGTTTAAAATGAAAAACCTCAGCATTTTGCACGTAAGGATTTTCTTCAATTAAGTTTTCAAGCTTACTCAAAACTAAGCTATCTTTGGCCTTCCACGGAAGTTCTCCTTTGTTTTGTATTAACAATTTATTAACGAGAGTAGCACTTAAAAAACGTGCCTCTTGGGATTCAAAACTGATCGCTAC
>DGPN01000012.1 GCA_002390455.1 Flavobacteriaceae bacterium UBA4439 | reverse complement strand
CACGCTTTCCAAGCGTGCGCCTTCGACCACTCGGCCACCTCTCTATTGTTTTTAAAATTGACGCTAAATAACAAAAAAAACAAATGCTATTAAATATTTTTAGCAATAAAGATATTTAGACAATAATTCTCCCCAACATAGCCCATTGAACTTTACAACTTAAACACTGCAAGGGCATTCTGACTAGTCAGTAAAGCGAGTTCTTTTTCAGTTCTTTGATGGACTTCCGACAGTTTTCTTAAAATATAAATCAAATATTCACTTTGATTTCGTTTGCCTCTAAATGGAGCAGGAGCCAGATAAGGTGCATCGGTCTCCAAAACGATATGATCTATGGAAATTTGATCCAAAAACTGATCGATTTTACCGTTCTTAAATGTAAGAACTCCTCCAATGCCCAATTTAAGATTGAGACCTATGGCCTTTTCTGCCTGTTCTTTGGTTCCGGTAAAACAGTGGAAAATTCCTGATAAATCCTCCCCTTTATGTCCTTCCAAGACCTCAAAAACCTCATCGAAAGCGTCGCGACAATGAATTACAATGGGTAATTCTTTCTCCTTTGCCCAACTTATTTGAGCGTCAAAAGCCTCTTGTTGTTGTTTGAGAAAGCTCTTATCCCAATACAAATCAATACCGATCTCCCCTACGGCGGCAAAATTTCGTTTGGCCAAGAATTGCTCTACATGAAGGAGTTCCTCCTTATAGTTTTCCTTAACATGGGTGGGATGCAATCCCATCATCAAACGTATATGATCAGGATATTTCTTTTCCAAATCCAGCATCCTTGCAGTATAAGTACTGTCGATGGCGGGAAGATAAAAACGTTCGACTCCCACTGCAATGGCCTTTTCTATCACTTGATCTCGATCTTCGTCAAAAGCTTCGACATATAGATGGGTATGGGTATCAATCAGTTTCATAAAGCGTAAAATTAAGGTTTCGTTTTTTTACATTTGTAAAAAACATGCTCTTTGTTTAAAAACATCCCACTCAAGCAAATCAAACTAAAATTGACCAAAACCAGTCATTTGGTCTGTCAATCTCGAATCAACGGTGTGAAAGCGGTATTACTTGTTGATACTGGGGCATCCAATAGCTGTATTGCACTTGCTGAAAAAGAGAATTTTAAGATCGAGGAAAATGGCGAACCCTTTGAAGCTTCCGGAGCCGGTAAAGATAAGGTTAAAGCCGTTTTAGGTCATCATTGTGATCTGATCTTGGGAAGACATGCCGTTGGAAAACACGCCTTCGTGTTGTTAGACATGCAACACATCAATGCTACTTTGATTCATGAAAACGGAAAACCGATCAATGGAATTTTGGGTGCTGATTTTTTAAAGAAAAATCAAGCTATTATTGATTACAAAAACAAAAGTCTAAACCTATAACTCTAATGCTTTTTTAACATCATTGTCCATCAAAAACTCCTCTGGACTTTCCAGTGCCTCTTTGATGGCTACCAAAAAGCCAACAGACTCCTTACCATCTATGATTCTGTGATCATAGGACAAAGCCAAATACATCATAGGACGGATTTCAACTTTCCCTTCTATGGCTACGGGTCTTTCGATAATGTTGTGCATTCCCAAAATACCAGATTGTGGGGGATTAATAATAGGAGTAGATAGCATGGAACCAAAAACCCCTCCATTGGAAATGGTAAATGTTCCACCCGTCATATCATCTACAGTGATTTGACCATCTCTGGCACGAATGGCCAGTCGCTTAATTTCTTGTTCGATTGCTCTAAAGGATAAATTTTCTGCACCTCTTACCACGGGTACCATCAATCCTTTCGGGCCAGATACAGCTACACTGATATCGCAGTAATCGTATGCAATTTTATAATCACCGTCAATCATAGAGTTGACATCAGGATACATTTGTAGTGCCCTCACCACAGCTTTGGTGAAAAAACTCATGAACCCAAGGCTGACTCCATGTTTTTCGGCAAAAGTTTCTTTATATTTTTTTCGTAAAGCAAAAATTGGTGCCATGTCTGCTTCGTTGAAAGTGGTGAGCATTGCCGTTTCATTTTTTACAGCGACAAGTCTTTCGGCTACCTTTCTCCGGAGCATAGAGAGTTTCTTTCTTTCCCCACCTCTTTCACTTCCCTTGGGTGCGCTTCCCATGGAGGGAACAGCCTTGACAGCGTCCTCTTTGGTAATTCTTCCATTTCGTCCTGTTCCTGCAATATTTTGGGGATCGATTCCTTTTTCCACAATAATTTTTTTGGCGGCAGGAGAGGCAGAACCAGTGGCATAATTTTGATCAGTGGCTGGAGCCGCCACAGGAGCTGCAGTTGCAGGAGACACTGATTCGGGGGTAGCAGTGGCACTTTGCCCCTCTTTTGGGACTCCCTCTGTATCAATGAGGCAAACCACTTGGCCTACAGCCACGGCTTCTCCCTCTTCTGCTTTTAAAGTGATGTTACCACTGACCTCGGCAGGTAATTCTAAGGTTGCCTTATCAGAATCCACTTCTGCAATGGCCTGATCTTTCTCGACATAGTCGCCATCTGCAACCAGCCATTGGGCAATTTCGACCTCAGTTATTGATTCCCCCGGTGAGGGAACTTTCATTTCTAAAATCATAGTTTTTTATTTTTCAATGGAATCTCATTACAAACGATAATGTATCTCTAGGGCACACTTTGTTCCTTTGCAAAATTAATATTTAAAAGGAATTTCCCGAAGTATTTTGACAACATGTCAATCCATTTAGGATAGGTCTGGTTTTGTTGAGCCATTCATTAGA
>DGPN01000035.1:41607-46534 GCA_002390455.1 Flavobacteriaceae bacterium UBA4439 | reverse complement strand
GGGTTTTCGTCTCCTGCTTGTTCTTCCATTACGTCATAATTCAAAGAGCGACCATCCACTCGTGGAGGGGTTCCCGTTTTCATTCTCCCAGATTCGAAACCAAGTTTTTCTAAACTATGCGTTAGTCCAGTAGAGGCTTTCTCACCAGCACGTCCGCCGCCATAATTCTTTTCACCTATATGAATAAGACCATTCAAGAAAGTTCCATTGGTAAGTACTACACTTTTTGCACGGATTGGAATACCCAAAGAAGTGATAACGCCTTCAACCCTTCCATCATTAACAATCACATCTATGATCATGTCTTGATAAAAATCGAGGTTTTGGGTTTGCTCCAAATGGTCTCTCCATTTTTTAGCAAACAACATCCTGTCAGATTGGACCCTTGGACTCCACATCGCTGGCCCTTTGGATTGATTGAGCATTTTAAATTGTATGGCGGATTCATCCGAGACGATCCCACTATAGCCCCCTAGGGCGTCAATCTCTCTTACAATCTGACCTTTGGCAATACCTCCCATTGCAGGGTTACAAGACATTTGACCAATGTTTTGCAGATTCATAGTGACCAAAAGGGTTCTTGATCCCATATTGGCCGCTGAGGCAGCAGCTTCTGCACCAGCATGTCCTCCACCTACAACAACTACGTCATATATACCTTCAAACATACTAGTGTTTCACGTGGAACAAATTAATACAGTCTTCCTCTTTATCTCTCATTATATCTTTTTCATCAATTGTCTTGTCATTATAGCCTATACAGTGAAGTAAAGCATGTGAAAGGAGTCTAAGAAGCTCACTTTCAATTGTTTGACCGTGGATTTTTGCGTTATTTTTTAATGCTTCGTATGAAATATATACTTCCGCCTTGATGGACTTATTTTGTGTGTAATCAAAAGTTATGATGTCGGTGTCAGTGTCGTGGTTAAGATATTCTTTGTTGAGATTTAACAGGGTGTCAGCTTCAACAAAATTATATTCTAACTCATCAACCGTATGACCCTCCTCCGCAGCAATAGTCTTTAACCAGTGGGCCAAGTCTGTTTCAGGGAACATCAAAAAATCATCGTGGGTAAACCGAATCAAGCTTTTTTTTTCAAATATAAAACAAAGAAAAAACAAATTATTTCATTAAGGTGACACTTGATGCTATCTTTGACAAAAAAAAGAATGAGTGTTCGCGTTAGATTTGCTCCCAGTCCAACTGGGGCCTTACACATAGGAGGATTAAGAACCGCTTTGTACAACTACCTATTGGCCAAAAAAAACGACGGAAAATTTATCCTAAGAATTGAAGACACTGACCAGAACCGGAAAGTTGACCAGGCAGAAGCATATATTACAGAAGCATTGAGTTGGTGTGGTCTTGAACCTGACGAGAGCCCATCAAAACCTGGTTCCTTTGGACCTTACAGACAGAGTGAAAGAAAGCAGGTTTATCAAAAATACATTCAAGAACTAATTGAAAAAGGTAAGGCATATTACGCTTTTGACACGCCCGAGGAATTGTCCAAAATAAGAGAAGTTTACGAGCTTGAGAAAAAAACCTTTAAGTATGGAATCGATACACGAATGTCCCTTAAAAACTCACTCAGCCTGTCAAGCGGGGAGACAGAGGAAGCGCTAAATACCTTGCCATATGTGGTAAGGCTTAAAATAGATTCCGGTAAAAACATAAAGGTAAAAGATGGAGTGAGAGGTTATATTGAGGTGAAAAGTGAGGAAATTGATGATAAGATTTTAATGAAAGCTGATGGTATGCCCACCTATCATTTTGCCAATGTGGTTGACGATCATTTAATGGAAATCACAGATGTAATTAGAGGGGAAGAGTGGTTGCCATCGTTAGCCTTACACCAATTGATTTATGATGCTTTTGAATGGAATGCACCAAAGTTTATGCATTTACCATTAATCTTAAAACCACAAGGAAAAGGTAAATTGTCCAAACGTGATGGGGAGAAAATGGGATTTCCTGTTTTTCCTTTGAAATGGGAAAATGCAGAGGGATTTAAGGAAAGAGGATTTCTACCAGAGGCACTGATGAACTACTTGGCACTTTTGGGATGGAACCCTGGAACCGACGAAGAAATATTTTTGATGGATACACTGGTTGAAATTTTTAATACTGATAAAATTCAAAAGGGCGGGGCAAAGTTCGATTTCGAAAAAGCGAAGTGGATAAACCACAAATATTTGGGATTTACAGAAGAAAAAATCATTTTCGAGCGATTTCCAGAGTTTTTAAATTGCCTTCCAAGCACGTGGTCTCAAAAAAAGAGAAGCGACGTCTACAGCCTTCTGAGGGATCGATTATTTTTACTCGAGGAACTAAAATCCCAATCAGAGCTGTTTTTGAGGGACCCAATAGACTACGATTTGAAGGTGATGAATAAAATTATAAAGCACGATCCTAAAAAAATTGTCGCGCAGTTTTGCAAAATGGCAAAAGAGGAAATACCACTAAGTGAATGGAAGTCCAAAATTGAAAAATGGAATGAGAATGAAAAATTACCATTTGGGGCAATCATGCAAAGTTTGCGTTTGGCCATTGTGGGTAATTTAAGTGGGCCAGATATTTTCATCATTTGTGAAATACTGGGAAATCAAGTAACTTTAAATAGACTTACGAAATTTATAAATAACCAAAATTTTTAAATTATGGATCTTTCTACTTATGTGATTATTTTACTGTTTGCGCTTTTCCTCATCTCAGGAATCTTTGTTGTAAAACAACAAACCTCTGCAGTACTTGAGCGATTTGGTAAATTCATTGCCATTCGGAAACCTGGTCTTCACTTTAAGATCCCTGTAATAGACAAAATTGCAGGAAGGGTCAGTTTGAGAATTCTTCAATTGGATGTAATTGTGGAAACAAAAACTAAGGACGATGTTTTTGTGAAACTAAAAGTCTCCGTTCAGTACAAAATCTTATCGAATAATGTATATGATGCCTTTTATAAGCTCGATTTTCCTCAAGACCAAATAACTTCTTATGTGTTTGATGTAGTAAGGGCAGTAGTTCCCAAAATGAGATTGGACGACGTTTTCGAGAAAAAAGATGAGATCGCCAACGCGGTAAAAGGGGAATTGAATGATGCCATGATCAATTATGGATACGATATCATCAAGGCGCTGGTTACCGATATCGATCCCGACAGTGAGGTAAAAACCGCCATGAATCGAATCAATGCGGCAGAACGTCAAAAAATTGCTGCGCAATACGAAGGGGATGCAGCGAGAATTTTGATTGTAGAAAAAGCCAAAGCAGAGGCAGAAAGCAAGAGACTTCAGGGACAAGGTATTGCAGATCAAAGAAGAGAGATCGCCCGTGGGCTTGAAGAATCTGTTGATGTACTAAATAATGTAGGTATTAACTCTCAGGAAGCATCGGCACTCATCGTGGTTACACAACACTATGATACACTACAATCCATCGGGGAGGAAACCAATAGCAACCTTATTCTATTGCCAAATTCTCCCCAAGCAGGAAGTGATATGCTGAACAATATGGTCGCTTCTTTTAGTGCCAGCAACCAAATTGGAGAAGCCATGAAAGAAGAAAATCAAAAGAGAAAAAATAAAGGGAAAACGGAGGAATAAACTAACTTTTTTTCCAAGTGTCTCTTAAGCCTACCGTCTTGTTAAAAACTAAAAATTCGTCTGTTTTATTATCTAATATAAAATAGCCCAAACGCTGGAATTGAAATTTATCAGCGATGGAGGCATTTACCACCTCCGGCTCGATATAACCCTCGACTTGAGTGAAAGAATCAGGGTTGATGAACTGAGCTGGGTCTTCATCCTTGTTTTTGTCGGGCTCTTCGACTGAGAACAAGCGGTCATACAGATTCACCTTAATAGGGTGTGCGTGTTCTATAGAGACCCAATGGAGAGTTCCTTTGACTTTTCTTTGACTTTCCTCCGTGCCTGATCCACTCTTACTCAAAGGATCATAAGTACAAATTATCTCTGTGATTCTTCCTTCTGCGTCTTTTACAACCTCTTCTCCTTTGATAATGTATGCATTTTTCAATCGAACTTCTTTACCAAGGGTCAGCCTAAAAAACTTGCGATTCGCTTCCTCCTTAAAATCTTCTCTTTCAATGTATAAACTTCCGGAAAAAGGAACTTCTCTAAAGCCGGCATTTTCATCCTCAGGGTTATTTTCCGCTGTAAGCATTTCAGTTTGGCCATCCGGATAGTTCCTGATCGTAAGTTTAACTGGATTTAAAACAGCCATTACTCTGGGAGCAATTTTATTCAGATGATCTCGAACACAGAATTCCAATAGAGAAACATCAATGATATTATCTCTTTTGGCGACCCCTGCAGTGTTGACAAAGTTTTGAAGAGATTCTGGGGTATATCCTCTTCTCCTAAGCGCACTAATGGTCGGCATTCTAGGATCATCCCATCCCGAAACATGAGATTGATCAATCAGTGCTTTCAGTTTTCGCTTGCTCATAACGGTGTACGAGAGATTCAATCGGGCAAATTCTCTCTGTTTAGGACGAAGGGTATCCAAAGGAGATAAGGCGTCCAGAAACCAGTCATATAATTCCCTGTGGGGTTTGAATTCTAGAGAACAAAGAGAATGTGAAATTTGCTCAATATAATCTGACTCTCCATGAGTCCAATCATACATAGGGTAAATACACCAGTCGTCTCCCGTACGATGATGGGTTTTGTATAAAATTCTATACATAACAGGATCCCTCAAAAGCATATTGGCTGAAGCCATATCAATTTTGGCCCTGAGAACATGGGTTCCCTCTTTGTGTTTACCGTCCCTCATCTCTTGAAACAGCATTAGGTTTTCGTCAATCGAACGGTCGCGATAGGGACTGTGGATGCCTGCTTGTGTAGGGGTGCCTTTTTGTTCCGAGATCAGCTCAGAAGATTGGGAATCAACATAGGCTAAACC
>DGPN01000035.1:0-41455 GCA_002390455.1 Flavobacteriaceae bacterium UBA4439 | reverse complement strand
AGGTTTACAGGAGCAGAATAATCATTTCCTAAGTTAAAATTCAGGCATATTGCCTTCACATGTCCGATGTGAAGATATCCATTGGGCTCTGGGGGAAACCTAAATCTCAACAATGAAGGGGATAGGCCTTCATTCAGATCTTCTTCTATAATGTGTTCAATAAAATTAAGCGTCTTTTCTGACATCTGAAGTTTTTTCAAAGATATTAAAAGCTCTATTCTTTGAATAAAATTAGGCCGTTATTATATATTTGTCGAAAGTCAAAATATGGGAAAAGTTATATTGAGTGATATCAGGATTTATGCGTTTCACGGATGTATGGAAGAGGAAGAGCGGATTGGGAGCGATTACATTGTTAATCTTGAAGTGGAAACAGATATGATAAAAGCATCGGCATCAGACGATCTTAATGATGCGGTAGATTATGTAAGTCTCAATGCAATAGTAAAAGAAGAAATGTCTGTTCGTTCAAAGTTGTTGGAGCATGTTGGTCAACGCATTATAGATCGTGTATTAAAACAATTTCCGAAAGTGGAGGCCATAGAGGTTTCTGTGGCCAAACAGAACCCACCCATAGGGGGAGATGTTGGGGAAGTATGCGTTTGTTTAAAAGCTTAAAGGCTTGGGCAAAACAGCTTAAAATTTACTATTTTTGCCGAATGGCATCGTGGCCGAGTGGCTAGGCAGAGCTCTGCAAAAGCTTGTACAGCGGTTCGAATCCGCTCGATGCCTCTACTGTCCCGTCTTTACGACGGGATTTTTTTATTTCATCTCAAATATTTTACCTCCAATGGCCTTCTTGGTCACAATTTTCTTCGGGTTACCATAAATCCTTATAATTCCTCCTGCAGTAACTCGCGCTTCCAGAAGTTCCGTTGCATAGACGTAAGCCATTCCTCCAGCTGTCACATTTACTTTGGTCTGTTCGGCTTCGAAAACTTCTGCTTCACAAGCACCTCCACTACTTACAGACGACTGGTGATTGGTTACTTTTCCTGAAAGAAAAAGCTTTCCTCCACTATTTACAGTTGAAGTAAGTTTTTCACCTTCAAACTTGAAATCCATAGAGGCTCCCTCCTGAACTTTAAGGGAAATGCTGGTCTGTCTGTAAGTGCTGTCAACCTTGAGAACTGCTCCTTGATATAAGGAAATTTCGTCAATTAGTCCCGTGTGATAGAGCTCCACATAGGTAAAGGTGGGGTTGATAATGTGTTCAAGTGAATGACGTATTTTTAGGGTTTGACCCTTTAATTTAGCAATCACATCCATTTTGTCTTCTCCACTAATCTTTAACTTGTTTTCGTTAGAAGGGATTAGTTTCACCTCAATACCAGAATAAACTTTAAGATTAATGAATTCGCTGACATTTAGTTGTCTCTCATCATTATAATCTGTTTGAGGCTCGGCTTCTTGAGCTGTTACCAAAATAGAAAAAATCAAAAGAATGGAAGATAAAATAATACGATGCATAATCAATGGGTTGTATTTACTCAAAATTAACGAATTATTCTATTTGATCGCCTAAAATAAAATCCAATTGTCTTTTCATTAGATCTGCTTTTTTTACAATCACCCACACAGGATCGCCCAGTTGATAAGCTGTTTTTGTTCTTTCTCCCACAAGACTATGAGTCTTTTCATCGTATACGAAATAGTCTCCTTTGATTTCAGATATCTTTACCATTCCCTCACATTTGTTCTCAATAATTTCCACATATATTCCACGATCTGTAACACCAGAAATAACACCTTCAAAATGTTGACCTAGTTTGTCTTCCATAAATTTTACCTGCATGTATTTTATGGAATCTCTTTCTGCCTTTGTCGCCAACTGTTCTCTATTCGAAGCATGGGTACACGCTTCCTCTAAGGCAACAGCATTTCTGTACTCTTCTCCTTTTAAATAAAATTCCAATAATCTGTGCACCATAACGTCTGGATACCTTCTTATGGGAGAGGTAAAATGGGTGTAATGGTCAAATGCCAAACCATAGTGACCAATATTGTCAACGGTATAGACGGCCTTGCTCATACATCTTATGGTAAGTGTATCTATAAGTTCTTGCTCCTTTTGTCCGTGCGTTTCTTGAAGAAGCTTATTCAAAGAAGTATTTACTTGTTTTGTGTCTAAATTGAGTTGATATCCTAAATTGTTTGCAATGGTTTTTAAATTTCCCAATTTGTCTTCATCGGGTAAATCGTGAATCCTATAAACAAAAGGCTTGGTGGGTTTTTGTTTCCCAACAAATTCTGCTACTCTTCTATTCGCCAACAGCATAAACTCTTCTACCAGCTTATGGGCGTCTTTTGAACTCTTAAAAAATATACTTTCTGGATTATTTTCGTGATCCAAATTGAACTTTACTTCCACCCTATCAAATGAAAGTGCTCCATTTGACATTCTTTTCTTTCTTAATATTTTTGCGAAATAGTCTAGTTTACAAAGTGCAGTAAAAATATCTTCTGTTATTGAATATTCTTTATCGGTTAAAGAAACTTCTTCACTGACTATTCTATCTCCACTGTCCAAAACAAATTGAACTTCTTCATAGGAAAATCTATGATCTGAAAGGATCACGCTTTTCCCAAACCATTCTTTTTCAATTTCCATATTATCATTGACCGTAAAAACAGCAGAAAAAGTATACTTCTCTTCCTGAGGCCTTAAGGAGCATGCACCATTGGATAGAATCTCTGGTAACATAGGAACAACTCTATCCACCAGATAAACAGAAGTAGCCCTGTCATAAGCTTCTTGATCTAGAATACTATTGGGTTGTACATAATGTGAGACATCTGCAATATGTATTCCAATTTCTGTTTTTCCATTAGGAAGTGATTTAAATGATAGGGCGTCATCAAAATCTTTAGCAGTAATGGGATCAATGGTAAAGGTCGTTACATTTCTAAAATCCCTTCTTTTTAAAATCTCTTTAGGGTCAATTGACAAATCTAATTGTTGGGCAAATTCCTCTACTTCCAAAGGAAAAGCTTCAGGGAATCCATAATCAAACATAATGGCATGCATCTCAGTATTGAGTTCCCCAGGTTTGCCAAGCGATTTTACAATTTTTCCAAAAGGAGAGGAAGCTCGCTTTGGCCAATCTTTGAAATGGACAATAACCTTATCTCCATCCTCAAAGTCCTTTAACTCGTCTTGCTCAATGAAGAAGTCAGTAAACATTCTAGAAGCGCGCATATTTACAAAACCAAAATCTTTCTTACGCTCTAAAATACCAATATAGTCGTGAGAAGAACGTTCCAAGACTTCTACGACTTCTCCTTCTCGTTTACCGCTATTTCTTTGCCTTAGTTGATAAACCAAAACACGATCACCATCCAAAGATCTATTAGTATTTCTGCGGGCAATGAAAATATCATCATCGTCTGAAACCAAAAGATAGGCGTTACCAGAGGAGGTCATTTCTATGATTCCCTCAACATATTCTTTTTTATCCGCAACCATAACATATTTGCCTGGTTCCTTCTGATTGATAATCTTTTGTGCATTTAGTTGGCCCAAAGCTTTGATTAGTGAATTTCTTCTTTGGGTATCCTTTACATTAAGCTTTGCAGCTATTTGTTTATAGTTTAAAAATTTGTTTGGATTCTCTTTAAAAACCTTGAGAACACTATCGCGAATATTTCTATCCGTCTTTTTCTTTTTAGACATTAAATCATAATCTGTAACAAAGTTAGGCTTTCTTTTCTTGACATAAGATTAACTTATCAAAACCCTTAACATTAATATTAAAATGTTTTTTAAAAATTTAAATAAAAATGATGGTTATTATTGTTTGTTAATTCGTGTAATAAGTTTAAATATAAAATCGTATAAAAAATAATAAAACACAATTGTCAACAAAATATAAGTCATGGATCTAATATTAAAAAACTGGTAACAAAGGAATTAAATGAGATATGAACAACCGTTAAAATCTACTGAATGTTTACTTTTTTCACGGTTTAGTACTATTTTAATGTTAAGAACAGCCAAGATTTTTTTTATAAATAAAAGATTAATAATGACAACAATAATTTGATTTTTTGACGGATTGTATAAAGAAAACATGAGTCAATAATTAAACAACAAATAAGACAATCTTATCAACAATTAATCAATAGACCAATGAACAACAAAAGGGAATGTTTTAACTTTATAAAAAAAGTAAGATGGACATATCAATTGGGAACGATCATGCAGGGGTTGATCTGAAAGAAGCGATAGTATCGCATCTAAAACAACAAGGACACAACACCCAAAATCATGGGACAGATAGTGAGGACAGCGTTGATTACGCTGACTTTATTCACCCTGTGGCTCAAGATGTAGAAAAGAAAAAATCAGACATGGGGATTATTATTTGTGGGAGTGGAAACGGGGCCGCAATGACTGCCAACAAACATAAAGAAATAAGAGCTGCACTTTGTTGGTCTGTAGAAGTTTCTAAATTATCCCGCCAACACAACAATGCTAATGTTCTCAGCATACCTGCCCGATTTGTGAACCTCGAGCAAGCTCTCGAAATGGTAGATGTGTTTGTCACTACTCCTTTTGAGGGAGGGAGGCATCAAAAAAGAATTGAAAAAATACCTTGCTCATAAACAATGGAATGGTTCTTTAAAAAATATGATGAACTAAGGATTAATGAGCTTTATGAATTACTGAAACTGAGGGCTTCTGTTTTTGTTGTAGAGCAAGATTGTCCATATTTAGACCTAGATGGCAAAGACTCTCTGGCCACTCATATGCTGGGATATGAAGAAAACAAACTCATTGCCTACTCTCGTATTTTCCGTCCAGGAGCACTCGAAAAAAAAGAAGTAAGGATCGGTAGAATTGTCGTTAAAAAACAAAGTAGAGGAAAAGGTTTGGGTAAGGAACTGGTTCAGAAAAGCATAGCCTTTTGCCAAGAACACTTTGGTAACCAAACCACAAAAATTTCTGCCCAAGTTTACCTCAAAAAGTTTTACAATCAGTGCGGATTTATTGAAAAGGGCGAAATTTATTTAGAGGACGGGATCCCCCACTGTGCCATGTATCTCAATCATACTGAGTAAAGCGCTTTAGAAGAGCTCGAAAGTCGTGCAACAAACTTTCCGAAGTTACACCAGCCTTCCCCTTGTATAAAAGCATGTAAAACCCAGGCGATAGAGAAGCGAGTATTTCCTCCTCCCGAAGTCGAACAATAGCTCTCATTTGTCTTTTTATTCGATTTCGTCGGTAAGCCATAAGCACCGTTTTTTTTGGCACACCAATTCCCATATGAGTCTTTTTTGCCCCTTCTTCGGGGACAAAATAATGCATGATCAAAGCTCCTGACTTTAATGCTTTTCCTTTTTTAAAAACAAGGTCAACACGAATTTTGCCTTTGAGCTTCTCTAAACCATTTTCTTGGATCACGGTTGATTAAAATAAGTGTTGTTGTCGCGATTGACATCGGCCATATAATAAGATGGATCAATAAATAGATCAACGATTTCACTTTTGGGATGATTGATGATCAGTTCGTATTCAGGTCGAGCCCAGGCCCAGTCCTTATGTACCACCCATTTCATTGAATAGGGGTTTTCTTTTTCTCCTCTCATCAAAGCAATGGGTATGTAATGAACTTCTGAGGGCCGATCTTTGAAGTTCACCAATACTTCCAAAGGCATCGGCATCGACCCAATTCTCTCAATCTTTACTATTGTTTTGGTATCATCCTCGGCTAAGGCCTTTATGCCGTAGTCAATAGTTTTGGTGGTTTGTGTCCAATCCGTCAAGTACCATTTTAATTGAATGCCCGATACTCGCTCGGCGATACGTCTAAAGTCATTGGGTACAGGATGACGGAACTTGTGAACACGATAGTATTCTTTTAAAGTTTTGGCCAATTTATCTTCACCAATGATATATCCTAATTGACTCAAAAAAACCGCTCCCTTGCTGTAGGCAGAGATTTCATAAGCCAGATTGTACTCATAGCGGTTTGCATTGGTCTGTTGAGGCTCTTCCTTACCCGAAAGTGCCAAATAGATATAACTGTCGTAAGATCTTTGTAGTGGAAAAAACTCATTTTGATTGAGAATTTTATCTTCGGCCAAGGTGGAGATATAAGTGGTAAAACCTTCGTCCATCCACTCGTACTTCATCTCATTGGTTGCTAAAACATGTTGAAACCAAGAATGAGCCAACTCATGCGCCGTAACACCCACTAAGCTTTCAAAGCTTCTATTGCCGGTAATCAAGGTGAGCATTGCATATTCCATCCCTCCATCGCCTCCTTGGGCTACCGTATATTGTTGGTAAGGATATTCTCCGATGGTCTGATTGAAAAAGCGCATCAGCTCAGCAGTTTTGGGCTGAAGATTTTTCCAATTTTCATTGTATTTAGGATTGTCTTTGTAAAAGAAATGAAGGAGCACATTATTCGGCCCTTTAAAGGTCTCGTGAATATAATCAGGGTCAGCAGACCAGGTAAAATCGTGCACCTTCGGTGCCAAGAAATGCCATGTCAATTTTCCCTTTTTGGCCTTGCCTTTCTTTTCACTATAACCGTGGCCCACTTTGTCTGGGTTTTGGAGGTAACCACTCGCGGCAACGGCATAATCCTTATCCAAAGTGAGCGTAACGTCAAAATTTCCCCACACGCCGTGGAATTCTCTTCCCAAATAAGGTTCAGCATTCCAGCCTTCGTAATCGTATTCTGCAATTTTGGGATACCACTGCGCCATAGAAAGCGCAACACCCTCGGAAGAGTTTCTCCCCGACCTACGAACCATTTTGGGCACCTGACCGTTAAAATCTAAAGTCAACCGAGTACTTTCTCCTGGGCCCAGCGGCTGATCCAATAACACCTCCAATATGGTTTCTGAAAGTTCATACTTTACGGATTTTCCTTCTTGTTTTAGGTTATTTATTTTTAAGTAACCAATCTCATCGGTTTCTAGCGAGTCTATATCAACAGCAAAACGAGTATTCTTATCTTTTCCGCTTTTGCTCCTTACCGCCATTTCACTCCCAGGCTGAAAGGCATTAAAATACAGGTGGTAAAAGACTTTCTTAAGACTGTCTGGAGAATTGTTGGTGTACACCAATTCTTGATTTCCGGAATATTGAAAGGTATCTACGTTCATTTCGACTTCCATTTTGTAATCTACAGCTTGCTGCCAATAGTCTTGAGCAGAAGTGGTTTGGCAAAAACAAATCAACAGAAATAGGCGAGCTATTGTTTTCATTTTTTGTAGCTTTTATTTGAGGCATAAATTAAGGCATTGTACAAATTAACCATTTTTCCAGACTTGGATAGCGTTTTGGGATTAACCAATTCACCGCTGTCGGGGTTTTCTACTGTTGGATAAAGGGGTAAGCCTGAGTTCATCAAAACTTTTTTAACCTGGTGGGCTTTCAACTTTGGAAAAAAGGATCTTAGCACTGCGGCCACTCCAGCGGCATTGGGTGCAGCCATGGAAGTGCCGCTATAGTAATCATATTTATTTTCAGGAACGGTTGACCAGATCTCAGATCCAGGTGCAAAAACATCAACGTTGATGGAGCTGAAGTTGGAAAAAGAAGCGACTTGCCCTTCATCGTAGGAAGGCCCTAATGCACCTACTGTTAGAAAATTTGAAACAATTTCTTTTCCTCCAACCTCATCGGTCACATAAGTTTTTTTCTTTCCAGGATCTATGTTGGCGCCACTATTACCAGCAGCATTGACGATCAGAACATCTTTTTTCTCCGCGTATTTTAATGCATCCCAAACCCAATCCTTGTTCGGAGAGTAGCCCTTGCCAAAACTTGTATTGATCACTTTAGCGCCATTGTCCACGGCATATCTAATGGCCAAAGCAACATCTTTGTCGTATTCGTCTCCATCGGGAACAGCTCTCAACACCATTATCTTGGCACGATCAAAAACGCCTCTGTTACCAGAGTTATTACTCCGGTTGGCGGCAATGATTCCAGACACATGGGTGCCGTGGTTGGCGCCTTCCTTTTTGGGGCCAACCACATTAGCATTCCCATAGTCTCGATCGTCGATGTTGTAGGGGTCATCTCCAACAATGGCTCTTCCATTAAAATCGATATTGTAGTGGGCATCAATTCCACTTTGAGCGCCATTCTTATAGATCTCAAGTTTTGACATTGTCAGTTCATTCTCTTTGAGAAACCGTTTGAAAATCAAAGCCTCCATAAAAGAAAAAGTTTTTGGAGAAAAACCTTCAGCATCCTCTAGTGAATACTCCTTTTTCCCCAGAGAGGCTTTAATGACACTGTCTGATTTACGGCTTCTTTGGATCAAGTCCTCAATACTGGCCAACTCTTCCTTTTTGCTATTGATACTTTTAAGTCTTTGTTTTTCGAATTTCTCAAACGCTTCAGAGCCGGGAGTTTCCTTTTTTTGAAGTCGGACAGATTCCATATTTTCCATTTCGGATGCGCCCAGAAAATTCCAGCCATGGATATCGTCTACATACCCATTTTGATCGTCATCGATGAGGTTATTTGGTATTTCATCCTCGTTTACCCAGATGACCCCTTCCAGCTCTGGATGATCAATATCAACTCCCGAGTCAATCACCGCCACAATTACTGTTTCTCCTTTTTGATCCTTGATCAATTCTCTATGGGCACGATCTACGCTCATTCCCGCAATACTATCTGTTAGGAGGTCCATCAAGTGCCAGAATTTTTTTTCCTTTTCAACCAGCGGCTCTTTTTTGTTGTATTTGAGCAAGGGAGTGGTTGTAGGATTGCCCGAAAATTTAATGGTACCGCAGGAGACCATTAGAGGGAAAATCAGAATATAAAAGAGTTTTTTCATTAAAAAAAGTTGGCTATGGTATGTTTTGCTCCCAATCTTACTCCTTTTTCTGTCTGTTTTAGAGAGATCAATTCGTTGTATGGGTCGTGTTCTAAAAATAATAAGAAATTGTTTTCGCAAGCTAGTTTTAAAAATTGATTTTTTTCCTCCATAGTCAGCAAGGGTCGGGTATCATATCCCATTACATAAGGAATAGGCAAATGCCCTACAGTAGGAATAAGATCGGCAGCAAAAACCAGTGTATTGCCTTTGTGATTTAAGACGGGCAGCATTTGTTTTTCGGTATGACCGTTTACCAAAATGATATCAAAACCCAAAGGGGTGTTTTCCAGCAAAAAATCTTCTCCTTTAAGGAGTTGAAGCTGACCGCTTTCTTCTATCGGTAGAATGTTTTCAGAAAGAAAAGAAGCTTTTTCTCTAGGGTTGGGCTGGGTTGCCCATTGCCAATGATTCTCATGTGACCAAAAAACAGCATTTTTAAAAGCGGGCTCAAGTATGCCCTTATCGTTTCTTCTTATTGCGTCTCCACAATGGTCAAAATGGAGGTGTGTAAAAAAAACATCTGTAATGTCATCTCTCTGGAACCCCTTTTGACGAAGTGATTGGTCTAAATTTTCATCTCCCCAACGGTCATAATGGTTAAAAAACTTTTCACTTTGTTTGTTGCCCATTCCCGTATCGATCAAAATCAGGCGATTGCCATCTTCTATTAACAAAGAACGGCTGCACATTTCGATGCGGTTCTTGGCATCGGCTGGATTGGTTTTTTCCCAGAGTAATTTGGGAACAACACCGAACATGGCACCACCATCCAATTTAAAATTTCCACAGCTGATGGGGTGAAGTTCCACAAGTTTATAATTTGATGCGCGTTAGATACATATGAGTGGTCATGTAGAGGTATTCATGCTTGGAGTCAAAAGCACAATTGGCTGTTTTCTCTTGTGTTCTGATGGTGCCCAGATGCTTACCCTCGGGTGTAATAATTAAAACTCCACCAGGGCCAGTAGTGAATATGGTTCCTGAAGGATGGATCTTTAGACCGTCAAAATTTCCACGGTTTTCCTTTCCCAATGCGTCATCATTAAAAAATACTCTGCCATTTTCAACCCCATTGGGTGTAATATCATAGGCCATGATTCTTCGGTCTTTAGGATCAGAAATGGCCACGTATAGCGTCTTTTGATCATTAGAGATAGCGATTCCATTGGGTCGGGTCAAGTCTTCAATGATAAGAGAAAGCGATCCCGAAGGCGTGAGTTTAAAAACCCCGTTGAAATCCAATTCTTTTAGTGGGTCTTGGTCTCCTTTTTTGAGACCGTAGGGCGGATCGGTAAAATATAAATCTCCATTTTTGGCGAAAACCAAATCATTGGGACTGTTGAAAAACTTTCCTTGATATTTTCCGATGATGGTTGAAAAAGTATTCTTGTCCCAATCGTCCAGACGGGCTATCCTTCTGTCTCCGTGCATACAAATGGTCAAGTCACCATTGCCATCCAAGACCAAGCCATTGGAGCCACTTTCATCTCGATTTTCGGCGTTGAGACTGCCCTTCTTTTCTCGGGGAGCAATTCCGGTGAAGCCGCTGGGGTCGAGAAAGACACTAAGGCCATCTTTTTCATCCCATTTATAGATTTTATTGGAAGGGACATCAGAAAATATAACTGCATTGAGTCGATCTACCCAAACGGGCCCTTCCGACCAGCCAAAACCTTCTGCAAGAATTTCAATTTCGGCTCCTGGAGCTACATACTGATCCATTTCAGGAAGCAGTCGCTCTACACTTCCAATCGTTCTTTTTTGTTGCGCACCCAAGTAGGTTACAAAGCAGATCGCAAGTAATGGAATAATTTTAAGTTTCATGATTTTGTGTTTTCGAGTTGATATTAAAATAGAAGGACGCTAACCCCCAAAGTAAATGATAAATTTATTTATTCTCTAGAATTTTAAGAAGTTCTTCAGCAAAAGCCAACATTTGTTTTATTTCTTGGATACTGGCCAATCGTTCTTTACTGCGAATTAAAAGGCTGTCTCCGTTGGACTCCAAGTAGTAGGTAGGATGGCTTTCGAAGAAGTAAATCAGATTGTCTGTAAAAAAGGCTCGAATGGCTTTTATATCCTCGCCTCTGAGGTAAAACCTCCTAGAGAAATCGGGGTGCTTTTTGAAATCAATATCTTGTAAACCAGACAACTGGAGTATGTTGGTCATAAAGTTCTCCTTGTCCAGCGCAAAAACCGGCATTTTGTGGGTTGTTTTGATTTGTAAAAAAGTTGATCTCAGCTCTTCTTTGGCAATAAACGCACCTTCACTGTAGGAAAGGTCAAACAGCAAGAACTCCCTGTTTTTACTTTCCAAATTATTGTATCGGTAGTTGATCCATTTGGTTTTAAAGTAGAAAAACCGTTCCAGATCACCATAGTTTGAAATAGGATCGGGCAGGTACTCCCAGTCTAAGATGGTAGATAATTTTTGGAGAAGCTTTTGTCTTTTGGTCAATGAAAGTTCAAAATTCAAAAAAGAAGATTCGGGCAAGCTCTTTCGAATGGCAAAAGGATGTTCTGTTTTGGCCTCGTGAATGTCTAACCCTATGATTTCAAAAAATCCGTTTTGACGGGAAAAACTTCGACTGTAATCGTTTAGCCCCTCCATGACAGTATGATCGACAAACTCACATAGAGTAAAATCGACAATGGCATGAGCATTGGGAGGGATTTCGTCCAGTTTGGCTTTTAATTTAAAAAAGTTTAAAAAGCTGCAAAAATTCTTTACGCTTACATAATAATTACCGGTTTCTTCTTCCAAATACATTAGCACATTGGGCTTTAACCAATTACGGGAAAACAAAACCCCGCTTTTGTTGAGGATGATGTGTACCAAAAGAGTGGTCAATATACCCAGCAGTATTCCTGTGGTAAGACTGGTCATCAAGGTTGCGATCAAGGTGGTCAAAAATATGATGGCTTGTTCTTTCCCGATTTTATAAATTCGAAATAAGTTTTCGGGTGTAGCCAATCGGTATCCTGTATAAACCAGAATGGCCGCCAAGGCAGGCATAGGTATTTTTTGAATTTGTTTGGCAAATAACAATATAAATACCACCAAAAAAGCCGCATGAAAAAAGTTAGCAGAACGATTGTTTCCACCGTTGTTTACATTTACAGAACTTCTCGCAATGACCGTTACTACATTAAGTCCACCAAAAAAACCACTAATCCCTGTTGCGATTCCCAATGCTCTTAGGTCTTTGTTGATGTTGGATCTTCTTTTCAGAGGATCCAGCTTGTCGACTGCTTTAATACTCAGTAAAGACTCTATTACAGCAACGAGAGTAATGGAAAGGGTATAGCCCATAAAATCGGAATCTAATAATTTACCAAAGTCAGGGGTTGGCAGAGACGCCAAAAGGTTATCGGGCAGTGTAATCATCAGATTGGTTCCCAGTACCTCAGGGGTTTTCAGAATCAGATCGTAATAATACATTACACCAATGGAAGCGATTACTACCCACATGGGAGCGGGGATCAATTGAAAAATCGAATTTCTAATCCGGGCATAAAGAAACAAAAAGCTCAGACTCAATACACCTATCGCACTGGCCAAAATAATTTCGCTTGATGGATTGCTCAGTAGATTTTTGATGGAATTGGGGATGAGAATCAATTGATTAATGGTATTGCCTTTGACATCGGTAAAGCCCAACATGACATGAAACTGCTTGGCCAAAATGCCTACCCCGATTGCAGCCAACATTCCTTGTAGTGCAGTAGAGGGGAAGAATTCACTGAGTGCACCCAAGCGAAAAACGCCAAAAATAAATAGTAATAATCCGGACAACATGATGGCTGCCAAAGTGTATAGATATCCTTGGTATAAATCGCCTCCACCCATACCTACTATGGAAGAGAGCACAACAATTACCAGGCCATTTCCAGGCCCCGTTATGGTAAGATGTGACCCGCCCAATATGGAAACCACCATTCCTCCAGCAATGGCGGCAATGATTCCCGCAATAGGCGGCGCCTCGGAGGCAATGGCCAAACCAAGACCCAACGGCAATGCGATTAGAGAAACGACAAAACCCGAGAAAATGTTTTTGGGTAAGCTTCCCAAAAATTGCTTGAAAGGTGCAGTTTTATTCATCTCCTTTTGAGTTTATGATTAAAACATCTGTAGGCAATTCCGCTAAAATATGTTCAATATCTCTTGTAATCAGACGGTCTATAAAACTTAGATTTTCTTGTGCATTCATGACCAACAAGTTTGCCCGAACTACTTTGGCATAGTGGCCAATGGAGTACCCTCTTCTCCCAAAAATGCTCTGGGTGATCCAATTGATGTCGCTGGTCAATTTGGCGGGAAGCTTTTTGACAACATCTTTTACGCGTGTCTGCTCTTGTCGTCTCAGCTTTTCCTTTTTGAGGGTGGCCCGTCTCAAACTTCTGTCATCATCAACATCAACAGCAACTTTGGATCGGCTAATCTCTTCGACCAAAGATATTTTTTTGGATCCCAAAGCTTTTGCAACCATAAATGCAGCTTTGATGGTGTCTTTGGTTTGAGGGCTATCAAATCCGTTGACAACAATGTGCTGGCAGGGCCTTCTTTCCACAGAGGGGTTGATCAATAAGAGTACGGAACACTTGGCCTTGCGGGTAATTTTTCTAGCGATTGAACCCAAATAAAACTTTACTACATTTTCTCTTTTTAGCGCCCCTAATAAAATCAAATCTACATCGAACTCTTGGCTCGCCTGCAAAAGGGTATTGACGGGATTACCTGCCCTCCACTCGATGGTGATTTTCGCCGACTGAACTGGGCTGGATGCAACGATCTCCTTAAAACGACTTTCTTTTTCAGGGGTTTTAATCCCTACGTGAACAAAGATTAATTCCCCACCAAAATAATGTGCCATTCTCAAAGACTCGAAGACATTTGCCTTTAAGTTGGGTGAGAATGCAAATCCTACCAAGATTTTTTTGAAAGCTACAGTACTCATAACAGCAATATAAAAATTCAATTCTCATCAACCAAATTTTTATTAGTATCGAACCCATTTTGTTTTATTTTTCCTTTTATCCAATTTAAGGGGCAATTCTTTCCAAGGATAGAGGTGACTTCTTATCTCCACCAATTGATCATCAATCAGTGCTTTTAGGGAGTCTTTTTTGGGATGCGTATCAAAAAGATCATTTTCTTGCGAATAGTCCTGTCGTAAATCGTACAATTCGTAATCTTTAAGAGAAATAGTTTTAAGATAATCATAGTCGTCTTGAGAAAATTGGTGTGGTCTGGGAAAGGTATCCCGGTCTAAGCCCAAAATCATATGATTTCCCACACGCATGGCAATTTCTGGAACAGTGCGATAAAAGAACCAATAAAGAGGCCGTTTTCGAAGGAAGGGTTTTCCTTCCAAAAGAGGCAGAAAGCTCGTGCCATCAAGGTCATCTGGAGGATCAATTCCTGTGATCTCGCATAGGGTAGGCAGGACATCAACCAAGCCCGCAGGAGTGTCGATTACCTTTTTGGTTGTTTTAATTCCTGGCCATCTGACAATTCCTGGTACTCGGATTCCACCATCGTACAAATAGCTTTTAACGGCTTTCAATCCTGCATTGGATGCCAAACGATAGGAACCATTGTCGGAACTGAACATGATGATCGTATTGTCCATCAAGTCATTGTGATCAAGATAGTCCAACAACCGCCCAATGGCCATATCTAAATGGTCAATATTAGCCAAATACTTTGCATCTTCTAGAGGTTGACCCGAGTATTTTTCAACCAGTTCGGGAGGGGAAGCGACTTTGGCATGAGGCTCATGAAAAGCGACATACAAAAAGAAAGGGTCATCACTTTTTTGATCGAGCCAGTCCATACATTCTTGGGCAACGATTTGGCAAGAATACCCCTCAACAAGACCTAAGGCTTCGCCATTTCGCACAAAATTGATGGGGTTGAGATGAGAAGGATCTGCATTGTTTTCTGTACCCAGTGAATAATCAAAACCATGATCCTGAGGTTGTGGATGATCGAACAGAAGTTTTTCGCCTAACGCTCCCAAATGCCATTTTCCAATATGGGCTGTTTGATACCCTTTGGTTTTCAAAAGTTCGGCAAGGGTAACCTCTTGATCGGGTAGATGAAGGGGATGCTGAGGAGGTCTATAGCTGTACATCCCCACTTTGGCGGGACTTTTTCCTGTCATGAGACCTGTCCGTGAAGGGGAGCAGTTGGGCCCTGCGGCATAAAAATTATCAAAAAAAACACCCTCTTCTGCCAGTCGGTTCAAATTGGGGGTTTTCGTTGATCCTCCGATCTTTTCAAAATCGCCATAACCCATGTCATCGGCCAAAAGGAAAACAATGTTCGGTCTTTTTGGTTCGTTGAGCGAGGGATCATCACAACCCAACCAAAAAAGTGAAGTGATGCATACGAAAATTATGATTCGATTCATTGAAAAGCTTTTCAACGAATTTATCTTTTTAGAAGATCAAATCAAAATCTTCTGCACCAAGTTCTGCTTTGATTTTTCTTACAGGGGCGAAGCGAGTGAAAAATCGTTTATTCTTCTTTTTCTTTTTTGGCTTTAAAACTGTATTGAACTCCAAAAGTCATCAGAGCTGTGGTTTTCATTTGAATGCCGCTCAGATTTTGGATTACAGGAATTTCAAAGCTGGCACCCAAACGAACGTTTTTTAAAGATCCTTTGGGGAAATACCAGTTGGTGCTTAAACCCAGATTCAATTGATCACTCCCTGAATTTTTAGCATCAAACAAAGGCATCATCATCGGGTTGAGTGGGGGATAACTTCCTTTTATCTCCGAGCGGTTGATGTAATTAAGCTGGGTAGCAAGGCTCCAGCTTTGGGACAGTTTTACCGCTGCCCAACCTAGGGCATCAAAAGTGTTTCCAAGACTGTAACGATTGTCGTTTTCTCCAGTACGGACTTTATAATTGACTTGCCAGCCCCACGACAGGAGCGAGGACTGCCCCAGATAGGTAAGTCCTATCACAGGATCCCAAGTGCCACTACCCAATTGCATGGGGTAGGCCAAGGGCGCATTTGACATCATTGGAGTATTGTCTTTTTGATCGATGCTTCCCGTTGGAATGGAAATCCCCACTTTCAGATGAATAGACTTTCGATTCTGATTGTATAGCTTGACCAATCCTATCAAGGACAGATCACCCAACCCCTTTGATTCCGTCGAAAAATTAACATTCATTCGACTCAATAGGTCCATAGAAAGGGTGGAGTAATTTCCCATCATCATCAGTGTGAGCCCATCCGAATGGGCATACATCACACCAAACATATGCATATGCATATTCATTCTTTTGGGAGCAATCATATAGTTTTGGTGAACACTACTGGAACCTATATCTTCGACCCCAGAGCGAGCCCCTTCCATTCCCATGGTCATCATTCTATAGGACAACATCCACTCTCCTTTTTTGTGGTAGTGATCTCCCATTATACCAATGGGAGCATGTCCATCGGGTCTGTTAGCAGTCCATAGATTATCTTGAGCTGTTGTCCATTGTGAACACAGCAATAAAATGCCATAGAGGCATATTGTGAAATTTTTCATAAGGTTATTTCGGTAAAACAAAAAAGTATTTTACTTGATTATCAAGCCAGCACGGAACTACTTTTTTGTTCGGGGGGAGGAGTATCGGGGGAAAAGAGATGAGATTTCAAAGAGATGACAGAAGGGCCAAAAACTAATTTTGTATCGACTTGTTCAAAAAACAAATCATAAGACATCGGTTCATGAATTGATAGGAGAAGGATTTCCCATTGGGTTTGTGGAACGCCATTTACTGGGCGATCAGATTTGTTATCCTCTATTTGTTGCATGAGGTAGCATTTTCCATTACAACTGCTCTCGGGCACTTCTTTTTTTAGGCAAAGCACCTCAGCAATGTATTCGAAATTTACAAAATAGTCAACAACGGGAACAACAGGACGAATGAGGGAAACACTAAAAAAAGTCAGTAAAAGGTAACTTATAATTGATTTCAGAGTGCGCAACTAAAGATTAATCATTGAGTTTTAGCACGGCCATAAAGGCTTGTTGAGGGATTTCCACATTGCCCACTTGACGCATTTTCTTTTTCCCTTTTTTCTGTTTTTCAAGCAGCTTTCTTTTACGGGAAATATCCCCTCCATAACATTTGGCGGTCACGTCTTTTCGGAGGGCTTTGATGGTTTCTCGAGAAATGATCTTGGCACCGATAGCGGCCTGAATGGGAATGTCAAACTGTTGCCTCGGGATTAATTCCCTAAGTTTTTCACACATTTTTTTGCCGATGGTATGGGCGTTATCTGAATGAATGAGAGCCGAAAGTGCATCTACAGGATTGGCGTTGAGCAAAATATCGACCTTCACCAGTTTTGATGGACGCATTCCTATAGGTGAATAGTCAAAAGAAGCATAACCTTTTGAGACGGTTTTCAAGCGGTCATAGAAGTCAAAAACGATTTCAGCCAAGGGCATATCAAAGTTTAACTCGACCCTTTCTGTGGTGAGGTAGGTTTGATTGGTAATGACGCCTCTTTTTTCGATGCAAAGGGACATTACATTCCCTACAAAATCCGATTTGGTAATGATAGAGGCTTTGATAAAAGGCTCCTCAACACGATCCAAAAACGAGGGATCGGGCAGATCAGAGGGATTGTTGACCATAACAATGTCATCAGGGTTTTTCCGGGTATAAGCGTGGTAGGATACGTTGGGAACCGTAGTGATTACCGTCATGTTGAACTCCCGCTCAAGCCTTTCTTGAATAATCTCCAAGTGTAGCATACCCAAAAATCCGCAACGAAAACCAAAGCCAAGCGCAGCAGAACTTTCTGGCAAAAAGACCAGTGAAGCATCATTCAACTGCAACTTTTCCATACTGGCTCGTAGCTCTTCATAGTCTTCTGTATCCACGGGATAGATTCCTGCAAAAACCATAGGTTTTACTTCTTCAAAGCCTTCGATTATTTCTTGGGTGGGGTTGTCAGCTCCAGTAAGTGTATCCCCCACTTTTACTTCTTTGGCTTCTTTGATGCCTGTGATGAGATAGCCTACATCGCCAGCTGCAATAACTTTTTTGGGCTGTTGTTTGAGTTTTAGGGTTCCTATTTCGTCGGCGAAATAGGTTTTTCCCGTAGCAATAAATTGAATTTTTTGTCCTTTTTTGATTTCACCGCTAATGACCCTAAAGTAAGTTTCTACACCGCGAAAAGGGTTATAGACCGAGTCGAAGATCAAGGCTTGTAGTGGAGCATCTACTTTTCCTTTTGGGGCGGGGATGCGTTCAATGATGGCCACCAGAATTTCTTCGATTCCCAGCCCCGTCTTGGCGGAGGCAGGGATCACTTCTTCAGCAGTACAGCCCAGTAGGTCTACGATATCGTCAGTCACCTCTTCAATATTGGCTGATGGAAGGTCAACCTTATTCAATACTGGGATAATCTCTAAATCATTTTCTAGTGCAAGGTAGAGGTTGGAAATGGTTTGCGCTTGAATACTCTGGGCAGCATCAACCACCAATAGTGCGCCTTCACAAGCTGCAATAGATCGGGATACTTCGTATGAAAAGTCTACGTGACCAGGAGTGTCTATAAGATTGAAAACATATTGCTCTCCATTATATTCATATTCCATTTGGATGGCGTGGGACTTGATCGTGATCCCTCTCTCCCGTTCCAAGTCCATATTGTCTAGCAATTGCTCCTGCTTTTCGCGAGAAGTTACTGCCCCTGTGGAGTCTAGTAATCGATCTGCAAGCGTACTTTTTCCATGATCGATATGGGCTATGATGCAAAAATTTCTAATGTGTTTCATCCGCGCATTTTCCTCTGCTTCCACAAAGATACTTATTTTGAAAGCTCCTCTTTTTTCTTTTGATATAATTTTTAATGGGGAGTAAATTAATTTTTTTATAAATTGTAATCTTAACCAAATCTTATCTTAATTATGAAACTATCAATAGTTCACCAAGAATCTTATTCTAGACTGGAATTAATTTTAAGAACTCTTTTCGGCTGGATTTACATTATTCTTCCTCACTTTTTTGTTTTATTTTTTATTGGCCTTTGGGGAAGTATCCTGAGATTTATTGCTTTTTGGATTGTCTTATTTACCGGGCGTTATCCTAAGAGCATGTTTGAATTTCAGACACAATTGTTGAGATGGCAGATAAGGGTAAATGCCAGAATAAGTCATCTGGTTGACGATTATCCCTCTTTTGGTCTTACCGCATCAGATGATAATGTCAGCTTGGAAGTACCCTACCCCGAAAGAGTCAGCAGGGGCTTGTTGTTATTAAGAATGCTTTTTGGAGTGATTTATGTCATCATACCGCATTTCTTTATTCTGTTTTTCCGAATAATCTGGGGGAGCATACTTACTTTTCTGGCGTTTTTTGTGGTCTTATTTACCAAAAGATTTCCAGAAAGCTGGCACGAGTTTTTGGTAGGAACTATCCGTTGGAATACTAGAGTGACCCTATATATGTGGTTTATGACAGACGACTATCCTCCTTTTTCCAGTAAATAACAAACCCTGACCGCTAAGAATGATTTCCCAAGAATTTGTTGATCTCCCCCAGCCAGATCAGTTGTCATCAAGAGAAAAAGAGGACGGAATGGGGGCCTACCTTATGATGTTTGCTGCTTTTGCTGTGGGCTTGCCTTTGCCGGTTGTCAATCTGATTGCCGCATTGATTTACTATAGCATCAACAGAAAAAAAGCTAGGTTCGTCCACTTCCACTGTTTACAATCGTTTTTGTCGCAAATTCCTACAACACTAATGAATTGGGGCCTGCTCTACTGGGCACTTCAGGTTTATTTATTCAACAATTACAGTGAAACCAATTTTTTCTTCGCTTATATTGTTTTGGTCATCCTAGCGAATTTGATTTACATCATTTTTAGTATTATTGCTGCAGTCAAGGCCTGGAAAGGAAACTTTTATTATTTTCTATTTTTCGGGCCTTATGCATACAAAAGGGTCTACTCTCGATCCAACCCTTTGCGATACGACAATGAAGACAAAAAAGAAACCCCTTTCAATCTGAATAAACCGCCTTACTGATGTTGGGAAAAATTCAAAAAGACCTCATTAAGCTCCTGGCTTTTTTTGGAGGACTCTTTATACTTATTTATCTCGGATTTTTTCTTCTCTTTCGTTCATCGACTCCTTCTTGGCTTACTGCGGAGTACAATGAACATTTATTATCCTATGAAAAAGAAATGCAATTGGGCGAAATTATAGATCGTTATGCGATCAAGGGACAAGAAATAGACATCCTAAAAAACAGACGAATAGACTCTGCTATGTGGGTAATTTCTTCCCGATTAAAAAAGCAAATCCCCATTTCAGAGTACGATTATAAAATCAAGATTATCGAAAGTGAAATGATCAACGCCTTTACCATTCCTGGGGGGAGAATTTACATCAGTAAAGAGCTGATCTTGTTTTGTGAATCCCCAGAGCAATTGGCCGCGGTATTAGCTCACGAAATTGCACATGTAGAAAAAAGGCATACCGTTTCTAGAATTTTAAAAGAATTTACCATTTCCCTACTATTTTCTATCATTAGTGGGGCGGATACCGTATTGTTATCCGAGTTGTGGAAAACGACTATTTCCTCGTCTTTTAACCGAAAACAAGAACAAGAATCGGATGAGTACGCAATGGATTTACTTGAAAAATCTAACATCTCCCCTCGCGCCATAGCCGCATTTTTTAGAAAACTAAACAGAGAGAACCTCGATTATGACGAAAAAGTCGAGTTTTTAATGTCCCACCCCCATAACAACTCAAGAATTAAAAGATCATTGGAATACAAAACCTCTAAAGGTTTTAAACCCATTCCCTTTGATTTGGACTGGAAGTCCATAAAGGAAGACTTATAAGGTTGTTTTTTTTACTAAATTCACCTAAATTTTTTGAATGAAATACCTTTCTATTTCCTTTCGGTTGCTCTTAGCCATTACTTTTATTTTTTCAGCCTATACAAAAGCCGTTGGCCCAGGGTTTTTTGAGATTACTTTGATGGATCAGGGTTTGGCACCCAACAGAAATTTTGCGGGTCATATGGCACGCTTTTTTATCGGCTTAGAATTTGCCCTGGGTCTATTGATGCTTTTACCTTTTTACACTAAGCAATTGATGCAAATCACCTTTTTGATGTTGGGGGGGTTTACGGTTCATCTGATCTATCTTTGGTCAACTGGAGACACCGAAAATTGTGGTTGTTTTGGCGAAATGATTTCCATGACCCCAGAACAATCCATCATTAAAAATTTGGTCATGCTGGCTGTCGCTTTTGTGATTTATAAAACCGCCCAAAGCCGAATCATTTCCAAAACCATCCCTCTGGGATTCACGGGGGTCACCATTCTCAGCATGTGGCTGTTTTTGCCCATGCCCAACCACGAGGACTTTCCCTTTGAGAATTTTACTCAATTTGAGCCCAAAGGAAGGGTCGATCTGAGCTCCGGGGAAAAGTTGATTGCTATTTTCAACTTAGACTGTGAACATTGTCAAGAAGCCGCCAAAGAATTGGGAGAACTACAAAGAGAGCACGAGAACTTCCCAGAACTCTACGTCCTTTTCTATCAAGAAGGCTCCACCACCGTAGAAGAATTTGAAAGCATGACACAATCTTCTGCACCCTATGCTTTTATAGATGTCAATACCTTTTTTGATTTGATTGGGGATTCTCCTCCGAGAATCTACTATCTCAATGATGGAGCGGTAGCTGAAATCTGGGATAAAGATTTTACTATAAATATAGTAAATACCTTTAGGTTGGAATAGCAGTCCAATATCGCAAATGATTTTGCTATTTTTGTAAAAAACGTAAAGTGGTCAAAATTGGCGACATATCGGTTGGGGAATTTCCTTTATTGTTGGCTCCTATGGAAGATGTCAGTGACCCGCCTTTCCGAGCTTTGTGCAAGGAAAATGGAGCGGATGTGGTCTACACCGAGTTTATTTCCAGTGAAGGCTTGATAAGAGATGCGGCCAAAAGTGTTCAGAAATTAGACATTTATGAAAAAGAGCGCCCGGTAGGAATACAAATCTTTGGAGCCAATTTGGATTCCATGTTGCGCTCTGTTGAAATTGTTGAAGCTTCTAAGCCCGACATCATCGACATCAATTTTGGTTGTCCTGTCAAAAAAGTAGTGAGCAAGGGAGCGGGAGCGGGGATCCTTAGAGACATCCCCCTGATGGTAAAACTGACGGCCGAAATGGCCAAACACACGGCATTGCCGCTGACGGTCAAGACCCGTTTGGGGTGGGATCATGATTCCATCAAAATCGTGGAGGTGGCCGAGCGATTGCAAGATGCGGGGGCCAAGGCCATTTCCATTCATGGGAGAACTCGGGCTCAAATGTATAAGGGAGATGCGGACTGGAAGCCCATTGCTGCGGTAAAAGAGAATACCAGAATGCATATTCCTGTTTTTGGAAATGGAGACGTGAACAGTCCCGAAAGGGCGGTGGAAATGCGAGACCGATATGGATTGGATGGCGCCATGATTGGAAGAGCCAGCATTGGAAACCCTTGGTTTTTTAACCAAGTAAAACACTTCTTCGAAACAGGAACCCATAGCGAACCCCCCACTCTAAAAGACCGTGTCGAAGTGGCCAAAAGACACTTGGAAATGTCTATCGGATGGAAAGGGGAAGTGTTGGGAGTATTGGAAACCCGACGTCATTATACGAATTATTTTAAGGGGATTCCTGATTTTAAGCCTTATCGAACAGCAATGGTAACAGCCAATGACCCCAAGGAGGTTTTTGATACCCTCAACCGTGTTCTGGAAGAGGTAGAAGAACCAGTCTGGGTTTAATCATCTTTTACCCCACGACTCGCCCAAGCCGAAGCCACACTTCCTAAAATCAGCAGGGTTCCCATCACCAATAGTAAATTTTCAAGCTCCCATTTAACGGGATAGGGTAGACTTGTTCCAGGAACATTAATAAAGGGAATCCATTCTTGAATTACGACCACAAACGTGGACAACAGCAGTCCAATCCCACCCCCAATACAAGTGATCATCATGCCCAACAAGAAAAAGGTCTGACGAAGGTGTCGTTGTGTAATCCCCATGGCTTTAAGGATATTCATCTGAGGCTTTTTATCCAATATCATCATTACCAAGGCACCCACCACGTTAAAAAGAGCAATGATCAGTACCAAAGTAAAGATCAGGTAGATGGCCAAATGTTCTGTATTGAGCATTTTATAAAGAGCTGTATTGAGTTGGGCGCGGTCTTTGATTTCAACCGAGTTTCCCATGATTTTTCGAATGGTTTTTTTTAAATCATTGGAATGGGCCTCTGGGGTCGCTTTTATTTCTATGGATGAGAAAACATCTTGGGGATACTGCAGCAGATTTCGGGCAAAATCCAAAGTGCTGAAAACGTATTTTTGATCAATGTCCTCGCTGATTTGATATAAGCCGATGGTAATGGCTTGAACAGTATAGAAGGGATTTTGTCTCAGAGAACTTTTTAGATTTTTTCGAGGAATGCTGATGTTTAGAAAAGAACCGTAGTCGTATACCCCCAAGTCCATTCCGGCACCGATGCCATAGCCTGCGACAATGGCGTTGGAATCTGGGAGTAACCATTCCCCAACGGCCACCAAGGAATCTGCTGGAACAACCTTTAGGTAATCTGGGCCTACTCCTTTGAGATAGGCCACTTGGTTTTTCTCTTTAAAGGAGAGAAAAACCTTTTCTTCCAAAATGGGGCTGAATGCTTTTATACCTTCTGCTTTTTCCAATTGTTGGATCTGATTACTATCAATGGTTATGGTTTTTCCCTGTCTGGGCATTACCCGCAAATCTGGATCAAAGGCATTTGAGAAAGACAGTCCAAAATCTTTCAATCCCGAAAAGGCACTTAAGACAATCATCAGTGCTGCGGTAGCCACAACAATGACCAGCAGCGCAATGGCGTTGATTCTGTTGATTACGGTTTGTCCACTTTTGGAGAAAAAATAGCGCCAAGCGATCTTGAAAACAACCGGCATGTTTTACTTTTTTTGTCTTTTAGGGAGCCCATTTGCTTTATCAATGGGGTTGTCGGGTTGATTAAGGGCTTTTTCTATGCCGTCAACATAATCCAGAGAGTCATCGACATAAAATGAAAATTCGGGCATGCGTCGCAGTTGGTTTTTCATTCTTTGAGACATATCGTGACGGATTTGAAAGCTATTTTCCTTAATGCCTTTCAAGTAGGTATCAGCCTTGTCTTGAGGAAAAATACTCAGATAGACTTTTGCCAAAGATAAATCGACGGTTACATGAACCTTGGTGATAGAAAGCACAAGGTTGGAAGTCCCTTGATTTCGGATGGCTTCTTGAAGCATACCAGCCAGTTCCTGCTGGATTGCGGTTGCTACTTTTTTTTGTCTTGGCGTTTCTTCCATTCCCATATTCAACAAAAGTAGGCATTCCTACTTGATAATTATTATTTTTGATACCATGAGAAAGAACAATACAAATCTATTTTTGACGATACTATCGGTTGCTTTTTGCCTAACTTCTTGTTTTGCTCAGCGCGACATAAAGCTGATGCGACAGTTAATTTTTGAAAAAACCAATGTCCTACGAACGGAAAAAGGTCTGCCAAAACTGCTGGTGTTGGACTCTTTGATGGACTTGGCGCAATTGCACAGTGAGAATATGGTCAAGCACGATTTCTATGCCCACACAGATCATTTGGGAAGAAATCCTGTGGATCGGGCGGAAAAACTAAAGGTAAAGGCATGGGTAAGAAAGGGAAATCGTTTTACGGGTATTGCCGAAAACATCGCCCAAACTCCTTGGTTTGAAAACGTAAGAGGTTGCGGAGACACCAGAACCGAAGAAGACCTGGCGCAGTGTATGGTTATGGGATGGAAAAACAGCCCGCCCCATTATAAAAATATTATGGGAGACTATACCCATTTGGGGGTTGGTTTGTATTTTGATGAAAAGGGCATGGGTTTTGGCACCCAAAATTTCCGCTAAACTACCACTCGACCCGTTCCCATTTATATTCCGAACTGAGGCGGTACGCCCCTAGGAATTTTTTCTTCCATTGATTGGGTGCGATGAGTGAAAGGTAGTCTTCCTGATCCCCTTCGTAGAGGTAATAAGTTTCTCCCACCAAAGGCTCGAATTTAAATTTGGCGGTATAGACTTTTTGAGTATCACTGGCGGTTTTTACAAAGTCTTTGATTTTATCTTTCAGTTCCTCCAGTTCTGTTTGGAATTGTTTGGACACCTTTTCCACCCCCTTTTGTTTAAAGGCATCGACATTGGGAATTTTGATAACAGGGCCACTCGCTTGAGAAGCATAGGGAAGCAAGCGGGCAATATACTCTTCCTGCTTCTCATCCCAAACAACGTTATCTGGCTTTTTCTTTTTCAACTCAACTCTTTTTGCAAAGATAGTGAGTTTAAAACCTTTAGTGTTTTTTTGGGAGAAAGAAGCTTATTTTTTCATGTCCTTCAAAGCCTTATACACCAAAAAGACCAAGAAAACGACAACCGAATAGACAATAATATTTCGCAGAAAGTAACCCATTTAATTTTTTTTGGAAAACCATATTCGCGTGACCACGACCTCGTGATCCACCAGCTTTTTCAAAAATTCTGAAATATAATCCAACCGATACCCCTTTTGCTCATAGATGGAAGAAATGGCTACGATTGAGCCCACATCATAGATTTTTTGGATGGGTTGTGGCTTACCAATATCCTCATAAACCACGATACTGTTGTTTTCGGTATTGATTTCGTGGCTGTTGATGGTCAGGATCAATCGATTGATTTCATTTTTTTTGCCAAGTAATTGGCCCTGGTGAATGAAGTATCCACTTGTCATTGTAATGATATAAAAAAGGCTTACGATAAAGATTGATCCTTTGTCAGTGATATTCATTTTCAGGAGTATGTTTCAGTAAATATAAAGATTTAGAAATATTTTAGCGCAACACCCAGTTTGTTCGGCTTGAAACAACAGCTAAAATATATTTTCAGAATGATTTTTATAAAAAATCAAAAAAAGCCTTAAAAATCATCTTTATAAGCGAAAACACTTCTTCCCTTATTAGAAATTAACCACACTGCTTGTTTTTAGAATCATTATTGTTAATTTTGTACAGTATTACAAGTAAATTTTAAATAATATTCAATTGTACAAACCAGATTTTGAAACCATTTCACCCGATACGGGTCACTCCTACAAATATGCATATTTTGATAAGTCCTCCCCCAATACCCATAAGGTAAAGTGGCATTATCATCCTGAAGTAGAGTTGGTTTACATCAATACAGGAGTAGGAAAGAGGCAGGTGGGAACCCATTTGTCCAACTATCAAGACGGAGATTTAATATTGATCGGTTCTTATCTTCCACATACAGGTTTTACCAAAGGATTAGAGGAGGGTCAAAAAGAAATTGTCATACAGTTTAAGCCCGATATTTTTGAAATGGCTTTTCAAAATTTGGAGGAGTTAAAACGAATCAATCAGTTATTGGAGTTGTCCAAAAAAGGAATCGTATTTGATGGGTCTATCAAAGAAGACATAGGAATTAGAATGGAGGGGCTTCAATACGAAACCCAGATCGATGCCTTTCTGACTTTTGTTAAGATACTTCACGATCTGGCAAAAGAGAAAGACAAAAAGATACTCAATGCCGAGGGCTATGCCTTTATCAGTAATCCCACAGAGAACAAAAGGCTCAAGATGATTTTCAACTACATTAGAGATCACTTTATGGAACCCATTGCATTAGAAGACATTTCTGCTCAGGTTTTTATGACGCCACAGTCTTTTTGTCGATTTTTTAAAAAAAGCACCCAAAAGACCTTTACTAACTTCCTCAACGAATACCGCATTAACCATGCCACCAAACTGCTTTCTGAAACAGATGTTGACATCAAGACGATCTGTTATGAGAGCGGATTCAACAACCTGTCTAATTTCTTTAGAAACTTTAAAAAGATCACCCAATTGACCCCTAATGCTTATCGGGATGAAATTCTGGGAAGTACCAAAAACGAATAGAAAGGCTAGTTTTTTTCGTATTCGAAAGAAAAAATTTCGGAGTTTACGTGAGCCTCCTTCATCAGACGATCCATCTTTTTTACGATTTGGGGATACTCCTGTGCGAGGTTATTTTCTTCGCCAATATCGTCAGTGAGTCGATACAATTCAATAGGAGCATCAGGATTTTTGGCCATATTCAATCGTATGCCTTTCCATTGATTCATCAAGACAGCTTGCCGACCTCCTCTTTCCAAAAACTCCCAGTAGAGGTAGGGATGGGATTTTTGTTCTTTGCCCACAAGGGTAGGTAAAAAGGAGATTCCATCAATCCCAGCAAATTCTTTTTTAACTCCGGCGATTTCAATTGCTGTAGGGAAAAAATCCCAAAATGCTGAGGGGTGATTGCTAGTAGAACCAGGCTGAATTTTCGAGGGCCAATAGGCCATCATGGGAACGCGAATCCCACCCTCGTAGAGATCTCTCTTATAGCCCTTCAAGGGTCCATTGCTGTCAAAATAATCGGGATCTGCACCCCCTTCTTTGTGAGGGCCATTGTCGGAGGTAAAGATGATCAGGGTGTTTTCGGCAATCCCCAATTCGTGAACTTTATCCATTATTTCGCCCACTTGATCGTCCAAAATATTTACCATTGCGGCAAAAGCGGCGTGACTTTCCACTTGAGAATTATAGCCGCTGACACTATAGCCGTCTTTTTTTTTGGCATTAACATGCTTTTTCTCAGGCAAAAATTTGCCTCGATACTTTACCATATATTCCTCGGGAGCGACCAACTCGGCGTGGGGAATCACTGAAGGATAAAACATAAAAAAAGGAGCGTCCTTGTTTTCTTCCAAAAAAGACAATGCTTTTTGGTGGATCAACTCTGGGGCATAGGTTTGAGCAGTATTGCCATCGTTTCCTTTGAGATCTTCTTTCAGCTGATTGTCCCAAAGATGGGTAGGATAATAATTGTGGGCCACCCTTTGACAGTTATAACCATAGAATTGGTCAAAACCTTGAGAATTGGGAGCACCTTCGGAACCGGGATAACCCAGCCCCCATTTCCCAAAAGCGGCAGTACGGTAGCCTGCTTCTTTTAGTGCTTCTGCGATGGTGAGTTCTTCGCTTGCCAAAGGATATTGCCCTTCGTTTTCCAACGTAAAGCCTCTTTCAGAGTTACCCCTGATAAAAGTATGGCCCGTATGCTGGCCGGTCATCAGAGCTGATCTTGAAGGAGCACAAACGGTTGAGCCGGAATAGTGCTGTAAAAACTGCATCCCTCCTTTGGCCAATCGATCTAGATTGGGAGTTTCGAAAAGAGTTTGGCCATATACACCTATGTCACCATAACCCAAGTCGTCGGCCAAAATATAGATAATGTTCGGGGGCTTGCTATTTTTTGGTTTAGGAGCAGTATTATTACAATTAGTAAACAAGATTAAAGCAAAAAGAAAGATTAGATTTTTCATATTTTAATGCGGTAATTTATGTTGGATAAAACCATAGAAAAAGGTGCCTAATGTGGCGGACACAATGACGATTAAAATGGGTAAAAAGCCTGCTCCCAAAAGAGAAAACATCGGTCCCGGACAAGCTCCTGAAATGGCCCAACCAGAACCAAAAATAATCCCTCCAAAGAGATAGCGTTTCCAGCCTTTTTCTTTATTGGGAATGGCAATCGGGGCACTGTCCAAAATGGATTTTATTTTAAATTTTTTGATAATAAAAACAATGATAACACCCAAGAAAACGGCTGTTCCAATAACGCCATACATGTGAAAAGAGTCGAATTGAAACATTTCGTAAATCCTAAACCAGGAGGCTACTTCTGACATGTACAGAATGATTCCAAATAATATACCGATCGTAAAAAATAGAACTGTTTTCATATGGCCAAAGTTTTAAGGAGTAATGGGAGAATAAAATGATTGATTAGAAGGCCTCCAGCAAAAAAGCCAAACACTGCAATTAGAGAGGGCAATTGTATATTGGACAATCCTGATATGGCATGACCCGAGGTACAACCGCCGGAATATCGCGCTCCAAAACCGACCAAAAAACCTCCTAAAATCAGCAATAGTAGTACATAGGGGTTTGTAAACGCATCGTTGGAAAAAAGAATTTCAGGGGCAAAACTTTTTCCTGCATCTTGGATGCCCATTGCAAGCAATTGATCCACGGTGTTTTTGGAGAGGTCCATTGACTTGGTGCTTACGATATAGTTGGAGGCAATAAAGCCTCCCAATACGACACCGAGGGCAACAATTAAATTCCATCGTTGGGCTTTCCAGTCGAAATCAAAAAAAGAAACCTTTTTTCCAGCTCCCATCATCGAACAGAGGGTGCGGAGGTTGGAGGACATTCCAAAGGACTTGCCTGTCCAAAGCAGTAAAAAAAGAATGATGGAGATCATAAAGCCTCCAAAATACCAAGGCCAAGGTTGGGTTAAAAACTGTATCATATTTTAGGATTCTATTGTTGAAGGACAAATGTAGTCCGAGAGTTCAATATTTGTTTCTTTAATGGCCTTGAAACCCCCTTGAACATCCACCAAATTGTGAATGCCCCTCTTTTTGAGAATAGAGGCTGCAATTACGGAGCGATATCCCCCTGCACAGTGCACATAAAAGGTGTCCTTTTCGGGAAATTGATTCAAATGGTCGTTGAGAAAGTCCAAAGGCGTATTTTGTGCGTTGGGGATGTGTTCGGAAATATATTCGCTTTCTTTCCTGACATCAAAAACATCAACCTTTTTTTCTTTGATAAAACCCTCCAGATCTTTTGCAACAATACTACTGATGATATCATATTCTTTTCCAGAGTTTTTCCAAGCTTCAAAACCCCCTTCCAGATAACCCAGAGTATGGTCAAACCCTACCCGTGACAAGCGAGTAATGGTTTCTTCCTCTCTTCCTTGAGGAGAAATGATCAAAAGGGGTTGTTTAACATTTCCAATTAAAGCTCCAACCCAAGGTGCAAAACCACCGTCGAGTCCAATGAAGATTGATTGAGGAATGTGGCCTTTGACAAAGTCATTTTGGTGTCTTACATCGATGATGATGGCTCCCGATTCATTGGCCAAAAGCTCGAATGCATCTGGGTTTAAGCCTTTCATTCCTCGGTCAAGGACCTTTTCAATATCATCATAGCCCGATTTGTTCATTTTTACATTTAAAGGAAAGTATTGGGGAGGAGGCAATAGACCATCGGTTACCTCTTCGATGAACTCCTCTTTGGTCATGTCTGCTCTCAAGGCGTAATTCATTTGTTTTTGATTGCCAAGTGTGTCAACGGTTTCCTTCATCATTTTTTTGCCGCAAGCCGATCCAGCACCATGGGCTGGGTATACGATTACATCATCTGATAAAGGCATGATCTTGTTTCTCAGGCTATCGAAAAGAAATCCTGCCAAATCATCTTGGGTAATTTCCTTGGCTTTTTGAGCCAAATCAGGTCGCCCTACATCTCCTAAGAATAATGTATCACCACTGAAGATGGCGATATCTTTTCCATTATTGTCTCTCAACAAATAGGTTGTGCTTTCCATAGTGTGTCCAGGGGTGTGGAGCGCGATAATGGTTCCGTTTCCAAGAGGAAATTCCTGTTCGTCCTTGGCAATGATGACTTCAAAATCCGGATTGGCATTAGGCCCAAAAACAATAGGAGCTCCTGTCTCTTTAGACAAGGTCAGGTGGCCGCTTACAAAGTCGGCATGAAAATGGGTTTCAAAAATATACTTGATATTGGCCTTGTTTTTCTTTGCCTTTTCTATGTATGGGGCAATTTCCCTCAGCGGGTCAATGATGGCCACTTCACCCTCACTTTCGACATAGTAGGCACCTTGTGCCAAACATCCTGTGTAAATCTGTTCTACTTTCATTTTAATGGTTTATTTCAGGTTACTTTGATTAGAAATTCTTTTTTCAATTTTTGGAATTTCTTCTCCCTGGATATGCTTGATTGCCGTATCCAAATTAGAGAAAAAATTTCTTTTGCCTACTATTTTTACCAGACCATCGCGGTATAAAATATCTCTTATGGGGCCAATGGCTTTGACCCATAGAACCTTGATGTTTTTTTGCTGAAGCTCTTGAATCCAATATTCTAATGTGGTAGAGGCACTGGCATCAATGTAATGGATGGGACCCGCATCAATGACCAGAAATTGGATTTTATTTTTTTGTTCTTCCATGCGCTCTGTGATTTGTTTTTTAAAATAAATGTGGTTTCCAAAAAACAACTGTCCATCGAAACGGATGATCAGTACCCCAGGAAAAGTTTCTGTTTCTTCAGAAAATCGCAGTACATTTCTAAATCGAGAAGTTCCTTTGATCCGACCTAAAATTGCAATATGGGGTTGCGAAGAACGATAGATCATCAACGATAGGGCGACCAAGGTTCCCAAAAGAATTCCCTCTTTGATCCCCATAACCAAGGTGACTAAAAAAGTAAAAAGCAAGACAAAAAACTCCTCCCGATGCGTTTTCCAAAGTTTGATGGGATATTTCAAGTCAATCAGGTTGATGACTGCGGTGAGAATTATTGCCCCCAGAACTGCTTTGGGGAGATGGTAAAACCAGTGGGTAAAAAACATCAAGGTCAAAGCGACCAAGGAGGCACTGATCAACGAGGCAATTCCTGTTTTGGCACCAGATTGATGATTGACCGCTGTTCTGGAGAAACCACCAGTGGCGGGGTAGGATTGAAACAAGGAGCCCACTATGTTGGCAGCACCCAGAGCGATGAGTTCCTGATTGGGGTTAATGGTTTCCTTTTTTTCTTTTATCTCTATGGCTTTGGCTACCGAAATAGCTTCCAAAAAGGCGATCAACGCCAAAGTCAAAGCCATGGGCAGGAGTTGGTAAACTTCCTCAATGGAAATGGATTGCAATTGGATGGAAGGCAAGCCTTCAGGAACATCACCTACAATTTTTAATCCCTGTTCATTCCAGTTCAGTTGAGCGGTCAATAGGATGGAGACAACCACTACAATCAAAGCTGCGGGGATTCTATGGGACATCTTTTTTATGGCAAATATTAAAGCAATACTTCCCAAGGTAATCAGCAGGGTAAAAAGGTGAATCTCTTCATTGCTTTGCCAGAGCGATTGAAAGATTTTTTGTATTAAATTATGAGAAGGAAGATCAATGCCTATAATGTGTTTCAGCTGGGTCATACCGATAATTACAGCGGCAGCGGAGGTAAAACCACTGATTACTGGCTTGGACAGAAAATTAACCAAAAACCCGAATTTTAAAAACCCCAAGAAAACTTGAATAAGTCCCATAAACAAGGCTAAGAAAATGGCCAAGGAAATGTAGTGGTTGGCATCTACTATAGCGATGGTATTGAGCGCAGTGGCGACCAAAAGAGAATCCATAGCTACAGGCCCAACTGCCAAATGGCGTGAACTGCCCATCAAAGCGTAAACTATTTGCGGAAAAATACCAGCATACAAACCATAAACGGGAGGAAGTCCTGCAATCATGGCATAAGCCATTCCTTGAGGAATCAGCATGACTCCTACGGTGATTCCTGCTGAAAGATCGCCTTTAAACAGACGAATATCATAAGCTTTAATCCACTCCAAAAAGGGAAAGTACCCTCGCATTTTTTTGATTTAAGTGTCAAAAATACGCTTACTTAGGAGAACGCAGCGTAACATAGGTTACACAAGTCAAATGATGATAATTTTGTTTCTTTTGAGCTGAATCTTTCCCGTTTGTTCCAGTTTTTTGAGCAAACGAGAAATGACTACACGAGAGCTATGCAATTCCAGAGCAATATTCTGGTGAGTGATGAGCAATTCATTTTTCCCATTGACTCTTTTTTTCTCAACCATATAATCCATGAGTCTTTTTTCGAGACCATCGAAAGCCAAACTGTCCAAAGTGTCAATTAATTCATCCATGCGGATTTGATAGCTGCGGAAGAGAAAACGCCGCCAACTGGGGTATTTTGACTCCCAATCTTGTATGCGTTGGATGGGAACCATAATCAATTTTGAAGGTAACTCGGAGACCGCCCTGATTTTACTTTTGGTCTCTCCCATTTCCCATGCAAAGGTCAGGGTACAGGAGTCTCCCTCTTCGAGATAGTAGAGCAGTAATTCCTCACCGTTTTCATTTTCTCGGGATATTTTTATGGCTCCTGAGACCATTAGTGGAACCCCTTTAATCTTTTCTCCAATGTCGATCATCATAAAATCTTCGGGGATTTCTTTGAGCGTACCCACTTTTGCGATCTCTTGAATTAAGTCTTCTTCAAAGACATTTCCAAAAAGTTTTTTAAGTTCAAGAATCATGTTGGATGATCTAAAATTTATCAGATGAAAGTTACAATATTCGAAAATTTTCCTGTCCCCATTTTAAGAATAATATTTTTTGTTAAACCTTTAGATATTATTCTTGTCAAAGAGTAAATTATTCAACCATTGAAAAATACCATCCACCTACTTTTATTGTTACTCCATCTTACCCATCTTTATTCTCAACAAAAGAGCTTTGAAATAAAGGGGATTATTGTGGATCAATCTTCCCAAGCTCCCATCCCATTTGCCACGGTTATTTTAGGGGATAAGACCAGCCTTGAACCCATCACTGGAGTCACCACCAACGATGAAGGTTCTTTTAGTGTACTTTCTCCTTCGAAAGAAGTTTATGTAGAGATCAGTTTTATCGGCTATGAGACCTTGAGACGTGAAGATTTTCAGTTCAGTGGAAAGCTTTTAGATATGGGTACAATAGCCTTGAGCGAACAGTCAGAAATGTTGAACGAAGTAGAGGTAAGAGGAGAAAAATCAACGATGGAATTTAAACTCGATAAAAGGGTTTTTAACGTTGGAAAAGATTTGAGCAGTACAGGAGCCAGTGCACTGGAAGTATTGGACAATGTTCCCTCGGTTACCGTCAGTATAGAAGGCCAAGTAAAACTTAGGGGCAATGCGGGTGTTCAAATTTTGATCAACGGTAAGCCTTCTGTCCTTACTTCCGAAGGGGGAAATGCTTTGGGATCCATCACGGCTGAGATGATCGATAAAGTTGAGGTCATCACCAATCCTTCTGCCAAGTACGAAGCCGAAGGAACAGCAGGAATCATAAATATAGTAATCAAGAAAGATGAAAGAAGGGGAATCAATGGTTCCTTTTCCCTTAACTATGGGCAACCAGACAACAACAGTTTTGGTCTAAGCCTGAATAGACGGACCGAAAAATTCAATCTATTTACCCAAATAGGATATGGATCAAGAAGTTATCCACGGAAAGGAAAAAATAAAAATGACAATCGTTTGACCAATACTCAGGTTTTGACGGAGGGAACTCAGTACCGAAATGAAAAGTTTTACAACATTATTTTGGGAACAGACTATTACATCAATTCCCAAAATGTAATCACCCTGTCTGGGTTTTATGCTTTTGAGGGCGAGGATCAGCCTTCCAACACCAATGTAAAGGGGTACAAAAACATTACTCAGTTGACCTCAGAATGGAACCGCAAGGAGGTAACTACTGCGGACAACCCTAAATATCAATACGAATTAATTTACAAGAGAGATTTTTTGGATGATGAAGATCACGATTTGATTTTTAGTGCCACCGGAAATCTCTTTAGTAAAGATCAATCTTCGGAGTTTTTCAACACTACGGTTTTGGGATCAGACACTTTTGACGACCAACAAACGCGCACTTTCTTTCGCGAGGCGGAGCACACTTTCAAATTGGATTATACCCGTCCTTTTGGAGAGGTTTGGAAAGTAGAGGGAGGGTTTCAATATGCCAATAACGATGTGAGCAATGATTTTGAGGTAAAAGATGATTTGGCTGGTCAATGGGTCGTCAATAATGGACTGACCAATGTCTTCGAATTCACTCAAGCGGTTTTGGGCGTTTATGGAATGGCAGCCTATGAATCGGATACTTGGGGAGCTCAGTTGGGGCTGAGGGCCGAAAACACAAAAATCAATACTCTTTTGGTCAATACCAAGGAAAGTAACGATCAGAACTTTACCAATTTGTTTCCTTCCTTCAATACCTCCTATAAGTTTAGCACTAACTTTTCTCTCCAGGCTGGCTATTCCAAAAGGATCTACCGACCACGTTTGTGGGAACTGAATCCCTTTTTCAATATTCGCAACAGCTATAACTACAGGAAAGGAAACCCCAATCTGAAATCGGAGTACTCGGATTCCTATGAAATATCGGCTATTTTCCTAAAAGGGATAACCTCTCTAAATATGAGTTTATACCAGCTATACACAACCAACACCATCGAATCTGTTACTACATTTGAGGACAACATCAGTATTAGCGGACCCGAGAATTTGGGAACCAAAAGGGTGAATGGTATAGAGCTCAATGGAAAAATATCTCCTTCCAAAAAAATTACATTTAATGGGGATTTCAATTTCAACACTTTTGACCGTAAAGCCTCATGGCAAGACCGGTCTTTTGATTTTAAAGGCAATAGTTGGAGTTCGGAAATCACTTCCAAATTTAAGTTTCCCAAAGATTTAGATATGGAAATGAGCTGGAATTATGAGTCTGGATTTAAAACCATTGATGGGGAGTCTGGCCCGAGCCAGTTTCTCAATCTTGGAGCTCGAAAAAAACTTCTTAAAGGCAAGGGCATTATCAGTTTGAACATCAGAGACCTTTTTGCCACAAGGGTTAGGGAAAATCAAACCATCAGGGATAATTTCAATATTTGGAGCCGATCGGTTTACGGAAGGTTTTGGGTCATTGGGTTCAGCTATGGTTTTGGTCAGGGCGAAGCCATGGAATTTACGGGAAGAAGAAGATAACTTTCTCAGACTTTCTCATCTTTTTTATTAAATTGCGTTTAACATAAATCAATTCAATATGAAAATTAAAATTATTTTTAGAATTTGTGCTGCTCTTATTTTTATTCAAGGGATTCCATTGTTTCTATCTCTTTTTTCACCCGAATTTAAAATGATGCTGATCGCAGATGCCTTTGGAGCCAATCCATCCGCTGATGCAGTAACCATGTTCGAGACTTTTGCTTTGGTCGTGGGACTGATGGTTTTGGGAATTGTTTTTGTAATCATTGGGGCGACTTCTTTCACGGATTTGGAAACCTTAAAAAGAGTTTCCTTTTTGTTTTTTGTGTTGGCAGGGTTTTTTTCCCTACCAGACCTCATTGGTTTTTTCAAAGCAGAACCAACAGCACCCCTTCCGGTCATCGTTTTAGGATTGGTCACTATAGGGCTATTCTATTACGGATCTAAGAAGGGAACCATTTAAAATTAGAATCAATAAAAAATCAATTTTATTATGAAAAAAATTACAATACTGTTTTTATTGGTTACGGCACTGGGATATAGCCAAACCACGGATCAAGAATATGACGCTCTGACCAAAAAAAGTCCTTTTAATAAAATGTATCCAAAAGCGACAGCTGCTGATGCAGCAGCATATTTTGGAGCTTGGAACAAAATTTTTACAGAAGGGCCTATTGCATTGAAAGAAGCCAGATTGGTGGCCATATCGGCTTCTGTAGCCATGAAGTGTGAATATTGCATTACGGCTCAGGTTCATATGGCAAAAGTGGCTGGAGCAACTGATGATGAGATTAAAGCAGCCATTTTTATCGCTGCCGAAGTGGCTCGTTTTTCCACCTTGCTCTACGGAAATGAATTTGGAATGGATAATCTGAAGGAAGTCTTGGGAATTCAACCCAATTAAGCATCCATTTTACTTTACCAAAAAAGTCTAACACCAAAGGTGTTGGACTTTTTTATTGATATGCTATCCCATAAAGTTTAGTATCAACTCAAAGCATAAATAGCCGTTGAGTAGGCAGTAAAATAGGGCGGGAATGGTTTTCATCAGGCCATCTTTGATCTTAATACGGGTGATGACCCCAAATAACATCAATAGGGAAAGCCCAAATGTGCTTAGGATTTGAAAATAATCCATCCAAAATCCAACGATAATCCCTAACGCTCCCAACAATTGAAGTACGCCCGTTAGTTTTCTGAACTTTGGAATACCGTAGCGTATAAATTCTTCCATCATAAAGCGACTGGTGAAACAACCAATTCCATAAAATAAAAATGAAATGGATGAAAACCATAAAAGGGGATCAAGCAGGGTCAAAAGCAAATTTTTTTAAAATGTCCATCTGGACATGGTCTAATGTTTTTTGATGACATGCTTCCAATATGATTTGGGGCGCCACATCTGATCGATAGGCCTCCATCCACCGTGAAACACATAAGCACCAATGATCTCCTGCTACTAAGCCGGGAAAATTATATTCTGGATAGGACCGCGTCAAGTCATTTCCTTTGTTTTTCGAAAAGGTCAAAAAAGCGTCTGTAACCACTGCACAAACGGTATGGGTTCCTGCATCAAACGGGCCAGTATCACAGCACCCATTTCTATAGGCACCAGTCATGGGGTTTGTACCACAAACCATTAAAGGTTTTCCAAAAACATTGAGTCCAGCTTCTTTCATTTGAAAACAGCATGTAATCCATTAAAAAAAAGAGAAAAACTCTTTGGGTCAAGATTTTTTTTCTCCAAAAAAGATTGGGTTAAAGATCATTAACAAACAACACAACAACATACTAGCTGCTGGGAGTGTTGGTATGATTCCATCGGAAATGCTGATGTGGAAATAAACCGCTCCGATCATAAACAATGCCATAGCAGCTGCCGAAGGTTTGATCAAAGCAGGGAATTTTAATCCTCCTATCAAAAGTAAAAGTGCTAAAATAATCTTGACGACACCCACCGAAATCATTATGCCATTACTAAGCCCATAGACCGCAAATTCTTCAGACATATTTACAGCATCTCCTCCTCTAAACAAAGAAGGTTGATTTAAACGGAAAGTCCAGGCACTCAAAACAACAATCGAAACCAAGAGAGAAAGGTATTTAGAAAGCTTCATTTTTTTAAATCTAGTCAATTAAAGTTATGTATAAAAATTCAAATACAGCATAAGCCAGTAAAATATTTGCCTCATAAGGTAACTTAAAAGCTTGCATAAAAGGGAATCATTTCAAAAATATTAGCGTATTTATCATTCATTCATAAGTACTTGAATTTTAATTTTCAAATCCTGTAAAATGTTTCTGGCTTCTTCCATTGAAAGGCCCAAGTTCATTTTTGGACGTTGATGTCCTACATAGGTTAACCAAGCATCTTTGGAGACTCTTTGACGTGTTTGTATATGGGTGAATACTTCAGCACCATTTTTGTATTGATAAAGAACCTCTTCGAAGTCTTTTGCTTGTGCGAATTCTTCAGCTCCCAAAGACAACAAAACGGCTTTTGCCATTATAAAATGTCCTGCCATATTGGGATGTACTCCATCTTTAGCAAAGCTAAAGTTGGCATCCTTAAGCCGCCTTATTTTTAGTTCTTGTTTCATGGGGTGGTGGATATCAATCACATTCCACCCAGAGGAACGCTTTTGCTCCATTAACCAATCGGAATAGACTTCCAGTACATCGGAATAAGTTTTTCCTTTTTGCCCGTCATAAATGGGGGGCGTGAGATGAATAATTTCAGCCTCTTGTTTTACAACTTCTGAGTGCAAGCGAGAGATCCCATCTCTAAATTTTTTAAAGCGGGTCTCATCTAAAGGCATATAGATTCCATCGTTCATCCCATAACAAGCAAATATTAAATCAGGTTTTGTTTTGTTCAACAAGCTTTCCAGTCGATCGTGGAGGTTGGGTCGTGGAAATGCTCCATTGGCGTGGTTGGGTTCGGAAAGTCCTGAAACGGTTTCGCTGGGTAATCCCAGGTTTATAATTTCATAGTTTTTTTTGGGGTAACGTATTGACAAATAGGTATCGATATAATTGACGTAACCACCAGCATAAGTAATACTGTTTCCAACAAATACAATGCGTTTTACTCCCTCCTCAATTTTGTAGGGTTGAGCATAACTAAAGATTTGTATGCCCATGAACAGAATGGCAAATAGGACTTTATAGATCATTTTAATAGGTTTTGGCTCTCAAGGCTCTGTCATTGTTACGATCCTTCTCTAAAAGCTTTTTTCGTTAATGGCGATGTTTTTATTAAGATCAGCGACTAAAATACATTAATTATGGGGAAACTTTTCTTGGGAATTCGGACGAGTAAGGGAATCATTGCACAAGACATAGAAGTTTTTAATCTTCAAATTAAGTTCCAGCACTTCTATTTACTTGCGATTCAAAACTAAATAAAGCACTTTTGAATTTATTAACCATAAAAATTTAAAATGAAAAGAATTATTTTACCATTGTTCGCTTTGTTTTTTACATTAAGTTCTTACCCTCAGTATAGGGTTTTTTACTTTGTGGATGCATTAAAAGGAAAGAAATCAACTGTCAAAAAGCTTCTTACAAATGAAGTAAAAAAAGCCAATCAAGTTCGAATAGACAAAGGTGTATTGAAAGGTTATGACATTTGGGAAATTATTACTGTTGGTGGAGAGTCCCATTCCTATGTTTTGGGACAATGGGACAAATCATTTTTTTGCTTTAATTTTGCTAAAAATCATTTAGACGGAATCTTCAAAGTAAATTATGAACAAATTGATTTTAGTCAAAAATTTATTAAAAAATGATGTTGACCTTGATTAATATATTTAGATTAAAATGTCCTGTATGTGGTAAAGGAGAATTTTTAGAAAGTCGACCTCGTCTGTTCTTTAAAATTATACGAGTTAGAGACCGTTGTTCAAGCTGTCAAACTGGTTTAAAAATTGAGCCAAGTTTTTACTATGGTTCCATGTATGTGTCGTATGCTTTAGGTGTTGGTTTAATGTTGTTTACCACTTTTATTTATTGGTCACTGAGCAATTCTTTTTCAGTTCTATCTTGCTTTCTTTGGATTGTTGGAATATTATTAGCTTTAAATACCTATATCAATGCTTGGTCAAAAGCAATTTGGGCAAGCTTCTTTTTCAAGCAGAAGTTTGAGTAACCAGCTTATTTTAAATCACCAGCATATCCCCCTCACAAAGCTTATGAGCTTCCAATCCTCTTAGATAAGTCAAACTAACATTTATAGATGAGTGTCCCATTCCTTAGGTTTAGGATAAGGGACAGTTAAACATTAAGTTTAAGTTAATTAGTTGCATATTGAAATTAAGCTTGTTAAATTGAGACTTATTAACCATAAATTATTTAAAATGAAAAAAATATTACTTTCAATCGTTCTATTAACCACAACTTTTTCGTTTGCTCAAGAAATTACGGGTAAAACTACAACTGGTGACAAATACTCAAAAGCGATTAAAAACTATATGAATGAATATTTGCAAAACAAATTTGACACATTCAAAGAAATCCATATTGAAGATGCTATTTTCGATTTAAATGGAATTGAATTAGATAAGTCAACTGTTCAAAAAGGATGGAGTTCTCATCATCAAATTTACAGTAATATCAATATAGAATGGATGTTTGTTGAAACTACTGTATATGACGAAAACAACAATAATATGGTATGGTCCCACATATGGGGTGTTTGGTCTGCTAAAGGAAATAAGACTGGAAAAAACTGGAGTAATCCATTTAACGCATCATTTAAGTGGGTAGATGGAAAGATTGTTAGGGAGAATTGGATTTTTGACCCAACATCAGATATTACAGAAGCTGCTGCAAAATAAGTAGTACTAACCAAAAGAAATAATACCCTCCCAAGTGGAGGGTTTTTTATTTCAACTCAGGCATATCTAAGCCGCTTAAATAAGTTAAAGTGAATTTTATAGAAGAATGTCCCAATGTCTTAATCCCTGGGTTTGGGACGATGAAATAATCCCAATATTAAGCTTTGGTTAGCCAGTTGTATAACCCAATTAATGTATATATATTTATAAAAACCATAAATAAATTTATATGATTACAGCAATACTCAAATTCGATATTAATAATGCGTTTTCAGAATGGGAAAAATCTTTTTATAACTCCCAACCAATGGCGAGAGCTGCGGGAATTTTTCAACTTTATCATGGACACGCTCCTGATAATGAAAAGAAAGTTTGTGTAGTTATGAACTGTTTAAGTGAAGAACATATGCAAAATTTTATGGCAGAAAGTGGCGAAGCTATAGCTGCATCAGGACATATATTAGAGTCTACAGTTACAGAACTGTATGTAAACTAAATCTCAGATATACTTCCATCAGCAAGCTGTGGCCATTGCAATCGTCTTAAATAAGTTAAGTGGAGATTTTTAAAAAAACGCTCCATCGACTTTTGAAGCTTGATCTTGTTACCCTTTTTAAGACGGGTATCTTTTGTTTTTTAAAACAAATTGCAGGTAATATTTTCTATGAATCGATTGGTAAACTTTTGGTTAAGTGATACTCATTTTTGCCATTTTACATTTTTGCCATGAGTGAAAGCTTCAATTGAAATTTATATGGTTAAATATTTATAGGCTATGCTTATATTTGTGAATCCAACAGGTCCTATAGCTCAGTTGGTTAGAGTAGCTGACTCATAATCAGTTGGTCCCTGGTTCGAGCCCAGGTGGGACCACACCAAAGAAACCCTAATTACTTATTAAACAAGTAGTTAGGGTTTTCTTTTTTATCAAAATCACCTATAGG
>DGPN01000039.1:11109-44103 GCA_002390455.1 Flavobacteriaceae bacterium UBA4439 | reverse complement strand
CCGAATCTAAAAATGCGATATAATCTCCAATTGCGTTATCAATACACTTATTTCTTGATAATCCAGAGCCGATGTTTTTAGTGTTTGCTATAATTTTAATTTTATTATTTTCTTGAGCCTTTTGACTGATTAATTCCAAAGTATTATCACTTGAAAAATCATCACAAATGATTAGTTCCCAATTCGTATATGATTGATTAATTATGGAGTTGATTGCTCTTAATATAGTTGCCTCTGAATTATATTCTGAAGAGAAGATTTAGAGAGCATTTGGGCATTTCCGAGACAAATAAAGCAAAAACTCAGCAGGAAAGTCAATGTCCAAATTCTTTCTTTTAGATACTTTTTAGCACGGCTTCGCCTCTTGTCAAAAAGTAACAATGTTGGGTTAAGTTTCATAAATATTATTCAAGCGATTAAACTTGTCACTTCAAAGTCAGGATCAGCTGCATTTGAAGCGAGGGGAGCATTAGGGATATTTTATTTTTTCTTTTTTCTACAATTCGTGCTGTTTTTCCAATAAAGACTCCTTTTTGAATTTCGATAGTACTGCCCACTTCTCCTGAATGGAAATCCTTCTTAAAATACCGATTTTCAATATGATCCTTCATTGCTTGAATCTCCTCATTCGATACGCATACTATTTTATTATTTATTCGGAGAACACTTTTGGTAAAAGGATTTTGGTTAAGGATTGAAAAATCTATAGGATGCTGACGGAAAAACAAGTAGGAGGAAATCAATGCTGATTTAGACTTCACAGAGCTGCTCCCAATGGAGGCAGAAAAAGAATCTAATGATGGAAAATAGGATTCAATTCCGAGGTTTTCGGTATTGAATTTAAAAGCTTTGTATTCACTTCTTGGAATGGTGAGAACAACATACCAGGGGTTCACAAATAAGGTTCTTTCATTAATCATTTAGTAAATCATCAGGGCAACAATTCGCAACAAATATATAAATATTGTTCGTTTAACCTTTTTTATTTAGACTATTAGCAATTATTTAGCCCATATTCGTAGTTTATAGGTAATAAAAAAGGCTTAGATAAAGTGTGTTTATATTCTAAAATCCTGTTTTAAAGAGACTTATAAAAAAGCAAAAACTAACCAATAAAATCAAATATCCTGATATCGAGAAACATGATCAAGTGGCCGTTGTAGGAAATTAAGACAAAGACTTCGCTAGTAAAATACTGTAATTACAGAATGAATAATCAGGAGAACACCACAGTCTTATTTCCATAAACCATCACTTTTCTGTTGACATGCAATTTGAGAGCACGAAGCAGGACGATTCTTTCTAGGTCTCTTCCCTTTTCGATAAAATCTGCAATGGAATTCAAATGTGTTACTCTGGCAATGTCTTGCTCGATGATAGGACCTGCATCCAATTCTTCAGTGACATAGTGACTGGTGGCTCCAATAATCTTTACACCGCGAGCAAAAGCCGAGTGATAGGGCTTGGCTCCTGGAAAAGCAGGCAAGAAAGAATGGTGGATGTTAATGATTTTGTGGGTATAGTGTTCGATGAGCGCTGGAGAGACAATTTGCATATACCGCGCTAATACGATATAATCGACTTCATGTTCTTTGAGGAGTGCCAATTGTTTAGTCTCCGCTTCGGCTTTATTTTCTTTGTTTACAGGGATATGAAAAAAGGGAATGTCAAAGCGTTGAGCAATGATTTCCAAATCGGGGTGATTACTCAAAATAAAAGGAATTTCTGCAGCCAACTCTCCCGATTGTTGTTTGGCCATTATATCGTAGAGACAGTGGTCGTATTTGGAAACAAAAACCGCCATTTTTGGTTTTTGATTTTTAAGATAAAAATCACAATGAAGTGAAAAACGAGTTCCCAAGTCTTGATGAAATTGATTTTTAAAACCTTGAAAATCAAAATCATTACCATTCATATCGCACTCCACCCGCATAAAAAATGCGGCATTGGGACGATCCACATATTGATCGATATAGGTGATGTTTCCTTGACTTTGGTGTATGAAGTTGGTCACTGCTGCGATGATTCCCTTTTGGTCAGTGCAGTACATCAATAAAGTGATCTGATTCATAAATATATTTTTTCAAAAATAGGGATTAGCCCGCTCAGAGCAATAGATTCTCGGGTTTAATTGGATGAAAGCAAAAAAGCCCCCAATAGATGGAGGCTTTTTCTCAATAATAATGGATGTAAATTAACTCTCGTTAGTCCTAAAGTCAGCGTAAGCTTCCATTCCATGTTCTGAAAGGTCGAGACCATTTAATTCCTCTTCCTTGTCCACTCTCAATCCAGTGGTAGCTTTTACGATAGTAAGTATAATGAATGAGGAAATGACGCAGAAAGCACCTACGATTCCTACCCCAATCAATTGCACTAAAAACTGATCAAAACCAGCCATGGCACCAAAGATACCAACTGCTAGTGTTCCCCAAATACCACAGATCAAGTGAACTGCAACAGCACCTACGGGGTCGTCTAATTTAAGCTTGTCTATTAAGGCAATACCGAGTACCACAACTACCCCTGCAATCAAACCAATAAGAATAGCATCGGTAGGACTCATTTGATCAGCACCAGCTGTAATTCCAACCAAACCTCCCAATACACCATTCATAAACATGGTCAAATCGTAGTTTTTATAGAGAAGATTTGAAAAGAAAGTTGCAGCAACTCCTCCTGCAGCGGCTGCCAATGATGTAGTAACCAAAGTTAAAGAAGTCAATTCTGGATCAGCAGACAATACGGAACCTCCGTTGAATCCAAACCATCCCAACCAAAGTATAAATACACCAGCAGAAGCGATGGGAAGATTGTGTCCTGGTAAGGCTTTGGGTTTTCCATCTTTATCAAATTTGCCAATTCTTGCTCCCAATAGATAGATAGTGATTAAAGCTCCCCATCCTCCTACAGAGTGAACCAATGTTGATCCTGCGAAGTCATAGAACCCCCATGCATCGAGGAATCCGCCTCCCCATTTCCAAGCTCCTACTATGGGATAAATGAGTCCGACGTAGAGTACTGCAAAAAGCATAAATCCTTTTAGTTTGATGCGCTCAGCTACTGCTCCTGAAACGATGGTCGCGGCTGTAGCGGCAAACATACCTTGGAAGAGAAAATCAGTCCACCAGGTGTAACCTCCGTCAGCATATCCGAATCCCATTCCTCCCTCGGGAGCTGTGATTCCAAATCCTGCGAATTTTAGTAATCCCATGTCTCCGTCTTCAAAACCAGGATACATTAGGTTAAAACCACCGATGCAATACAATAGCAATCCAACAGTGATTACAAAAAAGTTTTTAAATAAAATATTGATGGTATTTTTTTGGCGGGTTAATCCGATTTCCAAAAAAGAGAATCCCAAGTGCATAAAAAACACTAGGGCTGTACAGACCATCATCCATACATTATTTACTGTTAAAATTGTAGTTTCCATAATTATTCGTGTTTTAGTTTAATGAGTCGTTTCCTTTTTCTCCCGTTCTGATTCTGTAGGCTTCCTCAACAGGTAAAATAAATATTTTACCATCTCCCACTTTTCCTGAAGCGGCAGTGGACAAAATCGCGTTGATTGTTTTTTCTACAAAAGGTTCAGAGACTATTATAGACAAGTATCTTCTTTGTATTTCAGAAGTACTGTAGGAAATTCCACGATATACGTGACCTTCTTTTTCGTTCCCTACTCCAGTAACGTCCCAGTAGCTGAAGAAATTCACTTCAACACCGTGAAGGGCTTCTTTGACCTCATCAAATTTTGATTTTCTGATGATTGCTTCGATTTTTTTCATGTTTTGGATTATTAAAATATTTGTTTTTGAAAACGCTTTTAGATTTCTTCTTTTTAGAGTTGGATGTTTTCTGTGTCCATTTCTATTATTTTTTATTTATCAATCTTTTGATGATTTCAAAAAGATCTCAATGGGTTTATGTAACTAACCCCCCGTGGAATTAGCATCGGGGGGTGTAGATTATTAATATTTGTTAACTAAATCTGATGCCAAAGCATTGATTTAAAATGAGTAGATGGCAGCTACCAAAAAGGAAGATAAACTATCTGTTAAACCGTCTGCATCAGTATAAAATTTATCAGAGGCAGAATCGATTCTTATTTCTGGTTTGAAAATGAAATTGCCTGAGGAATAGCTTCCGGTGATAGTGAAAGAAGTATTATCACCGTCTCCGCTAATGTCTCCGATAGCACCAAGTCCATCCTCTGAGAAGGCTTCAAATCTTGCACCTAGGGCAAATGAGTCTGAAAAAGTATACTGTGGATACAATGCAACTCCTGAGAATTCTACGTCATCATCATCACTGTAAGTCGTAGCGTTAATACCTAGGAAAAAGCTGTCGCCAAGGTTGAAGCCGCCTGTAAAGTCAATTTGGCTAACACCAGCCTCGCCACCGCCTAAGTAGTTGATGTATTGGCCGTATAATCCAAGTTGTAATCCGAACATGTAACCAGAAATATCTCCATCACCAGTAAGATCTTGCATTTCAGTCATGTCAGTTGAATTTAAAACTGCTACCATAATTGATGTATTTTCACCTGCAGAAATGTCTGCCTTAATACCAGCATGTGAGAAAGGACCATATGAAAACATATAAGATGTTGAATAGTTAAAGTTTGCAACTGGAGAAATAACCTCATATCCTAGGAAGGTGTTAAAATTACCCAAGGTTAGAGTAAATGAGTCACTTACATTGTAATAGGCATAAAGCTGATTTACAATATTGGAACTTCTGTAAAAGTGAGGGTCTCCATCAACTCCTATCATTGGGGAGTTAAAAACGGCATCAGCACCTCTAGGACCAAAAACTAGATCAGCAACAAAACCTGATTTTTCCCCCTCATATGACATAATAATGTTTGCCATGCCCATTGCAAAACCTGGTAAATTTGCAAATGAAGTTCCTGGAGCATATTGAGTACTTCTAAAATAAGTATCTACTGATCCGCTAACACCAAACGTAGGTGCAGGAGCAGACTCTTCCTCTTGTGCTATGACCACAAAGCCAATCATCAAGGTTAAAGTTGTTAAAAAAGTTTTTTTAATAAAATTCATAATAATAGTGTTTAAATAATTAAAGTTAATGTTAGAGTAAATAATGTTATTTAGTGTTTTCTTTGGCCCAAGCTTCGAATCCACCTCCTTCGAATCCACCGATTCCGTGTTCAGCTTGATCCAAACCTTTGATTTCTACTTCTTCGCTAACGCGCAGTCCGATTGTTTTTTTCAGAATACCAAAGCCGATTAATGCAGCGATAGTGGCCCAAAGTCCGTAGGCGAGTACACCAATGGCTTGAATTCCCAATTGGCTCGCGCCGCCACCGTTTAAAAGACCAATGGCAGTGTCGCCATCAACGCCCCACAATCCGATGACCAATGTACCCCATGCACCTACAACTCCGTGAGCAGAAGCTGCACCAACAGCATCATCGATTTTAAGTACTTTGTCTATGAATTCGATTGAGAAAACAACAATGATACCACCAATTAATCCAGCAAAAAATCCTCCACCAAAAGTCATATTTCCACAGCCTGCTGTTATGGCAACCAATCCTGCAATCGCTCCATTTAATGTCATTCCCAAATTGGGTTTACCGTCTTTGATCCATGTGATGGCCATTGCGCCTACTGCGCCAGCAGCGGCAGCAATATTAGTGATCATTACAACAGCTGAAGCAGCTACTGAATCATCTCCTCCCCAAGCTAATTGAGAACCACCGTTAAAACCAAACCATCCTAACCAAAGGATGAATACTCCAAGTGCACCTAATAGTAAATTGTGTCCTGGAATTACATTGGATTTTCCATCCACGTATTTGCCCAATCTAGGACCAACCATCCAAGCACCTACAAGAGCTGCCCATCCACCGACAGAGTGAACAATTGAAGATCCAGCGAAATCGATGAAGCCTAAGTTGGCCAACCATCCATCACCGTTCCATTGCCATCCACCTGAAATTGGATAGATTAATGCGGTCAAGAAAATCGTAAAAAATACGTAAGTAGTATATTTTGTTCTTCCTGCAATAGCTCCAGATACAATGGTAGCTGCAGTCGCACAGAAAACCGTCTGGAAAAACACATCGTGTGGTCCGTCTCCTGGATTAAAGAAAATGTCTGAAGTAGCGATCCATCCATTAGATGCACCGTACATTAAACCATATCCAATGGCCCAGTAAGAAAGCGTTCCTACAGAAATGTCTAAAATGTTTTTCATGGAGATGTTCACTGCGTTCTTGGAACGTGTGAAGCCAGATTCTACCAAGGTGAAACCTGCTTGCATGAAAAATACTAAAATCCCTGATAAAAGGATCCATAGCATGGTGAAGTCATCGTTGACCTCAACAGCTGTTGTCGAATTAATTAGTGAAAGATTTAACATAGTTTATGATTAAAATTCGAATCAAAAATATGTCATTATGATATCTGCCCTAAAAAAGATAGGGGTCAAAAACACATTTTTATTATTTTGAACAATACACCCCCTAAAATAATAGGGGTATAATAATTTATTAAGTAAATTTTAAGAAAAACTCAAAAAATTAGTGAAGATGCTTGTCAATCAAGATTCCCAAATAAACCATCAGAATTCCCGTCGATATACTCAACAGGCTGTAGGACAGTAATATAGCGTAGTCTCCTGAGCGGATAAAGGATAAGTTTTCATTGGCAAAGGAAGAAAAGGTCGTAAAGCCACCGCAAAAGCCTATGGTGGCAAAAAGTATCAGTGAAGATTGATTTTCGGAACTGTTTCGCATAAAATAGCCTGTTAACAGCCCTATTAATAAACAACCCAGCAAATTGGCACAAAAGGTATTCCAAGGAAACCCTTTGCCAGAATAGGGTATAAGCTTACCAATAAGAAAACGCATAACGGTACCCAAGCCTCCTCCTATAAAAACAATTAAGAGTTGTTTCATATTTTCTTTAGGGCTTCTGGGTAAAAAATTTAATCAGAAAAAGAATTCCAATGGTCAGAACGAATGCAATCAATATTTTGATGCTTCCTTTATAATGTACTTTATGATTTTTTGAATCTTTTCTGTAAGAGAAGATCATCAATGCCACAAAAGCAATAACAAAAAATAAAGCAAACAATAGTTGTCCTTGACTAAACATTTTTAATTTTTGCCTAAATTAGAAAAAAACATTGACCTCTTTTAATTTCTGTTAAAATATACAAATGATAAAAAATGAATTAAACGCAGTGGCTGAATTCCATAATGCCTTTGGTATAGATTCAGCCGATTCTCCCATAGTGAGCATTCCCCAACAAACAGTACTTCTGAGACATAACCTTATGAAGGAAGAAAACGATGAATACTTAGAAGCAGCTCAAAACAATGACCTTGTTGAAGTTGCCGATGCGTTGGGAGATATGCTCTATATATTGTGTGGAACCATACTCTCTCATGGAATGCAGCACAAAATCACGGAGGTTTTCAACGAAATTCAAAGAAGTAATATGAGTAAGTTGGGAGCCGACGGTAAGCCCATTTATAGAGAAGACGGAAAGGTACTTAAAGGGCCAAATTACTTCAAACCCAATATAGCTTCAATATTAGACAAAGATTAGTCCACAGCTACCCGCCATCCATAAGGATCTTCGGTCAGGTTGTATTGTATAGACATGATGTTGTCCTTGAGTTGGGTAGCAAAAGGGTTCTCCAATTCAGGAAGTTTGTAATTGACGCCTTTATATCCAAAACTCTTGATGGGATTGATTACAACCGCTGTGCCACTTCCAAACATTTCTTTGAGTGAATTGTTTTCAGAGGCTTTTACGATTTCACCAATCTTTATAGGACGAACCTCTACCTCAATACCGGAATCCCTAGCGATTTGTATGACACTTTTTCGGGTCACCCCGTCTAGTATGCGATCGTTGGTAGGTGCAGTGAGTAGAATGTCACCAATTCTAAAAAAAATATTCATAGTTCCCGCCTCTTCCAAAAACTCGTGAGATTTGGCATCGGTCCATACTATCTGTTGGTATCCCTGCTTTTGAGCTAAGGCAGTAGGATAGAATTGAGCACCGTAGTTTCCTGCTGCTTTGGTGTAACCAATCCCTCCGTCGGCGGCTCTACTGAACTCCTCGGCAATCAAGACGTTCACCTCTCCACCATAATAAGCCTTTACAGGACAACATATGATGATAAAAGTATACTCTTTGGATGGGGAAGCTTGAACACAGGCCTGACTTGAAAAAACAAAAGGACGAACATATAGTGAATTCCCAATACCTGGTTTGATCCAGTCTTTATCCAAATTCAACAATGTTTTTAAACCTTCAAAAAAATAGTTTTCGGGAAATACAGGAATCTGAAGTCGCTCAGAAGATCGGTTGATGCGCTTAAAATTTTGATCTGGTCTAAAAAGCCAGACCTTATCCTCATCGTCTTTGTAGGCTTTCATGCCTTCAAAAACAGATTGTCCGTAGTGAAGTACACTCATTGATGGCTCGAAAGAAAGAGGTTGATAGGGAATCACTTCTGGCTCCTGCCATTTTTCATTTTTGTATTTGCATACAAACATGTGGTCTGTAAAAACAGACCCAAAAGTCAAGTTTTCAAAATCCACATGGGCCAAATTCGAAGCCGAAGTTCTCTCTATTCTCATTTTTTCTAAAAAAGTATTGACAAAATTACTTTTTTTACTTTTAATAATTTCTATATGATTTGGTTTTTTAAACTCCAAACCAACAATTTCGTATGTTTTAATTAAATTAAAAAAGAATAATAAATATAGTAAGCGAAAAATATTGAATGAATCTAATGAAATTTAATCCATTGCAAAAAAAAATAATCACGACAGGAGACGGATCGCCCTCCTTTTTTATAGATCAGTTAAATGAGACCTATCATTCAAAACATGGGGCCATAACCGAGTCGGATTATGTGTATGTTAAAAAAGGTTTTGCACATTGGTTGGATCAAAACAAACAAAAAACACCCAGGATTTTTGAAATGGGGCTGGGAACTGGGCTAAATGCCTACCTCAGTTATGTTTTTGCTCTAGATCATAAGATTTCATGCGAGTATGTCTCGATAGAAAAGTATCCTTTATCTGTAGAAGAAGTTCAATCTCTTAAAATGAAAGATACACTACCAGCAACTGAGCATCACCATTTTTTTGATCAATTGCATGAGGTGGCATGGGGGCAAACCTTTTCTCAATCAGATTTTTTATTTAAAAAGTTAGAGGAAGACTTCTTCAGTATGGAGTTGGATCAACGTTTTGATATTTTGTTTTACGATGCTTTTGGTTATCACGCCCAATCAGAAATGTGGCAGGATAAAGCCCTTCAGAAATGTTATGACCTATTGCAGCCTGGTGGGGTTTGGGTCAGTTATTGCGCCAAGGGATCCGTCAGAAGAAGTTTGGAAAAAACAGGGTTTTGGGTTGAGCGATTGGAAGGCCCACCCGGAAAAAGGGAAATGTTGCGAGCCATAAAGCAGCTTTAGTTTATTTTTGATAAAATTTGCAAATGAAACCGACATGATTATTTTAATCATCAAAGTTTACATGTGATACTATAAATATAAAAAAACACATGAAATTATTGATTACCGGTGCAACGGGACTGATTGGTAAAAAGATCATTGCCATCGCTAATGAACGCAATATTGAAGTTCATTTTTTAAGTACTAGCAAGCATAAACTGATTCATTCAGATACCCTGAAAGGTTTTTATTGGAACCCTCAAAAGAATGAAATTGATGATGCCTGTTTTGAAGGGGTGGATACATTGATTCATTTGGCTGGAGCGAGTATTTCCAAACCGTGGACTACCAAAAACAAAAAAGAAATTGTGGAGAGCAGGGTCAATGGTTCTCGATTGTTGAGAAAGGCACTAGATCGACAAAAATCAAAAGTGAAAAGCATTGTATGTGCATCAGCTATTGGGATATATCCCAATAGCTTGAATGACGTTTACGATGAAAAAAGTCGTTTGATACAACAGAATTTTTTACAAAAAGTCACTCTGGCATGGGAGAAAGAATTAAAGGCTTTATCCGATCACACCCAACATTTGTCATTATTGAGAATCGGTTTGGTTTTGGCCAAGGAAGGAGGCTTACTGTCTCAATTGACCTTACCAGTTCAGCTTTTTTCGGGGACGGCATTTGCTTCTGGAAAACAGTGGCAAAGTTGGATTCATGTAGATGATCTGTCTCGTTTGTTCTATAAAGCTATTGATGAAAGCTGGGAGGGGACTTTCAATGCTGTTGCCCCCAATCCTGTTTCACAAAGAGATATGATAAAAACCATAGGAAAGGCCTTGAGTCGTCCTGTACTTCTGCCAAATATTCCTGCTTTTTTGATGAAAATGGTCATGGGTGAACGTTCCATTTTAATTTTGGGAAGTCAAAAGGTCAGTGCAGAATTGATTCTTTCAAAGGGATTTGAATTCCATTTCCCCTTTTTGCCACAGGCACTAAAGGACGTTTATGGAAAAAAAGAATGACATTTTGACAAAAAAGACTGGTTGGCAGTAATTTTGAAGTTTAGTAAATAAATAAAAAAAAATGGCAGATAAAGCATCCAAACCCAAGGCAAAAGCAAAGAAATCTACTGCTGAGAAGAAAAGCAGTAAAGCAGACGTTTCAAAGCAGCTGGAGGAATTGAATGAAAGTCTAAACCAAGAGAAAGAGAAATACCTCAGGTTGTTTGCAGAGTTTGAAAATTTTAAAAAAAGAACTACCAAAGAGCGCATAGAACTTTTCAAAACCGCAGGTCAAGAGGTGATTAGTGCCATTTTGCCCATCTTAGACGATTTCGAACGAGCCATTAATCAAACCCCTGAGGAGGACAAAAAGTCCATTGAAGGATTTTTGTTGATCAACAATAAATTGGCAGATGTGTTAAAAAGCAATGGTTTAAATGTTACCGAAACTAAAATAGGCGATGCATTTGATGCCGAAATTCACGAGGCCATTACACTCATTCCCACTCAAGATGATGCTCAAAAGGGAAAAATAATAGACATCACCGAAAAAGGATATCAATTGGGAGATAAGATTATCAGGTTTCCCAAGGTGGTCGTAGGACAATAATTTACATGAAAGAAGATTTTTACGAAATATTGGGCGTATCGAAAGGGGCGTCAGCAAATGAAATTAAAAAGGCATATCGCAAAAAAGCCATAGAATTTCACCCCGATAAAAACCCAGGAGATAAAGGAGCAGAGGCCAATTTCAAAAAAGCAGCCGAGGCATACGAGGTATTAAGTGATCCTCAGAAAAAATCCCAGTACGATCAGTTTGGGCATTCAGCCTTTGAGTCTGGTGGCTTTGGAGGTGCAGGTGGAAGCATGAATATGGATGATATTTTCAGTCAATTTGGAGATATTTTTGGCAGTGCTTTCGGAGGAGGAGGTTTTGGTGGATTTGGTCAATCTCAGGCCAGAGGAAAAGGAAGCAATCTCAGAATCAGAGTTCAACTGAGTTTAAAAGAGGTGGTCAACGGTGTAGAAAAGAAAATCAAAGTCAGAAGAAAAGTCCAAGCCCAAGGTGTCAGTTATACCACCTGTGGAACTTGTAAAGGAAGAGGTCAGGTAATGCGGGTTAGCAATACCATTTTGGGGAGGATGCAGAGTGCTTCTACTTGCCCCAAGTGTAATGGAAGTGGGCAAACAATCTCCAATCGACCATCTGGAAGTGATGCCAATGGTTTGGTTGAACAAGAGGAAACAGTATCGATCAAAATACCAGCTGGAGTAGAAGAAGGAATGCAATTGAAGGTGACGGGAAAAGGTAACGAGGCTGTGGGTAATGGAATATCTGGGGATTTGTTGGTTTTGATCGAAGAAAAACCCGAGGACGATTTTATTCGTGAAGGAAACCACTTACATTATGATCTGTACATCAGTGTAGCCGAAGCCGCTTTGGGAGTCTCCAAAGAAATCAATTTACTGGAAGGAAAAGTCAGGATAAAACTCGAATCTGGAATACAATCCGGAAAAACGCTTAGGCTGAGGGGTAAAGGAATACCCGATTTAAATGGATACGGAAAGGGAGACCTTTTGGTTCATGTCAATGTTTGGACCCCCAAAACGCTCAATAAGGAACAAAAGCAATTTTTTCAAAAGATGTTAGAGGATGAAAATTTCATCCCCAATCCCGATAAGTCTGATAAATCATTTTTTGAAAAGGTTAAGGACATGTTTGCATAATTTCCATTCTGAGAAAAAATATATATATTTGAGTAACACTATAACATAGTGTTTTTTCTTTTTCATAGCAATTTTTTCCCATCCTTAGAAATAAGGGTGGGTTTTGTTTTTGTGTTATCTTCGTATAGAATATAAGTCATGCAGAAAATAGTAGATTTTTTTAATTTTCAGATTAGAATCGGTAGTGATATTGTTTTGACTCCAAAGTCGATTGTGATCATAATATTCGTTTTTTTTCTTACCTACCTTTTCCTAAAGGTATTCCGACGTGTTGCACTTAAAACTCTAAATAGTGATACCAAACTTAAATTCAGGGGGATATTAACCTTCTTCAATTACCTTATTTATTTGATCGTTATATTGATCACTTTAGACAATGTTGGGGTCAAAGTAAGTGCTATTTTTGCAGCATCTGCAGCCCTTTTGGTGGGGATTGGATTGGCTCTGCAAACTCTGATTCAAGATGTTTTTTCTGGAGTTTCTATTCTAGCCGATAAAACTGTGCATGTTGGAGATATCATACAAGTTGATGGTCAAGTAGGGCGGGTAGAAAATATTACGCTCAGAACCACAAGGGCAGTTACCAGAGATAATAAAGTTCTGATCATACCGAATCACAAATTTTTAACGTCCATACTCTACAATTGGACTGAGAACGGGGTTTTAACTAAAGAGAACATAAAATTTGGTGTCGCCTACAATACAGATGTCAATCTGCTAAAGGAGGCAATCATTGAAATCACCAATAACCACCCCAAGGTTCTAAAGAATCCACCTCCTTTTTTACTTTTCGAGGATTTTGGGGACAGTGCATTGATGTTTCAGCTTTTCTTTTCGATGAACAAAAGCTTTGAGGCCAATCTTGTAAAAAGCGACCTTAGGTTTAAAATTTTCGAGCGGCTGAAGGCTCTTAGTATAGAAATCCCATTCCCACAGAGAGTTGTTACCTTTAAGAACGATATTCCAAAACCCAATGAAGAAAATCTTATTGATTGAGGATGAAGAACCCATAAGAAGGGTGCTGATCCGCATTTTAGAAGAAGAAAACAAGGACTATGTGATCACTCAATGTGAGGATGGTAAATCGGGTCTAACTACTCTTGTAAAAGAAGATTTTGATTTGGTATTGTGTGACATCAAAATGCCGAAAATGGACGGTGTAGAGGTATTACAAAAAGCCAGAGAAACCGGTATCAATGTTCCTTTTATCATGTTGACAGGTCACGGGAATGTTTCTACTGCCGTAGAGGCCATGAAGTCTGGAGCCTTTGATTTTATTTCCAAACCACCAGATTTGAATCGATTACTGACTGCGGTCAGAAATGCATTGCAAATAAAGAATTTGGTTTTTGAGAATAAAAACCTCAAAAAACGCATTGCCAAAAAGTATGAAATGGTTGGTGATTCTCCCCAGATCAATGAGATTCACCATCTAATTGAAAAGGTAGCTCCCACAGAAGCCAGGGTATTGATTACGGGAGAAAATGGAACCGGTAAAGAGTTGGTAGCCCATCATTTGCATCAAAAAAGTAATCGCTCGGGGTCTCCTTTTGTCGAAGTGAATTGTGCTGCCATTCCTTCCGAGTTGATAGAAAGTGAACTTTTTGGTCATATCAAAGGCGCTTTTACTTCGGCCATCAAAGATCGTCCAGGTAAGTTTGAAATTGCCAACGGGGGTACACTGTTCTTGGATGAAGTGGCAGATATGAGTCTTGCCGCTCAAGCCAAAGTATTGAGAGCCCTTCAAGAAAACAAAATCCAGAGGGTAGGGGGTGAGAAAGATATTAAAGTTGATGTTCGTGTAATTGCCGCTACTAACAAGAATTTGAACACAGAAATTGAGCAGGGAAAATTTCGTGAAGACCTCTATCACCGTTTGGCGGTTATTCTTATAAAAGTTCCCTCACTCAAAGAAAGAAAAAAAGACATTCCACAGTTGGTGGATTACTTTACCGAAAACCTTATCACCGATCAAGGCTTAGACCCCAAAACTTTCTCCAAGGGTGCCATCAATCAGTTGATGGATTATCCCTGGACGGGAAACATACGTGAGCTTAAAAATGTTATAGAAAGGTTGATGATTTTAGGATCGAATCCTGTTACCGAAGAGGATATCCATCAGTTTGCCGCTAAACCCAAACTTTAATCGATGATGAAAAAATTATGCCTAATAATGTTTTTCGGCAGTCTTTCTTTAAACGCTCAAAAGGAAGAAGTTGTGAGCAATCAAATCAAGGAGATCTACAGCGAAGCACTGAACCATGGAAAAAGTTACGATTGGCTGAATCATCTCAGCAATCAAATAGGCGGACGCTTATCGGGTTCTTTGAATGCGGAGCGGGCCATTAAGTGGGCCAAAGAGGAACTCGAAGCATTGCCTTTGGATTCTGTTTGGTTGCAAACGGTTATGGTTCCCAAATGGGTTAGGGGTACTTTTGAATATGCCAATATTGAATCTAGTCCAGGGAATACAATCAATGTGAACATATGTGCTTTGGGGGGCTCCATTGCCACACCCACTGTGGGAATTCGTGCCAATGTGATCGAAGTCAAACAGATTGATGAATTGGCCAAATTGGGTAAAGACAAAATAAAAGGCAAAATTGTTTTTTTTAATCGTCCCATGCAGGCAGACCTGGTCAATACTTTTGAAGCCTATGCAGGGGCTGTTGATCAGCGTTACAATGGTGCTGAAGAAGCTGCTAAATACGGAGCGTTGGCAGTGATTGTTCGTTCTTTGAATTTTCGATTGGACGACTATCCGCATACTGGAGTGATGAGTTATGGTGATTTACCCATCAATAAAAGAATTCCCGCTGCTGCCATCAGTACCAACGATGCGGAGTTACTCAGTTCTATGATTGCCCTAAATCCTAAATTGCGGTTTTTCATTAAGCAAAATTGCAAGAATTATCCAGAGGTTAAGTCTCACAATGTCATCGCTCAAATCAGTGGGGAAGTATCTCCAGAGAAAATTATATTGGTGGGTGCCCATTTGGACTCTTGGGACTTGGGAGATGGTGCTCACGATGATGGAGCTGGGGTGGTTCAGTCGATGGAGGTGATTAGATTGATGAGCCGAAAAGGTTTTCGACCCAAAAATACCATTAGAGTGGTGTTGTTTGCCAATGAGGAAAATGGATTGAAGGGAGCGAAGACCTACAGTAAAAATGTAAAAAACAGCAAAGAAGAACACTTGTTGGCATTAGAGTCAGATACTGGAGGTTTTAGCCCCAGGGGATTTAACTTTGATACTAAAGAAAAATATTTGAATAGAATTTTGTCTTGGAAACCCTATTTTGAACCCTATTATATCCATTTATTTGAAGGAAACGGAAGTGGTGCAGATGTGAGCTTGCTCAAAGGAAATGCATTGGTTTTGGCGGGTTTGAAAACCGATTCCCAAAGGTATTTCATTCATCATCACTCCGAGATGGATACATTTGATCAAATCAATAAGAGAGAATTGGAGATGGGAGCTGCTACCATGGCCGCTTTGGTATACCTCACAGATCAGTTGGGTCTTGAATAAGAATCGTTTTTTTCCCCGCTAACTTTCCATGAAACTCAGTAATTACACTAAAGAGTTTGGCACCAATCTTCGATTGGCCTATCCCGTTATAGTGGGTATGCTTGGGCACACCGTAGTGCAATTGATCGATAATATCATGGTGGGGCAATTGGGAACGGCAGAATTGGCCGCCGTTTCTTTGGGCAACAGTTTTGTTTTTGTGGCCATGTCTCTTGGGATCGGATTCTCAACAGCCATCACTCCAATGATTGCCGAGTCTTTTGGCGCAAAAAACCACAATAAAGTCAGACATATTTTTGTTCACGGTCTGATCCTGTGTTTTGGATTGGGATTGATTTTGGCCTTGCTGGTTCTATGGGCTCAACCGCTATTGTCACAAATGGGGCAACCCCAGGAAGTGGTTGCTTTGTCCAAACCCTATCTTTTTTGGGTGGCCCTCTCGCTTCTTCCCTTGGTTGGTTTTCAAGGACTTCGCCAATTTGCCGAGGGATTGTTTCAGACCCGTTTGGCCATGTACGCAACCTTGTTGGGCAATGTAATCAATGTATTATTGAATTACCTTCTGATTTTTGGTCTTTACGGTTTTCCAGAATTGGGCGTTGAAGGAGCTGCACTGGGAACCTTGTTCTCCCGATGGGCAATGGTTTTGTTTATGGCCATCAACGTCAAGAATAAAAAGAGTTTTAAAAGATATAACCGCAAATTGTTAAGAGTAAAGCTCCGAAAATCACTTTTTAAAAGGATTATTTCTTTGGGTTTTCCTTCCGCTTTGCAAATGTTTTTTGAGGTTACTTTTTTTACTTCTGCCATTTGGATGTCTGGAATGTTAGGAAAAAACCCCCAAGCAGCCAATCAGATAGCACTCAACTTGACTTCGATGACCTATATGGTAGCTTTAGGTTTGGGAGTAACAGCAATGATAAGGGTAGGAAACGAAAAGGGACGCCAAGATTTTATCTCCCTTAGAAGGGTCGCGATATCTACCTTTTTTCTCGTTTTTTTAATGAGTTCTCTTTTTTGTTTGTTCTTTGTCCTTACCCATGACTTACTTCCTTGGTTGTATTTGGATGGCAATGCAACAGAGATATCTTCCGATGTTTTGACGGTGGTTGAAATTGCCTCGGATTTAATCCTAATTGCTGCTTTTTTTCAAATTGCCGATGGGCTTCAAGCAGTCGTTTTGGGTGCTTTGAGGGGGATTCAAGATGTAATTATCCCCGCTTTTCTAATCTTTATATCTTATGGAGCCATAGGTTTTCCTATCTCATTCTATTTGGGACTAAAAACCGAGTGGGGGGCTTCTGGAATTTGGATGGGTCTTTTGACAGGATTAACACTTTCAGCACTGTTGTTGCTTCTCAGATTTCAGTATCTTTCCCAAAAATTAGATTCCTAAACCGATATTTAAGATGGATTTACCAAAGTTTTTGATTGCAGACAGTTCAGCTTTAGAAGACGCAATTTTTATAGCGCATACCGAGTATCCACGCTTTTTTCTAAATGTTTCCAATGACGAAGTTCACTGGATGGAGGACTTTGAAAAGGAAGATAGGGAGGAATTGGAATCCCAGACGGCTCAACTCATTGAGCAGGCCCTAGACTTCTACGACAAGGAAATGGAAATTTTGGATTAATCCGTGGAAGAACTCATTGCCTTAGATCAGCAATTATTCCTTTTTCTCAATCAAATGGGATCAAAACCCTTTGATGGTTTTTGGATGTTGATGACCCACAAGGCGACCAATATTAGCCTATATTTATTCTTAGCTATTTTATATTTCAAGCATACAAATCTGAAATCTTTTTTGGTGTTGCTGCTTTCCGTTGCCTTTTTGATTCTGGTAACAGATCAGGTAACCAATCTTTTTAAGGATGGTTTTCAGCGGTTACGCCCTTGTCACGACCCAACACTCTCGGAAATGGTAAGGTTGGTTAAATCTTCTTGCGGAGGTTTGTATGGTTACTTTTCGGGTCATGCTTCCAATTCTTTTGCTTTGGCGATTTTTTTCTCTTTTATTTTTGGAGCCAAATACCATAAGCTGCCTTTTCTGTTATTGATTGTTGCTTTTCTAGTGGCCTACAGCCGAATCTATATAGGAGTTCATTTTCCTTTGGATGTCCTTTCGGGAATGACCTTTGGTACTTTGGTAGGCTTGTTGTTTTTCCGTTTGTGGCGGAAATTCAATGGAAAAGTTTTGACATAAATTAATGCTGTTCCTTTTTCAGTAATTCGGGTGATGTGACTTTAAATTTATTCAATCTGGGCTTGGAAACATTCAATATGTAAAGGTCATTGGGGTTATTCTTTTCATAGTCTTGATGATAGTTCTCAGCATAATAAAACTTCGATAGTGGCTTGACCTCGGTAACGATTTTCTTTGAATAGGTCTTTTCTTTGGTAAGTTTAGAGATATGATCCTCAATGATTTTCTTTTCAGATTCGTTTTGATAAAAGGCTACAGAGCGATACTGTGTGCCTCGATCAGGACCTTGTTGATTGAGCAAGGTAGGGTCGTGAGAATCAAAAAAAACTTCTACTAAGGTGGCAAAATCAATGACTTCGGGATCGTAGATTACCTCTACTGTCTCTGCATGGCCAGTTTTTCCAGTGATTACTTGATAGTAGGTGGGATTTTTGGTTTTCCCCCCAGCATAGCCAGAATAAGCCTCTTCAACCCCTTCGAGGCTTTCGTAAACAGCCTCCACGCACCAAAAGCATCCGGAAGCAAAGTAGGCTTTGGCTTTGTTTTGATAGTGTTCTGTGGGATTCCAAACAGTTGTCGCACGATCTTCGGGTTCAGGAGAAGCAATTTGACAAGTGTTGATGAATATTAAACTTAGTAGTAAACACATACTTTTCATCTTTTTATGATCAATTTATTCTTCCTACAGGCCGGTTTTCAGTTCCTTCTATGTTGTAGAGTTTATCCCCCAACTTTGAACGCATTTCGTTTGCTAAGACTTTAATTTTTTCGACCACTTCTGGATGCTGAGCAGCGACATCATTGGTTTCGCTAATGTCATTTTTCAAGTCGTATAGCTCAATTTTTTCAATCGTATTCATTTCATATTTAACGGGGTATCCATCTTTTCCTCCTTCTCTTCCATTGAGTGTTCTGTATGAATGAGGGAAATAGAGCTTCCAGTCTTTATATCTTACTCCGTGCAGTTCATTTGATTTGTAGTAAAAGAAATAGGCCTCTTGTGGACTCTGTTTATCTTCACCAGTTAGTATTTTCAAAATACTTTTACCGTCAATTGTATTTTTGGGAAGTTCTGCTCCTGTTATTTCTGCAATGGTGGGTAGAATATCGATGGCCATCATAGGGGTTTCGATGGTTTGTTCCCCTTTTATTAAATTGGGAAAAGACACAACAGTAGGCTCTCTTTGCCCCCCTTCCCATGCTGTACCCTTACCCTCTCTCAGGGGAAGTGCGCTGCCCGCATGGTTTCCGAAGTTTAACCAAGGTCCGTTATCGCTGGTGAAAATAAATAAGGTGTTATTGTATATCTTGTGCTCTTTAAGTTTCTTTATAATTTCTCCAACAGACCAGTCGATTTCCATAATGACATCTCCATACAAGCCTTGTTCGCTTTTCCCCTTGAACTTGTCAGAAACCGCAATTGGCGTATGAGGCATGGGGTGGGGAACATAGAGGAAAAAGGGGTTTTCTTTGTTCCTATCTATAAAATCTACTGCAGCCTCAGTCAGTTCAGTGGTCAACTGTGCTTGACCCTCCAATGTTCGAATTTCTTTGATAACCTCAAAATTCTTAAAGAAAGGAAGTTGAGGGTATCTTTTGGCCAGATTATGATCTGCTGGAACTTGTTTTCCATCATAATCCACTGGCCACATATCATTAGAGTAGGGTATTCCAATAAATTCATCGAATCCATGATTATTGGGTAAAAATTCCTGCTGGTGTCCCAAATGCCATTTCCCAAAAATTCCAGTTTTATATCCAAGAGGTTTTAGCATTTCAGCTATAGTTGTCTCATTCTTATTTATACCCACTGTTGATTTTGGGCTGAGTGCTCCTGAAATTCCAATTCGGTTTGGATAGGAACCTGTTAAAAGGGCTGCTCGAGAGGCAGAGCAGACTGCTTGAGCGGAATAGAAGCTTAAAAGACGAGCTCCTTCCTTGGAAACTTTATCCAGATTTGGAGTAAGGATGTTTGGGGAACCGAAACTACCCAAATCTTGATACCCTTGGTCGTCAGTTAAAACGATAACAATGTTGGGTAGGGTATTGTTTGAAGAATCAACTTTGGTGTTACAGGAACTGATCATCAAAAGTGAGATCAATAGAAATAAGCTTCTCATTTAGTTTTTTCTTAAAAATACAAATTTTACTTATTATCCTACTCTACAGTTGACCCATAAAGTTCATCAAAGACAGTCCAAATGATTTCCAACTGTATTTGTCTCCAACTTTTTGAAAGGAGGGTTGAAATTCTGAGAGCTTCTCATCAGAAAGAATTTGAATGAGATTCTCTGCAATTTTTTCAGCATTGATTTCAGTAATCATTCCGGTTTGATCTTCCAAAATGGGGGTACGTAGCCCCGCCAGGTCGGAGACCAAAAGTGGAGTTTGAAAATGATAGGCAAGAGGAGTGACTCCACTTTGTGTGGCAGAGATATAGGTTTGAGCAATCACGTCTGCGGCACAAAAAACTTTACAGGATTTTTGGGTATTAGCGTAGTTGAAGTCGCAAATAATGCGCTCATTGAGATTGAGTTTTTGGATAAGTTCGGTGTATTTCTGTTGAGGTTCATAGGCTTCACCTACAATAGCCAAGATAACACCTGAGCGGTTCAGTGGGTTTTTGGAAAAGGCTTCTATCAACAAGTCCAAACCTTTGTATTTTCTGATTAAACCAAAAAACAATACAATTTTTTTGTCTTGGGGCCAACCCAATGCCTTGCGTGCTTTTTCTTGGGTGATGGCTTTAGGTAGGTGATCTGCAATGGGATGGAAACCTTTCCATATCGGCAACTGAGGATTGTCCGATGCAATCTGATCGCCTACAGCAGTTGATAGGCTTGCAAAACCATTCATTTGACTTGAAAAAAGGTGGGTCAGGTTTTTGTCCCAAAACTTGGGTTCATGAGCAGTCCAATTGTCAACCAAACCAATTTTTTTGATGGTTTTACGGATCCCTCGTGCAATGCCATACCAACAGGGTGCTAGGAAAGGAGTCCAATATCTAAAAATTACATAATCAGGGTTTAGTCGGTTGATGGATTGTGCAACTTTAGACCAATTAAAAGGATTAAAACTATGAATCTTTCTTATGATATTGAGTTGATCAGGAGCCTTTTCATCACTGAATTGGGTTTTGCCAGGGAAGAGCAGTTTGGGGTATTGGAGGGTAAAGGTGTAAACGGTCACATCATGCCCGAGTGCAATTAAGTTTTGTGCCAAATAATTTTGAGTATCGGCAATTCCACCTCTAAATGGGTGGGCAGGGCCCAATAGCAATACTTTTTTCTTATCCTTCATTCATAGGGGGGAGCTTCTTTTTTTGATCCAGTAATTGAAGCCCTACTATACTGAGTGAAAAATAGATGATTCCAAAGTAGAACAAACCTGGAATATGAGTCAAATAAAAGTCACTTTGATAGGGTAGGCAAAAAAACAATAAGCCCAAAAAATTTCTACCCAATTCAAAGGCATAAGACCATTGATAGTCATCCATCAGTGAGGTGAAACCAAAAATGCTCACCATTATTAGTCCACCCATCAGCAGTGCTTGGGAGGAGGTGAACGATTCGTAGTTGGACAGCAATAAGAGTAGTAAAACAGTAATACAAATCCATTGGAAAAGCGCCCATGTTTTTTTGAAATTGCTCATTTCGGGATTGTATTTTTCGAAGGGGGATTCAGTACTTATTTTTTTTCTGGGAAATTTCAAAGCCACATCATCAGGTCGATATCCAGTAGGTCTCCACCAGAGTGTGAGTTTTTCTTTCCAAGAACGAGTATACCACGCATCTTGAATCATAGCCCATAGATGCTGAAAGTTTATGATCAGTGGATTCCAAGTACGCACAGGTTTTAAAACACCGTAAACAGGAGGCTCCTCGTCTAGTTCTTCTTGAAAAGTTCCAAACCAGCGATCCCAAACACAAAAAATAGCAGCTAGATTTTTGTCGATATAAATTGGGTTGATAGCATGATGAACCCGATGTTGTGATGGAGTTACGAGAAAATATTCAAGGATGCCCAGTTTTCCGATGTGTTGTGTGTGATACCAAAATTGGCCAAACAAATGAAGAGGTGCCAAGACAGTGATGACCTCGTGGGGTACACCCAAGACAGCTGCTGGAATAAGGAATAATGCGGAATATCCAAATATGTTTGAGATGCTTTGTCTCAGGGCACAAGCCAAGTTAAACTCCTCACTGCTGTGGTGAATGACATGTTGGTTCCAGAAAAAATTGATTTTATGATTCAATCGATGGATCCAATAACTCGCAAAATCAATGCAAACAAACGCAATGGCGTACAAAAACCAATTGTTTTCAAGTTTGATGATTGAAAGCTTTTCAAGCAAATAAGGATAGGAAATGATGACTACTATCAAACCCAAAATGTCTTTAAGTATATTGGTCATACCAGAACTTAGGCTGGACAGGGTATCCATAAAAGTATGGGTTTGCTTACCAGTATAGTGACCATAGGCTATCTCTACAATGATAAATATGATAAAGAAGGGTACTACCCACAACAAAACCTTAGCATAAATTTCCATCACCCAATTATTGTGAACACTAATTTATAAAATTAATTGTTGATGACCCACTCTCCCCTATTGATAAGAGGTTCGGCTTGTTTGAATTTGACAGTTTTGGTTTCACCTGTAGTTACGTTTCGGATGACAACCTTTTCGTTTCGACCGATTTTGGGTCGTTCTCTGACAATCGTTTCTACCACATTTCTTTGTCCTCCTCCAGCCCCGGCTCCTACAGTGCGATTTCGTTGAGCCATTTCATCCGTATTGAGGACTTCATCCTTGGAGGTTCTGTATCCTTTGGGTGCGACGGGTTTTCTTTTGGCTTCTTGGATTTGAGTATCACTTTGACTGGGAAGCCCTCCTTTGAATAAGAAAGAAAGTATTTCTTTGTTCAAACTATTAATCATGGACTTAAAAAGTTCAAAGGCCTCGAATTTATAGATCAATAAAGGGTCTTTTTGCTCGTGAACAGCCAGTTGAACAGACTGTTTGAGTTCGTCCATCTTCCGTAAATGGGTTTTCCAAGCCTCATCAATCAAAGCCAAGGTGATATTCCTTTCAAAATCTTGAACCAAATATTTACCTTCTGATTCGTAGGCTTTTTGGAGATCGGTTACCACTTTTAATGTTTTGATCCCATCGGTAAAGGGCACTACGATCCTTTCGAATTTATTTCCTGGACGTTCATAGACCTCTTTTATGACGGGAAATGCCAATGCGGCATTGGCGGTAATTTTATTGCTGTAATGTTGACTAAGTTGATCATACAACTTATCGATGATTTCGCTTTCAGCCATTTCCTGAAAAGCCTCTTCCAATATGGGAGAAGTGATGGAGAAATTACTGATGACCTCAAATTCAAAGTTTTTAAAATCGCTAGAGGCTTTATTGCTTAGTGTAATTTCCTCGCAAGTTTCGTAGAGAATATTGGCAATATCGAGTTTGATCCTGTCACCACTCAGCGCGTGTTTTCTTCTTTTGTAGATGACCTCTCTCTGAGCATTCATCACATCATCGTATTCAAGGAGTCTTTTCCTGATGCCAAAGTTGTTTTCTTCAACTTTTTTTTGCGCTCGTTCGATAGATTTGGTCATCATGGAATGTTGAATCACTTCGCCTTCCTCTAGACCCATTCTGTCCATAACTTTTGCTACCCGATCTGAGCCAAAAAGCCGCATGAGATTATCTTCCAAAGAGACGTAAAACTGAGAACTTCCAGGGTCTCCCTGTCTTCCGGATCGACCTCTAAGCTGACGATCGACACGCCTTGAATCGTGTCGTTCTGTTCCAATAATGGCCAAACCGCCGGCTTCTTTTACCTTATCAGAGAGCTTGATATCGGTCCCTCTTCCTGCCATATTGGTTGCGATGGTAACAATCCCGGGGTTTCCCGCTTCTGCTACAATATCAGCTTCTTTTTTGTGCAATTTGGCATTCAATACGTTGTGGTGTACTTTTCTGATGTTAAGCATTTTACTTAACAATTCAGAAATCTCTACAGAGGTAGTTCCTATCAGTATGGGTCTACCTGCTTTTGATAGCGCGGTTACTTCCTCGATAACGGCATTGTATTTCTCCCGTTTGGTTTTGTAAATCAAATCGTCTCTATCCTTTCGCGCAATGGGTCTGTTGGTAGGGATTTCGATGACATCCAGTTTGTAGATTTCCCAAAATTCTCCAGCTTCGGTGATGGCCGTACCAGTCATTCCAGACAATTTTTCATACATCCTGAAATAGTTCTGCAGTGTGATGGTTGCAAAAGTCTGAGTCGCCGCTTCAATTTTTACATTTTCCTTGGCTTCAATCGCTTGGTGTAGCCCGTCGGAATATCTTCTACCGTCCATGATCCGCCCAGTTTGCTCATCGACAATCATTACTTTGTTTTCCATTACCACATACTCTACGTCTTTTTCAAAAAGGGTATAGGCTTTGAAAAGTTGGTTCATGGAGTGGATACGCTCACCCTTTTCGCTGAAATCTTGGAAGAGTTTTTCTTTTAGGGCTGCTTCCTTTTTTACTTCTAGTTGTTGATTCTCGATTTTGGCGATTTCTCCACCGATATCGGGGAGAACAAAAAAGTTTTTGTCTTCGTTTTCCGATGAAAGTGTTTCAATTCCTTTATCGGTTAACTCTACTTGATTGGTTTTTTCATCAATGGTAAAATACAACTCAGCGTCCACTTTGGGCATTTCCCTGTTGTTGTCTTGCATATAGAAGTTTTCCGTCTTTTGGAGCAATTGCCTTACTCCCTCTTGACTTAAAAACTTAATGAGGCTTTTGTTTTTGGGCAGTCCTCTAAATACCCTTAAAAGCAGGAATCCACCTTCTTTGGTATCCCCCTCGTTGATTTTCTTTTTGGCCTCAGCCAAAACTCCATTAAGGAACGATCGCTGCTGGGCTACCAATGCGGAGACTTTAGGTTTGAGTAAATCAAACTCGTGTCGATCGCCCTCTGGAGTAGGCCCTGAGATGATCAAAGGCGTTCTGGCATCGTCAATCAAAACGGAATCCACTTCATCCACAATGGCATAGTGATGTTTGGGTTGAACCAAATCGCCATTGGAATGCGCCATATTATCCCTCAGATAGTCAAAACCAAATTCATTGTTGGTTCCATAGGTAATGTCTGACAAATAAGCTTTTCTTCTTTCGGGGCTATTGGGCTTGTGATAATCAATACAATCCACACTCATGCCATGAAATTCAAACAATGGACCCATCCATGCACTGTCTCGTTTGGCCAAGTAATCGTTTACTGTTACCAAATGAACTCCTTTTCCCGTGAGGGCATTCAAGTAGACGGGGAGGGTTGCTACTAATGTTTTTCCTTCACCGGTTTGCATCTCTGCAATTTTACCCTCATGCAATACGATACCACCAATCAATTGTACATCGTAGTGGATCATGTCCCAAACAATGGGTTTTCCAGCTGCATCCCATGCGTTGGACCAGAGGGCATCATCGCCTTCTAGGTTGACATAGCTTTTGTGCTGTGATAGTTGACGGTCAAATTCGCTTGCGGTTACGCTAAGGGTGGTATTTTCGACAAACCTTCTTGCTGTTTCTTTCACCACAGCAAAGGCTTCTGGTAGTATTGTTTCAAGAGTTTGGGCAATGATTTTTTCACTTTGGGTGGTCAAATCGTCAATCTCTTGATATAAGTTCTCTTTTTGATCAATGTCTTCAGTTTTTTCAATTTCGGATTTGATTTTCTGAATTTGATGATTGACCTCCTTCAAATCGGAGTTGATTTTATTTTTAAAAGTTAAAGTTTTTTCTCTCAGTTCGTCATTACTGATGTCTTTGTAGGAATTATAATGGGAATTGATTTGTTCTACCAAAGGCAAAATTTTGGCCAAATCCTTTTTGGTTTTATCTCCAACAAAAACTTTTAAAACGGAATTTAATAGACTCATTCGTTAGTTTTAAATCTGAATAAAATTAAGCAAAAAAAAAGCCTCATTTGAGACTTTTAGTTTTAGATTTTGAATTTAGTATTCATCTTCATTCCAAAGATAATCTTCTTCTGTTGGAAAGTCAGGCCATATTTCCTCAATAGATTCATATACATCACCTTCGTCCTCCATAGATTGGAGGTTTTCTACTACTTCCAGGGGTGCACCTGTCCTGATCGAAAAATCAATCAATTCATCTTTAGTCGCTGGCCAAGGAGCGTCACTAAGGTAGGAGGCAAGTTCTAATGTCCAATACATGAGTTACAAATTTCTGCAAAAATAAATTTTTAATGGTAGTAAGCAAGAATGTCTGCTACTTTTTTTGAGCGATCCATTTGATTTCTTTGACCTGATAGTCTTTTGCTAATTTTCTTGACAATATGAAGAGATAATCCGAAAGTCGATTAATGTAAGCAATAATGAATTTGGGTACGTTTTCAATTTCATTCAATTCGGTGATGAATCTTTCTGCTCTTCTGCAGGCACAACGTGCTAAATGGGAGTAGGAAACCACGACATGCCCCCCTGGTATAACAAAGTTTTTGAGTTCAGGAAGTTCATCATTGATAATATCGATTTGGTCTTCCAGATTTTTGACGGCTTCTTCGTCGATGGGTTCAAGTATATTTACCAACTTGGAGACTTCATAGGCGGTGTCGTCTGCCAATTGTGAGGCCACGATCATCAATTCATTTTGAATTTTAATAAGGGTGTTTTCAGTTTTTTCATCTATTTTGAAATTTCTGATCATGCCCACCCAAGCATTTAATTCATCAACAGTTCCATAGGCTTTGATCCGAACATGATGCTTGCTGACTCGTTTGCCAGACAGTAACCCTGTCGTTCCATCGTCTCCTTTTTTGGTGTAAATTTTAAATCTACTCATAGTCTAACCCATTTACTCGTTATTTATGGAGAAGTAATTTGAGTTTATTTACCTCTTATTCATTATTGATCTCTTTATCGAAAATAATAATAGTTAAACATATTAATTATAAATCAGAAATAACAATAATTTTATAACTAATGAAAATTAAGGGATGGTATGAAGCTGACCTTTATTATTTTTTTTTCTTTAATCTGCCACTAAGTGCAATCAGAAAAAACAAAACAGAAACAAAACCAGACCAGCGAGCAATGTAATCCCCGTATTGGGTATAAAATGTAATGTTTTTTGCTGGAGCAAACTTAGCTTTCAAAACGCCTTTGGTGTCATAAGGAAGTTTGTCGGTTATTTCTCCCTTTGTATTGATGACTGCCGAAATACCAGTATTGGCACTTCTAACAATGCTTCTTCGGTTTTCTATGGCTCTGAGTCGAGCATAACTGAGCAATTGTTTGTGTCCAGCAGTATTTCCCCACCAAGCATCGTTGGTGATAATGGCCAAAAATTGAGCCCCTTTTCTTACATACTCTGTAACAAATTCTCCATAAATGGATTCATAACAGATAACAGGGCCTGTTTTAAGGTTGATTTTAGTGTGTTCAAAAACACTTCTGTAATCTTGAGTGGCCCGACTGGATACTGTACCTCCAAGATCGAGTAAAAACTCTCCCAACAAGGGCTTAAAAAAACTTTTATAGGGCATGTTTTCAACCCCAACCACCAATTTAGATTTGTGATAGAACTCAGGCTCTTGTTGATATTCCATTTTTAAGGCCGAGTTGTAAAAATCAACCCAGACGCCATCTCTAATAAAATTTGCTGTAAGCGTTGGTGGGCTATCTGTTCTGTAAACACTGTAGGTTTGAATACCGCTAACCAACTGTATTTTAGGATTCTTTTTGAGCAATGAATCCAATTTACGATGTAAAACTGTTGTTTTGAATTCCTCGAGTGATGCACCAAATCCTGCACCGAAATAAGTCTCGGGGGTAAAGATATAGCGGGTTTCATCCGAAATTTGATCAGCAGTCATATCGACCATTAAGTCAAAATAATAACCGTTTTCCCTATCGTATTTTTCTTTGTATGGGTCAATGTTGGGTTGTAGAAGTAAAACTTCTGTGGTGGGAGTGAGTTCTTTTTCTCGTTGAAAAAGAAGTAAGGAGATTACAATCGGGATGGCAATTCCAATCAAACAAGGAGTCATTTTTTTGACCCAAAGAGTGTTTTTCAGGCTAACAGGATGATTTTTGAAAACTTCAAATAAGCCAATATTGATGATTAATACCCAAAGGCTACCACCAAAAGAACCAGTAAATTCGTACCACTGAATCCATTGAATATCCTCTGAAAAAACATTACCCAAGTTGAGCCATGGCCAAGAAAAGTCCCATTCTAGGTGGAATTTTTCAAAGGCGATCCATAGACTTACTAAAAAAATATATGCTGTTCGAAGAGGAAGTCTTTTTTTTGACCAATGAAATAGCATCATTAGAATGGCGTAAAACAAAGTATTACAAACAATGGCAAATACCATCCCAAAAATGGAGGAGTTGATGATCCACCAGGTCGTCCCCAAATTCCAAACGAAGAATCCCAAGTAGCTCAGGGTAAACAAACGCAATTTTTTTCGTTTCGAATTGCCCTTAGTGATTTGATCTTCAACAAAAAAAAGGGGGATTAAACTAAAAAATATTAGAAAGGACAAACCCTGAACCGGCCAGGATAAGGTGAGCAGTATTCCAGAAAGAATTGACAGTAGGACGGGGTTTTTGTAAAAAATCATTGGAATTTCTGTCTGCTTATTTTTTTCTTAGTGGATCAAGTCTTAATTTCCCCAAAATTTTATTTTAAATTGGAATTACAAAACTAATGATTAAAAAATCAGTTCCGCATTTTTTCACTTCATTAAACCTTTTGTCGGGATGTTTTTCGATTTATTTCGCTTATATATTCCAATTTGAAACCGCCTTTGTTTTTCTGTTGGCGGGGGTTTTTTTTGATGTTTGGGACGGCCTTTTTGCCCGTCTGCTCAAAGTCGAAAGTGAATTGGGTGTCCAGTTAGACTCAATGGCCGATTTGGTTACTTGCGGTGTAGCCCCTGGAATCATTTTAGCACAGCTTTTCGTTATGGCCGGAAATAAACCTCTGGAAATCATTACAGGTTGGCCATTCAATACTGTAGTAGAATTTATTCCATGGGTATTCATCGGTTTTTTAATTCCATTGGGTGCTGCTTTTCGATTGGCTCGTTTCAACATTGAAGGTTCAAGCAAAAATCATTTTATTGGCTTACCAACTCCAGCAATGGCCATGTTTTTTGGTGCACTACCCTTATTGGTAAAGCATCCTGATTTTTCTTTTTTAAAACCAGTCATAATTTCCAATTCTGGATTGATCTTTTTAACGTTAATCTTCGTTATCTTAATGAATGCAAATTTCGATCTTTTTTCCTTTAAGTCGCTAAAAACAGGGAGACTGGATACCATTTTGAGACTCCTTTTGCTCATATTTGCCCTGGTGTTAATTTATTTTTTCGGCTTGGGGGGAATTAGTTTAGGGGTATTGATCTATCTGGTGTTAAATTTAATTAACAACAGTTTCTCAGGATAGGAGTATAATCCCTTCTTAATTAATTAAAGAAATAATTTTTTTTTCCTCAATTCAAAATTCTTGCCCAAGTATACCTTTCGAACCATCTCATCCTGAGCGAGCTCTTCGGGGGTTCCGGCTTTTAGGATGCTTCCTTCAAACATCAAAAATGTTTTATCGGTAATGGCTAGGGTTTCCTGAACATTGTGGTCGGTTATAAGAATACCTATATTTTTTTTCTTAAGGTGAGCGACAATTTTCTGAATGTCCTCAACAGCAACAGGGTCTACCCCAGCAAAAGGTTCATCGAGTAAAACAAATTTGGGGTCGGTGGCCAGCGCTCTTGCAATTTCTGTTCTTCTTCTTTCCCCACCAGAAAGTAAGTCACCTCTGCTTTTCCGGATGTGGGTCAAGCCAAACTCTTCCAGCAAGGCCTCCATTTTTTCTTTTTGTTGGGCTTTGGAAAGGTCGCTGAGTTGCAAAACACTCAGAATGTTGTCTTCTACGCTTAGTTTTCGAAAAACAGATGCTTCCTGAGCCAAGTAACCGATTCCGTTTTGTGCCCTTTTGTACATTGGGAAGGAGGTGATATCGATATCATCCAAAAGAATCCTTCCGGCTTGGGGTTTAATCAAGCCCACAATCATGTAAAAAGAGGTTGTTTTTCCCGCACCATTGGGCCCCAATAGCCCTACAATTTCTCCTTGCTCGACTGAAATCGAAATTCCTTTAACAACTTTTCTCCCCTTATAGGACTTTTCTATATTCTCAGCACTTAATATCATTGGGTTGAAGAGGGTTTTCGCATTTCTTTTTCTATGCGCCGATGTGTAAATTTAGAGATAAAGATACTTACTTCATACAAAATAAGTAGAGGAATACTCACGATGATCTGACTCACGATATCAGGGGGGGTAATGATGGCCGATAAACTCAAAACAATCACCAATGCAAATTTTCGATTTTTTCTTAAAAACATTGGAGTAACGATTCCTACTTTGGTGAGGAAGTAAATGATGATGGGCAATTCAAAAATGAGTCCACTGGCCAAAACAGAGGCTCGCAACAGACCAATATAACTACTGAGATCAAAATCGTTGAATACTTCACCGCTAACGGTATAATTGCCTAAAAAATTGATCGAAAGTGGAGTAACTACATAATATCCAAAGAGGACACCAATAAAAAAAAGTAATGAAGAAATAAAAATAAATCCTCTTGCATTCTTTCGTTCGTTTTCATGTAGCCCTGGACTTACAAATTTCCAAAACTCAAAAATTACATAAGGAAATGCAACAATAAAACCTGCTAGAATTGAAGTCCATAAGTGAGCAGAAAACTGACCTGCTACCGTACGACTCTGAATTCTAAAAGGCATCTCGCTGATACAAAAACTGTCTCCCTGACCAAAGGTTTCTGAAAGATGACAAAACCACTTGTAGGTAGGAAAGTCAATTTTTTTAGGGCCAAAAATAATGGTATCAAAAATAAAATCCTTAGCTATAAAAGCTGCTGAGGCCAATATTACAATGGCCAAACAAGATCGGATTAGATGCCATCTGAGTTCCTCTAAATGGTCCAAAAAGGACATTTCATTGGTGTTTTTATCCATTTAACCCCTCTTTTATAAAATCTAAAATATGAACCATGCCTTTGTAGCTTTTGTTCTTTCCTAAGACAATAAGATGATTTATTTTTTTGGCTTGCATTAATTTTAATCCCTCCAAAGCAAGCATGTCCTCAACAACAGTAATGGGATTCTCCGTCATTATTTCGGAGGCCACTAGTCCACCGATGTTTTCGTTTTTTTCCAGTACTCTACGAATGTCTCCATCGGTAACCAATCCAGAAATCTTTCCATTATATTCTACCACCGTTGCCCCCAATCTTTTTTCAGAAATTTCACAGATTACTTCTTTAAGGCTAGCCTCAATGGAAACACTCGGGATTTTAGAATCATCCGTTAAATCAACGACTTTGAGGTGTAATTTTTTTCCCAAACTACCCGAAGGGTGAATTTGGGCAAAATCTTGAGGTCGAAAACCATTGAGATCCATCAAACTCATAGCCAGTGCATCGCCCATAACCAATTGAACTGTGGTACTGGTGGTGGGTGCTAAATTGTGAGGGCAAGCCTCCTTTTCCACTGGTGTAAAGAGCAGGTGATCGGATTGTTTTCCGAGAAAGGAGTCAGGATTGGCGGTCATTCCTATCACTTTATTACCATTATTTTTTAGAAAAGGGATCAGATCTTTGATCTCTTGTGAATTCCCACTTTTAGAAATCGCGATAATAACATCTTTCTTTTCAACCATTCCCAAATCACCATGGGTGGCGTCAGTAGCGTGAAGATATAGGGCCGGAGTACCTGTTGAGCTCAAGCTTGCAGCAATCTTCATGCCAATGATCCCGCTTTTGCCTACACCCGTAAGGACAACTTTTCCATGGGATTGATGAATCAATTGAACGATTTGTTCAAAATCAAAACCAATGGATTCTTCCAATAATTTAAGAGATTGGGTCTCAAGACGTATGGTGTTACGAGCAATTTCAGTAACCGTAGTAGTGTCGCTCAATTTGTGGTTTTTGATTAGTTTTTTTTTGTTAAAAGAACTATATTGTATTTACAAATTTAGCTAATTTTTAAATTAAACCCACCCATTGAAGATACAAGAAGATTTAAAAAAATCTCTAAAACAGTTCTTTGGTTTTTCGAGTTTCAAAGGTTTACAGGAACCTGTCATTGAAAACTTACTTTCTGACAATGACACTTTTGTTATCATGCCCACTGGGGGTGGAAAATCCATGTGTTATCAATTACCCGCTCTCCTATGCGAGGGTACAGCCCTTGTGGTCTCTCCTCTCATTGCACTGATGAAAAACCAAGTCGATACCATCAGAGGGATTTCTGATGAGGATGGCATTGCTCATGTTTTAAATTCTTCACAAAACAAAACCGACACCCTTCAGGTTAAGCAAGATTTGATTAATGGAGTGACCAAATTACTTTTTGTAGCTCCAGAGTCGTTGGCCAAAAAAGACACCATTGATTTTTTTAAAACACTAAAAATTTCCTTTTTAGCGGTTGATGAAGCCCATTGCATATCGGAGTGGGGACATGATTTCAGACCTGAATACAGGAATTTGAGAACCATTTTGGATCAAATGGGACAAAAAATCCCCATCATCGCTTTGACGGCAACAGCTACTCCAAAAGTTCAAGAAGACATTCTAAAAAATCTTAAGATCACCGATGCCAAGGTTTTCAAATCCTCTTTTAATCGTCCCAATCTATATTATGAGGTCAGATCCAAAACGGATCAGGTAGAATCCGATATCATTAAATTTGTAAAGAACAATAATGGCAAATCTGGGATAGTTTATTGCCTTTCAAGAAAGCGAGTGGAGCAGTTGGCAAAGATGTTACAAGTAAATGGTATAAATGCCTTACCCTACCATGCGGGCTTGGATTCGAAAACCCGTGTACGGAACCAAGACATGTTTCTCAAGGAAGATTGCGATGTGATTGTAGCCACCATTGCATTTGGAATGGGAATTGACAAGCCCGATGTCAGGTTTGTGGTTCATCACGACATTCCTAAAAGTATAGA
>DGPN01000039.1:0-11091 GCA_002390455.1 Flavobacteriaceae bacterium UBA4439 | reverse complement strand
GTGGGATTTGCATTGCTCAATGAAATGGTTGCTTATGCCGAAACTTCCATTTCTAGAAGGAAATTTATACTCCACTATTTTGGAGAAGAATTTGATTCCGAAAAAGGAGATGGTGCAGATATGGATGACAATATGCGTTATCCCAAAACCAAAAGTGAAGCTGGAAAGGAACTAAAAATATTGATACAAACGGTATTGGATACCAAAGAAAAGTACAAGTCAAAAGAAATTGTCAAAACCTTGATAGGTTCCAAAAACGCTTTGATCCTTTCGCATCGAACACATGAAAAACCTTTTTTTGGTATCGGCATAGACAGGGATGCTAAATTTTGGATGGCACTCCTCCGTCAGTCGCTAATCAACGGATTCTTTTCCAAAGAGATTGAAACCTACGGAATCATCAAACTCACCCCAAAAGCCATCTCCTTTTTGGATCAACCTGGCTCTTTTATGATTACTGCCGACCATGATTATGAATCCAATCAACTCAACCTAACTCCTAAAAAATCTCAAGGAAGTACTGATAAGATTTTGATGCAATTGTTGCGTTCATTGAGAAAACAAGTGGCCCAAGAAGAAGATGTTCCGCCTTTTGCTGTTTTTCAAGAATACTCCCTAGACGACATGGCACTCAAATATCCTATCAGTTTACAAGAACTCCACCAAATCAATGGAGTAGGAGAGGGAAAAGCCAAAAGATATGGAGCAAAATTCATTGAACTCATCAAAAAATACGTAACTGATAACGAAATTACTCGCCCAGATGATCTAATCATTAAAAGTACAGGAGCGAATTCTGCTTTGAAATTGTATTTAATTCAAAGTATCGACCGCAAATTATCACTCGAGGACATAGCCTCTGCCAAGGGAATGAAAATGACTCGACTGATCACGGAAATGGAAACCATCGTTTTTTCAGGAACAAAACTCAATATAGACTATTGGATCAATGAAATTTTTGATGAGGATCAAATCGAAGAATTGACGGATTATTTTATGGAAGCAGACTCTGACGATTTGAAGTTGGTCTCCGAAGAATTTGATGGAGATTACGAGGATGAAGACTTACGTCTTTTCCGACTTAAATTTATTAGTGATGTTGGAAATTAATTCAAATCTCCTCATTTCTTGCAACTATTACTATCTTCGCAAAAATTAAAAAACACACATCATGCAGGAAGGAATTTTTGCCCATTTCAAAACAGAAAAAGGAAATATTAAAGTTCAATTGACTTTTGATAAAACACCGGGAACCGTTGGGAATTTTGTAGGCTTGGCTGAAGGGTCAGTTGAAAACAAGGTAAGTTCCAAAGGAACACCCTATTATGATGGTTTAAAATTTCACCGTGTGATTGCAGATTTTATGATTCAAGGGGGCTGTCCTCAAGGTACTGGTGTCGGCGGCCCTGGTTACCAGTTTGATGACGAATTTCATCCAGAGCTTAAGCACGATCGTTCGGGTACCTTGTCTATGGCCAATTCTGGTCCCGGAACCAATGGAAGCCAATTTTTTATCACCCATACTGCAACACCTTGGTTGGATGGAAAGCACACAGTTTTCGGACATTTGGTGGAAGGTCAAGAAGTAGTTGATGCCATTGCTCAAGACGATAAGATTCAGAATATTACTATCGAACGGGTCGGTAAAGATGCTGAGGCTTGGGATGCCGTTGCTGCTTTTGATGTTTTTGTCAATGAAAAAGAAACCCGTATAAAAGCCGCTCAAGAAGCTGCCGCAAAAGAACTGGAGGAATTGACCGCTGGGATGAATCGAACCGATAGTGGACTTTACTACAAAATCACCCGAGAAGGGAGTGGAGATCATCCTGCAAAAGGAAAAAACGTTTCGGTACACTATAGAGGAATGCTACTTGACGGTACTGTTTTTGACTCCTCCTACCAACGCAATGAACCCATTGCTTTTCCATTGGGTTTGGGCCAAGTAATTAAAGGTTGGGATGAAGGTATTGCACTCCTCAAGAAAGGATCCTCGGCAAAATTCCTAATTCCGAGTCAGTTGGCCTATGGATCACGTGGAGCTGGAGGCGTTATCCCTCCCGATGCAAGCCTGATTTTTGAGGTGGAGTTGGTCGATTTTAGATAGAAAAGCCTTTGGGCTCGTTATTCGCTTTCCATTTGATATTACAACCTAAACTGGGTATTTGATTAGCATCTTGTGCCATGCCTCTTGATAATTTTCGGCATGCGTCCATCAAGTCTTTTCCAGTAACGGGATTATCATTCTTGGGACGAGCATCGTCAAAACGTCCTCGATAAACAAGTTTTAAATCCTGATCAAACAGATAAAAGTCTGGAGTACATGCGGCTTCATAGGCCAAAGCCACTTCTTGGGTGGGGTCGTATAGGTAGGGAAAGCCAAATGATTTTTCTATAGCCAGTTTTTGCATCAGCTCTGGGCTATCCTCTGGGTAGTTGTCCACATCATTACTCGAAATGGATACGGTATTGATTCCCCATTCTTTAATCTGATGACTCACTTCCACCATTTTGTCCAACAGATGCAATACATAAGGACAATGATTGCACATAAAAATCACCAAAGTACCCGATGATCCTTTGACTTGATCCAAAGTAAGTTGATTTTGGTCAATACCGTTGGTGAGTGAAAAATGAGGTGCTTTCGTATTTAACGGAAGCATATAGGATTCAGTTCTGGCCATAGCATTATTGTTTTGACCACTAATCTAATTAAAATCTAAAGCCTAAAAAAACGAATGAGTGTCGGAAAGTTATGCTTGAATTGAGCTATATGTCCTCAAAATTCAGATCCGTAAAGTTATTTCCAGAAACTTCGGCAGAGTCCATATCTTTCTCCTTGTCGTAATTTTTTTGATGTCTTTCACTGATGACTTCTTCCCCTCTTTCTTTGATGATGAAACCCACCATTTCCGTTAATATTGAACTGAAGTCATTAAAATCTTCTTTGTAAAGATAGATTTTGTGTTTTTTGTAGTGGAACGTTCCATCATCATTGGTGAATTTTTTACTTTCCGTAATGGTTAAGTAGTAATCACTGGCTTTGGTCTCCCGCACGTCGAAAAAATAAGTTCTTCTCCCTGCACGTAGAACTTTGGAAAATATTTCTTCCTGTTCCTTATCATTGGTATTATACATTGAACTTTTGTTTAAATTTATCTACTAATTTCATCAAAAATCATAAAAAAATTAAAACAAAACAAATTAATATTCCTTTTCGTTCTGTTGTTTGTTGAAAAGATCGAAATAAAAACCTTTTAAATCGATTAGTTTTTGATGCGTTCCTTGCTCGATAATTTTACCTTGATCCAATACAATGATATGATCGGTGTCTTTGACCGACGAAATACGATGACTTACAATGATTGTGGTTTTATCTTTACTGAATTCCTTGAGGTTTTTTAGGATTTTTTCTTCAGTATCGGTATCTACTGCCGATAGACAATCATCGAAAAGCAGTATTTTAGGATTTTTGATAAGTGCTCTCGCAATAGAAACCCTTTGAATTTGCCCTCCAGAGAGGGTTAATCCTCTTTCACCCAAAAGAGTTTTATACCCCTGTTTGAATTTTTTAATGCTTTTGTGAATGGCTGCTTTTTTAGAAGCCTCAATGATCTCTTCTTCCGAGGCATCTCTTTTGCCCAGTCGAATATTGTCCTCAATGCTCTCAGAGAACAAAAAAGCATTTTGTGGGACATTTCCTATATGGCTTCTCAATTCTTCCAGTTTAAAGTCTCGGATGTCATGACCGTCTAATAAAATTTTACCAGAGTTAGGGTTATAAAGGCGATTGATAAGCTGAAGGATGGAGGATTTTCCAGAGCCGACTTTTCCTATGATTCCGATTGATTTTCCACTTTCTAATTTCAGACTAACTCTATCCAAGGCTTTGATCTTCGTTTCGGGATACACCAAGGTGACGTCTTCTAAGGTGATTTCCCCTTTAACCGCAATCTCTACTCCCTTCCCGTCTTCGATCTCGATGGGTTCGTTCAAAAAGGCATTGATTCTTTTTTGGGAGGCTTCCGCTTGTTGAACCACTGAGGTTACCCAGCCCACCACCGCTACTGGCCACGTCAACATATTGATGTAGATGATAAACTCTGCCAATACACCGATTTCTATTTCATCGTTTATATATTGTTGACCACCAATAAAAATGACAATCAGATTGCTTATGCCGATCAAAAGGATCATCAAAGGAAAAAACCAAGCCTGAACCTTGGCCAAATTCATGTTTTTCTCCTTGGCTTCAAGTGCCAAAGTATCAAATTTTTTGTGGGTATTGCCCTCCAAACCATAAGATTTTATAACGGAAATACCACTGAATGTCTCCTGTGTAAAAGAGGATAGTTTTGATAACATTTCTTGAACCACCGTACTTCTGGCATTGATCACCCTGCTGAGTTTGTAGATGGTTAACGACAATAGGGGGAGCGGAATAAGCGTATAAACCGATAGTTTTGGAGCAATGCTGAACATAAGTGTGATGACACATACAAACAGGGTCACCGTATTGATGCTGTACATAATTGCAGGGCCTACGTACATCCTGACCTTACTCACATCTTCGCTGATTCTGCTCATCAGATCACCTGTGCGGTTGTTTTTATAAAAGCGTTGGGTTAGTCTTTGGTAATGGAAAAAAATTTCGTTTTTAAGATCGAATTCAATATAGCGGGACACATTGATGATGGTTTGCCGCATCAAAAAAGTAAAAAACCCCGAGAGCAGTGTCGCACCAATAATGATTAATATGTTATTGAGCAACAAAGATTTGAGAGCGACCAAGTCCCCTTGATGATCGACCAGATAATTTTCAACCGCTGTTAATGAATCTCCGATCAGTCGTGGGGCAAAAAGGGAAAAAACCCTTGAAATGATGGTAATTAAAATCCCAAACAGCAGTTTTAAGAGGTATTTTTTTAGGTATTTATTGAGGTATTGTAGTGCTCTCATTCATCCTTTTGGCTAGGGTACGCATAACTAAGTTCCAAAGGTAATCAAATGCTTTTGTTATCAAATTCAAAAAGCTTTTTAGTTGATTGTAATTAAAACTAAAGCCCTATTTTTGTGCCAAATATTGGTTTTTCAATAAATGCTAACCCGAAGACATCTTCGCATCAAAGTAATGCAGTCGTTGTATTCCTTCTTACAAAATCGGGAGGGCAACTTGGCACAGGAAGTTGATTTTTTTAAAAAGAGTTATCTCAATACTTTTTCACTATACTTGGCCCTTTTGGCTTTTCTCAAATCCACATACGAACATGCCTTGGATCAAACAGATCTCCAAAAAGGATTGAGAAATAAAAAAAATGCCGTACACTCTGCTTCCCTAATAGAAAACAAAATTCTTCAATTCATTGCCCAACACCCCACTTTGGTCAATCACATCAAAAAGAAAAAAATCAAATTTTGGGATTTGGATTTTGACTATGTCAAATCCAATTTCAAAACCTTGATGGAAAACGAAACTTTTCACGAATACGCCCAAAAAGAATCCCCTACATTGGAGGAAGACAGGGATATTATCGCCTTCTTTTTTAAAGAAATTGTTGCCCCATCTGACGAATTTTACGATTATATAGAAGATATGGAACTGACATGGATTGACGACTTGCCTGTGGTCAATACTTTTCTCCTAAAAAGCCTTCATAAAATTGATCCAAAAGACAGCAATAGCCTACACTTTCCTCAGATGAACGCAGCGGATGAAGATCCGCAATTTGCCATTGATTTATTGGAAAAAGTGGTGGTCAATAACGATGCATTACTGAAGGAAATGGAGGGGCGAACCCCCAACTGGGACAGTGATAGGATTGCACTATTGGATGCTATCATGATCAAAATGGCCATGGCCGAGTTACTTTATTTTCCTACTATCCCACCCAAAGTAACCATGAACGAGTATATCGAAATCTCCAAAGACTATTCCACACCAAAGAGTAATATTTTTATCAATGGAATTTTAGACAAAACCATCAAAGATTTTGAGGAATCGGGTCGATTAAATAAAAGCGGTAGGGGATTGATTTAATGTTTTTTTGCTAAATTTGAATATCATAAATAATTAAAAAAAAACAATGAAAAAAATAGCTTGGATTTTTGTTTGCGCTTTGTTACTCATTGCCAGTGGCTGTAACGAAAGCGCCTCTAAAAAAGTGGACAAGGAAAAAGCATCTGAGAGTGCTGCCGAAACTCCTGCTGCCACTGCAACGATGGCCTTTGATAAGACCATGCACGACTTTGGAACTATTAAAGAAGGAGAAACCGTTCAGACTACATTTACGTTTACCAATACCGGTCAAGCCGATTTGATCATCGTAGATGCCAGAGGAAGTTGTGGATGTACCGTTCCCAACTATCCCAAAAACACCCCCATTGCTCCTGGTGCTACTGGAGAGATTTTGGTAAGTTTTGATTCTAGTAATAAGCCTAATATGCAGCAAAAAACCGTTACCATTTCGGCCAACACTGCAAGTGGGCGTGAAACCCTAAGAATAAAAGCTATGGTAACCCCCGACCCAGTGAAGCAAAAACAACGTGATGATGCTGCCAAGGCGCGTCAACAAAATAATAATTAACTAAAATTAACCTATGGAGGGATTCTCCGGGCAAATGCCCTTTTTACTTTTAATGCTTGTGGTGTTTTTTTTCTTTATCATCTTGCCGCAACAACGCAGACAAAAAAAAGAAAAGAATTTTATGAAAAACCTCACAAAGGGGGATCGGGTGATCACCAAAAGTGGGATTCACGCCAAAGTGGTAGAATTGAACGACAAAGACAACACCTGTGTCATTGAGACTCTGGCGGGAAAACTTAAAATAGAACGCTCGGCTTTGTCTCTGGAGATGAGTCAAAAACTCAACCCCACCAAAAAATAAAATCATCCCGCTACGGCGGGATTTTTTTTAAGACATAATGATGTATCGCTATCTGATCAAACCCGTCCTTTTTCTCGGTGACCCTGAATGGATTCACTATTTTGTCTTTGCTCTTATCCGTTTGATACACAAAATACCAGGAGTGTCATTTTTGGTCAGGGCCATCTACCAAGTCCACCATCCCAAACTCGAAAGAGAACTTTTTGGCATTCGGTTTAAAAATCCAGTCGGTCTGGCAGCTGGTTTCGACAAGGATGCAAAGCTTTACCAAGAACTTTCCAATTTTGGTTTTGGCTTTATTGAAATCGGTACACTTACGCCCAAGCCTCAGCCCGGCAATCCCAAAAAACGTTTGTTTCGACTGCCACAAGATGAAGGACTGATCAACCGAATGGGATTCAATAACGAAGGAGTGGCCAAGGCTATTCCCCGACTACAAAAAAACAAAAACATCATTATAGGGGGGAACATCGGCAAAAACAAAATTACCCCCAACGAGAAAGCTGTGGAGGACTACACCCACTGTTTCGAAGCCTTATATCCCTATGTAGATTACTTTGTCGTTAATGTAAGTTCACCCAACACCCCCAACCTGCGGGAATTGCAAGAGAAAAAACCGCTTACCGATTTACTCAACACCCTACAAAAACGAAATCAAGCAAAGGAACAACCCAAACCCATACTGCTTAAAATTGCCCCCGACCTGACGGATGAGCAATTATTGGACATCATAGACATTGTCAAATCTACCCAAACTGCTGGGGTCATTGCGACCAATACCACCCTTGATCGTGAGGGTTTACAATCTCCCAATCGAGACCAAAGTGGAGGTTTAAGTGGGAAACCGCTTACACATAGCAGTACTGAGGTCATCCGTTTTCTCTCCGAAAAAAGCCAAAAAGCATTTCCCATTATTGGAGTAGGAGGAATCCACAAGCCCCAAGATGCCCTTGATAAGATGAATGCAGGCGCTGATTTGATTCAACTCTATACTGGTTTTGTCTATGAAGGGCCAGGTGTGGTCAAGCGGATCAATAAGGCATTAATCAAAAAATAATTTACCGTAAATTTAGGCGAGTTAGTCAAAGTAATATCTAAACCAAATACTTGCTCTTTTCGCTACCAATTTATTTAATATATGATTATCTCTACACCCCCTACACCTTATTATGCGGTTATTTTCACTTCTATTCTCGATGAGCACGATCCGGAATATTTTAGGTTGAACGATATGCTGAGACAACAAGCCGAAAAACTCGATGGTTTTTTAGGAGAGGACAGCGCAAGAAATGATTACGGGATTTCCATAAGCTATTGGAAGGATTTGGATTCCATCCAACAGTGGAGACAAAATGCAGACCATCAATGGGCAAAGCAAAAAGGAAGGAAAGATTTTTATAAAGAATACAAGATCCGAATCGCACTTGTAGAAAGGGAATATGGGTTTAAAAAACCTTCGGCAAGATAGTTTTGGTTCTTTCCCTCAGATTGGCATTGACTTGGAACACCGTTTGGTCTATAGGTTCGAAAAAAATAGTGTTGTTTTACTGCAGAGCAGAAAACATTATGAATCTAAATAGCCTAATCTTTTTTCTTTAATTGGAAAAAGATTTTTTTTTAGATGATAAAATTAAAGTAGCACTGGTAGAATATGATTAATGGACATGAAAAATTCTCTGACGCACCTGAATTGGAATGATGATTACAAAAAGTAGTAGTCTAATACTTTTAGGAATCACCCTCTTGTTGATGCTTTTTCCTTTAATGGCCAATTGGCTCAGAAATGACTTCCATTGGAAACTAGATGATTTTATGCTGATGGGAGTTATGATTTACATTACTGGATTTATCAATATAAGATTAATAAATATAGTAAAGAATAAAATTTTAAGATGGATCATCGGCCTATTGATCCTAATGTTTTTATTTTTTGGGCAGAACTCGCAGTTGGGATTTTTGATACTCCTTTTGGGGGTCGTAAAACAACTAAAATTTTGGGAGATTAGATTTTTTACGAATCGAAATAGCTGAACCCCTTTTTAGGATCAATGGTCTGCAGAGTTTCATAAATCAATCGAATTACATTTTCCACATCTTCTTGATGAACCATTTCTACAGTGGTATGCATATAACGCAGAGGTAGGGAAATCAAAGCCGAGGCGACCCCACCATTGCTGTAGGCAAAAGCATCGGTATCCGTACCTGTATAGCGCGAAGAGGCCAAACGTTGGAAAGGAATTTTTTTGTCCTCTGCCGTTTTGATGATTTGTTCTCTGAGCTTGTTTTGTACCGCAGGGGCATAGGAGATCACAGGTCCTTTCCCCATTTCGATATGACCTTCTTCTTTTTGGTTGATCATAGGAGTGGTAGTATCATGGCAAACATCGGTAACGATGGCCACGTCGGGTTTGATGGTCTGGGTGATCATCTCCGCCCCGTGAAGCCCCACCTCTTCCTGAACAGAATTGGTGATGTAGAGTCCAAAAGGCAATTTGATTTTATTTTCGTGTAATAAACGTCCCACTTCAGCAATCATAAATCCTCCTGCACGGTTGTCGATCGCACGGCAAACAAATTTGTCTTTATTGATGACTTGAAAGTGATCGGGGTAGGTAATGACACAACCTACGTGTACGCCCATTTTCTCCACTTCTTTTTTGTCTTTGGCACCGATGTCAATAAATATATTGTCCAATTTTGGCACTTCTTCTTTTCCCGATTTTCGGGTATGGATGGCTGGCCAACCAAAGACCCCTTTAACAATCCCATTTTTGGTGTGAATATTCACCCATTTGGAAGGGGCGATTTGGTGATCACTACCGCCATTGCGGATCACATAAATCAAACCCTTATCGGTTATATAATTGACATACCATGAAATCTCATCCGAGTGTCCCTCAATGACCACCTTGTAGGGAGCATCTGGGTTGATCACCCCCACAGCAGTGCCATAGGTATCGGTGATAAAAGTATCCACATAGGGTTTCAGGTAGTCCATCCATATTTTTTGTCCTTCCCATTCGTAGCCGGTTGGAGATGGATTATTGAGGTAGTCCTCCAAAAAGGACATGGATTTTTTGTTCAAAAGTTTCATTTGTTAAAATTTGAAAAACAGAAATGCTAAAATAAGCATAAGAACCCAAATGAAAATGAATATCCCTTCATTTATTATTAAATTTGTACACCATGAAACCACATGCTTTAATGACTGTTATTTTGGTGATGGCTTGTTTCAATCTACTGGCTCAAAAATCACCACCCCTTCCCGAAGACTATTTTGTCATCGAAGGGGATACCATTATCAATTCGAGTATTCAACTCGAGGAAGTGGTATTATTTCAACCCCTGAAATTTTACAATTATGATGAAGCCAAAAGATATGTCATTCTCAGAGAGCGTACCTATAAGGTATACCCTTATGCGAAAATAGCAGCGGATCGTTTAAATGTATTGACCAGACGCTTGGAACAAATCAAATCCAAAAGAAAAAGAAGGGTCTATCTCAAGAGAATGGAAGACTTTGTCTATGATGAGTTTGAAAAAGAACTCAAAAAGCTCTCTCGTTCTCAGGGACGAATTCTGATCAAATTGGTAAACCGTCAAACGGGAGAAACCACCCATGAGTTGGTCAAAGAACTGCGCAACGGTTGGCGGGCATTTGTATACCAGACCACAGCTTCACTCTTTAAACTTTCTTTAAAAGACACTTATGATCCTGAGACGATCTATGAGGACTATTTGATTGAGGATATATTGCAAAGGGCTTTTTCGGTGGATCGATTGGAACGTCAGGACACGGCATTGGATTATGACTTGGACAGTTTGTACCAATATTGGAAAGAAAACAAACCGAAATTCACCCCTCCTAAAAAGACTTCAAGCCGCTAATTGACTAATAGTCAAGGGCTGAATTGTAAATATCTATGGGAGCCGAAAAATAATTTCAAAAAAAGGTGAAAAAGGTATTGTGCAGAAGAAAAAGGGTTTTATATTTGCACCCGCATCGGAGGAAATCGAGCGATCGAAATCGACTCCAAAGCGATAAGTTCATTGAGATATAGAATAAAGAATGACAGCGCGTATCAATAGATACGAAGCGAATTAGAAACCATTTTGAGACAAAGTCAATTAGTTGTTGGTTCGTTAATATTATTAAAAAACAACAACGAAGAGTTTGATCCTGGCTCAGGATGAACGCTAGCGGCAGGC
>DGPN01000062.1 GCA_002390455.1 Flavobacteriaceae bacterium UBA4439 | reverse complement strand
AAATCGGTCAGGTTTGCCAGATTTACCTCAAGATCTTGATAAAGACCAAATGAGAGATGCCATTCACTCAGAACGAAGAGTTGAGCTCTGTTTTGAAAACAAGAGACTTTGGGATCTCAAGCGTTTAAAGATTGCAGAGGATGTGTTGAATCAAAGAATCCATAATATGGTGATTCGCAATTCCTCTCCTTCTGATAATTCAGGAGATTGGATTTATAGTGTTGAGGAGGATGAATTGGATAATGCTGTATTTAATTCAAAACAGTATATGAACCCTATCCCTCAAGACGCTATGGATCAAAATCCAAAACTTATTCAAAATCCTGGGTATTAAAAAAATTATCAATAGATAGTTAAGAGAATAATTTAGTTTGATTGGTTTTTTCAAAAATTGGAATCAGTAGTTTATTTTACTGGTTCCAATTTTAATAGTAACGAATTCTAATATCTTTCTTTAAATAATTTGAAAAAAACACCCTAATTGCTTAAATTGGTGAAACCAAAACCCAAATCCTAAAAAAATTCTTAGAAAAAACGTTTAATTTAATTGCTGTATTTATTTGATGATTTCCATCTAGGTGAAAATTTCAAATAAAAAAATACAGATCACTTAGTTATATTCCAATAGAATAAGTCACTTAAAAATGTATTAAAAACATTTGTAATGCAAATTATAGAAAATCAAAAAAAATACGATGTCGTAATCGTTGGCTCTGGAGCCGGTGGAGGTATGGCTACTAAAGTTTTGGCGGATGCCGGGCTTAAAGTTGCGGTTGTTGAGGCAGGCCCCTATTTTGATCCTGCCGATCCCAAACAACAAACACAGCTCAAGTGGCCGTATGAATCTCCAAGAAGAGGTGCTGGCAACCACAGACCTTTTGGTGATTTTGATACCGCCTACGGAGGTTGGGAAATAGAGGGAGAACCCTACACCCATAGCGGAGATACAAAGTTCGACTGGTTTCGTTCCCGTATGCTGGGAGGAAGAACCAATCACTGGGGTAGAATATCTTTGCGATTTGGTCCTCGCGACTTTAAAGGAAAAGACAGAGACGGTCTGGGGGAAAATTGGCCCATTGGCTATGACGACCTCAAGCCCTATTATGACAAAGTTGATCAGCTACTTGGTGTATTTGGAACCAAGGAAAATATCCCCAATGAACCAGATGGATTTTTTTTGCCCCCACCCAAACCTAGATTACATGAACTCTATTTCATCAAAGGAGCAAAGAAGTCTCAAGTCCCAGTTATACCTGCCAGACTCTCTGTTTTGACCAAACGAATTAATAATGACCGTGGCGTTTGTTTCTACTGCGGTCAGTGTAATCGATCTTGTTCGGTTTATGCAGATTTCTCCGCAGGTTCTTGTTTGATCTTTCCCGCTCAGAAAAGTGGAGGTCAAGTGGATCTATATGTCAACAGCATGGTCAAAGAGGTTACTGTGGATGAAAATGGAAAAGCGACAGGGGTCAACTATATTAGTAAAGACGATAAACGAGAATACAGCATTAAGGGAAGAGTGGTTATTTTGGCAGCATCTGCCTGTAGTACTGCACGGATTTTATTGAATTCTAAAAGCAGTCAACATCCCAATGGACTTGGTAATTCTAGTAATTTGGTGGGGAAATATCTCCACGACTCTACTGGATCCGATCGGATGGCTTTTATACCCGAACTGATGAACCGCAAGCGTTATAATGAAGATGGAGTAGGTGGAATGCACGTTTATACCCCTTGGTGGTTGGATAATAAAAACCTTAATTTTCCCAGAGGATATCATCTCGAAGTATGGGGAGGTTTGGGAATGCCCTCCTATGGATTTGGCTTTGATCCCAATATGTTCAACAAATTTTTTGGAGAAAAAGTGGGAGGCTATGGAGATCATCTCCGTGCTGATGTAAAAAAATATTACGGTTCTATAGTGGGGCTCTCTGGAAGGGGAGAATCCATTCCCATGAAAGACAATTATTGTGAAATTGACCCTGAAACTGTCGATGAATTCGGTATCCCAGTTTTACGTTTTCACTACAAATGGTCCGATTTTGAGAAAAAGCAAGCTGTCCATATGCACGATACTTTCGAGGAGATTTTTGACAATATGGGAGGTAAAGTTTTGGGAGAAAGACCAGGAGCTGACAAAGACTTTGGTCTTCATACGCCAGGAAGGATCATACACGAAGTGGGAACGACCCGTATGGGTAGTGATGCCAAAACCTCTGTGGTCAATGAATTTGAACGCTTGCACGATGTAGAAAATGTGTTTGTGGTCGATGCGGGCCCTTTTGTATCACAGGCTGATAAAAACCCTACTTGGACCATCATGGCACTCTCTTGGAGAACTTCTGAATTTATCATAGAGGAATTAAAAAAACAAAATATTTAAGTCATGGAAAGAAGAGAAAGCATAAAGGCCATGATGTTGGGGTCTTTCGGTACAGGACTATTACTACAAAGTTGTCTTGATACCTCTCCACAGCAATTGCAAGAAAAAATATGGAAATACCAATACGGTAGAACTCCTAAAGAAGCAGCTCACGATCAAAAACTTCTGGGACAACAATTTTTTGATGAAAATGAAATGAAGTTGATTACCCGCTTAGCCAATCTTATACTTCCTCCCCATGAAAATGGTTCGATTGAAGAGGCAGAGGTTCCTGGGTTTATTGAATTTATTGTCAAGGACATCTCTTCGCTTCAAAAACCCCTCAAAAAAGGATTGAAATGGCTTGATCAAGAATCCAAACAACAGTTTGGAAAAGCTTTTGTTGACTCTAGCGATACCGAGCAAAAATCAATATTAGATTCCATTTGTTATGAACTTGAGGACGTGGAGGAACAACCCGATGGTATCGCATTTTTCTCATTGATCAGAGACTTGGTCGTAACGGGCTATTTTACTTCAGCTGTTGGATTGAAGGATTTGGGCTATCAAGGAAATAGTCCCAACGTTTGGGACGGTGTGCCAGATGAGGTACTGAAAGACCTCGATGTAGCTTATGACGAAGCATGGTTGGCCAAGTGTATTGATCAAAATCAACGAAATGAAGTTGCAAAATGGGATGAGAATGGAAATCTCCTGACTTAAAAAATGATGATCAAAGTTGGGAAGTTCAGCTAAATGAGTGGTTTCAACCCCTTCCCGAAGGTGGAGTCAGTCCAGCGGGAATAATGGTCAAATGGGAGACGTTTCGACATGATTTTGACAGAAATATCGAATTCTATTACCTGAGACTTAACGAGTCATAAGCTCACGACCTAGCCAATCAAATCTAGAGAATTTTAAAAAGAAAAGTCACCCCCCCAACTTCCGCTATGGAGAGGAAAGCAAAATGATTATTCACAGTTTAAAAAAAATGCACTTCATCAAGAGTTAGATTTTAGTAGAATTTTTGTTTGAGTTTTATTTGGAAAAAGTATTTTAATTTACTCATTTTTCGATTCACATGTTCTAATTTATTGTTACTTTGAATTGCGATTTTAGGAAATTAATATAAGTATGTTGCGTATTTATCTGTTGGTTTTTCTCACACAAGCGCTATGGTTCAGTACGGTTTTGGCTCAAGAGTATACTCTTTTGGAAGAAATTAGCTACTATGAGCAAAGTGAAAACGACTCCTACCAAAAAGAGCGTTGCCAACTGGATGTATATTATCCCGAAGGAATTAAGAATTTCCCCACAGTAGTTTGGTTTCACGGTGGTGGGCTCAAAGCGGGCAACAAGTCTGTGCCGAAGTTGCTGAAAGAAAAAGGAATTGCAGTAGTGGCAGTCAATTACAGATTACACCCCAAGGTAAAAGCACCAGTTTATATTGAAGATGCCGCCGCCGCTGTGGCTTGGACTTTTAAAAACATTTCTAAATACGGGGGTGACCCTACTAAAATTGCAGTTAGTGGAAGTTCTGCGGGAGGATATTTGACTTTGATGGTAGGTCTGGATCAAACCTATCTCAAAACCCATGAAATTGAAGCCAATGACATATTAGCACTCTTGCCACTTACTGGCCACACGATTACCCATTTTACTGTCAGAGCTGAAAAAAATATTCCCAAAACTCAACCGATTATTGATCGATTTGCCCCCTTGTACCACGTTAGAGCAGATGCTCCTCCGATTGTTCTTTTTACGGGAGATTCCGAATTGGAAATGTTGGGACGTACTGAAGAAAACGCTTATATGATGCGAATGCTCAAAGTAGTCGGTCATCCAAAAGTCAAACACATCGTATTAGAGGGATATGGTCATGGAATTCAACATCCAGCCCTCCCACTAGTTGTAAAAGAGATTAATCAATTAAGTCAATTATGAAAACGATATCCATTAAACGTCAATTATTACTAGTCCTTGTACTATCAATTTCTCTAGTTAGTTTTTCTCAAGATCAATCCCCTCCTTCCTTGAAGGGTAAAAATATCGTATATGTCTATGGAGGCTGGCAAGGGCACAAGCCCACCGAAAGTGTTGATCTAATGGTTCCCAAGCTGAGGGCCGAAGGGGCTTATGTAAAGGTCTTTGACACCCTTTCTGTTTATACTGATGAAAAACTAATGGCAGAAACCGATTTGATTATTCAAGTTTGGACCATGGGAAAAATAACCAAAGAGCAATTTAGAGGTCTAGAAAAAGCCGTTATGAACGGTACTGGATTTTCTGGTTGGCATGGAGGTATGGGGGATGCTTTTAGGGATAACCTTAAATATCAGTTTATGGTAGGGGGGCAATTCGTATCACACCCTGGAGGAAATATAGACCACTCTATCAAGATTTTAGATCAGACGGATCACATCACTAAAGGATTGAATGATTTTGATTTAAAAAAAACCGAACAATATTATATGCTCATTGATCCCAACATAAAGGTTTTGGCCATTTCAGAATTTGATAGAGAGAGTTATCAAAAGCCAGGAAAACCAGAAAATAAAGTAACAGGAAGCACCATGCCGGTAGTTTGGAAAAAACACTACGGTAAGGGAAGAATCTTTTATTCTTCCATAGGGCACAAACTCACCGATTTTGACGTTCCAGAAGTGATGACCATGCAAATGAGAGGTTTTCGCTGGGCAGCTGAAGGAAAATATATGAAAAAAGAAACAACCATAACACCTGGCTATAAATAATGGTAGCTATAGGTTTTGACATTGGGAGTTCCTTTGTAAAGGGAGCACTGGTAGACGTTGAGACAGGAAAACCCATTGCTCGGGCAAGGGTTCCTGAAGTGGAAATTCCAATGGAAGCCGAACAGTTGGGCTGGGCAGAACAGCACCCCAATCTATGGTGGCAATATCTTTGCGAAGCCACCCAAAAACTATTGACCGAATCTAATATTAATGCAGACCAAATTTCAAGCATCGGCATATCCTATCAAATGCATGGATTGGTCTTGGTAGATCGAGACCTCAACCCTTTGCGAAAATCCATTATATGGTGTGACAGTAGAGCTACTCCCTACGGAGAAAAGGCTTTTGAAAAATTGGGAAAGGGCTACTGCAAAGATCATCTGCTCAATTCCCCTGGAAACTTTACCGCTTCCAAACTCGCTTGGGTAATTGACAATGAACCAGAACGCTACCAAAAAAGCTATAAACTCATGTTGCCAGGAGATTTTCTTGCAGCCAAACTATCAGGAATCCCTCAGACCACTATTACCGGTTTGTCTGAAGGTATTTTTTGGGATTTTAAAAATGACCAAGTTTCTAAAGCCCTTTTTGACCATTACCAAATCGATCAAAGTTTGGTGCCCGAAGTGGTTGACAATTTCACTGTTCAAGCCACGGTATCCAAACACGGAGCTCAAGCCACAGGACTAAAGGAAGGAACCCCCATCACCTACAGGGCCGGAGACCAACCCAACAACGCCTATACCCTAGGAGCCCGAAAAGCAGGAGATGTGGTTGCAACAGGAGGAACTTCTGGTGTTGTCTATGCCCTTACAGATCAATTGTCAGGTAATGAATTAACCAAGGTCAATACCTTTGCCCATGTCAATTATCAACCCCAACAAAAAATGTTTGGCAAACTCCTCAACCTCAATGGTGCGGGGATACAATACCGCTGGTTACATCAATTGATGGGTGAAGTGGGTTATGAAAAGTTAAATGAAATGGCCCAACAAGCACCTATCGGAAGCAATGGATTGCAGGTTTTCCCTTTTGGAAATGGAGCCGAGCGAATGCTCGACAATAAGATTGTCAACGGACACATCAGCAACATCAATTTCAATATACATGACAACAATCACATGGTCAGGGCCACCTTGGAAGGAATTGCTTTTGCCATGATCTATGGAATAGAAATTTTAAAAAATGACGGAGTGGATATTGAAAACCTCAAAGTGGGAAATGACAATCTGTTTTTATCCGACGTATTCTCAAAAACCATTGCAGACACCTTGGGCATATCCATTCAAATGCTTGAAGCTACTGGAGCAGAAGGTGCCGCCAAAGCCAGCATTTCTAATGTCCACCAGACACAAAACAAGGATAACATCAATATTACTAAAACCATAAATCCTAATCCTAAACTTCAAGACGAAAGCATGGCTTCGTTTGAACAATGGAAAACCCAACTAATTAATAATATCATTTAAAATGGAAAACAATTTTTTTAAAAACATTCAAAAGATAAAATTCGAAGGAAAAGAATCCGACAACCCTTTGGCCTATAGATACTATAATCCAGATCAACAAGTAATGGGCAAATCCATGCGGGATCATTTTAAATTTGCTATGGCCTATTGGCACAGCATGAATGACAACGGTGCCGATCCCTTTGGAAGGATTACGAATCACTATCCTTGGAATCAAGAAACAGACGCTTTGCAACAGGCAAAAAATCGTGCTGATGCCGCTTTTGAATTCTTACAAATAATGGGTTTTGATTACTTTTGCTTCCATGACATTGACCTAATTGCTGAGGGATCATCCTTGGCCGAAACGGAAAAAAGAGTTGCTCAAATTACATCTTACATCAAGGAGAAACAGCAACAAACGGGGATTAAGGTGCTTTGGGGAACGGCCAATTGTTTTTCCAATCCTGTTTACATGAACGGTGCCATCACCAATCCCGATTTCAGGGTAGCCTCTAGGGCTGCTGCGCAGATCAAAATTGCTTTTGATGCTTCTATGGAACTCGGTGCTGAAAACTATGTTTTTTGGGGCGGTAGAGAGGGCTATTTGTCTCTACTGAATACCGATATGAAACGAGAGTTGGATCACCTGGGTGTCTTTTTTAATAGAATGGTAGACTATGCCAAAGAGCAGGGATTCAAAGGTAATTTCTTTATCGAGCCCAAACCCGCCGAACCCACCAAGCATCAGTATGACTTTGACAGTGCTACGGTCATTGGCTTTTTGAATCAATATGGATTACAAGATCATTTTAAATTGAATATAGAGGTCAATCACGCTACCCTTGCACAACATACTTTCGAACATGAATTGCAAGTGGCAGCCAATGCCGGTATGTTGGGAAGTATTGACGCCAATCGCGGAGACAACCAAAATGGATGGGACACCGATCAATTTTCCATCAATCTATATGAAACCATTGAGGCAATGTTGGTTTTCCTAAAATCTGGGGGCCTTCAGGGAGGAGGGATCAATTTTGACGCAAAAGTGAGAAGAAACTCTACCGATTTGGAAGATCTTTTTATCGCACACATTCAGGGTGCAGATACCTTTGCCAGAGGACTTTTGGCAGCAGAGCACATTTTGACCAATACGGCCTATACCGATATGCTCCAACAACGCTATCAATCCTATGACGGCGGTCAAGGTAAAGCTTTTGAAAAAGGAGAATTATCCATTGCAGACCTCTACAAAATTGGAATAAATCAGGGAGACATTCCTCATACCAGCGGCAAACAAGAGTTATACGAAAGCATCTTGGCCAATAGTTTTTAGACCTGATTTAAAGAATATTTATAAATTGT
>DGPN01000059.1 GCA_002390455.1 Flavobacteriaceae bacterium UBA4439 | reverse complement strand
GGTGTCTTCAATTATGGACCTGGAAAATACTGGACAAAACCCGAAAGTTTTCCACCCCCTGTTCATCCCATACCTGACTATTTGGATTGGGACCTTTGGTTAGGACCAGCCAAGTATAGAACATTTAATTCCGCATATGCTCCAAAATCATGGAGAGGTTTTTATGACTTCGGAAATGGGCAACTGGGTGACTGGTCTTGTCACACCCTAGACGGGCCATTTTGGTCACTCGATTTAGGAATGCCTCATACCGTCGAAGCAACTGTTCCCAACCCCAGAACAAAAAATGGATTTATAGCTGATCAATCGGTAACCCATTATCAGTTTGGTGCAAGAGGCAACAAACCTCCCGTAACACTTAAATGGTATGAAGGTGGAGAAAAACCAGAAATCAGACCTGAATGGGGAATCGAGAAATTTGACCGCTCAGGAATGATTATGATTGGTGATAAAAAAACATTGTTAACTGGTGGAAGACCGAATGAACCTAAACTTTTGGTACCCGATGAAGAGTGGGAAGCTTTTCAAAAAAATCCACCTGAAAAAACAATTCCAAGGGTGCATGAAGAAGGTCCTGTGCAAGAGTGGGTAGATGCCATTAAAAACGACAGCCTTCCTGGTTCTCATTTTGGTTATGCCGCCGAACTAACAGAAATGGCCTTGGTTGGAGTTTTAGCACAAAGGTTTGCTGCTAAAATCGAATACGATGCAGAAAACATGAAAATCACCAATCGTCCTGATATCGATGCATACATCAAAGAACCAGTAAGAGAGGGATGGTCTTATGGAGAAAACATATAAAACAGAACCGACTGGACGATGAAACGATTTTTGTTTTTTTTTATGCTATGCTCAACGGCTATGGCTCAAACTGAAATTCAATCCTACAGTATAATACAAAATATTGCAGAGGCTGAAATACGATTCTACCCACCTGTGATGATGGCCAAACACACCTCCAAAAGGGAAGGATCTGGCTTTGGAAAGCTTTTTGGATACATTTCTGGCAACAATACAAACAACACCAAAATTGCAATGACAACTCCCGTTCATATGGAAAAAAAAACAGGAGAAAATTCTATGACCTTTGTACTGCCCAGGAAATTTACAGGTGATAACACCCCTCAACCCAATGACACTTCCCTCAGTGTTTTTGAAGATAAAGGTGGGTATTTTGCCGCCATAAAATATTCGGGATACACCAGTACAATAAAAGAAAAACAGCATACTGAAATACTTCAGAAATTGCTACAAAATGAAAATATAATTTCTTCGGGTTCTCCAAAAATTCTGGTTTACGATAGTCCCTACAAGGTCATTAACAGAAGAAATGAAATATTGATCCCAATTACATTCAAAGGTGAAAAAAATAAATGATTATATCATTTCATCAGTAGAGACTAAAGACATTCGCTTTCCCATCAGTGATAATTTAGATGGATCGGATGCCATGAACCCAGATCCTGACTATTCGGCAGCTTATGTGATTTTGAAAACAAATCATCCTGATCAATTAGAAGGTCATGGACTGACATTTACCATAGGCCGTGGCAATGAACTTTGTGAGCAGGCCATTAAATCCCTATCCTACCTATTGATTGGAAAATCTGTACGGAGCTTTACCCAAAATATGGGAAAATTCTGGACTATGATTACTGGAGACAGCCAACTCCGATGGCTAGGGCCAGAAAAAGGGGTAATCCATCTGGCAACGGGGGCATTGGTCAATGCGGTTTGGGATTTGTATGCCAAAATTGAAAAAAAACCCTTATGGCAACTGGTGGCAGATATGAGTCCCGAAGAATTGGTCGAATGTATTGATTTTACATACATCACTGATGCTATCAATAAAGAGGAAGCGTTGCAAATCCTCAAAGAAAAAGAGAAAGGAAAGGACACCCGTAGAGCCCACCTGGTAGAAAATGGATATCCTGCCTATACCACTTCAGCCGGATGGTTGGGTTATTCCGATGAGAAAATTAGACGACTCTGTCGAGAGGCAAAGATAGAGGGGTTTACCCACATCAAAATGAAAGTAGGATCTGACCTTCAAGACGACATCAGAAGAAGCAAACTCATTCGTGAAGAAATTGGATACGATATCAAACTAATGATGGATGCCAATCAAAAATGGGATGTTGACGAGGCCATAGAAAACATGAAGCACTTATCGAAATTCCAACCCTGGTGGATCGAAGAGCCTACTTCTCCAGACGATATTTTGGGGCATGCCAAAATTGCGCAAGCCGTAAAACCCATTCATGTAGCCACAGGGGAACACTGTCAAAATCGTGTTGTATTCAAACAACTAATGCAAGCAAACGCCATAGGCATTTGTCAAATTGATAGTTGCAGAGTTGGGGGTGTCAATGAAATACTGGCCATATTATTATTGGCAGCGAAATTTAATATCCCCGTTTGTCCTCACGCCGGGGGGGTTGGACTTTGCGAACACGTTCAACATTTATCCATGATTGATTATCTCTGCATTAGTGGATCCATGGAAAATCGAATTATCGAATATGTAGATCACCTCCACGAACATTTTAAAGACCCCGTGGTCATTAAAAATGGAAAATACATTGTCCCTAATTTGCCCGGTTACAGTATAGAAATGAAAAAAGAATCTTTGGAATCATATGATTTCAATAGTGGCTCCGTTTGGAAAAAAAGAAAGCAAAGATTAAAGTAATATGAAAAACAAAGGACTCTTATTATTGGTTCTTGTCTCACTGAGTTTTTCATTACCTCCCGACAGTGAAATTTCCAAAGCTTTAGAAAAAGATCCATTATTTGAAAAGCAAATGCTTTTTGAGGGAGGCCGTTTTCCCAATGTGGTTGTGGCCAAAAATGGAACAGTTGTGACCACTTGGGGGAAAGAAAACTGTGTAAGCCGTAGATCGGTAGATGGAGGAGCCACCTGGCAGTCTGAAGTGAATATTGGTTCAGGCATCAATGGCGGCGGCCTCACAGTAGACGAAAATAGTGGTCAACTCATCACCTTCGTTGAAAAAGGCGAACACCCTCCTGCTCCAATCCTCAGCTACTTCAGCAGTGATCAGGGTCAATCTTGGCAAGCCAAAAAGATCAAAATCCATCCCGATAATAATGGAAACCTTCCGTCTATGCACATGAACGAACATGGTATAACCCTAAAGAACGGAATACACAAAGGGAGACTAGTCCGAACTTCAAGGTATTATGGAAAGGGAAATGAGCGAGAGTATTGGCCCAGTCATTACACCAATGCCATCTACAGCGACAATGGAGGAAAAACTTGGCATACAAGTAATCCTTTCCCTGCCAATGGCACGGGAGAAGCGGCCATAGTTGAATTGAGCGATGGATCATTGTATTACAATTCTCGCAGACACCTATCTACCGATGGATTAAATCCCAGAATGCGACACATTGCCAGCAGTTCAGATGGAGGGCAAAATTGGGAGAATCTCTATGTCAGTAAAGAATTACCTGACGGAGAACAAAATCGAGATTATGGATTGATGGCTGGCTTGGATCGTCTTCCCTTTGATGGTCACGATATTTTGATTTTTAGTAATATTGATTCCTACAGCGGTCGTAAAAATGGCAACGTATGGTTGAGTTTTGATGGCGGAAAATCTTGGCCTCTCAAGAAAGTGATTGAGGAAGGGGGATTCAAATACTCCTCTTTGGCCGTCGGAAGAAAAAATACTCCTAGTGAAGGATATATATATTTGCTATACGAAACAGGAACCAAAAACGACATCCATGCATACGGGGGTGGGATAATAGCACGATTTAATTTATCTTGGTTAATGAAGGACAAAAAAATCAGTGAATTTTTAAAATAACCTCATGAAGTTTGATTTAAGTGGAAAAAATGCAGTGGTTACTGGAGGAAGTAGTGGCATAGGAAAAGCCATTACAGAAACCCTGAAAGAACAAGGAGCGGAAGTATTCGTTATCGACCTAAACGAAAATCCATCTCATAAAAAAGAAGGAATCCACACCATTACTGCAGACATTACCCAATGGAATGAACTCAGTACATCATTGGGATCCTTACCCCAAACCATTGACATTTTGGTTAACAATGCTGGAATTGGTTTTGTAGGAAACATTGAACAAACAGAGGAAGAGGATTTTGATCGATTGTATCAAGTTAATGTCAAAGGAGTATTCAATTGTGTCAAAACGATTCTGCCTAGGATGAAACACCAAGGAGGTGTCATTATTAATATGGCCTCTATTGTTTCTCATATTGCCGTCAAAGATCGGTTGGCCTATACAACCACCAAAGGCGCGGTTTGGGCCATGACCAATTCCATCGCCAAGGACTACCTCGAGGATGGGATACGTTGCAACAGTGTTTCCCCTGCCAGAGTCCATACCCCATTTGTAGATGATTATTTAGAAAAAAATTATCCAGGAAGGGAAAAAGAAATGTATAAAAAACTCTCACAAACCCAGCCCATTGGAAGAATGGCAAATCCACAAGAGGTTGCTGATTTGGTATTATATCTCTGTAGCAATGAAGCCTCATTTATCACTGGAACAGACTTCCCCATCGACGGGGGATTTATTAAACTCAATGGAAACTAAAATTAAGTATGAAACTCATTAGATTTGGAAATTTAGGAAATGAAAAACCAGGTATTCAATTAGACAAAGGTCAAAAATTAGATGTCTCAGCCTTTGGTTCAGATTATGACGAAAAGTTTTTTGGTACTGAAGGACCAAAAAGACTTAAGGAATGGCTTTCCCAACATCAAGACGACTGCCCGCAAATAGGCGATGAAATTCGATTGGGATCTCCCATTTGCAGACCCTCAAAAATCGTCTGTGTAGGATTAAATTATGCCAAGCACGCCCAAGAAAGCGGCATGGAAGTACCCAGTGAACCAGTACTTTTTTTCAAAGCAAGTTCAGCTATAGTAGGGCCTTATGATGAGGTTGTCTTGCCCAAAAACAGTAAAAAATCAGACTGGGAAGTCGAACTGGCCATCGTCATCGGAGCCAAAGCAAGTTATGTAAGTGAAGACAATGCCATGAATCATGTGGCAGGATATGTTTTACACAACGACATTAGCGAAAGAGAATACCAATTGGAAAGGCTGGGACAGTGGGTCAAAGGAAAAAGCTGTGACACCTTTGCTCCCTTGGGTCCATTTTTAGCCACTACAGATGAGATCGAAGACCCCCACAATCTCCGTTTATGGTTGAAGCTAAATGGCAATACCATGCAAGACAGCAATACTTCGGATTTGATCTTTGGGATTCCCAAACTGGTCAGTTACATCAGTGAATTCATGACCCTACTGCCCGGTGATGTCATCTCCACTGGAACCCCTTTTGGGGTAGGTCTTGGCTTAGATCCCCAATTGTATCTGAAAGCCGGTGACGAGATGGAGTTAGGTATTGAAGGACTGGGCGTTGCCCGTCAAAAAGTAAGAACTTAATCAATAAAATAAAAAATGATGCCCTTTAAAAAAATAATCATCGGAATGTTCGTTTTGCTAATGTCCATGAACTGGTCTTGTCAAAACAATCCTAAAGGGAAAAAAGATAAGCCTGTTGATTACCTGAATGAATCAAAAGAAGATTTTGACCAACGAATGAAATGGTGGCGTGAAGCCCGTTTTGGAATGTTTATTCACTGGGGGGTATATGCTGTTCCCGCAGGCATACACAATGGAAAAGAAATCAAAGGAGTAGGCGAATGGATTCAGCGCTTTGCCAAAATCCCTATCTCAGAATACGAAAAGTATGCCAAACAGTTTAACCCAACAAAATTCGATGCTGAAGAATGGGCAAAGTTGATGAAAAAAGCAGGTATGAAATACGTCGTGATCACTTCCAAACACCACGACGGTTTTGCTCTCTGGGACTCTAAGGTATCAGATTATGACGTGGTAGATTTTGCACCCTATGGCAAAGACATCCTGAAGTCACTAGCGAAAGCCTGTAAAGCTCAAGGCATTAAATTCGGTTTGTACCACTCCATTATGGATTGGCATCATCCACAAGCACAAGCCAACAGTGAACCCGAATACGATTACCAAAACCATCCCAATGCTGAATTCCCCCAGTATGTTGAAAACTATCTGAAACCCCAACTCAAAGAATTGGTAGATCATTACGATCCTGATATTTTGTGGTTTGACGGGGAGTGGATCAATGATTTTACGCACGAAATGGGGTTGGATTTGTATCAATACATGAGAACCTTAAAACCCAGTCTCATTATCAATAACAGGGTTGACAAGGGAAGAAAGGGAATGGCAGGAATGAATCGGGAGGATAAAAAATATGCTGGAGATTTTGGAACACCTGAGCAAGAAATTCTAGAGGGAACCTCCAACATGGATTGGGAATCTTGTATGACCATGAATGAAAGTTGGGGTTTCAAGTCAATTGACCACAACTGGAAATCTGACAAAATGTTGATTCACAATTTAGTGGATATTACCGCCAAAGGGGGTAACTATCTTTTAAATGTAGGCCCTACTGGAGAAGGATTGATACCAACAGCCAGTATCGAACGTCTGGAAAAAATGGGGAAATGGCTTGAAGTCAATGGAGAGGCCATCTATGCTACTCAAAAACTGGAAAAAGTTTACAAACAAGGAGAAGGTATTCGCTTCACCAAAAAGAAAGACAAGTCAGATTATTACCTCATTGCTTTTGAACAGCCGAACAAGGAATTGGTCGTACACCATATCCGGCCCGAAGAAAACAGCAATATTCAACTGTTGGGATATGAAAAAGCACTGATATGGAAATATGACAAAAACAAGGGCTTGATCATTCAAATTCCCGAAGGCATACCCGGCGAAATAGCTTGGACTTTTAAAATCAAAGGAAAAGAAATATAAGCACTACTATGAGAATAGATTCCCATCAACATTTTTGGAAGTTCGACCCAGTTCGTGATTCATGGATTGATTCCAGTATGCAGAAAATTGCCCGAAATTTTCTACCACAAGATTTAAAACCGCTCCTCAGTCAAAGTCAAATGGAAGGATGCGTGGCGGTTCAGGCTGATCAATCCGAAACAGAGACCCAATTTTTGTTGGATCTGGCCGGAAAAAATACTTTTATCAAAGGCGTGGTAGGTTGGGTAGATTTGCGTGCGGATGACCTTTCTGAACGACTAGATTTTTTCTCAAAAAATCCCTTATTCAAGGGGGTAAGACATATTCTTCAAGCCGAAAAAGAAGGTTTTATGATGCAAGATTCATTTTTAAGGGGGATTCGTCAGTTGAAGGATTTTAACCTTACTTACGACCTTCTTGTATTTCCACATCAGTTAGAAGAAGCCATCGCTTTGGTTAAAAAAAATCCCGACCAACTCTTTGTTTTGGATCATCTTGCAAAGCCCTATATCAAAGACCAAAAAATTGAAGATTGGGCAAAACATATCAAAGTCTTGGCAAAGCATAAAAATGTTTATTGTAAATTGTCCGGAATGGTAACAGAAGCAGATTGGAATCATTGGCGGGCGCAAGATTTTGAAAAATACTTATCCGTAGCTTTAGAGACTTTCGGTTCAGACCGACTGATGTTTGGATCAGATTGGCCCGTATGTTTGCTAGCAGGAAGCTATCAGCATGTAGTCCAGATCATAGAACTCTTCGTTAAAAAACTCAAGCCAGTAGAACAAAATAAAATAATGGGAGAAAACGCTCGCAGCTTCTATAAACTTTAATAAAATGAATCTATCACTTAAAGACAAGGTCATTATTGTAACTGGCGGATCAAAAGGAATTGGCCATGCTATTTCCCATGTATTGGTTGATGAAGGAGCCATTCCTTTTATTGTAAGCAGAAATGAAAAAACCATACTTGAAACCGTTGAAGAAATCCAAAAAAAAGGGGGCAAAAGTTCTTATGCATTGGCAGAACTGACAGACCCCAAACAGGCGCAGGAGGCTGTAAAAAGAGCGATTTCTGAATTTGGAACGGTTCATGGATTGGTCAATAATGCCGGAGTCAATGATGGCGTAGGACTTGAAAATGGTGATGCGGAGGCATTTGTTAATTCTCTCCAAAAAAACCTCGTCCATTACTACGTCATGGCACAGGCTTGCCTCCCTTATCTCAAAGAAAATAAAGGTTCCATAGTCAATATCGGATCGAAGGTTTCCATTACAGGACAAGGAGGCACCTCCGCCTATGCTGCTGCCTGTGGAGGAAGAAATGCACTTACCCGTGAATGGGCAGTAGAATTGCTTCCTCATTCTGTAAGAGTCAATGCTGTTTTGGTTGCCGAAAGCTTCACTCCTCTTTATCAGAAATGGATTAATACCTTTAGCAATCCAGAAGAAAAACTAAGTCAAATCACTAATAAAATTCCTTTAGAAAAAAGAATGACCACACCAGAAGAAATTGCCAATACGGTCGCTTTCTTACTATCAGAAAAATCCAGCCATACCTCAGGACAATTACTCTATGTTGATGGTGGATATGTTCATTTGGATAGGTCTCTAAACACATCATCATGAAAAAACCCGTCGTATCAAAAGAAGTCTTATTACCCTTTATACTTATCACCTCTTTATTTGCGTTATGGGGATTTGCTAATGCGGTAACAGATCCTATGGTTCAAGCTTTTAAAAAAGTACTTGAATTGTCTAATTCACAAGCAGCATGGGTTCAAATGGCCTTTTACGGAGGTTATTTTTGCATGGCCCTGCCAGCAGCATTGTTTGTCAGAAAATATTCCTATAAAGTTGGAGTTCTTATTGGGTTAGCCTTGTATGCTGGGGGAGCACTACTGTTCTACCCTGCAGCCATTACAGAACAGTTTTGGTTTTTCTGTTTGGGATTGTATATCCTGACTTTTGGATTGGCTTTTTTGGAAACCACAGCCAACCCCTATATTTTGGCGATGGGAGATAAATCTACTGCTACCCAAAGGCTCAATCTCGCTCAAGCCTTTAATCCATTGGGGCTAATTCTTGGACTAGTTGTTGCTCAACAATTTGTATTAAAAAAATTACAGTCCGATAATATTGCCGATTTCAGCACCCTAGATGCAGCCAAAAAGGTAATGATCCGAACTGCTGATTTGATGGTCATTCGTGATCCTTACGTTATTTTGGGATTGGTTGTCATGGCAGTATTTGTCTTGATCGCAGTCTCCAAAATGCCTCAGGCCAAAGACGATGGAGAAATGGCTCCTCTAAGTGCCACATTCAGTAGTCTTTTCCAAAATAACAATTATCGCAATGGTGTCATCTCACAGATCCTCTATGTAGGTGCACAAATCATGTGTTGGACCTATATATACCAATACGCAGAGGCCATTGGAATTTCGAGCGAAAATGCTGCCAATTACCAATTCATCTGCTTTATTCTTTTCCTTATTGGTAGAGCCATCGGAACTTATATGCTCCGATTTATGAATGCAGGAAAACTCCTGTTCCAATTTTCAATTCTTGCTGGGGTTTGTGTATTGACAACTGTTTTTGTTAAAGGAATTGTCGGGCTTTATGCCTTAGTAGGTATCTCATTTTTTATGTCCCTAATGTTCCCGACCATCTATGGAATTGCACTGGAAGATTTGGATGAAAAAGAATCTAAAATTGGAGCCGCTGGATTGGTCATGGCCATCGTTGGAGGTGCGCTTATGCCCAAATTACAAGGGATGATTATTGACCTTGGAGGTAGTGGTGTCAATGACACTCAAATCATGGGGGTATCTGAAGTAAATTTTTCTTTTCTCCTTCCTCTCCTGTGTTTTCTATTCATTGCCTATTTTGGAAGAAGCGTAGCAAAACAAGCCTAAAATGAAAAGGTATTGCATGGCGTTGGACTTGATCAATGATCCCCTTTTAATAGACCAATATATCGACCACCACAAAGCGGTATGGCCAGAGATAATCGATAGTATCAAAGAGAGTGGAATTCACGATATGCAAATTTTTCATGTCGCCAACAGACTTTTTATGATCATAGAGGTCAACGAGGATTTCAACTTTGAAAAGAAAAATAAAATGGATCGTCAAAATCCATATGTCATCAAATGGGAAGAACTTATGTCAACCTATCAAAAAAAACTACCCATTGCTGAACCAAATGAAAAGTGGATTCTGATGGAAAAAATTTTTGATCTAAAAATCCAATAAAAATGATTCGACTGATTTTTGTTTTATTATGCACCCTTATTGTCAGCTGTAATTCATCAACTCCAAAAGGAACTGTGGATAAGTTACCCAATATTCTATTTCTATTTGCAGACGACTATACTTTTGATGCCATTCAGGCTTTGGGGAACGATGTCATCGAAACTCCCAATCTGGATCGATTGGTTCGCAATGGTACCCAATTTAGCCAGACCTTCAATATGGGCGGATGGAATGGAGCGGTTTGTATAGCATCCCGATCAATGATCATTACGGGAAAAACCATTTGGAAAGCCAAAGCTCTAACCGATCGATGGGCCAAAAAAGAGAACCTGGAAAGTGCAGGAAAAAGCTGGGGAAAATTAATGGAGAATAAAGGATATCAAACCTATATGAGTGGAAAGTGGCATGTTTCCATCGATCCCAGAAAAATTTTTCAAACGGTTAGAAACATTCGTCCGGGCATGCCTCGTGATTTCTTCAAAAAAGAAAATCAAAAAGGATATGATCGCCCAAAAGAGGGAGAAATCGATCTTTGGAGTCCAACCGACTCCCTGAATGGCGGATTTTGGGAAGGCGGTAAACATTGGAGTGAAGTCATCAAAGATGATGCCTTAGACTTTTTGAATCAGTCCAAAGAAAAAGAATCTCCGTTTTTTATGTATCTGGCTTTCAATGCGCCCCACGATCCTAGACAGTCTCCCCAATCTTTTTTGGATCGATATCCCTTAGAAAAAATACCACTACCAGAAAACTGGCTTCCCGAATATCCCTACAAAGATGCCATAGGAAACCCCAAAACCCTTCGAGATGAAGCACTGGCTCCTTTTCCAAGAACTCCATTTGCCATCAAAACCCATATCAAAGAATACTACGCCATCATTTCTCATTTGGATCAGCAAATTGGTGAAATTTTAGACGCACTAGAAGCTTCTGGAAAGGCCAACAATACCTATATCTTTTTCACTGGCGATCACGGCTTGTCGGTCGGAAAACATGGGCTTTTGGGAAAGCAAAGTATGTTTGATCACAGCATCAGGGTGCCCTTGATTATGGCTGGGCCCGACATCCCAAAAAATAAAAGTATCGACCATGAAGTTTACTTACAGGACATCATGGCAACAAGTCTGGAATTGGGAAATATCACCCCTCCTCCTTCCATAGAATTCAAAAGCTTTTTAAGTTTAGCCAAAGGAAAAGACAATGCTACTCCCTATCCCAATGGAATATATGGAGCCTATATGGATTCGCAACGTATGGTTCGAAAAGATGGATTTAAGTTGATGGTTTATCCAAAAATTAAAAAAATTCTTCTTTTTGACTTGAAAAATGATCCTTTGGAACAACACGATATTTCAGACAAAATAAGA
>DGPN01000009.1:11782-12019 GCA_002390455.1 Flavobacteriaceae bacterium UBA4439 | reverse complement strand
CTCAAAAACAGTTTGGAAACTAAGTTGGTTTCGGGATTGTTTTTTGCTGGACAAATCAATGGTACAACTGGTTATGAGGAGGCGGCTTCTCAAGGTCTGATGGCTGGAATCAACGCCCACCTTAAAATTCATGATAAAGCTCCTTTTGTTTTGAAAAGAAATGAAGCTTATATAGGCGTATTGATTGACGACCTGATTACCAAAGGAACAGAAGAGCCCTATAGAATGTTTACCTCA
>DGPN01000009.1:0-11734 GCA_002390455.1 Flavobacteriaceae bacterium UBA4439 | reverse complement strand
GTAGAGCACAAAGCTTCCAAAACTCAAGAGCTGGTTAATTTTTTCAATAAGCAGAGTTATGTGCCAGAGGAAGTGAATCCCATTCTCGAACAAAAGGCTTCTGCTTTGGTAAAACAATCCGATAAACTGACTAAAATTTTGTCCAGACCCCGATTGACAAGAGATGATCTCGCCAAGATACCTTCTGTAAAAGCTTTTATAAAAGAACATGCGATTTCTGATGAGGTATATGAGCAAGCCGAAATACAGATCAAATACTCTGGTTATATCGAAAAGGAAATGGCGAATGCAGAGAAACTCAATCGGCTGGATCATATCAAAATTCCTGACGGTTTTGATTACGATATACTGGCATCCCTTTCTCATGAGGCAAAGGAAAAGCTAAACCACATCAAGCCCAGCAATCTTTCACAGGCTTCGAGAATTAGTGGGATCAACCCCAGTGATATTAGTGTGTTATTGGTTAAATTGGGGCGATAAATGTTCCACGTGGAACGGATGAGCAAAACACAACATAATAAAATACTCGAAGCAACAGATTATCTGGTCAGCGGGGAATCGTTTTCGATTCACTGGGATCCAATTCATCAAAGGGCACGGACAGCGGTTGAGCACTTGGAAACGCTAGATGCTTATTATGAATCTTCTGATTATATCTCTCACAGCTCCAAACCCGACTCATTTATTTCCACATTGTATGTTTGGGCGAGAAGTTTTATGCTGAGCTATAAATACGCTCTTCTTAAACAACATCTTCGGAGCAATGGCCGTTTATTGGATGTCGGCTGTGGTACAGGTTCTTTCTTAAGTTTCATGAAGAAAAAAGGTTTTGATGTTTATGGGGTCGAAAGCAACGCCAAGGCCAGAAACATTTGCCTTCAAAGCAATATTGAAGTTCAATCAACCGAATCCAAACTGCCTTTGGCAAGTTATGACACCCTCTCTCTTTGGCATGTTTTGGAACATTTGCCCGAACCAGAAAGTAGATTGGCCACTTATCGTGAGTTGCTCAAACCCGAAGGGATTTTGGTTATTGCAGTCCCCAATTTTGAAAGTCACGATCGCATCCATTATCAACAACATTGGGCGGCCTTGGATGTACCGAGACATTTGTGGCATTTTACTCCCAAAGGCTTAATCAATATGGCCGAAGCATCCGGTTTTGATTTACTCCAAAAAAGAGCTTTGGGGTTGGACGTTTTTTACATTTCTTATCTGTCCGAAAAACACAGAGGAAAATCACTCCCATTTGTTAGAGGTACCCTTAAGGCGGTGTGGTTTTCATTTAAAGCCTTATTTTCAGGCAAGCACTCTTCTTGTGTGTTTGTCTTTAGGAAACGACTTCCTTAACGTTTAATAAACGTGTCATTGACAAAGCAAAATGGCTAAAGAGAATCTTTGGGTTGGCATTGCGCCCCAAATGATAGGAAGTGTCTTCCAACAAGCGGACCATAGCACTCAAATTACCACTATGGACAAATGGAGCAAACTTTCGAATTTCGAAATCAGAATGTATCTTAAGATCGGACAAGACTTCTGATTGATATGAAATCAGCATCGCCTGACGGACAAACTCTAATGCATAAAGTAAAAACGCTTTTTGTTGTTCCCTCTGGAGCTCGGCAACCTGATCTGCCCATTGAATCAATTCAATGACAATGGCTTTATTTGCTCTTGCCCTGATTCCTGCTCTAAGGCATTGAATCCAAAGTTTTTCAAATTTAAGTGTGTGATCTGGAGTGTTTAGTTCATCTAAAACCTTGCGCCAACTTCCCCTTATCGATGAAAGGGTCTGAGGGGTGTCTGAAGAAGCATTTAGTTTTTCTATACCCCTATTGATGTCTTCCGAACTTAAAGGAGTCAATTTTACCTCTTGACAACGAGAAATCAGGGTGGGCAGCATTCCTTCTATTTGCTCACAAACCAGCAGAAAAAAACTTTTATTTGGAGGCTCTTCCAAAAGCTTTAATAATTTATTGGATGCATTCTCTGACAATTTATCTGCACCAAAAAGTATCATTACTTTTTCCCCGCCGTTGTGAGCTTTGAGGTACATTTTGTGATGCATTTTGGCCACTTCCTCCACCCCAATCATTCCTTGTTTGTTTCCAGCATCCAATTGACGAATCCAATCTTGTGTGGATCCGTAAGGGTGATGAACGACAAAATTGTCCCATGTGGATTTATAATCGTCCGAAACGGCTTTTGACCCACCTTTCCCCTTGTTGATGACAGGATATACAAAATGCAAATCGGGATGTTCCAACAACTTTTTTGAAAGAGTTCCTCTTTTTTCTGCCTCCTCAACTGCGTCGAAGCCATGCAATAAACCCAAAGCACCATAAAGAGCCAGAGGAAGACCCCCGTAGCCTTTTGAATCTATAAACAGCTGGCAATGAGGCATTTGACCCTCAGTAATTATTTGTTTTAACCGATGTTTTAAGCGTTCTTGCCCTACTATTTCACTTGAGTACATATTATTTTTAATCCTAAAGCAGATAAAAATAATCAATCCTTTTGGATTTAACTTTTCTTCTTAAAATTATGTTTTCAATCCGGTTAAAACCTTTTGTCCAACGGTTTAAAAAAAGTACTTTTGAAAAAAATTTTAGCATGCGTACCTTAGCCAATCAAGACTTTTCAAACCAAAGAGCCGTTGTCAGAGTAGATTTTAATGTGCCTATTGACGACGAGTTTCATGTAACCGATTCTACCAGAATCACAGCAGCCAAAGAAACCATAGACTATATTCTTAAACAAGGCGGAAGTTGTGTTTTGATTTCTCACTTAGGACGCCCGAAAGGGAAAGATCCTAAACTATCATTAATAAATATAGTAAAGAAAGTAGAAGAGATTCTTGGTGTTTCTGTTTCCTTTTTCCCGGATTGTGTTGGGGCAGAAGCGGAAAAAGCGACTGCCGATTTACAGCCGGGTTCGGTCATGTTGATGGAAAACCTGCGTTTTTATGCAGAAGAAACTGCTGGAGATTTGGCTTTTGCTGAAGGCCTATCCAAACTTGGGGATTGTTATGTCAACGATGCTTTTGGAACAGCACATAGGGCTCACGCCTCCACCACCATTATAGCACAATTTTTTAATGAGAATAAATTCTTTGGCCTATTGCTCGAAAAGGAAGTTAAAGCCATAGAAAAAGTAATGAAATCGGGTGAAAAGCCAGTTCTTGCCATATTAGGCGGTGCAAAAGTTTCCTCCAAAATAACGATCATAGAAAACATGCTGGACAAGATAGATCACCTGATTATTGGCGGTGGGATGGTATATACTTTTGCTAAGGCACAAGGAGGCAGTGTGGGTCAATCAATCTGTGAGGAAGACTATTGTGACTATGCGTTGGAGCTGCTTAAAAAAGCCAAGGCGAAAGGGGTTAAAGTGCATTTGCCAACTGATGTTATCATTGCAGATGATTTTTCAAATGATGCGAATCAAAAGGTTTGTAAAGTTGGCGAAATTCCAGACGATTGGGAAGGGCTTGACGCAGGACCAGATACACTTAAAAGCTTTGAGGATGTAGTGATGCAGTCCAAAACCATCCTTTGGAATGGGCCTCTAGGTGTGTTCGAATTTGAAAACTTTTCAAAAGGAACCATCGCCCTTGGAGAGCACATTGCCAAAAGTACTGCGGCAGGCGCTTTTTCTTTGGTAGGAGGAGGAGATTCCGTCTCAGCGGTCAAACAATTTGGATTTGAAGACAAAATGAGCTATATTTCTACTGGAGGTGGCGCTATGCTGGAAAGCCTTGAAGGAAAGACTTTGCCAGGGATCGCTGCTTTGATGGAATAAGCCTCAACATCATGAAAAAAGCAATATTTTTTGTTTTCATCCTTTTCATTACATCTTGTAAGGAAAAAAAAACGAATCTAAGGTATTTACCAGACTCCAATGCCAAGATCAATCACCTTACAGTAGTGATGCCCGAAAAAAGCTGGGCAGGAGCCTTAGGGGACAAAACCCGGGCTCTTTTCGAAACGCCCTATGAGGGCTTGCCTTTCAATGAACCTCAATTTACGCTCAAATATTTACCTCCAAAGGTTTTTACAGGCTTTGCTATGAATAGTCGAAGCGTATTGTGGTTTACAAGAGATAGTCTGGCTCGATTCCAATTGTTGGATGATTTGTTGGCCAAACCCCAGATAGTAGCAAAGGTAACGGGAGAAGACGATGAAGTTCAAGCCTATTTCTTGGAGGAAAATATTAATCTTTTTAAATCGGTGCTAACTGAAAAAGAACGCAAAGAAAAAATCAGAAGGATCCAAAAATCTCCTACTAAAGACCTCAATTTACAAAAGCGATTCAATATATCATTGGTTTACCCCTCAGCTTACAATACGGTAAAAGACACTACCAATTTCATTTGGATTCAAAAAGAAATCCCAAAGGGACACATGAATCTAGTGGCTTATAGCCTTCCACTTTCTATTTTAAAGGGAAAGGTAAAAAAACGCATTCCAGAAATTAGGGATTCTATTGGTAAAACATATATTCCAGGAAGGCTCAAAGGCTCATATATGATTACGGAAAAGGCCTATCGCCCTTATTTTTACAAGACCCAAAAAGAAGGAAGGCTAACTTATTTGACCAAAGGAACCTGGGAAGTTGCCAATGATTTTATGGCAGGACCATTTGTCAATTATATGATCAAAGATACCTTGAAAAAGAGATGGATGGTAATCGAGGGCTTTGTTTTTGCCCCCGCAACCAGCAAAAGGGATCAAATGTTTGAACTCAACACCATTTTGGACGCCGTAGTTTTTGAGTAAACTACTTCTTGTCAATTTTGGCGTCAGAGCTGTCTTCGTCTTCTTTAGTGGCGTTTTTAAACTCTTTGATACCGCTTCCCAATCCTCTCATCAATTCAGGAATTTTTCTCCCGCCAAATAACAAAAGCACAACAACAACGATGAGAATGATTTGTGGAGCACCGATCATGCCTAAAGTATAGATTATTGAATACATGGTTTATAATTTTAATCAAATGTAAATAATTATTCGATCTTATCTAAATTTCTTTACTTGGCCAACAATTTATTTTTAAGGGGTAAATACTATCTTTGTTTGTGATGGCAAAAGAGAAAAAAAAGAGACGACCTTGGATTCAAAATTTTTTGAACCGCTATCGTATGGTGATTATTAACGAAACCACCTTTGAGGAAAAGTTTTTCCTCAGAATTTCGCAGTTCAACATCATTGTATTGGTGACGCTGTTTGTTAATTTTATTGCCATTGGGTCTTTTTTTTTGGTGGCCTATACTCCACTAAAGGAGTTTATCCCAGGCTATACAAGTCTTTCGATTAGAAAAGAGGCCATCAGAAATACCTTTTTATTGGATTCTCTTAGTGTAGAATTTCAAAAACAAGACCGCTTTATTCAGTCTATGAAAAGCGCATTAACTGGAGAAGTCGATTGGGAAGAAAATTCTTTACTGAATGTTAAAGATCTGTCTCCAGAGCTACTCATTTCTGACAACGCATTGATTGAGGCAGATTCACTGTTGCGTTTAGAAGTGGTACAAGAAGACAAATACAACGTAATTCCCAATGATTTCAGCAATGTAAACTACCTTCTTTATCCTCCAGCCACTGGCACCATTTCACAGAAATATGATCCCGACAAAAAGCACTTTGCTGTGGATATTGTACTAAAAGAGAATGCCCCTGTTATGGCGGTAGCTCACGGAACTGTTATTTTTGCGGAATGGACAGCCGAAACGGGACATGTAATCATCGTCAAACACGATTATGGCTTATTGTCGGTTTACAAACACAATTCGTACTTGGAAAAATCACAGGGGGATTTGGTCAAAGCAGGAGAAGTGATCGCCAAAGCTGGGAACACAGGAGAATTTTCAACGGGTTGGCACCTTCATTTTGAACTTTGGATTCATGGATATTCAGTAGATCCAACCGATTTCATTGAATTTTAATTGGTATTATGATTAAAAAAATTGGAGCGAAAATCTTCGCCAATTACATTCATCAAAAAAATCAAAAGTGGATCAAAAACCCTCTTTCTGCTCAACAAAAAACATTTGATTACCTGATTCAAAAAGCCAAATCAACCGATTTCGGAATTGATCATAAATTCCATCAAATTAAAAATTACCAAGATTTCCAATCTTTAGTTCCGATAAGGGACTATGAAGGACACAGGGCCTATGTGGATAAAATGTTGGAGGGAGCAAGTTCTGTTTTGTGGCCTGGCAAACCGCTTTATTACGCCAAAACAAGCGGGACCACCTCTGGGGCAAAATATATTCCTCTTACTAAAGAGTCTATGCCTACTCATATTACTGCTGCTCGAGATGCTTTGTTGAATTATATTCACGAAACAGGGAAAACCGATTTCGTCAATGGCAAACAAATTTTTCTGCAAGGAAGCCCCACACTCAACAAAAAAAACGGTAACATCATTGGCAGATTATCGGGCATCGTTGCCCACTATGTTCCCAAGTATCTGCAGAAAAATAGAATGCCCTCTTGGGAAACGAATTGCATAGAAGACTGGGAAACTAAGGTGGACGCGATTGTAGGGGAAACCTTAGCGGAAAACATGAGTTTGATCGCAGGGATTCCTTCTTGGGTTCAAATGTATTTCGAGAAACTGATAGAGCTAACGGGTAAGCCTGTGGGTAAAACATTCCCCAACTTTTCCTTGTTTGTATATGGTGGGGTCAATTATGAGCCTTATCGTCCCATGTTCGAAAAGCTGATTGGCAGGAGAGTAGACAGTGTGGAACTCTTTCCCGCATCCGAAGGGTTTTTTGCCTACCAAGATCAACAAAGCGACAAGGGTTTGCTGCTTTTGTTGAACAATGAAATATTTTACGAGTTCGTCAAAGCCGACGAGTTTGGGGAACAAAACCCCAAAAGATATACTTTAGGAGCGGTCGAATTGGGGGTCAATTACGTTTTAATCCTTTCCACTTCAGCAGGCTTGTGGGCCTACAATATAGGCGACACAGTTCGTTTTGTTTCTTTGAATCCCTTCCGTTTGGTGGTTACGGGCAGAATCAAACATTTTATTTCTGCCTTTGGAGAACACGTTATTGGGAAAGAGGTTGAGTCAGCAATGCAACAGGCTTGCCAAAAGAGTCAGGTTCAAGTCAAAGAATTTACTGTGGCGCCACAAATTGCTCCGAAAGAAGGGCTTCCTTACCACCAATGGTTTGTCGAATTTGAAAGCCTACCCCAAAACATGGAAGAATTTACCCAAAAACTCGATCAAGCCATGCAAGAACAAAATGTGTATTACGAAGACCTCCTAAAGGGAAGTGTTTTGAGAACGCTCGTCGTCAGTGCTGTTGCTGACGGAGGCTTTCAAAAATACATGAAAAGCATTGGAAAACTTGGAGGTCAAAACAAAGTTCCACGTTTGTCCAATGACAGAAAAATCGCCGATCAACTTCCCTTAAAGTAAATCATGTATACCAATCAAGCTCATAAGAAGCGATTTAAAAAGACCTTGGCATTTCTGAATCAATACATTGATCAGGGGTCACATATTTTGGATTTGGGGGTTCAAAATCCGATGGCGGAATTAATGCAAGCCCAAGGTCACAAAGTGGAGAATACCCAAGGAGAAGACTTAGACGAGGATCAAACTGCACTGGTCAATTCTAAAGCGGAAGTAGTAACTGCTTTTGAAATTTTGGAACACCTCCTTTCTCCCTATCAAGTTCTTAAAAGCATAAAGGCTAAAAAATTAGTGGTAAGTGTTCCGTTAAACTTGTGGTTTTCAAGAACTTATAGGAGTAAGACGGACTTGAGAGACCGTCACTTTCACGAATTTGAAGACTGGCAGTTTGATTGGCTTTTGGAGAAAACGGGGTGGAAAATTGTAGCAAGTGAGAAGTGGATCAACCCCCCTCAATCATTTGGCGTTCGATCTTTATTGCGGTATTTTACTCCCAGACACTATATCGTTTATGCCGAAAAAATTAACGCATAAATCTTGAAAATTTACATTGTCATACCGGCACACAACGAGGAGGAGCACATTGCTAAAACCCTTGAGTCGCTGGTCAATCAGCAGTTGAAACCCGCTCAAGTGATTGTTGTCAACGACAATTCTACTGATCGAACAGCAGCCGTTGTCAATGATTTTACCCAACATCATCATTGGATAAAACTGATTCATAAAAAATCATCTGACGAACACCTTCCAGGGGCAAAAATCATCGCTGCATTTTACGAAGGCTATGAGGTACTGGATGAGGATTATGATATCATCTGTAAGTTCGATGCCGACATTGTTTTTGAGGAAAATTATCTCTATCAGCTATCACAGTACTTTAAAGAAAACGACCGACTGGGTATGGTTGCCGGGCAGTGTTACATTCAAAAGAACGATCGATGGGTTTTGGAAAACCTCAGCAAAGACGACCACATTAGGGGATCACTCAAGGCCTATCGAAAAGCCTGCTTTTTAGAAATCGGTAAAATTGCAAAGTCTATCGGTTGGGATACCCTAGATGAATTGATGGCTCAATACTACGGATGGGAATTAAAAGTTGACCCTTCACTTAAAGTCAAACACCTCAAACCTACAGGATTTAATTACAGTATTGGGGCTGCTCGATTACAAGGAGTAGCTACTTATAGAATGAGAATTGGCTTGATTTTGACACTCATTATTGGCTTGAAACGAGCATGGGTCAAGCGAGAAGCTCGAATTTTTTTCAGCTATATCAAAGGGTTTTTGGAAGCAAAAAGAAAAGGGACCCCTTTTATTGTCGATCCGAAACAGGGAAGGTTCCTAAGAAATTACAGATGGAAAGGGATTTTTAACAGCTTTAAATCAAAATAAGACACACTTAAGTATATTTGTTCTCGATGAAAAAAATGAACATACTGGTATTGGGCAGCGGAGGTAGAGAACACACCTTTTGTTGGAAACTGGCCCAAAGCAAAACGATCGATCAAATTTTTGTAGCCCCAGGAAATGCGGGTACGGCTGGCTTGGCGACGAATCTTGACATAGGGGTCAAGGACTTCGATGCCCTGAAAAATGCGGTCATTCAAAACAACATCGATCTCGTCATAGTGGGTCCTGAAGATCCGTTGGTCAATGGAATTCACGATTTCTTTCTCGAAGATGCTCAATTGAAGAACATCCCGGTCATTGGCCCACAAAAGCTTGGGGCAACCTTGGAGGGCAGTAAAGAATTTGCCAAGGCCTTTATGAGCAGACACAACATACCCACGGCTCAATATGGAACTTTTACTCCTGAAAATATTGAGGAAGGGTATGCTTTTTTAGAGCAAATGAGCCCTCCCTATGTGCTTAAAGCAGATGGTTTAGCCGCAGGCAAGGGAGTACTCATTATCAATGACTTAGATAGCGCAAAAAAAGAGCTATCAAACATGCTTTTGGATCAAAAATTCGGAAAGGCCTCTTCCAAGGTGGTCATCGAAGAGTTTTTGAGCGGCATTGAACTTTCCTGTTTTGTCTTGACCGATGGCACAAACTATGTCACCTTTCCAATGGCCAAAGACTATAAGCGCATTGGGGAGGGAGATACTGGTTTGAATACTGGAGGGATGGGAGCGGTTTCCCCTGTTCCTTTTGCGGATGATAAATTTTGTAAGGCCATCCAAGAAACCATTGTAAAACCCACCATTGACGGACTTAAAAAGGACAATATTCCTTACGTCGGCTTTGTGTTTATAGGACTGATTCGGGTTGGAGATGCCCCCTATGTCATTGAGTATAACGTAAGAATGGGTGATCCTGAAACACAGGTGGTTTTACCCAGAATCAAAAATGATTTGGCAGAGTTGCTATATGCCACAGCAAAGGGCAAACTGGATGAGATTGAACTTTTGATTGAAGATCAAAGCGCTACCACTGTGGTTGCTGTTTCAGGGGGATATCCTGAGTCCTACGAAAAAGGAAAAACAATAAAAGGGCTAACTTCTTCACCCAACAGTACCGTATTCCACGCGGGAACAACTTTAAAAGAGGGTGAAATATTGACCAATGGCGGAAGGGTATTAGCGGTTACCTCTCTTGGGGAGAAGCATAAGAATGCACTTTTACAGTCCTATAAATTATTGGAAGAAATTAGTTTTGAGGGGATGTACTACAGAAAGGATATCGGGTTCGATCTATAAAAAGGAGTGTGCAGAGGGATCTTTATTTTCTTCTCCGCTTTTGTCGAATTTTCGCAATTGCCTAATCCAATAAATGGCAGCAACAGATCCAATGGCTAAAAAGAGAAAACTAACTCCATTGGCCAACCACCAGCTTAAAGCCTCAAGTTGGGTCAGAAATTGATATGGGAGTAGTAATAGGCCTTCAAACAAACTGGCAACGGCTTCGAAAAGATTTTTCATGAATTAGGCTTTAATTATATTGCAAAAGTAATAAAATCGGGAATGATAGTAAAGATTTTCAAGACAATTGGTCCGAGAACCTATATTACTTCGATATTTCTCATTGTATTTGTGGTTTTATTTTCCTTTGCCCTTGAAATTAGAGGCACATTCCTTCTAAAGCAATGGCACTCTATATTGGGAAATATTCTCCTTATGGTGGCTCTAATTTCATTGATAACCTTTTTGGAAATTCAATTCAAAGGAAGAAAGCTCGACGGCATTCATTTGATCGCTTCCCACGATTTTTCTGTTTTTACCTTCCGTTTTTGAGCTGAAAACCATCCCTGTTCTTCAGATAATTCTATTGATCTTAGGACAAAATTTTTTTGTTAAAATCCTTCATTCCAAAAACCAAGAAAAGGGAATGCTGGATTTATCATTGACGATATCCATCATCGTCCAATTCAATATTGTTTTCGCGATATTTTATTTGCTGCCACTATTTATTTTTTTAATGAGAGGAATCAAAGACGCCAGATTTATTTTGGCTTTAATATTGCCCGCCCTTATCATTCCTTTTACGTTCAATAGCCTGTCGGTGATTTTGCCATCCGAGTTCTTCGCCCTAATCAACCCTCCAATTCAAATTAATCCATTGAAATTCCATTTGTTATCTAATGGTGATTGGGTCTGGTTGACCACTCTGCTCGTCTCAGTTTTAGTTTGTCTCTTTCAGTTGCCAGGGGGCTACAGAAAATTTTCCAACCCCGAACTCTTTTCAGGCTTCCTTTACATGACTTTTTGGTTACTTTTTAGCATCGCTTTCGTACTATTAGACATACAAACAGGGGCTGGGTTTTGGGCCATCAGTTTTATTCCCGTAGCATATTTTTTTGGCGGATTTCTTAAAAAATATTTTGTTTACAGTCGTTTTTTTGGGTATAGTGCTCTTTAAACTACACGATTATGGAATTATATCTTTAGAATTGCCTTTTGAAAACTAAGAGAATTACTGCTCAAATCGTATCTTCGCATCAACGAAAACCACTCACATGAGCCAAAATTCTACAAGCCAACGTTCTGTCAAAATTTTTAAAGAGAGCATTGATAAATACCACCTTATTGACGAGGTGGACCAAGCTTTTGAAAATCCTTATCCAGCCGATTCATTGGAGCATCTACTGTACCGAAAAAACTGGATTGACACGGTTCAATGGCACTATGAAGACCTTATCAGAGATCCAGAGATCGACCCCGTTGAGGGTATGAAACTCAAACGCTTGATTGATGCTTCCAACCAAGACAGAACGGACACCGTAGAATATATCGATAGTTATTTCCTCAATCAATTCAAAGACGTAGTGGTTCGAGAGGATGCCACGGTAAATTCTGAGAGTCC
>DGPN01000052.1 GCA_002390455.1 Flavobacteriaceae bacterium UBA4439 | reverse complement strand
ATCAATAGGCCAGAACAAATTTTATTCGCACTTCCTGAAGTGATGAGAGTCCTCACTTCTCCTGCCGAAACTGGAGCCGTTACCCTCGCCATTCCTCAAGATGTTCAGGCAGAAGCCTTTGATTATCCCCTTGATTTTTTTGAAAAAAAAATCTGGACTATTGCAAGACCCAGACCCGATCTGAATCAGCTAGAACGCGCTGTTGAAATGATCAAAGAAAGTGAGAAACCACTCATCATTGCTGGTGGTGGTAGTCACTATAGCGGTGCTCTGGAAACACTCAAGAAATTTGTTCACAAAACCCATATTCCCATTTCAGAAACTTTTGCGGGCAAAGGAGCTTTGCGCTTTGATGACCCTCACCAATTGGGAGCTGTTGGAGCAACCGGAACACCAGGAGCAAATCAAATCTCAGAAGAAGCTGATTTAATCATAGGATTAGGAACCAGATACAGTGATTTTACGACTTCCTCCAAAACAGCATTTCAGAATCCTAATGTCAAATTTGTAAACATCAACATCACAGAATTCGATGCCGCAAAGCACGGGGGTTTAATGTTACAAGGGGATGCAAAGGCCGTATTGGAAGAATTGATGAGTCTTTTGGAGGACTATCGAGTGTCTGAGGATTATCAGAATCGTGTTGCCCAATACAACCATTCATGGGAGGAAAAAGTTTCAGAAATCTATAATTATCGCCATAACAACCAATTGAGTCAAGGAGAAATCATCGGTGCAGTAAATAATTTTGCAGATGACAACGATGTGGTATTGTGCGCAGCAGGTAGCTTACCAGGTGATCTCCACAAACTTTGGAGAACAAAAAGCAATAAAAGTTTTCATTTGGAGTATGGATTTTCCTGTATGGGTTATGAAATTGCAGGAGGATTGGGGGCCAAAATGGCTGACCCCAGTCGTGAAATATACGTCATGGTTGGAGATGGAAGCTATTTGATGCTTTCTCAAGAGATAGTAACTTCTATACAAGAGGATTATAAACTCACCATTGTTTTGATTGATAACGATGGATACAAAAGTATTGGGTCACTTTCGAGAAGTCTAGGAAGTGAGGGTTTTGGGACTCGATATTTATTCAGGAACCAAAACTCACAAAGAATAGATGGTGATGAAACATCAAGTAACGCGACTTTACCGATTAATTTGGCAGAGAATGCAAGAAGCTTGGGGGCTCACGTGATTGAGTGTAATGATTATCAAAGCCTCACTAATGCCCTTAAAGATGCCAAAGCTATTGATAAAACAACGGTCATTTATACCACCTGTGATCGCTATCAAGGGGTTGATGGTTATGGATGGTGGGAGGTGCCCATAGCTCAAGTTTCAGAGATGAAAACTGTAGATGAGGCCAAAATGGAAAATTCTGAAATGAAGAAGAAACAAAGACTCCATCACTAAATTAATAAACACCTAGACATGTTAACCTTTTTAACCTTTACTGCATTTATTGCTTTTGTCGCTATTTACTCATGGAGAAAGCTTAGAAAGGAGAAACTCGACTCACAAGACGGTTATTTTCTTGGAGGAAGAAGTTTGACGGGGGTTGTCATAGCAGGCTCGATGTTGTTGACCAATATTTCAACAGAGCATCTTATCGGAATGAATGGCTCGTCCTATAAAAATGGTTTTATTATCATAGGGTGGGAGGTAACTTCTGCTCTGGCACTGGTTGCAGCAGCTATCTTTTTTGTTCCCATGTACTTAAAGATGGGACTAACTACCATTCCACAATTCCTCGAAAAAAGATTTGACAATACCACCAGAACTATGGTTGCCCTTTTTCTAATGATTTCTTTTGTTGTGACCCTATTGCCCATAGTACTCTATACAGGTGCAATAAATCTTGAAAGCATATTTAATATTTCCGAAGTTTTTGGAATCAGTAGGGCTGAAGGTATTTGGATTACAGTAATTGGTATTGGTATTATTGGCTCTATTTATGCCATTTTTGGAGGCTTAAAGGCTGTTGCAATATCAGATACCATAAACGGATATGGACTTCTAATTGGAGGCTTGGCAATTCCGCTTATCGCTTTGGTAAGTATCGGTGATGGGAATCCCATAACAGGCTTGCTCAAAGTTTTTGAAAACAGTCCTGAAAAATTTAATGTCATTGGAGCCAAAGACTCGGTGATGCCTTTTGAAGTTTTGTTTACAGGTTTGATCATCAATCAAATATATTTCTGGAGTATGAATCAGACCATCATTCAAAGAGCATTAGGAGCCAAAAATCTAGTTGAAGCACAAAAAGGTCTTTTGTTCACAGGGGTTTTGAAAATATTGGTTCCCATTATTATAATTTTACCCGGTGTTATCGGTTTTTACTATTACGGAGATAGTTTGTACGACAATCAAGACATGATCTATCCTGAGTTGATTAAAAAAGTATTGCCTGCTAGTATGGTAGGTTTATTTGCAGCAGTGGTTATGGGAGCTGTTTTGAGTACATTTAATAGTGTCCTAAACAGTGCCGCTACCATTTTTAGTATTGATATTTATAAACGACATATCGGTGTGAATAGCTCAGACAAAAAATTGGTTAGGGTTGGAAAGTTGGCTTCAACCGTTTTGGCCGTGTTTGCTATTCTTGTTGCTCCGATGGTGGCCAACGCTCCAGATGGACTTTATCAATTACTACAGCAGTTAAATGGTATTTTCTTTATCCCCATTGCTTCCATTATTTTAGCGGGATTCTTTTTAAAAAGAGTTTCAGCAACGGGAGCCAAAGCAGCTTTAATTGTCGGATTGGCTTTTTACATAACTACTACCTTTATTTTAAAGACGGATATTCATTTTATTCACATCTGGGGAATTGAGTTTATCATCAATATTTTTGTAATGTTTATAATGTCTTATTTTTATCCAATCAGCGAGGAATTTAAGATCGAGAATTTGAAAATTGTTGATCTAAGTGAATGGAAATACACCAAACCTATGTCCATTGTCCTCTGCTTCATCACTATTCTAATCTATATCATGTTGGGGCAAAATTAATGAAGTACAAATGCATCATTTTTGACTGCGATGGGGTATTGGTCGACAGCGAAACCATAGCCGCAAGAGTGTGGGTAGAAATGGCCAAAAAAATCGGTTTATCCATTAGTTTTGAAAAAGCTTTTAATGAGTTTACTGGAAATTCTTTTATCAGCATCGTTCAATATCTGAGTGAGAAAGCCAAAACGGAAATCCCCGATGATTTCGAAAAACAATACAGAGCAAAAACCTATTCCGCTTTTCAAGCAGACCTCCAACCTATCAATGGGATTCACGATGTTTTGAAAAACATTACTATACCCTTCTGTGTGGCTTCAAGTGGTCCTAGAGAAAAGATAAATTTAAATCTGACCAAGGTAGATTTGATTTCGTTTTTTCCAACGGATCGAATTTTTAGTTGTTATGATATACGTAAATGGAAACCCGATCCAGCCATATACTTATATGCTGCAAAACAAATGGGTTTTCGTCCCGAAGATTGTGTAGTAATTGAAGACAGTACCTATGGAGCTCAGGCGGCTATAGCAGGAGGCTTTGATGTTTTGATATATGCAGATAAGGATAAAAAGAAAAATTTTAATTTTGAGGATCAAATTTTTTTCGACAAAATGGAGATGCTCAATGAAATTCTAATCCATTGATTTCTGACCCAATGAACTTGTGAGAGAGGGGTTATAATTTTATAAAATAGAGGTAGATAGCTTCCCTGTACTGTCTGAAAAACTTTCTGTTTCTATATCCAATTTGTTTAACATACTGACAAACAAGTTGGATAAACGCTCGTCTTTTTCCTCAAACTTTGTATAAGCTCCGTGTTGAATACCCAGCTTGGAACCACCGGCTAAAATCAAAGGGCAATTTCTGGCATTATGGGTTGTACTACAGGCACTTCCATAAAGGATAAGTGTATTGTCCAACAGTGATCCATGAACGTCTTTTGTGTTTTTCATTTTATCGATGAAATAAGCAAATTGCTTAGCATACCATCGATCCAGTCTTCCCCAGTCTTCCCAATGTCCAGTTCCTTTATCATGAGAAATCGTGTGATGTCCTTGAAGTCCCAAAGCGATTTTTGGGAAATTATCACCGAATCCCATACCGTCTTCGCGTGCCATCATATAACTGATGACTCTAGTCGCATCGGTTTGAAAGCCAAGAATCATCAAATCCATCATAGATCGAACATAATCCTCGGGGGCTGTTGTAGGATCAACATCAAGATTAATTAAACTGGCATCAAATTCTTTCATTGGAATATCCAACCATTGCTCGTTTCGATTGAGTTGTTTCTCCACTTGATCCAGTGAAGTTAAATATTCCTCCAATTTTTCTTGATCATTCGATCCTAGGCGTTTTTTAAGGGTCTTACTGTCTTCCAAGATCAGATCGACTATTTTTTTACCTTGGTGGATGCTTTTTCTTCTTTCGTGCGTTGGAGCACCACCATCGGGAGAAAAATAACGCTCGAATATTTCACGTTGTCGGTGTTCAGATGGAATTGGTCTCCCCGATGAATTAAACGAAAGCGTAGAGGTTCTTGATTTGTAACCTACACCGCCATCTGTTGACAATATTAGTGAAGGAAAACGGGTGTGTTGGCTTAATTTTTCCGCAGCGACTTGATCTACTGAAATACTGTTTTTGTATTCACCACGTAAATCTCCTCCTGTCAAAAAAGAATCTCCAGCCATGTGCCCGAGTACATTTCGGCTATAGGGATGACTTAGTCCTCCCATGATAGACATGTCGTTTTTATAGGGGGACAAGGGTGCTAAACTTTTTGTCAATTGGTAGTTGGTTCCTTCGCCAATGGGAAACCAATTCCATTTTTTGTGATAAACACTTTCTTTGGGAGGTAAACCCACCCCATTTGGGAAATATAGAAAACACAATCGTTTAGGAGATTTAGGCTCCGCAAATTTTGAAAAACTGGTCATCGCCATGCCTTCAAAAAAAGGCAACATACAACTAACACCTAATCCTCTGATAAAGGTTCGACGATCCAAATGCCAAGATTTTTTACTCATTTTCCAGCTATTTTATTAAACCAACTTTGTTCTTTTTTATAAAAGGAAGGGCTCAAGACGATTTGTTCAATTACAGTTTTAAATCGATAATCATCATCAATGACTTCTTCTACAATATTATTAATTTCTTCCTCATCTGCAAAACCAATATCACGTCCAAGGGCGTAAGCGAAGAGATTTTCGACCAATGATTTTGTGAAATTTTCTTTTTTTAACGCTAAAATATACTCTTTAATTCCTTGAATACCAACCACTTCTGTTCCGTCGGGTAAAATTGATTTAACATCAATGGGCTTGTCTTTTGCAGTTAATCGAAACCGTCCAACGGCATCGTAATTTTCAAAAACTACACCAAAAGGATCGATTTTACGATGACAATGCATACATGAAACTTTATTTCTGTGTAAGAATAACTGTTCTTTGAGGGTTAGATTCTCAAAACCTGGTGTTTCGGGATCCAATTCAGGGACATTGGGCGGAGGTGGGGGTGGATGGTCTCCCAAAATTTTTTCTTTTAACCATACCGCTCTTTTGATGGGATGTGCTTGAACCCCATCGGAGTGTCCACTCAAAAAAGAACCTTGGGAAAGTAAGCCCCCTCTCTTTTGATTTTCTGGGAGGGATACTGGTCGAAATTCATTTCCTTTTACACCTTCAATGCCATAGAACTCGGCAAGATTTTGATTGAGCATAGCAAAATCTGAATCAATAAAATTCATAATACTCAAATTGTTTTTCAGAACATATTGGACGAAGTGGTAAGTTTCTTTAAACATATCCTCTTTTACAAACCGCGTAAAATCTTCGTATGCTTCAACATCAACATCCATACTTTTGTGTCGATCCAAACGCAACCATTCGTAGGTAAATGAATTGACCAGTTCAGAAATTTTTGGACTATCGATCATACGATCTATTTGCTCAGACAATTCACCGTGTAAATCTCCTGATTCTGCCAAATCAGTAAGTGTTTGATCTGGAGGGGAGTTCCAAAGAAAGTAGGAAAGTTGTGACGCCAAATAAAATTGATCCTCTGTTTCCTTCAACTCGGGAATTTCGGGTTCATACAGATAGATGAAATTGGGAGAACACAACACAGCAATTAAGACTTCCTTGACCCCATCCTCAAAACGGTCAAAGTCGTTTTTGATATTTTTCCAAAAACTCAGGTAGCGGTTCAATTCGACGGAATCAACTGGTCTTCTAAAAGCACGCTGCATAAATTGACTGATAACTTCCTTAGCATAGGTTTCAGCATCTGTTTTATTAGGAGAGTTGAAAAAGATATTGGTATGACTTTTTGGAGGCCAATTTGGATAGTAAGGCGCCTCAAATTCCACCGATTTAATAAGCAATGGTGGCCCTTTAAGGCTGCTTTCTTTGACCAAGTGATTGTTCCAAAGCCCAACCGTAAAGATATTGGCCAAATCTCCACTGACATCATCGCTGCCCAAGGGAATGGGTAGGTTTTCTAATCTGCCAGTAAATTCAAAAGTCTGAACTTGTCCAAGCGATGCGGTGACATATTTTGGTTCTGAAAAAGTCTTATAATCCATTCCGTCATCTGTTCGAGAACCTGCAAATACTTGGATGGAAGGATTGATATCGGTATAAGTAGAATTATCTTTGAGCGCCTCTTCCTCAAGTGTTTTGGGCAATGGATCATCTTCTGGCAATGGAGTGATAGCAATATGGCTAAACCCAACAAAGAATTTCCCCCCAATGAAACCTTGATGTTCTCCCTCTGACAGATAGACCAATGTTACGGGCGTGGTGATTTCTTTTTCCTTCTTCAAGGTCACATCCATATTGATGCGCTTCCCAATGACACCCTCTTTTTTCCGACCCAAAAGACTCATTCTGTAAGAAGGCATCGCATCATCAGACACATAAGGGTGAATCAAATCAATCTGATAAATACCGGATTTAGGAATGTGATAGGTGAATTTAGTTTGAACATATTTGGCCACATCTTTGGGCATCAACCAATGCTTGTTTTTTAAAACAAAATCGTTGCTGTATTGAAGATCCTTAGCTACTATATTTATAGTTTTTGAAGATAAAGTTGCTGGTTGATCATTTCTCAAATCAATTAAGCGCTCAATGGCCGCAGAGTGAAAGCCTTTTGAGGCCTCTACTCTAAAAGCAAAATCACCTGTCCTTGGAAAATCTTCTTTGATTAACAATTTCAAATTGGGGGAGGGGCCTTGCCACGACTTTGGAGTAACCTCTTTGGCAGGTAGAGCCGAATTTAACACCATACCTTCATTAACAATATTGTAACGATTACTGGCAGAACCTCTCATGCCAATGCCAATTTTATTTTTGATTTGTTTGAATGGATCCTGTTCTGACTCGCTAGTGCTACCAAGAGTATTTCCTTGATTATCTAAGATTTCCACTACCAGATCTTCGTTGTTGACAGGAGCTGTTTGATAGCCACCAAATTCGGCACCTGAATTTCCACAACTTATATTTTTTCCCAGTGTAACTTTATATCTTTTTGATTGGGGTTTTGATCCAAAAACAATGGCTTTATCCAGCGCCTCTCTCGCTATTTTTTGATAGTAATCTATGTGAAGGGAAGAAGTTTGAAGTATATTCCCGTTGTTACTGAATCCCATTTTTGATTTTCCATCGCTGGGTAAAACATCTCCAAAATTGACCGATACCCCCAGCAATTCATTCAAACTTTTGGTGTATTGGACTTTGGTTAACCTTCGCATTACACTGTTGTTATCCTTTCGCTTGGCTACAGCAGCTTTTTTTAAATTGTCAGACAACCAGCTGACCAACTTTTGACGCTCTTCGTCCTTCAATTGAGGCTTTTTTTTCGGGGGCATTTCCCCCAAATTGATAACATTTAGAGCAGCGTGCCATCTCTCGGCATCACGACCATTCATCATGTTCCAATGTAAAGTATCCAATCGCATATCTCCCTTTTGTTTCTCTGTACCATGACATTCAAAGCAATAGGTCTCCACGATGGGTCTGATGTTGTTTTTATAATATAAAGCTTCTTTAGAAGAAGAATCCATTACAGTGTTGATGACCAAATACTCATCATCCATATTATCAATCCTCAAGAAGGTTTTCATGGCCGAAGGCATATACTTGGTCAAATAGTCTTCTCCGTGCGTTAGATAGCCTCCATAATGACCAGCCAATGATAACAAAACTACATTGATGGATAAAAAGAAATAATATAAGCGAGATAATCCGGTGGACTTATTCGATTTTTTTTGACGAAAAACTACCAACCAAATACATATCAAAGCCGTAAACCAACCCAGCCACTTGTGAAAGTTCAACAATTCATCTTCATAACTTCCACTTGAAGCCAAAAGAAAACCCAGTGAAATAGTAGGTAAAATACTGATTACCGAAAACCATAGTAAAATATTACAAGCAGCGTCTAAATTCATTTCTGGACGAAACCTGTTGATGATTTCCATCAACAGAAGCACCATCAGACCCCCAATGGGTAAATGGAGAATGATAGGGTGAAATCTTCCAAGGAAAAAGACAAAAGTATTGTCTATATCACCATCGAGAGGGATTATAAGTAGTCCAAACAACACAATAGTAAAAGCAATCGCAATTACCACACTTCTTTTCATCATGAACTTACTTTAAAAGTTTTTAACGACTTGGCTGTATTTTCAATATAAATTTAAAAATTATGTTCCATCTTTCCAAGTGGAGAAATGATTATGGTCTATTTCAAGGAATAAAAAATTTTTAACCCCTTATTACCCTACTGAAGAATACATAAATGAAATCGTAAAAAAAAAGCTCTTCTTCTTCAGAAGAGCTTTTTTTTGGGATAAAATATTATTATTCAACTTTCATGGCCGCTGCCATCACCCCAGAGGCATCGAAAAAGTCTCTTGCCTCGTGAATTTGATTTTTTTCATTGAATACAAAAGTATGAAAGGCATTAATCGTGATAACATTTCCTGTAGCAGTATTTTTAGAAGTCCATTTTCCCATAGTCATCACAGAACCGTCAACCTTTCCAGATTGATCTGTTCCAGGAAACCATTTTGCTTCGGAATAAGTTATTTCATCAAAATTGTCCATCCACGCTTTACTGGATGCCAAAAAACCTTCCAGTTTTGAGGGTTCACTCCCATAAAAAGGCGAATAATGAGTTACTCCTGGGCACAATAGTGGTTTTTGACCCTCTATGTCTTCGTTGGAATAAGTGGCGATGAGTTTTTGGGCAGTAGCCAAATTGAGGTTGTAAGTTGTCAAATCTATTTCTGGTGCTGACTCCACTGCTGGCTGGCAAGAGAAGAGTAATGTACTGATCAGGATAAGAGTTGTAATTTTAAAAAGTTTCATAAAAATAGTATCTGTTAATAATGACGTTAATTTATGGTTTTTTTTTGTAACCAGATAAACCATAAGACTTTAATCAATGTTTGACATCCTTAATTTATATTATTCATAATAAACCTTTTAAAATACTCTAAGTCAATAGATATTTGATTCTTACATTTATAATCTGATATTTTTTTTTTAAAGCTGTTTATAATGAGAATTTTTTGAAATGGATAAACGAAGAAATGACAACCAAGGGATCGTTCTTCCTTCTGCTTTTATTTACTCATTGAGGATTTTAGAATTTATTCACCCTTACCTTAGTATGCGTTTGGCTGCTTTTTTCTTTTCCAAACCTTTCAGGTACAAACTTCAGGAGCGAGAAATTCCAGTTTTATCAAAGGCTCAAAAATCATCTTTCAACATCAAAAGTCTAGGAAGAACTATTTGTTGTTATCATTGGAAGGGTAGGGGGACCAAAGTAATGCTTGTGCACGGATGGAGTGGGAGAGCGACCAATTTCTATAAAATCATAGAGGCATTAATAGGTTTGAATTGTGATGTTTATGCTTTTGATGCTCCCGCCCATGGTAAATCTCGTGGCCTAATAACCAATCTTCCTGAATTCACTCTTTGCCTAGAAGCATTGTTGAATCGTTGGGGGCCTTTTGATGCGATTTTGGGGCACTCTGGAGGTGGATTTGCAAGTGCTTATGTTTGTGCCCATCGTCCAGAAATCAAAAAATTTATATTAATCAGTCCCTTTGATCGGTCCATGGATTTGTTTGAAAAATATTTTGAGTTGATTGGGTTGGAAAAAAAAGCACAAAGTTTGATGTACAATTACTTTTTCCGAAAAACGAACATAGATGTTTCTGAGTTTTCTAGTTCTATCTCAGCCCAATCCATTAATGCCAAGACATTAGTTATCCATGATGAAAATGATAGGGAGGTAGAGCTTTACAATTCCATCAACATTGATAAAAATCTCAAGAACGGGGAATTGATTGTTACTAAGGGTCTGGGACACCGCAGGATTTTAAGAACGGAGAGTGTGATTGACAAAATCGTCAGTTTTTTGAAGTCTTAATAGCGTGTATTTTTTTGGTCAAGACTCTCTATCATTTCTTAATAAATCATTAACTTTAATGGTATAACTTTCTCAAGATGAATTTTTATTTAAAAAATATTTTTTTGGCATTTTTATTGTCCTTCCCGCTTTCCATTGAAGCACAAAGAGGTAAAACTGGAGACAAAACCTTTGCAGATCGTTTTCCTCCCGATGTTGTCTTTCCCACTTCAAACACTTTTTTACTGGTTAAAAATACTGTAGATCACGATATTATTGTCTGTGTAAGAGATCAGTACAAAAAATATCTTAACCATGTTTATATCCGTAACAATGAAGAGTATTTGTTTACCAAATTGCCCATTTCTAGAATTTTTTTACAGTATAAATCAAAGACGTTCTACTTTGAAGATCTTCAAAAAACAGTGATTAATTTTGGAGAGCGTCATACGTTTACCTTTTTTTTCGATGCATCTATGGAGGGTAACTTTATGGTCATTGAAGAGGAGGACTTTTTTAAACCATAGCAATGTGGGGGAGGAGTGACCGAATCCAAAGTACTCAGACTCAAAACCAATAGGTTATCTTGAGATTTAGACTTCTCATTCGAGGGGATAAGGGGCTGGTTTCTCTGACCAAATAATTGTCATTGTAAACGAGAAAGAGGTTGGAGAGTCCGTTGAATCTCCATTGAAGCCTTGAGTTGACACCGAGATTTTCGGATTGTGAGTTGAATTGGACCAATGTGGCCCAATAGAGTTTTTTGGTAAATGAAAAATCAAATTTTGGACCCACCAGCCAAAGTTTTGCAGTTTTTTTCAGGTGATTTAATTTGATGTCATCATAATTTAATTTTATGCTGGCCAGTAGTTTGGGTTGTATCCTGAAGAAAAAACTGTTTTCAAATGAATATTTCTTTCCGTCGTAGAATTTGCCATAGTTCTGTGCAACTATAAAATAGAAATCCTTTGCCCTGTTGGAGGAATAACTGACTTCGAAGATATTGCTATGATAAGTATTCCCACCAATAAGAGGTGCTTCACTATTTATTCCAGTTGGGTCAAAGTCATTGGGGAAATATTCGCTTGATCTGAAAACCCTGAATTCAAATTCACTTTGGTTGGTATAGATAGCTCTAAAACTTACCAAGGAATTATTTTCAAGAATATTCTGGGTAGAAGAATTTAATTTAAACCACAACCAGTGGTTATAGGCCAGTCTGTAATAATTAACCTTTCCTTTTTTGGGGTAAAATTTGTGAGCGTAATAAGGGCTAAATTTTGACACTCCAATTCTTCTCATTATACCCAGATCTGATCGAAAATCATCTCCCAAATAGGAGTATTCAAAACTGATTTCTTGCTGACGAGTTTCTTTTTTCAATCTTACTCCACCGCTAAATCCATTTTCGTCCTTAAGAGGACTGAAAGAGTTGTAAGTGAAAAACCTACCATTCCAAACATTATCAACAGAGTTTAAATCGTATTCTAAGCCGATCAGACGGTTGAATGTGTCGTTGTGGTCAACGAAATCGTAATCTTTTACGGTCTGTCTATTGATGAACAAAAACTTGAGTGCAGAGCGATTGAATACTTTTTGATTGAGAGAAAGGACGGTATTCAAATTGGAGGGTATTTCATTGGCCAGGTCATCATTGGTAAGCATACTCAACAAACCTATTTTTAATCCATTCGTTATTTTACCACTCAATCGAATGCCTCCTATGATGTCATTTTCTACCAGCTTGCCTTCAGCATTTCTGGCTAATCCAATTCTTCTGGTAAAAAAAGGAGTTATGGTTCTTACCGCACCAAAATTCGAAAAAAGGTCACTGTTTTGTAAGAAAAATTGTCTTTTTTCTGGGAGTTTGATTTCAAATCTTCTAAGATTTACGATTTCATCGTCCACTTCAACTTGAGAAAAATCGGGATTGTAGGTTACATCCAGATTCAGACCGTTTCCTATTGGGATTTTTACATCTCCTCCAATAGAAATATCACTCGAAGCCTTATCGTTTTCGAAGTCGTTTACTGTGATAGCGTTTATAAAAGGGATTACGGAGATATTGGCATTGGATTTACCCAAAGGTTTTTCAAAGTGTATTTTACCCATAAAAGCCAAGTTATAATCTTTGAACTCTTGAGGAATTCTAGCCCAAGTGGTTCTTTGAAATTCGGTGGTATCAAACCTAAAAAAGTTGAAACGCCAAGAGGTAGCTCCTTTGGGAAAATTGAGTGTTGAAAGAGGAATTCTCATTTCGATGATGTAGTATCCAGGAAAGGTTTGCCCCTCGACATCAAATTTGGCATCCCAAGTTCTGTTGAGGTCATTAATAGGAAGCCCCACTCCACCATTGGAAACCAAAATATCACTTTTCACACCGGCCATATTTGAACCAAACATATAGGCAATATTACCATCGCTAAAAGTGTCGAATACAAAGTTTATTTTATCGGATGCCCTACCGCTGAAATCCCATTTTAGAGAAGGAATAACATAATCATCTGATACGGAAAATGCTTTACACATGATGTATATATTATTTTCGTCGTAAAGCAATTTGAGTTGCGTTGGGTTATTAAAATCGTTTGATTCATTGGGAAAGTGAGTCCATCCCGCATAGGTAGAGTCAGCAGTTTTCCAAACCTCTTCCAAATCATTTCCATCAATATCGATCGAAGATGAAGTGAATTTGACGTTCATGTTGGGATGGGTTTCCTGTGCCAAACCTATGAGGCTGAATCCCAAAAAAATAAACCCAACGATAAAGGATTGATGGATAGACATTCTTGCTTTAATCATTTTTTATATTAAAACGAAATTAATGTTGTTAAGATAAATTTATAAAACTCTAGTTAATTCGTGTTCGCACACGTAAACAATTAATTGACAAAAATTATAATAAGCGAGTTATTCAATCCTTTCGGCTCCGAAAAGAGTCCAACCAATTTTGCTGTTGGGGGTTAAGGGCAACAATTTCATCTCCCAAACTACTTTTGGGGTTTTGGTTTTGGTGTATTCTCTAACCATAGTCCATTGAGGGTATTTGATTCTGTTCCACCAAGTCATTTCGTCAAAATATTCTGGGCTAAGCAGTGCACCATAACAAGCCAAAATATTTCCACTACTCTTGAGTTCACTGACCCTACCCATAGCTATGCTATAAACCTTTTCTTCATCATCGTTCTCCGTGCTCCACAATTTGGTTGCTTTTTTGTTGACTTCATCAATTTTATATTCAACCAAATAGCTGGGACTATCAACAATCTCTTTTGTTTTTTCAAAAGGTCTGGATTGGTAGTTGTTATTATTAAAAAACAATAATGTACCCGATTGAGTATATCTAGGGGAGTGTTGGTGCCAGTTTAAACCACTTTCTGGCAAATGGATCAATTTGTCTTTTAAATCCTCACCCCAACCAGAATTTTCAGCAAAAATCCATTCAATTTCACCACTTTTTTTGTTGACTTTAACCATAGCACTTTGATAGCGGAAGTTGATCAAATAAGCGTCCTGACCTTGGATTGGCACCACCGCATTGGCATGCGTCCAATCAATGGTATTAGGAAATCCTCTTCTGATCCAATAATTGCTGAAAGTTTCATATCCAATTCTCATTACAGGCAAATGATGAAAACTATTCCATTCGTGGACAATTTCACCTTGAGGGTTAAATTCTACTACAACATCTCCCATTATATTTTGCTTTTTTCGAGGAGCTTGGGCATCCAATTCACTGGTGTAATAACCATCAATTTCTCTAGCTTCGGTACTCAATACCAATCTATTACCATTGGGCAACAAGGCAGTGTCATGATGAAAAGTAGGGGTGTTGACTGGGATGGCATCGGCATCTTTTCCTCTTGGTCTTTGAGCAGCATACCACTGCTTGGAAACGTTTCCCGCAAAATCTATTTCGATGATTTTATTGTCTTGGGTTATATAGGAAATATTCCCATTGGGTAAAAGATCGAAATCACTGATTCTAGAGTCATTCTGATAGTACCACAATACTTCACCTTTCTGGTTAATGATGGTCAAAAGTCCATAGTTTTGGTTAAACCTGTTTCCACTCTCTTGAATCATACTGCCTCTTCTTCTGGGATTGATTAGGGTCATTTGTTCTTTCCCATTCTGTTTATTTTTGGTAATCTCAATTTTTGGAAAAAGAAAATCCTTTTGAGGAAGTGCCGGAGTTGTAAAAGTCAGTATTTGATTGTTGTTAAATACTTCACCGGAATTGTCCTTAAAACGGACGGAGATGTTGTGTTTTTTTTGAGGTTTCATGTACTTTAAAAGGTAGCCAAGATCCGTTTTATCCTTTCGGTGGAATTTCAGTTTTGTTTCCCTTTCGCCATCATTGATTTCAACGAACACTGAATCTATAGGGTGATCGGTTTCAAAACCGAGATAGGCAGTCAGAGGAGCTGCTTTATTGGGGTTTTCTGCAATTTTTGGAGCCACTGAAAACGGTAGTGATTGATTGGAATTACAGGAAAGAATTATTGTTACAATTAAGAAGTAGAATGGTTTTATCGAGTATTTCATATCAAAGGTTTAATCTATTATAATTAAGAATTTTTTTAATTCTAAAAAAATATTCCACAAAACTCAGTCAAGTATGGGAGCAGTTCCTAAAAAGTTCAACTATTTCTTATCTATTTTCTGGAATTAAGTTTGGCTAAAAGTCTTAGTATTTCAAGATAAAGCCAAATGAGGGTTACCAAAAGTCCAAAAGCACCATACCATTCCATGTATTTTGGGGCACCTTTTTCAGCGCCTTCTTCGATAAAGTCAAAGTCTAAAACCAGATTGAGTGCTGCAATGATAACAACAACAACACTAAAACCTATACTCATAGGTGAGGCATTATCGATTTGCATCACGCCCATGCTTGATCCAAAAAACCCCATCACAAAGTTGATCAAGTAAACGATGGCTATACCACCAGTGGCAGCAACAATTCCCAATTTGAAATTTTCGGTAGCCTTTATGAGCCCAGAACGATAGGCAACCAATAGTGATAGTAATATTCCTACAGTAAGAAAAATGGCATCGGTAACGATCCCATCATAAAGACTATTATACATAAATGAAATTCCACCCAATAAAGCGCCTTCCAAGATGGCATAAATGGGGACTGTGATGGGTGCCCATTCCTTTTTGAATACCGTAACGATGGCTAGAATAAACCCTCCAATTCCGCAGGCAATCAATAGGCCGGAATTGATGGAACTGAAGGTTAGATAACCAGTTCCAACGAGCAATAGTAAACTGATGGCTGTTTTGTTGACCGTTCCATTGATGGTCATGGTTTCCGAGATGTCTGAACTGCTTGTAAAAGCATTTTTGGTAAGTACTGGATTTCCAGATCTGAATGATAAGTGGTTGGCCATTATTTGTATAGATTAAATTTTGAAATAAATGTTATAATAACAAATATAGCGTGAAAAGGGGTGACTTTAAAATTTTGAAGGGTTAAAGAATCTCACAAATAAAGCAGTAACTATTGTTGCTGTTGCTGTTGTTGTTGAATCATTTCAAAGTACCTTCTGTAGCTGTTATACGAGCTTTTTTGATCGGTTTATGTAGAATCCAAGGTTTACATTAATTTTAATATATGTATTAATACGCCTTGACGAATGTAGTTCTATTGCCTATTGATGTTTTGATAAAATGAAGTTGATAATTTATTAAATCAAATCATGCATTGGAAGCATTCAAACCGAAAAAAAATAAATAATCTCCGCTCAAAGATTGGCGTTGAATTATTGCTTACCGAAATACTTTTCCAACTGAGCAATGTCGTTCTTGGATGTCAAATCGGGAACATGTTCCGCAATAGGAATTCCCAAAACAGCTATATTATCCTCAATCATATTCATCAAAGCTGTGGGCAATTCCTTTTCATCTCTGACGGGATTGGCGGGGCAATTTTCCAAGTATTTGAAGAATAGTTTACCATCAAACAAGAAAATATTCATACTTACTCTGATTTTCTGATCGGCATCGGTATAACTGTCTATTTTACTGGGTTCAGGCTTTTCGACTATAGTCGTTAAATCATAATGATGATTAAACTTCATCACTGCAAATCGAGCAATCCTCTCTTTTGGGTATTCTAGGTGGTCGATGTCATAAGCCAAAATCGCTTGACGAGTGGGGGCATCTTTAAGTGTTTTTAATGCATTAAAAGAATACAGATTATCGCTGTTGCATACACAAAATGTATCTTCTTTTAAATTGGGATATTGATCGAGACACTGGTAAAGAGCGTCTGCTGTTCCATAGGGCTTCTCTCTTCCCTCTGGGATGAATTGGGTGGAAAATTGTATGTTAAGATCTTTAAAATCGGGATTGTTTTCAAAAACTTGACGAAACATTTTTGAATTTTCTCCAGTGATGATGTAAACATTTTTAAAATCTGCTTTTAAAATATTTTCCAGTAAATAACTTAAAAACGGCTTTCCCCCCAATTCAATTAGCCCTTTGCTGAGTTGGTTGGCTTGAGCGTTTTTTTCGGGAGATAGATTTTTATCTACTGATTTTTTCATTCGAGAGGAAGCTCCTCCAGCAAGAATAACGATGTTGTTGGTCATAATGAATTTAATTTAAAGCGGCTCCTTTAGTAACCTTAACACTAAAAGCATCGGCCGCTCCTGTGGCTTTGATGGCTTCAATGATTTCTTCTTGTTTTTGATCTTGGACAATTGCAACTATACATCCACCTCCCCCTGAGCCAACAATTTTACTGCCCAAAGCTCCATTGTTATTGGCAGCATCAATCATTTTATCCATCAAAGGAGGGGTGATTTTGAGATAGGATTTGAGCAGATGGTGGTGTTCGTTCATCAATTCTCCCAAAACATGAGTATTTAACGGTTCTTGTAGCAGAGTTTTCAATGCTCTTTGAGTAATATCGTGATTACAAACAGCAGCATAAAAATAGGGTTTTAGAGAGGTCTCCACCAATTCCAAGTTTTTATTCAGGTCGTTTACAGTGGTTGAAGCAATGTCAAATTCGGAATTTTGGGATTTAACTTGATTAATGGCTTTCCATGCATTGCTTTTTAGGTGGCTAAGGGTTCCAAAAGTGTCTTTAGATAAACCCGATACTCCAACGACCAAATTCAGTTTCAGATCATTAAATTTTTGGACACGATCTGTATGAGTGTCTAAGAAAATCGTATCACCTATAGCAACTGTAAATTGATCCATCTTTCCTCCTGAGGAACCTTCTTCTATGACCTCAGTTTCATAGGCCAAAAGGGCCAATTCCTTTGGTGAAAATGACCGATCTGAAAAGGCCGTAATTAGAAACTGTAACCAAGCAATTGTAAATGCTGAAGAACTCGACAACCCTGCATTGATTGGAATATTGCTTGAAATGGTCAGACGATATCCTCTGTTAGGGACGATCTGTCTTTTTTGTAGGACTTTAAGTGCAATTTTCAGAAAATCTCCTCTTTCAATTTCACTAAAGTCTGGTTTTAGTAAAATGGTTCTTTGTTGTCCTACATCGGGCATATTAATCTCAAAGAGATCCTTTCCGTTTTCTTCCGCAATAATTTGAATCGTGCGGTCAATGGCACAAGCGATAACAGGAAGTTCCAGATAGTCCTGATGGTCTCCAAATAAGCATACCCTTCCGGGAGCGCTGGATAATATTTTATTCATTTAGAAAATTAGTCTATTTTGGGAAGTTGATAACCGTTGAAGTATTCTTTGGCAAGATATGCTTTATTGATTTTTGGATCTTCAAATTGATTTTTTTCGGCTGACCAATTTAATTTTTGATTTGCTCTGAATGAAATATTACCCATTTGTGCAACTTTAGCCACATGGGCGGCTGCCTCGACATTACAATTCAATATTTCCTGCTTGTTTTCTCTAATGGCCTGCATGAAGTTGAACTGATGTTCTGAGTGACCATTATTGGATTTTTTTTGTAGAGGGATTAGGACTTTGTTTTTACTTTTACTTTCCTCTATGACTTCCCACCCACTTCTATCAACAACCAAGGTTGCATTATTGCCAATAAAAGCAATACAATGAGTTCTTCCATAAGATCCATTATCAATGCCCATGGCGGAATCCCATACCAAATTGAACTTATCGAATTCGTATAGCGTTGTAAGTGTATCGGGGGTTTCTTGGCTTAAATCGGGATAAGCAAATTTTCCACCCAAGCCAACGATGGACTTGGGAACGGAAGCCTTCATGCCGATCAATGCGTAATCTAGCAGATGTACCCCCCAATCTGTCATTAACCCTCCAGCATAATCCCAAAACCATCTGAAATGGAAGTGAAATCTACTAGCGTTAAAAGGTTTTTTGGGAGCTGGCCCCAACCAAGAGTCGTAATCGACTCCTTTGGGAGGTGCACTATTGGCTACTTTGGGTTGAGGACGCATCCAACCTTGATAACAACTAACTTTTACGGTTCTGATTGGCCCTAGCTTACCACTGTGGACAAAAGCCATAGCATCCTGAAAATGGGTAGAGCTTCTTTGCCATTGACCTACCTGAATGATACTGCCGTATTTTTTTTGGGCAGCAACCATAGCTTCACATTCTGCGATGGAGTTTCCAATGGGTTTTTCAACATATATGTGTTTTCCTGCGGCGGCGGCTTCGATCATCATCAAGGCATGCCAATGATCTGGTGTTCCAATATAAACCACGTCAATGTCTTTTTGTTCTAGCATCTTTCGATAATCGCTATAAACTTTGATCTTGTCTTTTATAGGGGCTACTGCTTCGTGATTTAATTTTTTTTGAATGACATTTTGATCTACGTCACACACAGCCACCAAGTTTACTCCAGGAACCTCAATGGCTTTTAGGGTGTTGCCCCAGCCCATTCCGTTTATTCCAATAGTTCCGATATTGATTTGGTCGTTGGCTGAAATATTGTTGGCCGATTGTGATAGAGCATAACCTTTAAGGCTGGGCAGAAACATTCCACCCGCTCCCATCATGGCTGTATTTTTTATAAATGTCTTTCGATTCATTTGTAATGGATTTAAAACAAAAATATAATAAAACTATACATTATCACTTAAAAAATCACCATTTGCATTTAATAATACTGAAAGGTTTTGCGTTAAAAAATAAGGAAGTATTATATTTGCCAAAACTTTTCAGTAAATCCTTGAGTTTATTGATAAATTTAGGACGCGTAGCTCAGCTGGATAGAGCATCTGCCTTCTAAGCAGAGGATCACAGGTTCGAATCCTGTCGGGCAGGCCAATTTTATGGTGGCTGTAGCTCAGTTGGTAGAGCCCTGGATTGTGATTCCAGTTGTCGTGGGTTCGAGCCCCATCAGCCACCCCATTATTAAAATTATCTTTCCAAATCTTTTTTGAAACCTAT
>DGPN01000057.1 GCA_002390455.1 Flavobacteriaceae bacterium UBA4439 | reverse complement strand
TCAATTTTTATCAGAACGTGTAAGCAACCGATTTTCAGTCTTTTGATTTGTGAATGCTGAAATTTTTATTTAGATTTAAAACGTATTCAACTCCAAATCGGATACGCTTTATGAAAAACCTGCACCCACACCATTTTTTTGAACCCGCATTTTTGTGGCTATTGCTTTTGCAGTATGTCCATCGTTTTGTGCGTTTCCGTTAAAACAGGAAATGAGAAACAAAAAAGCCGAGCGAAATTTATGTTTGATTTTCTGAAAAATTAAAAGAACATAACACCGTGTGAGTGTAATAGCTGTTTAAGCGATAAAACAAAAGTATATACCCAAACAAAGGTCAGTACAAAACGGAAAAGCTTGTGAGTAGAAATCCGCTACTTTTCATATGCAAAACCGTTGTACCCAATTAAAACCAGATGTTAATTTTAAAAGAAATAAAAGATAATATGTCGAGTAAAATTATCATTCCAAAAGAGTTTGATGATTTTTATGAATGGACAACTAAACAAATAGAAAAACACGGAGAAGATTTTATTTCTGGCTGTTTTAAATGGAGGAGTGATAATTATGATGCAATAAAGCATTGGTTCAATTTTGATTGCACAGAAAGGTTTGGAGTTTTTGGAGCAGGCTTAACAGGAAATTTATATGCTTTTTGGATTGATGATGAAGGTGACCAGAAAATTGTTCATTTAGGTTTAGAAGGAGATAATTTACTTGTATTGGGGAATAACTTTATAGAATTCTTACAGTATTTAAGCATTGGATATGATGATACTTGTGTAGATGATTTTAATGCAACCTTTGAGAAAATAAAACAAAAAGATAATGTGGATTTTAAAAAGGTTTCTAAAGAAGATTTAGATGATTATTACAGCCATACAGAATCACTGAGAACGGACGAAGGGATTAAAAAAACATTTGGTGACTTAAGTGGGGCTGATTTAAAAATGCTAAAAGAAATATATAAAAACATAGAAATTCCTGATACCCAAAAAATGCACAACCAATTGCAAAATCAAATTCCCGCAATCGAAAAGAATCTAGAGAAAGCTGAAAAAATGTTATTGGAATTAAGACAATGGATTTCAAAGCGCAGAAAAAAACACCATCTTTTCTGTTAATGGCAGAAACCTCTACCGGGTTATATGCCAATGGGAAAATCCATCGACACCTAAAGTCCATGTTTTTACCAGCGAAAACATTTGGTTTGATCCCAATGACTATATAAAGTCAGACAAAACAACAGTTTTAATAGATAAAAGAAATCCTAAAAAACACATTGTAGACTTATCTTTTTTACCTGAAATAGCATAATAAGAAATCAAAGTAGAGGAAGATTAATTCCCCAGACCAAACTACAGTTCGATTGTATACTCTTGTCTAACATCTCGTGATGAAGATCCCAATTTAACCGTATAACGCCCTTTTTCAAGCGCCCAATCGTTTTTAGCTTCGTCCCAATAGCGAATGTCCGAAACCGCAATATTGATTTGGAGTTCTTCCGTTGCGTTGGGCTCTAGGGCACTAGTTTTTGCAAACGCTTTTAACTCCTGAAGGGGGCGATCTATCGTCGAATTGGATTTAGAAACATAAACCTGCACAACCTCTTTCCCACTGCGTTTTCCTGTATTTTGAATTTGTACGGAGATCTGTATGCTATCTTTTTCAAGAGTTACGGCCGCAGAACTATATTCAAAATCAGTGTATGAAAGACCATGTCCAAAGGGATAAGCAACATTTAAATCGGCCTTGTCGAAATGACGATAACCAACATAAATTCCTTCTTCGTAGTTCGTATAATCTTTGTTTTTAATTTTCTTCCCTTCGGGTCGTGCCTTTTTATTTCCGAGCATCATATTGTTTATTAGCCCCAGAATTGTTTGCTGCTCTCCATCTTGCGGGAAGTTTTGAGTAGACGCATGGTCGCTTAGATTCACAGGAAAAGTCACTGGAAGTTTCCCACTTGGATTAACGTTTCCACTGAGGAGGTCGGCTGCAGAATTTCCGCCTTCTTGCCCCCCTTGCCACGCCAATAAAACAGCATCCGGTTGGTCTTTCCATGAAGCCGTTTCGATAACCCCACCAACATTCAATACCACAATCAGTTTTTTGCCAGCAGACTGAAATGCTTTTGAAGCGTCAGAGATCATTTTCTTTTCAAGAGTAGTCAACAGAAAATCATCAACTTCAACTCGGTCGCCACCTTCTCCGGCATTTCGACCGATGGTCAAAACACCTACTTCCGATGCCGCTACAATAGCATCCAATTGCTCAGCTGTAAAAGTCATTTCGGGTGGTAAACTGGTATCAAAAGCCGCCCCTAGGCCTTCGGATTTTACAAACTCTTCTGGATGAGCTGCTTTGTGCGTTTCATAAATATTTTTTGCTGTTTCATTAATTGAAAAGCCAACATTTCGCAAGCCTTCTTCAAGCGATATGGTATAGGCTTCATTGACGTCACCAGAGCCCGTCCCGCCAGAAATAAAGTCATAGGATGTGATTCCAAGAAGGGCGATAGTTTTTATGTTCTCAAGGGGCAATGCATTTTCGTTCTTAAGCAACACCATACCTTCTGATGCTGACATGCGCGTAATTTCGGCATGGGCTTTCAAATCTGGGTTATTGCTGAAGGTGGGACGTTTGAGTTTCCCACTTTTAAAAATTAAAGTAAGAATACGACCCGCAGCACGATCAATAATTTTAGAAGACAAACGGCCACCTTCTGAAGCTTCAAGCAAGGCATCCCATTGTTTTTTGGTACCCGGCTCCAACAGATCATTTCCAGCACTTATTTGAGCCGCCGCATCTCTACCTCCAAACCAATCAGTCATCACCAAGCCTTCGAAACCCCAATCGTCTCTTAGAACGTCTGTGAGCAGGTATTCACTTTGTGAAGTATAGGTTCCATTGACCTTGTTGTAAGAAGACATAATGGTCCAAGGTTGCGCCTCACGGACAACAATTTCAAAACCTTTTAGATAAATCTCACGCATCGCTCTTTCAGAAACGATAGCATCGTTGATATCGCGATCGGTTTCTTGATTATTTGTAACAAAATGTTTTACGGAAGTACCCACACCATTCGACTCAATTCCCTTGATAATGGCAGCTCCAATATAACCCGAGAGCACAGGATCTTCGGAATAATATTCAAAATTCCTTCCACAAAGTGGATTTCGATGAATGTTCATACCAGGGCCTAAAATCACATCAATCCCGTATTCTGCTGCCTCTGTACCCATGGCGTTACCGACGGCATAGACCAATTCTTGGTTCCAAGTAGAAGCCAGCAAAGTAGCAATTGGAAATGCGGTACTGTTGTATGTTCGATCTTCTCCTTTTCGTTTGGGTTCAATTCGCAAGCCCGCTGGGCCATCCGATAAATAGACGGTCGGAATACCCAATCTAGGGGTTGCAACCAAGGTTCCTACAGCGCCAGGAATTCCTACGCCAGGT
>DGPN01000041.1 GCA_002390455.1 Flavobacteriaceae bacterium UBA4439 | reverse complement strand
TTTCCTTTGGATTTAGAGTTGATGCGGATAGTTTTTCTGAGGGCTCGAGTTTGACGGATAACTTTTCTCCACGTTTGTCACTGACTTATAACCTCACGAAAGATCAAACCTGGAAAATCAATGCATCCTTAGGGAGATACTACAAGATTCCTACCTACACCATGTTGGGTTTCCAAAATATGCAAAGGAGATTCGTTAATAAAGAGGCAAAATACACCCGTAGTGATCATCTGGTCGCGGGATTGGAATATGCGCCTGGAAATGCTTCTAGAATTACTTTAGAAGGTTTTTACAAAAGATACAGTCAATATCCCATTTCATTGATCGATGAAGTTTCTTTGGCCAATAAAGGTGGAGGTTTTGAGGTTTTGGGCAACGAGGCCATTAGTAGCGATGGAAAGGGTAAAAGTTATGGGATGGAAGCTTTGTACCAACAAAAGCTCTCCAAAAAATTCTATGGTGTTTTTGCCTATACCTATTTTCACAGTCAATTTACCACTGCCCAAGGTAATTATCTTCCATCGGTCTGGGACAGCCGTCATTTGATCTCTTTTTCGGGAGGTTATAAATTGAAGCGCAATTGGGAAATTAGTGCCCGATGGCGATTTTCAGGAAAAACCCCTTATGTGCCGATCGATCAAAATGCAACGCTAAATGCCTATCCTGAAGTGGTATTGGATTACAGTCAATTGGGAAATGTAAAGTTGGATCCCTTTAATTTGGCCGATATTCGGTTTGATAAAAAATGGAATTTCAAAAGCTATTCCTTTAATTTCTACTTTGAAATTCAAAATTTCTTGGCGCAAAGTGTTCCCAGACCCGATGATTACGGTTTGGATAGAACCGCAGACGGTACTCTGATTTTGCCCCGTAACTTGGTAAAAGTAAATACTGAGGAAAACAATAACATTCCAATTCCCTCCTTTGGTTTCGTGATAGACTTCTAGCGATTATTTAAAGATATCCAATAGTCCGTCTGGTAAATCGAGGTGCATCTTTTTCCCCTGACGATCTAAATTTTTGATAAAATTATCATGAACGGGAATCAGTATTTCAGTACCATCTGCATCGATTACAAATAGTGGTTGAGGACCTGAGTCATTGACATTTTTAATGATGCCAATTTCTTTGTCCATCTGATCTATGGCAATAAACCCTGTTATTTCGTGATAATAAAATTGATTTCCCTCCAGCGGTGGGAGCATATCGAGAGGGAGAAATAAACCTTTCTTGATTAATGCTTCTGCATCGTGGTCAGAGTCAACACCTTCAAACTTTATCCTCAGTAGCGAAGATTTGTGCAATTGACTCCGATCAATAAAGTAGGGAACCAGACCTTGAGGGGTTTCAATGAGTATGGATTCTAAATTTATATAGGTGTTTGGACTGTCAGTATCAAGTTTGGCAAGGATTTCACCCTTAAAACTGTATTTACCAACTATGGTACCTAAAAAGAAGCATTCTTCTTTTAGCATAATAAATGAAGGGGGAGGGATTTATTCTTTAGTTTCCTCTTCCTCGGCAGGAGCCTCTTCAGCTTTAGTCTCTTCGGCTTTAGTCTCTTCGGCGGCGGGTTCTTGTGTGGCCTCCTCAACGGGAGCTTCTTCGGCTTTGGTTTCTTCGGCAGCGGGTTCTTGAACGGCTTCCTCTGCGGGAGCTTCTTCTGCTTTGGTTTCTTCGACAGCGGGAGTTTCTTCAGCGTCTTTATCAGCTGCTACTTCCTCTTGTGTGGCTTCTGTTTCTGCTGGAGAAGTTTCCTCGGCTGCAGTTTCGGCAGTTTCATCTTGAGTGTCTTCGTCAGCTTCAGGAGCTGCGGCCAGATCGGCAATTCTTTTTTGATTTACCGCTTTCTCAGCATCTAACCTTTTAGCCAAATCGGTGGCTTTGTCATTGTGCAAACCATCTATTTTGGCTTGAATTTTGGCTTGTTTTTCTTCTAGCCAAGCTGCAAAGCGATTTTCGGCTTCTTCTTGAGAAAACGCACCTTTTTTAACACCTCCATTAAGGTGGTGCTTCATCATGGCACCACGATAGGACAGTAAAGTTCTAGCAGTATCAGAGGGTTGAGCGCCATTTTCCAACCACTTTACCGCCTGGTCTACATCCAGTTCGACAGTGGCTGGATTGGTATTGGGATTATAAGTTCCAATTTTTTCCAAGTAACGACCGTCTCTTTTGGCACGGCCATCAGCCGCTACGATCCAATAAAAAGGTTTGCCTTTTTTTCCGTGTCTTTGAAGTCTTATTCTTACGGGCATATCACATTAATTTATGGAGGTTCCCGACCTCCTGGTTATTAATTCTAGGGCTGCAAATTTAGTATATTATTTTAAAAACAAACCAACAGCAACCAATTTATGTGCTTTTATTCATAAAAAAATTGAATTAGATCACAGTATGTGTGTCAAACCTCTTGTCAAACCAGTATAAAAAACGTACTTTTGCGCCCACATTTTTCGCCTAATTATATGAAGATTTCTCGTAAAGACAATGATGCCCTAAACACTTTGATTACCATCAATATCGAACGAAACGATTTTGAAAACAAAGTTAACAACGTGCTGACAGATTACCGAAAAAAAGCCAATATCCCTGGCTTTAGAAAAGGTCATGTGCCCATGGGGATGATCAAAAAACAGTACGAAACAGCAGTGACTGCCGATGAGGTCAATAAATTGTTACAACAAAATTTGGATCAATATCTCAAGGACGAAAAGATCAATATCCTAGGCAATCCACTTCCGGTGATGCATGAAGATTTGGATTGGAAAGCGCCTGAGTTATCTTTTTCTTTCGAATTGGGACTCTCCCCTGAATTTGAAGTAAAACTTACCGAAAAGAATAAAGTAATCCACTATCAAATCACCGCTACTGATGAGATGATCAATGATCAGGTAAAGCATTATCGCAAACAATTTGGCAAATTGGTTGCTCAAAAAAATGTCAAAGATGATTTCGAAATCACTGCAGCAATAAGAAATGAGGCAGCTGAAATAGAGACCTCCCATACTTTTGATTTAGGTCAGATAAAAGGTAAGTCTAATAAATTGGCTTTTGGAAAGGCAACTGTTGGTGATGAAATCAAGTTGAAGTATAAAGGTCTTTTTAAAGACGAATCTACTGCCACAAGAATACTAAGCGTTTCTACCGACAAGCTTAAAGATATTGAAGGAGAAATTAGCTTTGATATTAAAGAAATCAACGAACGTATTTTGGCCGAGATGAATCAAGAATTTTTTGATAAAATTTTCGGGCCTGATGTTGTGAAATCGGAAGAGGAAATGAAAGCCAAAATCACAGAAGGGATCGAAAAGCAATTCGAACAACAGTCCGATCAAAAGTTGCTCAATGACATAACAGAGTATTTGGTGGCCAAGACGAAATTTGATTTACCTGCCGAATTCTTAAAAAAATGGATGCAGAATAGCGGGGAACAGCCGCTTACAGCTGAGGCTGCTGGTGAGGAATACGAACGTTCTGAAAAAGGCATTCGCTACCAGTTGATCGAAGGGAAAATCATTGCTGGTCACGATCTGCAAATCAAATTTGAGGAATTAAAAGAGTTTGCCAAAGAGATGATTTTGATGCAAATGGCCCAATATGGACAGGCTGGATTGCCCGATGAGGAACTCGAAGGGATTGTAGCCAGAGTGATGTCGAATCAAGACGAGGCTCGGAAACTCTCGGAACAATTGATGAGCAAAAAGCTTTTAGAATTTTACAAGTCCAACTTGTCACTTAAAAAGAAAAAATTGTCTTTTGACGCTTTTGTGAAGGAGGCCTATGGTCAAGGCTGATTTTTTTGATTAATTTTATTTATATAAATTTAAAAATGGATTACGGAAAAGAATTTAAGGAATTTGCAACAAAACATCACGGGATTAACTCTATGTACTACGACAAGATCGTCAGCAGTATGACACCCTACATTATTGAGGAGCGTCAATTAAACGTTGCCCAGATGGATGTTTTTTCGAGATTGATGATGGATAGGATTATGTTCTTGGGAACGGCAATCAACGATAGTGTTGCCAATGTAATCCAAGCACAGCTTTTGTTTTTACAAAGTACTGATGCCAAGCGAGACATTCAGATGTATATCAATTCTCCCGGTGGAGGAGTATATGCTGGATTGGGAATTTACGATACTATGCAATTCATCACACCGAATGTCGCCACAATTTGTACAGGAATGGCTGCCTCTATGGGAGCAGTACTGCTCTGTGCCGGAGAAAAGGGCAAACGCTCCGCATTAACCCACTCAAGGGTAATGATACACCAACCCCTTGGTGGAGCTCAAGGTCAGGCTTCCGACATCGAAATTACAGCAAGGGAAATCCTTAAATTGAAAGACGAATTGTATCAAATCATTGCCAAGCAGTCGGGTCAAAGCGTTGAAAAGGTGAACCAAGATAGTGACCGCGATTACTGGATGAAGGCAGAAGAGGCCAAAAACTACGGTATGGTCGATGAAGTTTTGGGAGCTGTAAAATAAAACAACATGAGTAAGGAAGAATTAAACTGTTCCTTTTGTGGTCGTGCCAAACCCCAAACGCAATTGCTTATTGCGGGTTTAGATGCGCACATTTGTGACAAGTGTATTCTTCAAGCCCATGGAATTGTCAAAGAGGAAACCAACGAGGAGAAAACAGAACACAAGTTTGATGTGGAATTGCATCCTCCCAAAAAAATCAAGGCTTTTCTCGATGAATATGTTATTGGCCAAGAATCTGCCAAAAAGATACTCTCGGTTGCTGTTTACAATCACTACAAACGAATCAATCACTCCAAAGGAAAAAGTGAAGTTGAAATTCAAAAAAGTAATGTCATATTGGTTGGACAAACTGGAACGGGAAAAACCCTTCTGGCGCAAACCATTTCCAAAATGCTTAAAGTTCCTTTGGCCATTGTTGATGCCACGGTTTTGACAGAGGCAGGTTATGTGGGAGAAGATGTTGAAAGCATCCTTACTCGTTTGCTTCAAGCCGCCGATTACGATGTAGAAAAGGCCCAATACGGCATTGTATTCATTGACGAAATAGATAAAATTGCACGTAAGGGTGACAATCCCTCCATCACTCGAGACGTCTCTGGTGAAGGGGTGCAACAAGCTTTGCTTAAACTATTGGAGGGAACCACCGTTAACGTGCCTCCCAAAGGGGGAAGAAAGCATCCCGATCAAAAGTTTATTGAGGTAGATACTTCCAACATACTATTCATTGCTGGAGGGGCATTTGACGGCATTGAACGCGCCATTAACAATCGTTTGAATCTACAAGCCATTGGATACAATACCAATAAGGAATTGAATAAAATAGATTCAGAAAACATTCTACAATACATTACACCACGCGACATCAGATCTTTTGGATTGATACCAGAAATTATTGGAAGACTGCCGGTATTGACTTATATGAATCCCTTGGATAAGGAAACTTTGAGTAGCATTTTGACCACTCCCAAAAATGCTTTGGTAAAGCAGTACATTCAATTGTTTGAAATGGACGGTATTGATCTATCCTTTACCCAAGGTGCATTGGACTTTATAGTGGAAAAAGCTTTGGGATACAAATTGGGTGCCAGAGGTTTACGCTCTTTGTGTGAGGCTGTATTGAACGATGCGATGTTTGAATTGCCCGAATCGGATGTTAAGACTTTGAAAGTGACCAAAGGCTATGCGGAGCAAAAACTGGTCAAGATCGAGATGCCTGCATTGAAAGTCGTTTCCTAAATTACGCTCCGTTCATCATTAGTAGCTCTTCCAAGACATCTCTTTTATTGGATAACCTAGGCACTTTATGTTGTCCTCCCAATTTATTTTTTTTGGCCATCCAATTGTAGAACAGGTTTTTCTTGGCAATCTCCAGCTTGGGAAGTGTCAGGGTCATGTTCTTGTATCTTTTGGCCTCATAGTCAGAATTTTCTTCCTTTAAAAGTTGATCCAGAAGTTCAACAAATCGATTGCTATCTCCCGGGGGATTTTTAAATTCGATCAGCCATTGATGCCCTCCTTTTTGGTTGGTTCCCATAAAGATTGGCCCAGCAGTATAGTCCACTATATCAAGATTCATGATTTTAGCGGCTTTGCTGAGCGCCACCTCTGCATTTTCGATCATCAATTCTTCTCCAAAGACATTGATGTGATTTTTTGTTCTCCCTGTAATTTGAATGCGGTAGGGATTCAAAGAAGTAAACTTTACAGTATCCCCGATTTTGTAGCGCCACAATCCTGCATTGGTGGTGATGACCATGGCATAGTTTTTTCCCAATTCAACCTCACTAAGGGGGAGTATGACTTCAGTTTCATCTCGATTTTTCTGATCCATTGGGATAAATTCATAAAAAATACCGTAGTCGAGCATCAACAGTAATTCTTGCGAATCATTATGGTCTTGTATTCCAAAAAATCCCTCAGAGGCATTGTAGATTTCAAAAAAGTTGAGATCGGTACCGTGAAATAATTTTTTGAATTGTTCGCGATAGGGATGAAAACTAACTCCTCCGTGGAAGTAAACCTCAATCATTGGCCATACTTCTGTAATGGTTGTATTTTGTGTTTTTTTCAGAACATTTTGCAACAATACCAACATCCAAGAGGGAACTCCTGCCAGACTGGTGACTTTTTCTTCTAAGGTTTCTTTAATGATGGCTTCCATTTTGCTTTCCCATTCGGACATGAGTGATACTTTCTGGCTGGGTGTGCTGCCCAATTCTGCCCAAAAAGGAAGGTTGTCGATAATGATGGCTGACAAATCTCCAAAATAACTGTTTGTATTTTGATACAATTCACTACTTCCTCCCAAACGCAAACACTTACCAGCCAAGATTTGCGCATCCTCATTGTTGTTGTAATAAATAGAAAGCATGTCTTTCCCAGCTTTGTAATGGCAGTCTTCCAATGATTCATTGCTGATGGGGATGTATTTGCTTTTGGCATTGGTGGTTCCGCTGGATTTGGCAAACCACTTGATGGGTGTGGGCCAAAAAATGTTTTGAGCACCTTTTCTACAACGTTCAATTTCATTAACGATATCTTCGTAGCCTACAATAGGAAGACGGTTCTTAAAGTCTGTATAGTTTTTAATGGACTTAAAATCGTAAATTTTTCCTGTTTCCGTTTTCGAGGCAATATTCACAAGACCATAAAACAATTCCTGTTGCACTTCAATGGGATACTTCATGAATAACTCCATTTGATGGATGCGTTTTTTAAGAAACCAAGAAGCAACAGAATTGAAAAGGGGAATTGGCATAGGAAGATGTATCTTTAGAACAAAAATATAAACTTTCGCTTAAAGATGTTTAAAGGAGTTCTAAAGAAAATGATTACGGAAATGGGAACCCCCATTCGCTATTTTCTCAATATGGAAAATGATTTTTTGGAGATGAACCAATTTTTAGATCAGAAAATCAGGATGGATTTTGCAGGCACGCAGTGTCTGAGTTGCAATGCTTCAAAGCCTATCTTCAGGCAGGGCTTCTGTAAAAATTGTTTTTTCGAAATCCCTTCAGCGGGGGATTGGGTCATGCGCCCAGAATTGAGCAAAGCCCATTTGGGAGAGGAAGATCGTGATTTGGAATATGAAAAAAAAGTACAGCTACAGCCGCATTGGGTTTATTTGGCATTGAGCAGCCACCTCAAGGTGGGAGTGACCCGAAAAAGTCAAATTCCCACTCGATGGATTGACCAAGGGGCTCACCAAGCCGTGGGAATTTTGGAAGTTCCCAACCGTTACCTTGCCGGAGTGGCTGAGGTGAGTCTAAAAGAACATTTCTCTGACAAGACCAATTGGCGTAAAATGTTGCAAAACGATCATGGGGAAGTGTCTTGGGAGCAAGCCATCAACCAAGCTATAGATGGCCTTTCCAAAGATTTAGAACCTTATATCACCAAAGATCCCCAGTTGACCGAGTTAAAATTCCCTGTTTTGCAATATCCAGAGAAGGTAAAAAGCTTAAATCTTGAAAAGGAAAACAGTTACACCGGTGTGTTAAAAGGCATTAAAGGACAATATTTGCTTTTTGAAGATGAAACGGTTTTTAATGTTCGCTCGAATGAGGGCTTGGTGGTAAGTATTTATTAAATTTTAGTTTTTTGAAGATTGACTCAGAAGCTGGTTTAGGGTCTCAAGCTCCTCAGGCTTGAGGTAGCGCCATTTCCCCACTTTTACATCCAATTTTACATTCATGATTCTTACCCTTTTAAGTTCGTTCACCCGATAGTTTAAATGCTCACACATCCGACGAATTTGTCGGTTCAAGCCTTGGGTTAAAATGATTCTGAATTGGTTTTTGTGGGTTTGTTTTACCATACACTTTTTGGTAACAGTATCCAAAATGGGCACCCCATTGCCCATTTTATGAATAAAATCCTTCGTGATGGGTTTGTTTACGGTTACAATATATTCTTTTTCGTGATGGTTTCGAGCGCGAAGTATTTTATTGACAATGTCTCCATCGTTGGTCAAAAAAATAAGCCCCTCACTGGGTTTGTCCAATCGCCCTACAGGAAAAATTCTTTTGGGGTAGTTGATGAAATCAATGATGTTGTCTTTTTCAACACGGGTATCGGTAGTACAAACAATTCCTTTGGGTTTGTTAAAGGCCAGATAGACATTTTTGTTTTTGGGTGAATTGAGCATTTCACCATTGACAGAGATTTTGTCATCTGTACTGACTTTTACTCCCATTTCGGCTTTTTTTCCATTGATCAACACTCTGCCAGCATCGATCAATTTGTCTGCTTCCCTGCGGGAACAGTAGCCAATTTCACTGAGGTATTTATTGATTCGGGTGAGGTTTGTTTCTTCCATTTTACAATTTAATTTCTTCCCCTATTTTTAGATCGAATTTTTTTCTGAACATCCAGACAAATAAATACAACAGTGGGGTGTCTAATGCGGCTACGATGATTTTAAAAATAAAACCTGACAAAACCAGTCCGACAAAAAGATTCCAAGGTAGAATCCCAAATAGGGAAAGGAGTAAAATGACCGAAAAGGTGTCAAGGAATTGTGAGGCAAAAGTAGAGAAATTGTTTCTCAACCACAGCATTTTTCCACGGGTTAGTTTTTTCCAAAAGTGATAAATCCTAATGTCTATAAATTGAGCCAAAAGATAGGCGATCATAGAGGCCAAGACAGCCAAAGGGGATAGGGAGAATACTTTTTTAAAAGTTTTATCGTCGAGGGGAGAGCTTTCCATAGCAGGAACAGCATCGGCCATGAGCAATATCCCCATCGAGAAAAAAGAGGCGAAAATCCCTGCCGTCACTACCCTGTTGGCGGCTTTTTTCCCATAAATTTCCGAAATCAAATCGGTAATCAAAAAGGTGAGGGGATAGGGTAAAATGCCAACCGAGAGCTCAAACAATCGACTGCCAAAAATTTCCCCTTCAAAGGGATACCAATAAAAAAACTTTTGAAAAATAAGATTGGACACTACCAAAGAGGTAATGAACAAAGCAGCGAGATACAAATAGATCTTGGCCGCCAATTGCCGTTGTTGAGGTTTCATTTATTCCATTTTTATCGAATAAGGAATTCGGGTTTGAATTCCCTCAAGCTGGCTAAGTTCGATAAAATCTGAGGCATATTTTTCGATGGGGTGCTGAAATAATTTTGTTTGGGCTTGTGAAAAAGCATTTAACAACATGCTTTCAAAATCATCATCATATTTGGGATAATCCACAAGGTTGTATTTGTCTATTTTGGCCAATTCTGCGGCTCCGGTGATGGCCTCTTGTAGTCCACCTAGTGTGTCCACTAATCCGATTTCGACGGCATTTTTCCCCGACCAAACCCTGCCTTGTGCAATTTCCTCGACGATTTCCATACTAAGTGATCTTCCTTCAGATACTCTCGACTTAAAAGTGTGATATACTTTTTCTATGGCGGATATGGTACTTTTTTCAAACCCTTCACTGAGGGGTTCGAAAGGGCTGTATCCCATTGCATTTTTGTGGGTGGTTACTTGTTCTGCATTGATGCCGATTCTGTTGGTCATTCCTCTAATATTGGGAAACGCAGCCAATACTCCAATGGATCCAGTGATGGTCATGGGATCGGCAAAAATTCTGTCGGCCAAACTAGAGATGTAATAGCCTCCCGATGCAGCAACATTGCCCATCGAAACTACCAAGGGCTTTTTTCCCTTTAGTGTTCTGGAGGCATTGAGTATGATTTCGGAGGTCAAGGCATCTCCTCCTGGAGAATCAACCCGGAGGACTACTGCTTTAATTTTATCACTTTCTAATATTTCTTGAAAGGCTTTGTTTATGGCTTCCTTTCCAATGATGTCCGCCGATCCTTTGGTGTTTAGAATAGGACCTTGAGCGTACACGATAGCAATGCGGTCAGAGATTTCATTATCATACTCCTGAATTTGAATATTGATTTTATCAGAATCCACCACTTTCAAATCCTCTTTAGGGTCAACTTCCATTGCGGCTTTAATTTTATCTTCGAAATCATCTTCATAGACCAAACCATCAATGATGCCTTGAGCCAAGGCTTCTTCGGCATCCGTAACGACAAGGTCGTCAGCCAGTGCATCGAGGGTGGCGGGTTCCAAACCACGACTTTGGGCGACTTCATCCCTTAGGGTTCCCCACACTGCATTCAATAGGCTTTGGATTTGGGTTCGATTTTCTTCACTCATGTGATCTTGTAAATAGGGTTCTACTGCACTTTTGTATTTACCGTGGCGAATCACTTCCATTTTGACGCCATATTGGTTTTGGAAGTCTTCGTAGTAGAGTACTTCTGAGGAAAGTCCTTTGAGTTGCATCATCCCCATAGGATTCATGAATATACTATCGGCTACAGAACTCACATAGTATCCCTTTTGGGACATATAATCACCGTAGGCATAGATGAATTTTCCAGAGGTTTTAAATTCTTTGAGTGCATTTCTGATTTCTCTTGCTTGCGCCCAACCCGAGGCAATAAAACCAGATTGTAGTTTAATTCCTTTGATCTTATCGTCCTGTTTGGCTTTTTTGATACTACCAATGATTTCGTCCATTCCCATCATACCAGAGTCAAAATCTGATAAGCCTTCTAGTGGGTTAAAGTTAGGACTTCTGTCGGTCACCATAGTATTGAGGTTTAAACCTAAGACACTATTTTCCTTGATCCAAGTACCCTTGGATTGTTCAAAATTAAGGGAAGTGGCAATGGCGGCTATGCCCATAAAAAAGAAAAGAGCTACCAATCCCATCGCAATGAATGTTCCCAACAGTGAAGCCAAAAAACTTTTAAAGAAATTCATATCGTTTTATTTTAATTCAAATATAGGGTTTGTGGATTTGTTTCACGAAATTTAGCCGGAGTATTCAAATGGACAAAGCATACATTTCACTGGGATCCAATGAGGGTCAAAGGCTTAAAAATCTGCAAGAGGCAGTGGTTCAAATCCAAAAGCAAGTTGGGGTTCTGACGGATTTGTCATCTCTTTACGAAACCCCAGCTTGGGGTTTTGAAGGTCCTGATTTTCTCAATGCTTGTATCGGAGTTAAAACCGATTTTTTGCCTTCTGAGTTACTGCAAAAGTTGTTGAAGATAGAACGAAAAATGGGAAGGTTAAGAACCTCAGAAACAGGCTATAAGTCTAGAAATATCGACTTGGATTTATTGTTTTTTGAGGATCATGTCATTGAAAATGATGACCTAATTTTGCCTCACCCTCGCTTGGAATTAAGGAACTTTATCTTATACCCAATGTGTGAAATTGCTCCCGATTTTGTTCACCCGCGATTGGGTAAGGATATGGCTCATTTGTTAAATTTTTGCGGAGATACTTCCCATCCGAGTCAACTCCCTCTTTCTCAATGGTCTTCGGATATTTTTTTTGAGGATCAATTGTTGGTTTTTGAGGGTAATATCGGTGTGGGAAAAACCTCACTAACTCAAAAAATTGCGCGGGATTTTAAAGTTCCAAGCTTGTTGGAAAACTTTAGCTCAAATCCTTATCTGGAAAAATTTTATGAGCAACCCGATCGATTTGCTTTATCCTTAGAAAATTATTTTTTGGAAGATCGGTTTCGCCAGTTTGATAATTTTATAAAAGAATCGACATCCCAAAATATGACTGTTGCTGATCACTCCCTATTCAAATCTTTGGTTTTTGCTAAAATCAACCTTTCTACCAAGGATTTTCAAGATTTTAAGGCGAATTATGAGCGCCTGTCAGCACAATTGGTCTTTAAGCAAAAAGTGATTTTTCTTCATCAACCTCTTGAAAAGTTAATGAAGCAGATCAAAAGTAGGGGGAGGACTTATGAACAAAATATCACACGCGATTACTTGGAAAAAATTGAAGAGGGTTATCAAAATTTTCAGGAGGAGCACTGGTCAACTCCCTTTAATAGGATCGATTTGAACAATTTGGATTTTATCGATGACGAAAGAGCCTATCAGATTTTACTCCATCGCATCAAAGCGTTTTAGACTTTTGATAAAAATCCCACATAACCACTCCCGAAGCGACAGAGATGTTTAGGGAATGTTTGGTGCCTTCTTGTGGAATTTCTATCACCCCATCGCAAAGGTTGACCGTCGTTTGTGACACTCCTTTGACCTCGTTGCCCATAATAAAGGCGTAGGTTTGACTTGGGATGACCGTAAATTTTTCGAGTGAAATAGCTTCTTCCGCTTGTTCTATGGCATAGACTTTTACACCATCTGTTTGCAACTGTTTTACAACCTCTGTTGATTGTGGACGGTACTCCCAGTCAACAGATTCTGTGGCACCGAGAGCAGTTTTGTGAATGTCTTTGTGTGGAGGAGTTGCGGTAATACCGCAGAGGTAGATTTTTTTAATCAAAAAAGCATCTGCAGTTCTGAATACAGAACCGATATTGTTGAGACTGCGAACATCGTCAAGGATCAAGATTAAAGGGATCTTAGGGGACTTTTTAAAATCCGCCACCGTTTTGCGGTTGAGTTCGCTGTTTTTTAATTTTCGCATGGGGATAAAATTAGTAAATAATGAGCGGGAGTGCCCTTGTTAACAAATATTTAAAATCCAATTCTTACAAGAATTTATTAATAATTACATTCGTAAAAACCCTAAACCACAAGTGGCCAAGTCGAGTAAAGAAACCCCTTTGATGAAACAGTACAACCAGATCAAGGCAAAGTATCCTGATGCCTTGTTGTTGTTTAGGGTGGGAGATTTTTACGAAACATTTGGTGCTGACGCAGTGCGCGCAGCAAAAATATTGGGGATTATTCTTACTAAAAGAGGGGCGGGAAGTAGCAGCGAAACTGAGTTGGCTGGATTTCCTCATCACTCATTGAATACTTATTTGCCAAAGTTGGTTCGAGCGGGCTGTAGGGTGGCGATATGCGACCAATTGGAAGACCCGAAAATGACAAAAAAAATTGTCAAAAGAGGGGTTACAGAATTGGTTACCCCTGGTGTATCACTCAATGATGAAGTATTAGAACAGAAAAAAAACAACTTTCTGGCAGCAATATATTTTGGTAAAACCAAAATAGGAATTGCTTTTTTGGACATTTCTACTGGCGATTATTGGGTTTCTGAAGGAAATGCTGTTCAAATCGAACAGTTGTTACAAAATTTTGCTCCCGCTGAGGTGTTGGTGGCCAAACCGTCCAAAAAAACTTTTGCGGAACAGATGGGAGGACAATTCAATGTCTTTTATCTGGAGGATTGGATTTTTGAGCGCAGTTATGCCTTGGATTGTTTGACAGCTCATTTTAAGACATTGGGATTGAAAGGTTTTGGTATAGAGCACTTGGAGGCCGGAGTGATTGCTGCAGGTGCCATATTGCATTATCTTTCAGAAGCGCATCACAATCAAATACCACACATCACTTCCATCAGAAGAATATTTGAAGAGGAATACGTTTGGATGGATCGATTTACCATGCGGAATTTAGAATTGTTCCAATCTACCAGTCCCAATGGGGTCGCCTTAATCGATGTTTTGGATCAAACCCTTACGGCCATGGGAGGCAGAATGCTCAAACACGGATTGGCTTTTCCCGAAAGGAATCTTAGTGTCATAGAAGAGCGTTTGGACTTTGTGGCTGCTTTGGTAAATGATACTAAAGCCTATGATCAAATTGCCCTTCATCTGGGGGCCATGGTAGATATCGAAAGGATTGTTGCTAAAATAGCTACTCAGAAAATCAGTCCCCGTGCCTTGGTTCAATTGGCCAAATCATTAGACGAAATTGATCAAATCAAGATCTATTTATCCGATCACAGCAGTAAGGTGCTAAAGGAAAGGGCCAAAGGTTTTTTGGAGGGTAAACCTATCACGAGTTTGATTCAATCAATGCTCAACCCAGAAGCGCCCGTTTTACTCAGTAAAGGAGAAGTCATTGCCGATGGGGTGAACAGCGAACTGGATGAACTAAGGGAATTATTGCGGTCGGGTAAAGCTCACTTGGATAAAATGCTTGAAAGGGAAAGCGAACGCACTCAGATTCCCTCTTTGAAAATTGCCTTTAACAATGTATTTGGCTATTATATAGAGGTCAGAAATACCCATAAGGACAAGGTACCCGAAGATTGGATCAGAAAGCAAACCTTGGTCAATGCAGAACGTTATATT
>DGPN01000007.1 GCA_002390455.1 Flavobacteriaceae bacterium UBA4439 | reverse complement strand
ACATCACTCGATGGAAACCAATCTTTATCGTCCATAGCAATCCAAAACCAAGGAGCAATGACCCATGCCCATTGCCCTATCCATTGTGCAACGGCCATAATGTGGGTTCGTTCATGAAAATCTTCACTCATTTCATATCCCATTGCTACATAGGGTACACTGAAAATCGTTAAGCCTAAATAAAATACCAAAGAGGTAAAAAGGAAGTAGTAAAAGTTGAATTGAATGCTGTTCTCTTTGAATAATTGCCACATCACGAAAAATGAAACACCCATGATCAAAGAACCAATAAAAACATATTGTCTTCGTCGACCCCATCGTGATTTGGTGTTGTCTGAAATAAAACCCATAATGGGATCGGTAATGGCATCAAAAAGTCTTGGCACAAGGGAAACTACTCCCCACATCCAACCAGGAAAGCCCAGTCCTTGAACCAAAACAACAATGAAAATACTTATTACAGCGGGGAACATTTGATTGGCTAACATTCCAAAACCAAATGCAGCTTTTTGTCCAAATGCTACTTTTTGAGCTTTTGTTGACATAGTTTTATTTTTTTTAATTATTTCCACTATTTGTTACTTCTCTCGTATGAATGAACGGTACTTTTTCTTTACCACCTCAAAAGCGGCTTTCCTATTTCTTTCAATATCCACAATACCCCAGAACTCCTCATTGGGCGAACCGTCATAGGGTACTCCCGTGCTATTGGGTGCCCATCCTCCTATATCTTGTAAATTGGGATTCCCAGCTTTCCACCATTCATCGGAAAAAGAAAACAGCGCAACACCAGAACCGATTTTATGTTGATCCATAATGGCTGATAAAATTTTATCAATAGCATCTGCTTGGGCTTTTTCATTAATTCCTTCTGCATAATTGTCCTTGGCTACTCGCATAAAACTATCGGCTCCTGCTTCCGACAAATACATCGGTTTTTGGCTGAGGATCTCCCACTGAGGAAAAATGGTTTCGGGTTGGTCCCAACGATAGACATTCAACCCCCATATATCAATATTAGGATTCATTGACAACGCCAAGGAATCAGGTAATTCTCCATGTGCTGTTGCTACGGGGTGAGAAGTGTCATTTTTATGGATCAAATCGGTAGCTTTATGCAAGGCTTTATACCAGTTCTTAATATCATCATCAAACCATTCGGGGTGATAGTTATACTCGTTGCCCAATTCCCAAAATAAAATTGCATTGTGGTTTTTGAATCTGTTTACGTAGTCAATAAATGTACCCGAAAGAATATCATATTTTCCATCTTGATTGTATCCAAACCCAATGATCACTTTGATGCCTGCTTGACTTATTTTATCTAAAACAGCTGTCTCGGTGATGGGTTCATATACTCTTATGGTATTAATCCCTGCCTCAAGCATTAAATCAAGATCCTTTTCTAAACTACCAAAGTCTCTTTTTTCCTCTCCCTTAGGAACTGGGTTATAACATATCCCTTTTATAAAATAAGGGGTGTCATTGACCCATATTTGCCTACCCTGGGTGCTGACACTTTCCAAAGAAGAATTGCAACTCGAGGAAAACAAGGCCATCCCGAACCCATAAATTGATATGAAGAAATGAATCCATTTCATTTTATTATGGGGGGTTTGAATGGAAAGTTTATTAGGGGACTGATTATGAACTATCAACTTTACAAAATCTTGAAAAGCCCTAGAAAAAAAAATCGCAATGTAAACCACCCTTTGACTGAAGGTTTCTTTCAATGTAGTTATTGAGTTTATGTTGGAGCGTTTCATGTTGATCGAGATAAAAAGTTTACGGGGTCAATAAATACAATAATCTTTACATATTCTCCCGATCTACTGAATAGGGATTGACTTATTTTCAAGTCGAGTTGATTTCCTTTTAAATGAGTAATACTGCCCTCTTTTGAATGGGCTTCAATTAGATTTTCATCAGATTTTTGATAGAATACAGGGACTTGGCAAACGGTAAAAGCCAATGAATTCTTGGCCAATTGTATCTCATTTTTGTTTTGATGAATATCAACATAGGAAAATACCTGAGCTTGTTCTAAAAACTCCTGACTTCTCAATAGTACAGGCTCAAAACACAAGGTTCCTTGTCTAACTTTAACTCCTAATTCTCCGGCTCTACTGAGTAAATCCTCTTTTACTTGGCCGGTCATACCGGGTTGTTGAGCTCCCTTACCCTTGGGGGTATGTGAGTAGGGATCGGTTGGAAAAGCACCGTAAAGCTGGGGAGATTTATGAACACCAATACCCGCATTGATTTCGTGGAAATGGATTGCCAATGAATCGATCCACTTTTTTTCAACACCGGATTCGATGACTTTAGTTATGGCTTCGAAATTGGCCAGTAGTAGTTTTGAAACCATATGCCAATAGATAGATCCTAGCCCCTCGTAACCAAAAAACGTTCCGGATCTCCCGGTAAATGATTTGTGATTGAAAACAGATTCGTATAACGAAAACAGCTCTTGAGATTCTTTTGATACCAATGACTGGTATTCTTTTGGTAAACATTTCAATGCTTTTTTTAATCCGTTCACATTATTGAAAGCTGCATTAAAATGATATTGTCCCAAAACATCTTTAGAAATGATATCAACGTTATTGGCTTTAATGAGTTTTTGTATAAGCGTGCTTTGAGATACCCTATGCGAAGGAATGAGGTTTTTTTCAAGAAATAGGGGTAAGTCTTTGTCAGGATAGAGGATGTAGCTATTTTGATCTTCGCGATAGAGTTTACTTTTTCTGAGACTGTCAAGTAATTCGACACTCTCATGGGTAGATAGAATACCTGAACTCAAAACGGCAACTTGACCCTCTAACATTTCGGGAAAGTTGGAAATGGTGAACCGATCTTCCTCAATACTGACCAGGTTGTAAGAATGATAGAGCTTGTCCTCTCTTATGTTGGCATTTATGGTATGATCAACAAAGGCTTGAGCAATCTTGATAAAAGCTTTCAATTCTACTGTGCTTATTTTTACCTTTTCAGCGGTATGACCGTGCTTGTAAATTGCTTCCCGATAATCACTTCCAGCTGTTCCTAAACCCATAAATATTGCCTTTCGATCTTGATCATTGATTCTTGAGTTCAGTAAAGATTCATACTGCTCAAAGGTTTGGAGTGATCGACTAAAGAATTGATAAAGTTCAGTAGAAATATCAAAACTTGTTGGGTCTGATTGTGAAATAAGTGCCTTGAAAAAAGATAAAAATCTTCTCAAATAATATAGGGTAACCATGGAGACACCATTACCCACAAGTGCATTGTTGGCATCATTCCATTCGGGTCGTTGGGTATTCATCCAGATTCCTCCCCCGGGGATAAAATTGGAGATTTTGGCCAAAAGGGTAATTAGGATTTTCTCAATAAAATTAACCCTGTAAATCTGACCTTTAGCATCTTGTAGCAAAGCCCCATCTGATCCAATTTTATTCTTTGTGTTTTGAATTCGCTGATGAGCTTCAAGATCAAAATCAATTGTATTTTTAGAATCTTTGAGTATTTCTTCAACTGCTTT
>DGPN01000064.1:12379-22414 GCA_002390455.1 Flavobacteriaceae bacterium UBA4439 | reverse complement strand
AATTTCATAAAAACTTCCGTCTTGTTCAACAGGAATTTGTCCTGCAATTTGGATTTCTGCAATCAAAAGTGCCAGTCGAGCTTCTCTAACACGATGGTATTTTTCCTCGTCTCCCAAAACTGCTTTTTCTGCATTGTCAAACAGATCATTGTATTCATTCATCCGTTCAGGAGCTAAATAATTTTTGACGGCATCACGAGGATCTCCAAAAATGTTCAAGCGAAAATTATCATTGAGTAATGACAAACGCATTTTCTCAATGTATTGATGGACAAAAGGTGCGGCTTTTCCATAGTAGCCCATCAAAAAATCTTCGATGATGGCATCGGGATTCGCTTCAGGATCCCACATCAGTTTGGAAATGAGGTAGGCCCGTAGGTGTCCAAACTCTCCCTTGTTTCCAGTAGCTTGCATAAAAAGCGCACGTACATTATTTTGAATGTAAAATTTGATGTTGGGTCCAATTGTATGGAGGTTGGGAAAGGGACTCAACGGATTGGCAAATTGTATATTGTAGTCCCAAATCAGTATGTCCTGACTCATTTTACCCCAATCTTGTAAATCGCTTGTAAAAGCTGGATCGGTATCAAAGACTGGTTTTTCTCTGGTGCTTTCAATATTACACAACATGATGTTGACATTGGGTTCAGCAATGATATTACTGGGAGCCGCTCGGGTATACCAATAAGCTAAAGTCGAGATAATTTTATCGGGAAATTCTCGTGCTACTTTATTGACAAACCAAACCATAGATCCACTGGGTAAATTACCGTATTTCTTATTCAAGGCCTTACAGGGTTCACACTGACAGTATTTGTCATTGTCATTTTGACTGACCGACCAATATTTGGCTTTTGGGTTCTCTTCGATTCTATTTCTTAGTTCACTGACCAAAGTTTGGAATACCTCCTCATTGGAAAGACATAATTGGGTTACGGGATTTCGTTCTCCATCGATGAGAGAGAAATACTCTGGATTAGTTTTCCCGTATTTTTCGGGTGTTATCAACAATTCGAAAGTATGCACAAACATCCCCCAAGAGTCCGTGGATGAGAGTTTGTGCCAGGATTCATAATCAGCATCTCGTGCGTCGTAATAGTTGGTCGTTCGGTATTTGATTCTAGGTGTTTTGAGCTCATCTTTTGGAAAACTGAAAGCATTTGTAGTTGGAAGTAATAAAGGATCATCAGCACTGTATTTCCTGAAACCAAAAAATTCTAATAGAGAATAAACTCCATTGAGTAAACCATTTTCTACCCCTCCAGCAATGATCAGGTTATTGTCCAATCGCTGGAAAAGGTATGCATCCTCTTCCAAGGCAGTTGAACCTAGGCCGGCGGCTTTTGCAAAGGCAGTATTTCCGATGTAAATAGCATGCTCACCATTGTATTCCTCTTCATTCAACACTTCTAGGGATTGAGACACTTTTGATAAATATGATTGCAATTTTAGCGCCGCATTTTTTTCTTTGGGATTGGCCTGTTTTGGAATCACAATGTTATAGGCGGTCTTTCCCTCAATCATCAATTCTTTAAGAGATCTAAAGTCTCCTGAACAGGCATAATGGGAAAGGGTGACCACACCTCCGAGCACTGCTCCGGAGGTTTTAATAAAATCAGCGCGAGAAATTTTATTTTTTTTTGAATACATCAGATATTGTTTGGCTTTTTAAAAATCATCAATGTATGGATTGTGAATTTCCATAAAGTAATGATTCACTAATATAAGCAACTTCGTTTTATTGCGAATCTAACCTCTTCGTTATTTGCTATTGCTTTAAATATCAATTAAACTGTTAGTTGCTTTTTTTCATTAGATTTATATAAATCTATAAAAACTTGTTTTTTCTAAAAGAAATAGTTTTATCGCGACTCCATATCTGTTATCTCAGTTTGCTTTTATTTACGTTTAATTCTCTCCATGCTCAGTCAGAAAGTCTTTTGAGATTGACTGCCAATGCCTCACAAAAGTATTGTCCAAAAACAGAGCAACCCATTGTTACCGATTTTAACATTGAGGGCAATTACGATGGGGACATATCCGCACTCTATATTCAAATCTCATCTGGATATAATAGAGGGAGTGATGAACTAAAACTTCTTGGAAATTTTGATAATATCAGTGGCCAATGGAATACATCGGAAGCCAAATTTACGCTAAAAAGTATCGATGGATCCGCCCTCACCCATTCCCAACTGATTGAGGCCGTCAAATCGGTAGTTTTCTTCAGTTCTGATTCCAATCCCACTGTTGATCGATACATTTCTATCACTATTGGAAATGCCAATTTTCTCCCTTCCTCTGGTCATTATTACGAATTTGTAAGTGCTGTTAACATCACATGGACTGCGGCTAACAGTGCTGCCGAGAGCAAATCTTACTTTGGGATGCAAGGATACCTGGCCACCATACAATCTAGGGAGGAAGCTGTTTTGGTTGGAGAACTAAGCCCAGGAGTGGGCTGGATTGGCGGAACTGACCAAGAGCAAGAAGGGGTCTGGAAATGGGCTGGAGGGCCAGAGAAAGGAATAACTTTTTGGGAAGGAGGGGTCAATGGATCTTCGCCAAACTTTGCCTTTTGGAACAATAACGAACCGAATAACCTAGGGAACGAAGATTATGCCCATATCACCGACAATTCTATCGGTATTAATGGATCTTGGAATGACCTCCCCAATCAAACCACAACCAGTGGTTCTTATCAAGCAAAAGGATATGTAGTTGAATATGGAGGAATGCCCGGTGACCCCGAGCTCGATTTTTCAACCAGTACCCGACTGATCATGGCTCAAATTACCGAAATCAATGACGTAGAAGGGTGTGAAAACAAGGCTTTGAAAATGACCATCTCTGCCAATGTGCCAGAAGTGAATTGGTATGACAGTGAAACTGGTGGGAACTTACTTTTTAAAGGGTTGTCATACACGGCACAATTGACACAAACCACTACCTTTTGGTTGGATCCCTATTCGGAGGATTGCTCCGCCGATACTCGTGTCCCTCTCAGGGCAGTCATTTATTCTTACCCTAAGATTTTAACCCCTTTACTAATTATTGAGCAATGTGATGAAGATGATTCCAATGACGGTATTGCCCTATTCAACCTCACCGGCTTCGAGTCTAAATTATCTCTACATTATCAAAATGAAACCTTTGAATACTTCACTTCAATAGATTTATCACAAAGCTCCAAAATCGTCCACCCTGAGGAGTTTCAAAACAATGCATTTGAACAAATAGTCTATGTTAAGGTCACAGCACCTGGTGACTGCTTTGAGTACACTTCTATTTTACTCAAAGTGAGTGCCAATTCTATAGATGCTGATTTCTACCAAACTTTTGAAACCTGTGAAACAGCAGTCAAAACAGAACTTCCAGGAATAGAAGGCTGGAAAGTGGACACATTCGATTTACTGCGATCAGAGATCATCGCATCGAATGTTAAGTTTCAGCAACAAAACATACTGATTTCTTTTTACAGCAATGGAAAAGATGCTGTTTTGGGAGGCAATACGATTACATTCCACTCTCCATCAGACCAATACTTTATGGAAACTCCCTATTTACAACCCATATGGGCGAGAATTGACAATTTGGATTTGAACCAAATTAGTTGTTTGGGTGTTCAAGAAGTCGCTCTCTTAAAAGTCAACAAGCTTCCTGAGTTTGAACGTACAGACGATCAAAAAATCGTGTGTCTGAATCTCGACCCCGTTCAAATCGGGGTAAATTCAATAGATGAAAGGGACTACCAATACACATGGGAACGAAATGGGGTTCCCTTTGAAAACAATATTCCCGAATCCGACAACCGCATCGCTGTCAGTGACGGAGGGCGTTATGTGGTAACCGCCACCACCACCGATGGGACAAACTGCTCAAGGTCTTTGGAGATCCTATTGACCCGCTCCGAAATGGCCCATATTTCTCAAGATGATCTGCTGGTTGAAGACTTGATTGGCGATACGGGGAACATCACTTTAAATACGGAGAATTTGGGTTCAGGAGACTATGAGTTCTCCCTTGACGACTCTTCAGGTCCCTATCAAGACGAAGCCTTTTTCGATGGAGTTTACCCAGGGATCATAGAACTTTATGTCCGAGACAAAAACGGTTGTGGCATATCCAAAATCTCTGTTTCTTTATTGGGTCATATGAAATTCTTTAGTCCCAATGGGGATGGCATCAATGATTACTGGCAAATATTAGGGGTAAATGAGGACTTTCAATCCAATAGTAGAATCTATATTTACGATAGATACGGAAAGTTGTTAGCCAATCTACGTCCTTCTGAAATGGGATGGGATGGGACATTCAATGGGAATCCACTCCCGCAAAACGATTATTGGTTTCAAGTATTTTTTGAGGACGGTCGAACCCACAGTGGTCATTTTAGTTTGTTGAGAAACCCTTAAAGATGCCTCAAAAAAATTATTTTATTGGATTGTTGGTTCTCATCGTGGGAGGGTTAAGTGCTCAAATGAACCCCCTTTATTTCAATGAATATTTGTCCGAAAACTACTATAATATTCACCCTGCCATGGCAGGGGTCAATTTGACTGGATTGAGGATAGATTTAGGCACCCGCCAACAATGGATGAATAGTGCCCAAAAACCCAGCACCCAATTTTTTAGCCTTGAATATAAAAGCTCCGCAAAAACCACCCTCGGTGTGTTTGGGGTCAATGACCAAAATGGTTATCACAGTCAATTCAAATACCATATTACGTACTGCTATAGAATATATCTAAACGATGAAATTTGGAATACCCGAAGATCTTTTCCAACCAAAAACGACAACATTCAGGAATTGTCTTTTGCGCTCAACCTAGGTCGATCTGGAATGAATCTCGACCAAAGCAACTGGAACCGTCCTTCTCAAGATCCCCTTTTAAATCAAAATCTATCCGCAGACCACTACACCACTTTTGATGCCGGAGTGGCCTATGTGTCCACTAGGTTGTCTGTTCAATTGTCTTTCCATAATTTGGCCTTCGTCTCCTCTGATTCAAAAGCTCCAGAAGAAGCCACAATCTATAATATTGGCGCAAATAAAATTTATATGGGTGCTGTGCAATACGAGATTTATACGAAAAAGGAGTGGAATTTCGAACCCTCTTTCTTGTTTCAATTTGAAGAAAAAACCAATGAAAGTAGCTTGGATTTAAATTTCAAAATCTTCAAAATTATCCGAAATGGAAGGATATGGACCGGAATTTCTTACAGGCAAAATAATGTCAAGATACCCAAGGGTGTCGGGTTGGAAACTGATCAAAGTTATAAGCATTTAACCCTTATCTCTGGATTAAATTACAGAAAAATGAAGTTTGGATATCAATACACCATAGCAAGGGGTAAAGTACAATTTAGTTCACAAGGGATTCATTATATTACTTTAGGTTTTCAAATATAATGTTAGATGAAAAGAAGAAAATTTTTTGGTCAAATGGGAATGGCAATATCCGGTTTTTTTGGCATCGGGTCATTACATGGCCATCCGCATAGTCGAAATACTCTCCCAAAACGTCTTAGCGACCATCCTATCTCAATTGGAACTTGGAATTGTCCTGATGCCATTCTAACCTCAGGACAATTGATGGAGGGTGGAACTCCTTCTTTGGAAGCAGTTGTCAAAGGAGTCGCTGTTGAAGAGGCCAATGAAAATAATACTACTGTCGGCATTGGGGCTTCTCCTGACAGATCGGGAAGAGTGACTTTGGATGCTTGTGTGATGAACTCCAATGGAGACTGCGGTGCAGTCATGGCGGTTGAAAACATTGTCCATGTCGCTCGATTGGCCCAACACGTCATGGAGGATACCCCACACGTTAATTTGGTTGGTCTGGGTGCCGAGGAATTTGCCTACAGCAAGGGATTTCCCAAAACCCAATTACTGAGTATGGCCGCTGAAAAAAGATGGAAAGCCTGGTTGCAAAAATCTGAATTTACCCCAAAAATAAATGTCGAAAACCACGATACCATTGGAATGCTATGTTTGGATGCTCAAGGGAAGCTCTCTGGCAGCTGTACCACTAGTGGATTGGCCTATAAAATGAAAGGTAGAGTTGGCGATTCTCCCATCATCGGATCGGGATTGTTTGTGGACAACCAGGTGGGTGCCGCCACCGCAACTGGATTGGGTGAAGCCGTCATTAAAACCGTTGGTTCTTTCCTGATAGTAGAGCTGATGAGAAACGGTTGGTCTCCTCAAAAAGCTTGCGAAGAAGCCATTGGAAGAATTCTGTCTCAACAAACGGGAAAACCAGACTTCCAAGTGGGTTTTATCGCCATAAATATTGCAGGAGAAAGAGGTGCTTTTAGCATTCACAAAGGTTTTTCATTTACCCACTACGAATCTGGCAAAGCCATCAATGTTCCTTCATCAAGTGCTTATTGACCTGAAGGACGGTTTATGTATCCCCTTTCATCAATAGTATAAATGGCTCCATTGTCTTGATCTTCTAACTCTAAGTCAAAACCCGTATAAGAATTCAATAAGCTGATTTTTAACTTTCGGCCATCTGAATCTTTAAGCTTGATGGGAATGATTTCTCCTGGAGCTTGGTCTCTCAAATATTTATAATCTCCGTAAGCAATTTTTCTGAAAAGTGCGTAAACGATTTGTTCAATTTCGGAGTCGGTTTTATGAATCCAAGGTTGATCCGTTTGAGTTGATTCCGCAAATTCAATGTAGCCCCAATGTTCTGGTAAATGCATATTGATGACTCCCTGCGGCGACCATACCCAATTGTTTTCGGGCAAGTATTTGCCATTTTTCTTTTTTCTGTAATAGCGGTCATCGATCAGGTCGTGTTCCCATTGGACCCTCGAAAAATTAATCCTCCACTGTTCCCCAATTATGGGTTGACCTTTGGGGGAGCGTTTGAGTTCGGTAAGGGCTCGCATAGGAATTGCCATTTCTACAGACCAGTATTGATCTATGTCTTTGGGATTATTTAATGTCCCTTCAACATGCACTGCCGTTTTTAGGCCTTGTATATTCCAGTGGAAAATAGGATTTCCCTTGGTATTATAGGGTCGATCCAGCAACAAATCCCAAACCGTATTCAAGGCGTTGATTTCAATCTCACCATAATTGTGATTACTGTTGGAGGGACTGATAAACACTTCAAAATCGTTGTTGTAAAAAATAATGGTATCCCGATTCTTTAGGGTCGCCCAAATGTGTTTTTCTTCTATGTGGGCGTAGATATAGAGAAACTCCTCATCCCAAAGCATTTTGAGCCGGGTCTTTTGGTCAGGGGTTTTCTGCCCTTCGATATCTATAAAGTCTTTGGTAAATGGTGCTTTTTTCCAGCTTGGATCGTCCTCCCTGCCATCTATTTTAATGGATTGATCTGCTTTGGGAATGATATAAGTCCTAGGAGTAATGAGCTCTCCAGAAATATCAATGTTGATCGTCTCTTTTTTACAAGAAAAATGGCAAAAAATAACAATCCAAACAAAACCTACTGAAATTCGCGTTTGGGAAAACATAGAAGTAGAATTTAGCTCTTTATTGTAGCAGTCAAATACTCCTTATTCATTCTGGCAATATTCTCTAGAGAGATTCCTTTAGGACACTCTACCTCACAAGCACCCGTATTGGTACAATTTCCAAAACCTTCTTCATCCATCTGATTGACCATATTTAAAACCCTATCGGTCGCCTCAACTTTTCCTTGGGGCAAAAGGGCATATTGAGAAACTTTGGCCGAAACGAACAGCATGGCCGAAGCATTCTTACACGAAGCTACACAAGCACCACAACCAATACAAGTTGCGGCATCAAAAGCCTTGTCAGCATCGTGTTTGTTGATGGGAATGGCATTTGCATCTTGGGTATTTCCAGAGGTATTGACGCTGATAAATCCTCCCGCTTGTTGGATGCGATCAAAAGCAGATCGATCCACCGCCAAATCTTTGATCACTGGAAAAGCATTGGCTCTAAATGGTTCAATGGTAATGGTGTCTCCATCTTTGAATTTTCGCATGTGTAACTGGCATGTGGTCACCAATCGATCTGGCCCATGGGCCTCTCCGTTGATGAACATAGAACACATTCCACAGATACCCTCTCGGCAATCGTGATCAAAAGCAACAGGGTCTTCCCCTTTTTTGATCAATTGTTCGTTGTGCATGTCCATCATTTCCAGAAAAGACATGTCTGGAGAAACATCAGAAACTGAATAACTGACCATTTCTCCTTGTGCATTAACGTTGGCTTGTCGCCATATTTTGAGTTTCAAATTCATCCTGATCTTATTTGTAGGAACGTGTTTTTACTTCAATTTCTTCATACTTCAATACTTCCTTATGAAGCTTGGCCTTTGAGGGTTCTCCTTGATATTCCCATGCAGAAACAAAGGTGAAGTTTTTGTCATCCCTCAATGCCTCTCCCTCAGGGGTTTGAGATTCTTCTCTAAAGTGACCTCCACAAGACTCTGTTCTTTCCAAAGCGTCTTTGGCAAACAACTCTCCTAATTCAAGAAAATCGGCTACTCTTCCCGCTTTGGCCAGCTGCTCGTTGAATTCCTCTGATCCTCCAGGCACGTTTATGTTTTTATAAAAATCTTCCCTCAATGCTTTAATTTCACTGATGGCCTCTTTAAGAGCTTTTTCGTTTCTGGACATTCCACATTTGTCCCACATGATTTTTCCCAGTTTTTTGTGGTAATAATCTACAGAGTGTTTTCCGTCATTATTGATAAAAGCCTCCAATTGTGCTTTGACCTCTTTTTCAGCGGCTTCAAACTCGGGGGAGTCAGTAGATATGGGTCCTGTTCTGATGTCATCGGACAAATAGTCCCCTATGGTGTAAGGCAAAACAAAATAACCATCGGCCAGACCTTGCATCAATGCCGAGGCTCCCAAGCGGTTAGCACCATGATCGGAGAAATTGGCTTCTCCTATAGCATAGCAACCTGGTATGGAAGTCATTAAATTGTAATCCACCCAAACGCCGCCCATGGTATAGTGAACCGCAGGGTAAATCATCATTGGTATTTCGTAGGGATCTTGATCTACAATTTTTTCATACATCTGAAATAGGTTGCCATACTTGGCGCGAACGACTTCTTGTCCTAGTTTTTTGACCAATGCCGCATTGTTTTCGTCCAAGCCTTTGACGTGGGCTTGTTCCTTGCCGTAACGAGTAATCGCTGCCGCAAAATCTAAATAAACCGCCTCGCCAGTTTTGTTGACCCCAAAGCCAGCATCACAACGTTCTTTGGCCGCTCGGGAAGCCACATCCCGTGGAACTAAATTTCCAAAAGCGGGGTAACGGCGTTCGAGGTAGTAATCGCGATCCTCCTCTGCAATATCGGTGGGTTTGAGTTGTCCAGCTCTGATGGCTTTGACATCTTCCAATTTTTTGGGTACCCAAATCCTACCATCATTTCTTAATGATTCGGACATCAAGGTCAGTTTGGATTGGTGCTCACCCGAAACAGGAATACAAGTGGGGTGTATCTGAGTAAAACATGGATTGGCAAAATGCGCTCCACGTTTGTGAATTTTCCATGAAGCAGAAACATTGCTTCCCATGGCATTGGTAGATAAAAAGAATACATTCCCATATCCTCCAGAGGCAATGACTACTGCATGAGCTCCATGTCTTTCAATTTCGCCATTCACCAAATTTCGAGTAATGATTCCTCTGGCTTTTCCATCGACCAAAACCAAATCCATCATTTCGTGGCGATTGTACATTTTTATTTTTCCCCGACCAATTTGTCGATTCATCGCAGAATAGGCGCCCAGTAATAACTGCTGACCCGTCTGTCCTTTTGCATAAAAAGTTCTGGAAACCAAAACCCCTCCAAAAGATCGATTGTCTAACAAGCCTCCATAATCTCTAGCAAAGGGAACACCTTGGGCAACACATTGATCAATAATATTGGTCGATACCTCCGCCAAACGATAGACATTGGATTCTCTGGAGCGGTAATCCCCCCCCTTGATGGTATCGTAAAAAAGTCGGTGGGTAGAATCACCATCCCCTTGGTAGTTTTTTGCAGCATTGATTCCTCCTTG
>DGPN01000064.1:0-12371 GCA_002390455.1 Flavobacteriaceae bacterium UBA4439 | reverse complement strand
GCAGCAATGGAATGCGCTCTCCGAGGAGAATCCTGAAAACAAAATGTCTTTACATTATAGCCCAACTCCGCCAAGGTTGCTGAAGCAGAAGCTCCTGCCAAGCCAGTGCCCACCACGATGACATCGATTAAACGCTTGTTGGCTGGACTGACAAGGTTAATATTACTCTTGTGATTGGTCCATTTTTCGGACAAACTTCCCTGGGGTATTTTTGAATCTAACTTTGCCATTTGATTATCCGTTTAGGTGGTGAAAAATTGCGATGAAAATAAAGCCTGCTGGTATGAGCAGGGAGAAAGCGACCGTAAATAATTTGATACCGTGGGTGTATTTGTTGTTCAATCCTACCGATTGAAAGGATGAGGAAAATCCATGGAAAAGATGCAATGATAAAAAAACAAATGACAATGCATAAATGGCTACCCTAACTGGATTGTGAAATTTGTGAACCAATTCTTCGTAGTAGCGATTTGGGTCTTGGGGAAGAAATTCAACGTACTTGTAATTCATTTCTGGCACCCAAAAATCGTAAAAGTGAAGACCCAAAAAAGACAGTACTACAATTCCCGATAGGATCATATTTCTTGAGACCCAACTGGAATTGGCTGAACCATTGAAAGAATCATATTTTACACTGCGTGAATTCGAATTTTTAAGCTCTAAAACAAAACCCATAATGAAATGAAAAACAACTCCAAATATCAAAACGGGTTGTAAAATAAACTGCACTACCGGGTTATTTCCCATAAAGTGGGATAGGAAATTAAATGTTTTTTCGCTAAATACCGATATTATATTGATGGTAAAGTGCTGCCCCAAAAAGAGTATTAGGAATAGCCCCGACAGTGCCATGGCTACCTTTCTGGCGATAGTAGTTGTGATCATTAGTTTTGGTTTATCATAACAAAATTAATCCATAAACGTTGAATAGAAAAGCTATGGTGCTTAAATTTTAAATGCAATTCAACAATGTTGATTGTGTTGAGTGTTTGACCCTGAATGATCCCTAAAATCTGATTTTTGTTCAACAAACTAAGGCTAAACTCATCTCACTCCTTATAATTTTAATAATTTTGTGGGTATAAAACGCTCAAAAAACCATCTGATGCGATACCGTCCTCTATCCTCCCGACTCTATTCCAAAAATAGAGCTCATTTTATGCAGGCAATGGAACCAGGTGGCCTAGCCGTTTTTAACTCAAACGATATCTATCCGATCAGTGCAGACAGCACCCTACCCTTTGCGCAACACAGAGATATTTTTTACCTCAGTGGAATCGATCAAGAGGAGAGTATTTTACTTTTATTTCCAGATGCAACCAAATCCGAACATAAGGAGATTCTTTTTATTAAGAAAACCAGTGAGTTGATCGCTGTTTGGGAAGGGCAAAAAATCACCCAAAAACAAGCAACTGCCCTTTCTGGTATTAAAACCGTATGTTGGCTGGATGATTTTGAGATGCTGTTTGAATCATTGGCAGCCGAAGCCCAAATATTCTACTTTAATACCAACGAACATTACAGAGCTAAGGTTGAAACCCAGACCAGAGAGGATCGATTCATAAAATGGGCCAAAGCCAAGTTTCCCAGCCATCCAACCGAAAAAAGTAACTTTATTTTACAAAAGCTGAGATCGGTCAAAGATGCTGAAGAAGTGGACCAAATAAAGAACGCCATTGGCATCACAGAAAAAGGCTTTCGGAGGGTTTTACCCTTTATCAAACCGGGGGTTTGGGAGTTTGAAATTGAAGCAGAATACGCCCATGAATTCCTGAAAAACAGATCCGATGGGTTTGCCTATTCTCCTATCATTGCCTCTGGAAAAAACTGCAATGTCTTGCACTACGTTGACAACAACAAACAATGCCAAAGGGGGGATATGATCCTTATGGATGTTGGAGCAGCCTACGGTAATTATGCGAGCGACATGACCCGAACAGTTCCTGTATCGGGCAAGTTCACTCCCCGACAACGAGCCGTATATGAAGCTGTCTTGAGGGTGGAAAAAGCTGCCATGCAATTGCTCGTCCCAGGGATATTAATCAAAGAATACCAGCAAGAGGTCGGTCAAATCATGACCGATGAGTTAATCCAACTCGGACTCTTAGATCAAACAATGGTCAAAAATCAAGACCCCGAAAAACCAGCCTACAAAAAATACTTTATGCATGGCACCTCCCACCATTTAGGTTTGGATACTCATGATTACGGTTTGGTTGATCTGCCATTACAAGCCAATATGGTGCTTACTGTAGAACCTGGAATTTACATTCCTGAAGAAGGTTTTGGCATTAGGATTGAAGATGATGTGGTTACTCAAGAAAACGGTCCTCCAATCAATCTCATGAAAAATATTCCCAAAGAGGCTGACGAAATTGAACAATTGATGCAACAAGGCTAAGCCTTTAAATATCCACCAATTCTTTGAGAGGGATTCCTAAACCCTTGGAGATTCTTATAAGGGTTTTGAAAGTTGGATTGGTTTTACCCAGTTCAATTCTTCTAACAGCTGACTCTTCCATCTCTGCAAGGTCAGATAAATAGGCCTGTGTAAGTCCTTTCTCTTTTCTGAAAAAAGAAATTCTTTTACCCAATTCCTTAACTAAAACTTTCTCAGAATCATCCACTTATTAAACTTAATTTTAATTTAAACTAAGTTTTGTGGTAAGATTTTTACAGAACATATATGTTCTGTTGGGGAAAATTTCTATATTGCGATGTGATGGATTCGGATTACCATTGCAGTGGCTCAACAACCACACCCTCTCCCGCAGCCTTGAACAGTTGCGGGTTTGTTTTTAGGTCTAAACTTTCGGATCAGATAATAGAGTGCCCACAATCCCAAAAAAATTGCTACTGTGTATTGAAAGATTTCCATTATTTTAAAATTTGATAGGCCATCAATGCTGAAAGATAGGCAATAATGGTCATAGAAAAAAGTTGAATACCGGGCCATTTCCAGCTGTTGGTTTCTTTTTTGACAATGGCCAATGTACTCATGCATTGCATAGCAAAAGCATAAAAAAGCATCAAAGAAATTCCCGTAGGCAAGTTGAACAAACGGCTTCCATCGCTTCTCGTCTCCCCTGCCATTCTTGTTTTTATGGTCTCTTCCGCATCACGCTCTACACTATAAATGGTGGCCAATGTCCCAACAAAAACCTCTCGAGCCGCAAAAGAACTGATCAAAGCAATTCCTATTTTCCAATCATATCCCAAGGGAAGAATAATGGGTTCTATGGTTTTACCCAATATACCGATGTAAGAATTTTCTAATTTGAATGAAGCTATCTTGTTTTCTAGTTCCAGGTCATTTAAAGCTTCATTCGAATATTGTTGGGTTATGATTTGTTCTGCATTTGAAAATTTTTCTCCTGGACCGAAGGAAGCCATAAACCAAAGTAAAATAGATATGGCCAAAATAATTTTACCCGCCTCTACCACAAAAGATCGGGTTTTTTCCCAAACCGTAATCGCTACGTTTTTGAGCAATGGAAGTTTGTAATTGGGCATTTCCACCACAAAATAAGACTTGTTGGGCGACTTAAGTAACCGATTGAGAATAGAAGCCGAAACAATGGCCATCAGAAACCCAATCAAGTAAAGACCCATCAGGGTTAGGCCTTGATAATTGATCCCCAGAAGTCGATCGTTGGGAATGACCAAGGAGATAAGAATCATGTAAACCGGCAGGCGTGCGGAGCATGTGGTAAATGGAACCACCAAAATGGTAATCAATCGCTCTTTCCAATTTTCGATATTGCGGGTGGCCATCACAGCCGGAATAGCACAGGCCGTTCCTGAAATCAAAGGAACCACACTTTTTCCGCTCAAACCAAATTTTCTCAAACCTCGATCCATCAAAAATACTACTCGACTCATGTATCCTGTTTCTTCCAAAATGGAAATAAACAAAAACAAAAAAGCAATTTGAGGGATAAAAATCACAATCCCCCCCAAACCAGAGACGACACCTTCTGCTATCAGATCAGTCAATATACCCGCTGGCATTTGGGTTTTGATCCATTCGCTCATACGAGCAAAACTACTGTCGATAAAATCCATCGGCACACTGCTCCAATCGAAGATGGCCTGAAAAATGATCAGTAAAATCATAAAAAAGATGACATAACCCCAAAATTTGTGGATTAATAAGTTATCCAATTTGCTCCTCAAATCGGTTGCCTCTTCTCGATTTACTCTGTAGGTTTCCTTAAGAATTTGATTGATGGACTGATAGCGTTTGATGGTTTCCCGCTGTTGTAATTTTTTGAGATAAGATTGAGATTGGGTTTTGAACTGTGTTGAATCGGGTACTTTTTGACGTTCGAGCTTTGTAAAATTGACATCCTGAGTGATTACCAACCAAAGTTTGTAGAGCGATTGATTGGGAAAAGCTTTGCCCAAGTTTTCAAAATAATCTTGATCGATGGTGGTGGGATCTAAAATCGGTAAAGTAGAGATGGATCGGTAATCTATAAGAATTTGTTTGAGTTTTTCTACTCCTGAATTTTGTCGGGTACTGACCAAAACCACACTGGTAATGAGTTTTTCCTCTAGTTTCTCTATGTCAATTTTGATGCCTTTTCTTTGCATTTGATCGGACATATTGATCACCAAAACTGTAGGGATTTCCAAATCTTTGATTTGGGTAAACAACAGCAAATTGCGTTTGAGGTTTTCGACATCGGTCACCACTACGGCGACATCGGGAAAATCGGGGTCGTTTTTATTGAGAAGTAATTCAACCACCACGCTCTCATCCATTGAGGAAGCGTTGAGACTGTAGGTGCCAGGTAGATCAAGGATTCTGGCTTTGGTGATTCGATCCAATCGGCAACTGCCCTGTTTCTTTTCTACAGTAATCCCTGGATAATTCCCCACCTTTTGATTCAATCCGGTGAGGGCATTGAATACAGAAGTCTTTCCTGTATTGGGATTCCCTATTAGGGCAACGTTGATGTTTTTAATCATCCATCAGAGGTTTTACCATAATATATCGGGCAACATCTTTTCTAATGGCCAAGTGGGCCTCATCGATTTTCAAATATAAGGGGTCTCGAAACGGAGCCAAATGTAAGAGTGAAATTTCATTGCCAGGAAGGCATCCCATTTCTATCAATTTTAGGGGTAAAAAATCGGTTTCAATGGACTCTATTATCGCTTTTTGTCCTATTGCCAATTGATCAAGTGGGAACATTATTTAGAATGATTTTAAAAAGACAAAATTATAAATTTTGGTCAATTTGGCCTGAGAAAGTGCGGTTAATTTAGGAGGGGAAATATTCTTCAATCAAAATTTCCAACTCCTCCAACAGTCTTTGAATTTCCTCTCGATCTGTTCCATCATAAAAGCCTCTGACCCTGCGGTCGGGATCGACCAAGATAAAGTTTTCGGTGTGGATCATGTCAAAAGGCCCACCGTCTCCGTCTTCCTTGACCGCCAAATAGGATTTTCTGGCCAGTTCGTAGATCGCTTTTTTGTCTCCTGTGACCAAATGCCATTTTTGATCGATCACCCCCTTTTCGAGGGCGTATTTTTTGAGTTGGGCCACGGAGTCTATTTCAGGAGTGACCGAATGAGACAGCAGCATCAAATTGGGATTGTTTTTTATTTTTTCCTGAACTTTCAGTAGATTATTTGTCATGGCAATACAGATGGTTGGACAAGTGGTAAAAAAGAAGTCTGCAACATAAATTTTCCCTTTAAAATCGTCTTGCGTAATGGTCTTGCCGTTTTGATTGGTAAGCGAAAAATCGGCTATGCGATGGAATTTTTTTTGGTGCTGTATGGTGCTGTCCACCAATTCAAAATTGACCATAGCTGGTTGGTAAATCGGTAATTTTTTGACAGGAAGTAACGCATTGTAAAACAACATCAATATAATGGCCGAAATGACTGCAAATATCCCTATAAATTTTCTGTATTTATCTAAAATGCCCATGTTTGAACAAAGATAGTTCATAAAAAACATAAAAAATTATCGCCAAAGGTTTTTGTCAAAATGAGCCTTCAATGTATCTAAAATTGGTATTTTTGATACCCAAAATTGTTATGTTATGGAACCTATGGTAATGAAGGGCATTCAACTACTGCTCAGTTTATCCATCCTTATTGTTTTACACGAGTTGGGACACTTTATCCCTGCCAAAATCTTTAAAACCCGAGTAGAAAAGTTTTTCTTGTTTTTTGATGTCAAATTTGCTTTGTTCAAAAAGAAGTATGGAGATACCGTCTATGGGATTGGTTGGTTACCCTTAGGAGGCTATGTCAAAATATCGGGAATGATCGATGAGAGTATGGATAAGGAACAGATGCAACAACCTCCACAACCTTGGGAATTTCGAACCAAACCCGCTTGGCAGCGATTGATCATCATGCTGGGAGGAGTAACTGTCAACTTGATTTTGGGCTTTCTCATCTATATGATGATCCTTTTTGTTTGGGGAAAAAACACTTTACCCAACAGCGCTTTGCCTTTAGGCATGGGTGTTTCACCTTTGGCTAAAGAAATCGGTTTTGAAAAAGGTGATCAAATTTTAACGGTAGATGACAAGCCCCTTGAAGTGGCTCTTGATATCAACAAAATGTTATTGATTCGATCTGTCAAAGAGGTAAAAGTAGAACGTTCCAATGGTCGTAAAGTCACACTGGCCATACCCGAAAATATTGGAGACCGTATGTTTAACTCGGGTCAAATGAATGTTTTGTATCCGCGTTTTCCTGCTAAAATCGACAGTGTATTGACTGACAAAAGTGCTTTTAGCGCTGGGTTTAGGGAAGGTGATGAAATTGTCGCTGCCAATGATGTGGTGATTGAAGATTGGGGTCAGCTTCGAAATTTTAACAACGAAAAAGCCAATCAAACCGTACAATATGTGGTAGATCGAGGGCAAGACAAAGATACTTTGAGCTTGACGCTGGATGCCGATGGAAAGATGGGAATTATTCCCCGAAGTTCATTCAAAATCAGTCAGGTCGAACTGAGCCTAGGCGAAAGTATAGTCGAAGGATTTAGCTATGGCTACTGGACGCTTTACGATTATGTAGCGCAATTCAAATATGTTTTTACCAAAAAAGGAGCTTCCCAACTGGGTGGCTTTGGAGCGATTGGAAGTCTTTTCCCAGCTTCTTGGGACTGGAGGGCTTTTTGGGCCAGCACAGCATTTATTTCAATCATTCTGGCTTTTATGAATTTACTGCCTATTCCCGCTTTGGACGGGGGACACGTGATGTTTCTGTTGTATGAAATGATCAGTGGTAGAAAACCCAACGACAAATTCATGGAATACGCTCAGATGGCAGGATTTTTCCTTTTATTGGCTTTGGTAATTTATGCCAACGGAAATGATCTATTTCGGTTTTTGTCCAATTAAATTGGGTGATTTCGGCAACTAATTTTGATAATTAGTATATTTATAGAAATTAAAAGACGTCATTAGTTATGAAGTTTCACATCTCTTATTTGTTCCTCTCATTTGCTTTGGTTTGTAGTCCTGCGGTTTTCGCTCAGGAGCAACGTGTCAAAATCGATGATTTTATCATCGAACACGAAGGTTTTGATGAAAATGAAGCTGGGGAGATTACGCCCATAAACATCAAAGAAATCAATAAAAAAATTCGCTTTTTTATTGAAGAGCGCTACCCAGAGGTCGTGGAGTTCACCCGAAACATCATTTGGGATTCTTATAAAACTTTTTTGAGTCCTTCCAATATTTATCACTACCATACATTTATTGCACAAGTAAAAGTTAATGATTTGGAACGGTTGAAATATGTGGAGGTTATTTACAATCCTTTTGTAAAAAAAGTAAGAGGAGATTTTGAATGGATCCCAGAAGATGAAGAATTTTACTTGATCGACGAGAAAGAGGAAAAGAAAGACAATGCCGCAGACTTGATCGAACTGGGCATCTCCAACCAAGAACAAAAACCAGCATTGGATAATTTCATTTCTGAGCACCAAGGTTTCCTCGATGTAATGGAGGAGAAAAATCTAAAGGAAAGTGAAATTGTCCCTGTAAATGTTAAGGAAATCAATAAGGCCATTCGGGCTTTTGTAAAATCAACCTATGGCAATGTAGAATATACCCGTAATATCATCTGGGATTCCTACACTTCATTTATCAGCCCTTTTGATAAGTATCACCACCATAAATTTGTTGCACAGGTTAAGGTGAAAGAGGTCAAAAGACTGAAATATTTGGAGATTTTTTACAATCCTAAAACCGAAAAAGTGACCAGCGATTTTGTCTGGATAGAATCCGACGAGGAATTCTTTAGGCTTAAAAAAACTGATCAATAATGAAACGATCTGACTATCTGATTCTAGCGGCTGCCTTTCTTAGCTTTCTTTTTTCAGTTTACTTATGGTTCAACGGTCAACAACCGGAAGGACTATATGTGGGCATTTGGGTGCCCTCAATTTTGGCTGCAGGAGCCTACATCAAACAAATTTACAAGTAATGAGCGTTTCCATCATTTTTGCCGTAGGCCTCATTGTGTTTTTTCTTTTTTTGTTGGGTATCTTTTTCAATAATAAAGAGACCAAGGCTCATAGTCGTTCCAAAATTGAAACGGATACCATTGACTACGATGGTTCCGGAAATTTTGGAAGAATCCCCAATAAAAAACCCAAGAACAGGGCTATATAAACTTAGCTACTTTGTTTTTCACTGCTTTCATTATTTAAAGCAAATTACCTTTGAAGATTGGGTTGGTGTTTCTCTTTTCCCATATTTCGGTTTGGAGTTTTTTACATCCTTGTTATGGGGGTTAGTCTGTATAAGAGGGTGACTAATCCATAATCAGTTTGGGCAGAAAAAGGGAAAGTTCGGGAAAAAGGGATACCAAGGCCAATACCAAAAGACTGACCGCCAAAAAAGGCAACCCAGCCCTACTGACTTTTCCTATAGAGGTTTTTCCGATACTTGAAGCTACAAATAAACACACCCCCACTGGAGGAGTCGTTAGTCCTATGATTAAATTCAGAACGGCAATGACGGTAAAGTGTATGGGTTCAACATCTACCTCTATGGCGACTTTGAGCAGTATTGGAAATAAAATTAATAGGGCAGCGATGGTTTCCATAAAAGTTCCGACCAGTATTAATAGTAAATTGATCAATAGAAGAACAGCGTATTTATTGGTGGTCCATAAAAGGATTTGCTCAGAGATGCGTTGGGGAATCTGCTCGGTAATGAGGATGAAACCAAATAAATTGGCAAAACCGACCAATATCATCAGAGAGGCAGTGGTTTTCATGGAATCCAAAATGACTACAGAAATGTTCTTGAGGTTGAGTTTTTTATAAACGAATGTTCCAATAAACAGGGCGTAAAGTACCGCTACGACGGAAGCCTCTGTGGGAGTGAACACACCTCCAATGATCCCAAATAGGATGATCAAGGTCATTAATAAAGCCCAGAAAGTATCGGTAAAGCTTTTAAAAATCTGCAATAAGGAACTTTTTGGGTGTTTGGGGTAGTTCTTTTTTTTGGCAACGAAATAGGCAACCAACATCAATCCCAAGCCCAAAAGTAGTCCTGGGATGGCACCAGCGAGAAAAAGTTTTCCTACCGACAGACCACTCAATGTAGCGGCAATAATCATGGGTAAACTAGGAGGGATAATGGGCCCAACGGTTGAGGAAGCTGCGGTAATGGCACAAGAAAAATCACTGTCGTATCCTTCTTTTTTCATGGCGGGGATCATCACGGCTCCCAAACTGGCCGTATCGGAAATGGCTGTACCAGAAATTCCTGCAAATAGCATGGAGGCACTGATGTTGACATATGAAAGCCCACCCCTGACATGACCCAAAAGGTGGTTGCAAAAATTAATGATTTTATCGGTCAGCCCACCTTGGTTCATTAAATTCCCTGCGATGATAAAACCGGGGATGCTCAATAAAACAAAAACGTCAATACCTGCATACATTTTTAGAGGAACGACCACCAGTGGAGTGCCTTTGAAAAAAAAGTAAACCAAACAGGATAAGCCCAAAGAAAATGCAATGGGAAATCGGAAACAAAGACAAACGACAAAAACAGTGATAAGCAGTAGTATCATGATTTCCAAAATTTAATTTTATTCATAAGACTCAAAAAACTGAAGTAGCTCAGGGAGAGACTCAAAATCAAAATACTCAAAAAAGGAACCGCCATAATGACTTGGAGTGTGGGAGAATATTCGTCCATTCCCATTTCGATGACTGGCAAAGTGTAATAGGCACAAAATCCGAATAACACTAGGCTCAGAAGGGGGGAGATGAGGTCTATTATTTTTTTGAGCTTCTCAGAAAATGTTGCGTAAAAAGCTTCTAAAAAAACAAAGTAATTCCCGCGATATGCCAAACCACTGGCAAATGCTATGGCATAGATGAATAAAATCCTTGAAGCTTCCTCAGTCCACGGGGGGACATCGCTGAGGAAAAATCTTGCGAATATCTGAAGGGATACGGTAATGACAAATCCCAGACTGGTCATCAGTGTTCCGTATTTTAAAAACTTGGATAAAAAGATTTTAAAACTCATTGAGTGATTTTTTTTATGGATTTATAGACCTCTTGCATCTGGGGCGATAAACTTTCGTAAACGGCCTCTTGCCCATTTTCCATGAAAGCAATTTTGTCGACCTCTACAAAAATCATCCCTTCGTCTTTTAATTGCTTTTGGACTTTGGATTCGTTGTCAAGAAATAATCGATGCTCATAAACTTGCATTTCTCTGGCTGCTTGTAAAAAAATAGCTTTAAGGTCTTTTGGCAAACTTTGGAATTGTTTTTCGCCCACCAGCGGATACCCCCAAGTGATCAAATGCCCAGTAAGGTTGAGGTATTTTTGAACTTCGCTGAACCCAGCATTTTTAATCATTGCAAAAGGATTTTCCTGCGCTTCTATGGTTCCCTGTTGAAGGGAAGAAAACACCTCAGAAAAAGCCATAGGGGTGGGTTTGGCACCCAAAGCTTTCCAAGCCACTACATAGGAAGGTGCATTGGGGACTCTGATGATTAATTCTTGCAGATCATCGGGATGCTTTATGGGTCGATTGGAGGTCAAATGTCGTTCTCCTCTTTGGAAATAGCCCAATGGACGAAGTCCGATTTTTTCAATCATCTCCCTTTCGATTCGCTTTCCGATATCGCTGTTGATGAGTTTGTGCATGGCAAGAGTGTCTTTGAGCAAAAACGGCATATCGGAAAAGGTGAGTATTTCAGCAAAATTGGTCAAGGAACCCGCAGAAATGGTCATGTCGATGACTCCTAATTTGATTAAACGGATGGCTTCGAGTTCTTTGGCCAACTGTTCCGATGGGTAAACTTCCAATTTCATTCGACCATCAGAGCGCTCTTCTATAAGCTTTCCAAAATGAATGAAGGCTTTGTACCAGGTGTGATTTTCTTTCACCAACATACTGGCCCTAAATAGGTATTCGGGATTTTTATCGGTTGAGGAACCACAAGCCGTCACCAACAACAGCAATAAAGTGCCTGTCAACAGTTGCTTTGTCTTATAATACATCTCTTTTTTTAACTTAAATCTGTTTTCTCTAAAATAGGAAGATTTTTTTAGTTAGAGGGTTTGAAAAGAATATGAAACTATTGTCCAGAAAGACAGAAAATTGACCCTGACTGTTTTCAAGTCAATAAGAAAAGGTGAAAAATTATGCTGAGATGAGGATTGGTACCTTGGATGTTTAAGGAATCAAATCTGGACGTTGGGAGGTACACGTCTTTACAGTATACTTTACTTGCATGTATTTAATAAATAACCCAAAAATCAATTACCCTAAGCTGAGGATTTTTATTATTATAAAATGGGATAAAATGAACGTCTTTGACCTTGCCAATAAAACAAATAACCATAACTAATCAAACGAAAAACTAATTCAACTATGGCAGGTCATAAGACGATCACATATTTAAATCTAACAGTTGTATTAACAACATTTTTATATACAATATTAATTTATTTAGATACATAAATCAGGCATTATTAATTATTTTAACTTATGTGGTCATAATTTTTACCAATAATCTAGCCCCCCTCAGTGGAACAACACTTGATTTAGGTGAATTTTATATTGTAGTCAAAAATTATAATGAAGAAAGGGGTAAGTGTCTTTATATGGGACTGTGTAATTCTAACCTGAGTTATAAAGTAAATTTTATGAATGTTGCCTTGAAAAATGATGAAATACAATAATGAATTTATATGCCAAAAAATTTCAGTTTTTTCATGAGATAGTTTTATATTTGCGTCCAAATTCCTCCTTAGCTCAGTTGGTTAGAGCATCTGACTGTTAATCAGAGGGTCCTTGGTTCGAGCCCAAGAGGAGGAGCAACAAGTACACGCTTATAAACCCAGTAA
>DGPN01000053.1:3443-4190 GCA_002390455.1 Flavobacteriaceae bacterium UBA4439 | reverse complement strand
CGCAATTTGATGATCGTCAGTGTTTACAAAATCGGGAATGTTACTGTGAAGCTCCTCTGATATATTAATGTTGTTGTAGCCATAAACTCTAAGAATTTCTTCAATTACATCTGCTGGACGGTTCACGTCCACTCTGTAACGTGGAATTTCAACTAACATTCCCTCTTCATTGGAATGAATTATTTTTATTTCAAGCCCTGTTAGGATATTGGAAACATCATCTTTGGAGATTACTTGCCCAATGGTCTTGTTAATATGTTCAAAGGTCAACATGAATTTGGGTGCATCGGGCAGTTCATGATTTATTTCGTGTAATTCCCCCTCGATGGTTCCTCCTGTCAGTTCTATGATCAAGTTGGCAGCGTATTTAAGTGCATCAATAGTAATTTCTGGGTCAATACCCCTTTCAAATCGAAATGAAGCATCTGTGTTCAATCCATGCCTTTTGGCTGATTTTCTGATGCTTACGGGATCGAAATAAGCACTTTCCAAGAATATACTGTTCGTATTTTCTTTGACTCCTGAATCTTGTCCTCCAAATATCCCTGCGATACACAATGGTTTTTGGTGATCACATATCATTAAATCCTCCTCATGGAGTTTTCGTTCCACACCATCTAAGGTTACAAAAGGAGTATCAGATGAAACAGTTTTAACTACAATCCCATCCTTAATTTTATCCAAATCAAATGCATGAAGGGGTTGTCCCATGTGATGCAACACAAAGTTGGTAACGTCCACTACATT
>DGPN01000053.1:0-3401 GCA_002390455.1 Flavobacteriaceae bacterium UBA4439 | reverse complement strand
GAGATGGTGATCCCCATATATCTTTTAGCCTTATCCTCGGATTCTACCGAAACACTAAACTTTTTTTCAGAAGGAACGATGCTGAAATGGTCTGTTTTGGGAGAAAACCATTTGAATTTAATGTCTTTAAACTGACAATAGGCTTTTAAATCCCTAGCCACTCCCATGTGACTCATGGCATCTGCCCTATTGGGTGTCAGTCCAATTTCAAAAACAGTATCAACTTCTACATCAAAAATTTCATTGCAAGGAGTACCGTTTTTTAAGTCAGCATCCAAAACCATTATACCGTCGTGGGATTCGCCCAAACCCAATTCGTCTTCGGCACAGATCATGCCATAGCTATCTTCTCCCCTAATTTTACTCTTTTTGATCAAAAAGGGTTTTCCTTCTTGGCTAAAGAGCGAAGTGCCAACCGTGGCAACTGCTACTTTTTGTCCTTGAGACACATTGGGTGCACCACAAACAATGGGTACTGTCTCCGTCCCTAAATCAACCTCAGTGATCCGCAGTCGATCGGCATTGGGGTGTTGTGAGCATTTCAATACCTCACCGACAACAACCCCTTTAAGTCCTCCTTTGATGGATTCGAATGGAGTAACCCCCTCCACCTCCAAACCCAAGTCGGTCAATATTTCTGATACTTGTTCAGGGGGAAGGTCTATTTTTAGAAACTGTTTGATCCAGTTGTATGATATTTTCATCTAGAATGAATGACTATTAAATCGAAGGGCAAAGATAATAATCTAAGCTTAACTAACTTTTTTAACTGATGTAATTCCATATGTTTTGATAGGCTTTCATTTTGGCCAGGGTTTGTCTTAAGGGTATGTTTTTATGGGCATCCAAACGGGGGTCTTCTCGCAATAATTCTTGGGCATCGCTTCGGGCTATTTTGAGCCAATGATTGTCTTTGATGATGTCTGCAATCTTGAGTTGAAGTACCCCACTTTGTTGGGTGCCCATAAGATCACCAGGGCCTCTGAGTTTTAGATCTACTTCAGCAATTTGAAACCCATCGGTGGTTGCGGTCATGGTTTCTAGTCGGGTTTTGGCTTCTCTAGTGAGTTTGTGACTGCTCATCAGTATGCAATAGCTTTGATCATTACCCCGTCCCACTCGACCTCGTAGTTGATGTAATTGTGACAATCCAAAGCGTTCTGCACTTTCAATGACCATCACAGAGGCGTTGGGGACATTAACCCCTACTTCAATCACAGTAGTGGCCACCATAATTTGGGTTTGTTTTTTGATAAAGCGATGCATTTCATAATCTTTGTCTTTTGCGGGCATCTGCCCATGAACAATACTGATCTGATACTGAGGAGGAGGGAAGGCTCGGGAAATGCTTTCATAACCATCCATAAGGTCTTTGTAATCCATTTTTTCAGATTCCTTGATCAAAGGGTAAACCATATAAATTTGCCTACCTTTTTGAATTTCATCAGCGATGAATTTGAAAACTTTCAGACGATTGCTGTCATAACGATGGATGGTCTTTACTTTTTTACGTCCAGGGGGTAATTCATCGATGACCGAAATATCCAAATCTCCGTAAACACTCATGGCCAGTGTACGTGGAATAGGGGTGGCTGTCATGACCAACACATGAGGAGGGATGGTATTTTTCCGCCATAACTTAGCTCTTTGGGCGACTCCAAAACGATGTTGTTCGTCCACCACCGCAAGACCAATATTCTTAAATAGAACCTTATCCTCAATTACAGCATGGGTTCCTATCAAAACATCTAACTCTCCCGATTCCAATTGCTCCGACAATTGAGATCGCTCTGCTTTTTTGGAACTTCCAGTCAACAGACCAATAGAGATGTCCAAATCTCCAATCATAGATTTTAGTGAGTTAAAATGCTGTTTGGCCAAAATTTCAGTTGGAGCCATCAAACAGGATTGAAAACCATTATCGGCTGCTATCAACATCACCATAAGGGCCACAATAGTTTTTCCCGACCCTACGTCTCCCTGAAGTAAGCGATTCATTTGCTGACCATTACCAATGTCTTTTCGAATTTCACGGATGACTCTTTTTTGGGCTTCTGTCAACTCAAAAGGAAGATTATTACTAAAAAAATTATTAAAGTGATCTCCTACTTTTTCGAAAACAAATCCTTTTATTTTTTGTTTTCTCTGAAGATTTTTCATCAATAATTGTAATTGAATAAAAAACAACTCCTCATATTTCAATCGGTTTTGAGCAGCAGTAAGTCTCGTTTGATCCTGAGGAAAATGGATGTTTATAAGGGCTTCATTTTTATGAATCAGCTGATATTTAGCGATTAAATCTTCTGGAAGGGTCTCTACAAAAGGGTTTTTTATAGAATGCAACAATTCTCCCATCATTTTGATGATAACCCTTTGAGAAATGCCTTTGTTGAGGAGTTTTTCGGTACTGGGATATACCGCCTGAAGGGTTTTGGAGAAACCTTTGTCAAAGTTTTCAAGGGTTTCCATTTCAGGATGCGGCATGTTCGGGCGATTACCATACCAGTTGAGTCGACCAAAGATCACATAACTTTTGTTTAACTTTATACTTTCTTTAATCCATTGATGACCTCTAAACCAAACCAATTCCATATTGTTCTCACCATCGTCAAAAGTAGCGACAAGACGCTTTCCTCGTTTTTGCTGGATCATTTCAGTTTTTATGATTTCTCCTTTAATTTGAACCTCAGAAGAATTCCTGGGTAAGTCCTTGATTTTATAAAAAGTAGAACGGTCGATATAACGGTGGGGAAAAAAATGAAGCAGATCTTGAAAGGTGTGGAGATTCAACTCCTGTTTGAGAAGATTGGCTCGGCTAGGGCCTACACCTTTAAGGTATTCTATGGGGGTTTGAAGTGGATCCATCAGTTTACTAAAATAATTGATTTCTGGGGGATTCGATTTGTATTGTTTAAAACTTACATTAATTTAGGATAAAATAGATTTCAATGAGAGCATTGGTTATTTCGGGAGGTGGAAGTAAAGGTGCTTTTGCTGGAGGTGTTGCAGAACATCTGATTCGGGTACAGAAGAAAAAATACGATTTGTTTTTGGGCTGCTCTACAGGCAGTTTGCTCATTAGTCATTTGGCTTTGAATAAGATTGATAAAATCAAAAAAGAATTTACAGAAGTTACTCAAGAAAAAATTTTTGATAATTGTCCTTTTACAATCAATTCAGTTAATGGTGTACAATCTATTGGTATTCATCATTTTAACGTAATAAAAAACTTTATAAGAGGGAAAAAAACCTTTGGGGAAAGCAATCATTTGAGGCAATTGATTTTGAATACAATTACTCCCGATGAGTTTGTGGTATTAAAAACGGCGGCTAATGAAGTAATCATTACGGTTTCCAATTTGTCAACCAATAAGGTAGAGTATAAAAAGTTGAGTGAATGC
>DGPN01000008.1:2611-3503 GCA_002390455.1 Flavobacteriaceae bacterium UBA4439 | reverse complement strand
ACCCTCTACTTACATTTTAGCGGGCTATAAAATTGATGTTGGCGCACTGAACTCATCAATCAATCCATTTGTCAGTAGTAGGAACATTCCGGGGATAGGGAATACAATCCATTTTGGAGGGACCTATGATTTTAAAGAAATCTTTGAAGTAGGGGGAGGATACAAAAGCACGAGATATATGAATGTGATGGCCATAGTTAAAACCAAATTCGGTTTGTCTTTGGCTTATGCTTATGATTTTAGAGGAGCATCTAATGATGTCGAAGTTCAAAGAAGTGGAAGTGAAATTTTCCTTAAGTTTAAGTTTTAAGGGCTTTAAAAAGTTTATTAAACTTGAATAATCAGACGCTAATCTTATAACGTTTTTTAATTAAGGCTGTTTTTTAAAGTAATTTTCTATTTTTTCAAACCAATATTACCGATCTTCCTGATAAAACTGAAAGTGACATCACCTTAGAAAAGGTAAGATTGCAAGCCGAGTCAACAATCTCTGGGTATTGGCTGGAGACAAAAAGACAGAGTGATGAATCTTTACAACTCAATACTGTTATTTTAACATTACCTTTAGAGGATACAGAAGCAATACTGATTTAGAATATGTAATTTTTATATATTTTTGTATGGATGGGTCTAAAACAATCATTATAGGTGAGTCTTAAAAATAGCATCAAGAATATATTCACTAGATATCTTCTGGTATTCCTGATATTAGGTCAACTCTCTAATGCTTTTTTGGTCACCAATCTTTTGGAATCAAAAGATAAAATAGCCTTCAGCAGTGATGCTGACAACAATTCCAAAGAGGATAAAAACAATCTTGATGGTGAGGAGGAAAGTAAAATTCTAGAGAGTCTCTTTCACCCGATCGATTTCCCAAACAAATCCAATCACT
>DGPN01000008.1:0-2578 GCA_002390455.1 Flavobacteriaceae bacterium UBA4439 | reverse complement strand
CCCACTTTTTTAATAATAAAATTTTATTGATGAATAAATTATTTTCACATTTAAAGGGAGATGTTTTTGGAGGTATTACAGCGGGGATTATTGCCCTACCCCTGGCTTTGGCCTTTGGTGTATCTTCTGGTTTAGGCCCTACCGCGGGTCTATATGGGGCTATTTTTTTAAGCTTTTTTGCTGCTCTTTTGGGAGGAACCAATACCCAAATCTCAGGACCAACCGCTCCTATGACGGCACTCAGTATGGTGGTAATCGCTTCTCTAATTGCTTCCAACGATGGCGATGTGGGGAAGGCTTTACCTATTATACTTGCGGTTTTTATGCTCTCTGGGCTCTTCCAAATTGGTTTGGGTTTTATGGGATTGGGGAAATACATTAGATACATTCCCTATCCTGTAGTTTCCGGCTTTATGACCGCTATTGGTCTGATAATTTTGACCACTCAAACCCTACCAGTTTTGGGGTATTACCCTAAAGAAGATGTCAACTTGGTACAGACTTTTAAACCTGAAGCTGAGGCAACTTTACTGACCAAGATTTTGGATGACGAAGCCCAAGAGGGATTGTTGGTTTTGGAAGATTTTTCAGAAACAGTAGCCCGAGGAGCAAAAATTTCAGAGTTTGAGATCCAGCAAGAGGCAGCAGTTTTGGCCTCTAAACACGCTTCGGGAGTAATAGGCTCTCTGAGGGTTCTACCCATTGCATTGGGGAAAATAAACTGGATAGAACTCATCTTGGCATTGGGAACCATACTGATTATTTATGGTTTTAAAAAGATCACAACGGCCATACCCAGTACTTTGGTGGCCTTGGTTGTCATGTCTGGGATAGCCGTATTTTTGGTGCCCGATTATCGACCCATCAACGCCATACCCAGTGGTTTTCCCATGCCACAGTGGGGGATTTTCACAGATATTGGCTTCTTGGAACTCACTCCCTATATTTTGACTTCTTTGACCTTAGCTCTTTTGGGAGCCATTGACTCATTATTGACCAGTGTGGTGGCGGACAATATGACTAAAACAAGACACTTACCAAATAAAGAATTGATCGGTCAAGGAATCGGAAATAGTATTTCTGCCCTTTTTGGTGGTCTTCCTGGAGCGGGAGCTACCATCAGAACCGTTGTCAATATCAACTCGGGAGGAGTGACCCGTCTCTCTGGGATGATTTCAAGTTTGGTATTATTACTTATACTCCTAATATTCAGTTCAGTAGCCTCTGCTATTCCCGCTGCAGTTTTGGCTGGAATTCTGGTCACTGTAGGAATCAGCGTGATGGATTATCGTGGGCTTAGAGCCATCCCCACACTTCCTAGAGACGTCAAATTAGGCAAATTGGGAATCAGTTCAGAGGTGATTGTCATGTTGATCGTAATGCTATTGGCCACTTTCTGGAACTTGGTCTATGCCGTTGGTATTGGTTTGGTAATAGCATCACTGATGTTCATGAAAAAAATTGGGGACTCTACTGCTAATCAATCAAAATTAAAGTCCCTTCCCAATGATAAATCTTTGGATGAAGAAGAAGTCGTCGATGTTGACGGCGATGGAATTGCTGATATCGTGATCAAACAAATCATGGGTCCTCTATTTTTTGGATCGGCAGATGGATTCCAAAAGCTGGCTAAAAAAATACCTAGCTCGGCTCAAATCATTGTTTTCAGATTGGAAACCATGAACTATATCGATCAATCTGGACTCTATGCGCTTGAGGAAATTCTTATGGACTTGAGTGAACAAGGAAAGACTTTATACTTGGTCGATCTTCAGAAGCAACCCAGATATATGATGGAACGTGTAGAATTGGTTCCTAAACTGATCTCAATAGACAATATTTTCGAAAATTATAAGGAATGTTTTTCCTTTATCAAAAAAACGCATCAATTTTAAATAAATCATTATGGAAAAGAAATCAATAATGCTCGATAAAGAAACCCAATCCAACTTAACCCCAGTGCAGGTGTATGATCGTTTGCAAGAAGGGAATCAACGCTATGTGAACAGTCAACTCACTGATGTGTCTTTGGATCATCTGCGAGCAGACAGTACAAAAGGACAATTTCCGCAGGCTATAGTTCTCTCATGCATCGATTCGAGAGTGGTGGTAGAACAAGTTTTTGACCAAGCTTTGGGAGACATTTTTGTTGCCAGAGTAGCAGGAAACTTTGTCAATACCGATATCGTTGCCAGTATGGAATACGCTTGTGGAGTAGCAGGTAGTAAACTTATTGTCGTTTTAGGACACGAAGGATGTGGGGCTGTAAAAGCAGCTTGTGACAATGTTGAGTTGGGAAATATCACCTCCCTATTGTCCAATATTATGCCTTCTGTTGATACAATTAAGCAAGGTGCTGCTTCACCTCATGACAGTAGCAATACGCCTTTTGTCAATGCAGTCATAGATGAAAATGTGACCCAAACCATGGATCAAATTCGGGCCATGAGTCCTATGCTAAAAGATTTAGAGGACAATGGTCAAATCCAAATCAAAGGCGGCGTTTACAAGCTGGCCTCTGGACAAGTAGAATGGATTTAAAAAAACAAAAAAGGGTTGGAGTTTCCAACCCTTTTTT
>DGPN01000001.1:404-25055 GCA_002390455.1 Flavobacteriaceae bacterium UBA4439 | reverse complement strand
TTGGGTTCCAGGATCTGCAGCCAAAGGAATTTTACTCATTCGCATGATTTCAGTTTTTAAATCATAGGATGGATTGCTTTTTAACTCATTGTACTGTTCTCTTAAAAAAGGATAGTATTTACCAATACCGGTGGTATGCCGTAAAATATCTATGATTCTAATGGGGTTGGATGCAGGGCTGAGCGAACCATCTGGTTGGTAAACCATTGGGTTTTTGTATTCGGGAATGTACTGCCCTATTGGATCCTCCAATTTGAAATAGCCCTTGTCGTAGAGTTTCATAATTCCAACAGCAACAATGCACTTGGTAATGGATGCAATTCTAAAGATACTGTTGTCTTGAAGAGGTTTTTCCTGCTCTATATCAGAAAAGCCGTAGTTATCGTAATGAACCACTTTCTCTTCTTTTATGATCATGGTTTGAAAGCCTACCAATTCCTTTTCAGCGACAAATTGACGCATTCTTAACTCAAGGATTTGAAAGTTATATTGAGCGGAAAGTAGTGGGCTGAAAAAAATAAAGCAATAAAAAAACCGCATGGAATAAAATGTTCTCATTGAAACAAAAATAAGGGATAATAAATGAAAAACCCGTCTTTGAAAATGATCAAAAACGGGTTTTTGTTAAGAAGTAAAATTCTTATTAATAACCAGGATTCTGTGACACTTCATTTGATGAAAGGTCAATTTCAGAAAGTGGAATTGGTCTCAAATAATGGTAATCTTGAATATAGTTAAGTCCACCAATCCAAGGATTGAATGCCTTAGCTCTTTCAATGAGTTTACCAGTTCTTTTGAGGTCATACCATCTCAAGCCTTCGCCCATAAATTCTCTTGCTCTTTCGTCAAGAATCATATCGATGGTAACGGTTCCAGAAGCTCTGTAACTTTTGGTCGTAAGATCATCAAGGTCGTTAGGATCAGCGGCCATATTGGCGGTATTTGAAGCACCAACAGCTCTATTTACAACAGCGTTGTAGTAGTCAGCAGCAGATCCAAGCGATCCATTCGAAGCTCCTTTTACAATGGCCTCAGCGGCGATAAGATAGGCTTCTGAAGATCTCATAACTGGGTGATCGAACTCACCAAAGCCGTTTCCGTAGGGAATACCAGGCTCCCAAAACTTCCACATCATTGGTGATTTGTTGGCATTGTGATAATTTGATTCATCAATAATACCAATTTCATCGGTATTGATCACTGCATAGTCCAAATTACCTCCAACATCCTTACCTCTTTCTGCCGATGAAGTGGCAGGGTTATTCCAATCTCTGTATTCAACCACAACATCTCCAGCACTTATATCAATTGGAGCAACGCCATCTGCAGGAACAAAACCGGGATTATCTACCACCGCATAAACTTTTTCAACAAAGTTCAAATCATAACGGGAGTCAGTATTTGGATCGAATAATCTCCAAACACCTGGAAGAGTATTGTGATTTCCTAGTTGTCTGTTATAATCCGAAGTTCTCCCTGGGCTTCCAGGGGATTCATCATGACTACCTCCAAAAATACTGTGAGAATTGTTACCTCCATCGCCATTAATTGAAGAACCACTTTGGTCACTCAATTCTAAGACGTTGGTCAAAGCCTGATCCGAATATTGAACGGCAAAAACAACTTCGCTATTCCGTGCATTTTGATCTCCGGGAGCATGAGTTTGATTGGTTGGATCTTCAGATTTTTTGGGGAATAAATCTTTGTAATCCGAAACCATTGGGTAAGCAACAATTACCTTGTCTGCATATTCTCTTGCTGAAGAAAAATCAGCATTAGTACCTCCAAGTGAGTTATTAAAGTTCCATCCTCTTGTCAGATAAACCCTCGCTAAAAGATGCTGCGCAGCGCCTTTAGTGGCTCTCCCATAATCGGAAGAAGTGTCAGGTAAGGCGGCTTCAGCTTCGGTTAAGTCAGAGATAATCTGAGCATAAACCTCTGCAGCGGGAACACGAGTAACCTCTTTTATCGCTGAATTAGTTTCTTCAAGAGGCATAGGGATATCTCCAAATTGCTGAACGAGGTAGAAAAAAGACAAAGATCTGATGAATTTGGCCTCAGCAACTCTGATGTCAATCGTAGCAGCATAATTCCCTGGATTTTCAAGAGTAGTAGCACGGCTGATTAGGGTATTGGCCCTATTGATGTTTTTATAGTTGTAAACCCACATATCCTGGACTTCACTGACACCTTCAGTTAATTCTGGTCCATAAGTTTCAATACTTGTATTGAGTTGATTACCCACTTGATCAAAGGCTAATGACCCAGAAAATATATCTGTACCGTTCAATGTGAGTTCCCTCATTTGAGTTATTGGTCTTAGTAAAGGATAAATTGACTTACTCAAGTCCTCAAAACCAGAAGTTGATGAAAAATAACCCGTAGCCGTCTGATTTGATACACTTTCTTCAACTAAAATTTCCTCGGTATCACACCCGATAAAAACAGTCAAAGCCAGTGTTAATATAATTATATTTAGTGTTTTCATTTTCGATTTAATTTCATTTAAATTTTTCATGTTATAATATTTTTGAAATTAAAAGTTAAGATTAACCCCAATCAGCATGGTCATTGAAGGTAAATCATCGTCATTGGCACCAGAGTTGTATTCCGGATCAAAAGTTAGAAAATCAGTAAAAACAAAAGGATTTTGTAATTGTCCGTAAATTCTAAATCTTGATACTCCCAATTCATCAAGAACATTTTTGGGTAAACTATAGCCCATGGTGATGTCAGAAATTCTTACAAAATCTGCCATCTGATAACTAAGTCCAACTCTAGAGCTACCTCCCTTTGACTCATTTTTGGAATTTAATCCAGGTCCAGTTTCTGGACTAAAATATGTATTACTGGGATTGGTAGGCGTCCAGTAATCAATTTCAGCAGATCTGTTGTATCGGTCACTGGCAATGTCTCCCATGGTTCCGTTTAGGAATGCATTGGAATACATCAAACCTTGTCTTGTGTAGATAAAAAACGACAGATCCCAATTTTTGTAATTCATTTGATTCCTTAGACCCGCAGTCCAATCGGGTGTTTCACTCCCCAATATCATTCTATCATCTGAATTAATGTTTTTGTCGTCGTTGAGATCCATGATTTTGATCTGACCTGGTACTTGTCCATACTCTGCAGCGGCTGCTTCTTCACCCAACTGCCAAATTCCTAAAAATTTGTAGGAATAATGAGCTCTAACTGACTCACCTACGAAACGTTTGTTTCCTTTGTCTTCAAGAAGACCTCCGGCGAGTTTTACTACTTTATCCTGATTAGCCGTAAAAGTTAGGTTGGTTGACCATGAAAAGTCGGGTAACGTAAGATTTACTGAATTGAGCGAAATTTCAATTCCTGAATTTTCAATTTCCCCAACATTATCCAGAACGTTATTAAATCCTGTAGAATTAGGAACTTTATCATCTAAAATCAAATCTTCAGTATTTCTCTTATAGTACTCTACTGTTCCACTTATTTTGATATCTGACAAGCCAAAATCAAGTCCGACATTGATTTCTTTACTTCTCTCCCAAACCAGTCCTTGATTTGACAAGGAGTTGATGGTATAACCAAGAGAGGCCGAACCATCAAAATCGTAATAGGTCTGATAAATATTAGGTTGAGTAGCATATGGATTGATACTGGAATTGTTTCCAACCTCACCATAACTCGCTCTCAATTTAAGATTGGAAAACAATCCCAAATCTTTGATGAATGCCTCTTCTGACATTCTCCACCCAAGGGCAGCTGATGGGAAAAAAGCCCATTTGTTTCCTTCTGCCAATTGAGATGCACCATCACGTCTTCCAGTAACCGTTAATAAGTATTTGTCATCATAACTGTAGTTAATTCTACCCATGTAAGACACAATCGAGTACTCTTCCAAATTGGTATTGTAAGCTTTTATTGTAGCTCCAGACCCCGTATTATGCCAAAGAGATCGATAGGGAAGATCCTCAACACTAATCTGCATACTCTCCCGATACTCTTCAAATACACTAAAAAGTGCAACCGCATCTATGGAGTGCTTTCCAAATTGCTTTTGATAATTCAATGTATTATCAAGGGTATAATTGGAAGTTTTAAGATTGCTAGTAGTTGCTTTAGGGTTTCTTGAACCTTTTTGGGATTTGGTGTAAGTTCCTCTATAATCGCCGTCTCTCTGGTTATTGTTGTAAGCTGAATAGGATGTTTTAAACTTTAAACCAGGGATAAATTCGTATTCTAGATAGACATTTGCAATCATAGAGTTTGACCGTCTTTCTCTTTGAAAGTTTTCAGGATCAATTTCTACTAGAGGATTGATGACCTGAGAATCATTGATTCCCATAAAAAAAGCATAATCATTTACTGCTCCAAAATTGGTGTCTCTTTTGTTGGGAAATTGAATATCGTCAAAGTATGGGGTTCCTGAGGGTCTTGCTCTCATTGCAGATCTGAGTGCCTCAGTAGAACCCCAGTCTCTTTCATTATCCGTAATGTAGGCGGTAAAACCAACCTTCATTTTATCAGAAACTTGACTTTCTATTCCGGCATTTAAGCTGAGACGAGTGTATTGATTATTTTGAGTCATACCTTGCTCTTCTTGTTTCCCAGCAGAAAAATTATAGGTAGTGGATTTCGAACCACCAGACACGGAAACGGTGTGATTTTGTTGAGTTGCTGTTTGAGAAATCAGATCAAGCCAATCGGTAGTAATTCCATTTTGAATGTTGTACATTTCTTGCTCTGTGAAACCTCTTCCAAATTTATCTTCATCTTTATACACATCATAAAATTGTTGAGAAGACATCATACTAGGCATATGGGCTCTTGTTTTTACACCATAATAGCCATTATAAGAAACACTAGGTTTACCTTCCCCCCCTTTTTTAGTGGTAACAATGATAACACCATTGGCACCTCTAGATCCATATACAGCCGTGGAAGATGCATCTTTAAGCACGTCAATGGTTTGAATGTCAACTGGATTGATGTCATTAAGATTAGCCCCTAAGATACCGTCAACTACAACCAATGGTCGTGTTTTTTCGTTGTCAAAGTTGTTCAAGCCCCTGATATTGATGTCAATATCATCTCCAGGTCTTCCTTTGGCTCTGGTAACATTCACCCCCGCAACTTGACCTTGTAAACTAGCTGCAGCTTGGGTAGGATTTGACCTTTGAATGACCTCTGATTTGATTTGAGCAATGGCTCCCGTCAAATCACTCTTTTTGACCGATCCATAACCTGTCAAAACAATCTCTTCCAATTCATCGGATCCCATTTCCATGGATATGTCAAATGAGTCGGCAGTGGCAACCTCAATTTCTTTATCCAAAAACCCGACAAAGGAAAATGTTATTACATCGTCGTCAGCGGTGGAGATTGAATAATTTCCATCAAAGTCAGTGGATGTCCCAGATTGGCTTCCTTTAATGATCACATTGACTCCTGGCAAAGGCACCCCTGATTCATCAGAAACATTTCCTTCGATAGTTCTTTGCGAAAAGCTGAAGTTGAATGTGAAAAAAAGCATTAATGTCACTAAAAAGTGATGACTTTTAATTTTCATATTTTGTTTTTAATAAAGTTAATAAATTTGTGAACTTCACAACGTGTGCGCACACTTTAGCAAACTTAATAAAAACTTGTTAAAAAAAATTGTTTTTTTTTGTTTTTCTTAGCATTCCCGTTTTATCAACAGATACAAAATATTAGATTGACGAACTAAAAAAGCCTGAAGAATCGCTATACCAAGTCAAACTGATGGATTAAGTAACAAATAGTTTGTTTTTACCGTATTATAGAATAAAAACTTGGTAGCTTCTCTTCCAAAATCAAAACCAATGAATCAACTATTTTTGGGTGATCTTCGGCGATATTCTGGTTTTCCTCAGGATCGCTTAGGTGATTGTAGAGTTCAATCTTAGGCTCTTCTTCCCTATAAAACTTTGTCAATCGATAGGAATCGGTTTTGATGCTAATCCCATCCTTCCAAAAACCAAAAGCTTGGTTGATTTTATCGGATTTTCCAGATTGAATCAATCCCAAAAGGCTTTTACCATCCATGTCATAAGGTTGAGAAATTCGACAATAATCCAAGAGAGTGGGGTATAAATCTACCGACTCCACAATGGTGTTGATCTCTTGCGATTTGTGATGTTTTTCTGGTAGTTTGATAATCAATGCACTTTTGAGAGATCGTTCAAAAAGACTGTGTTTCCCCCATTTTCTGTCATTTCCCAAATGCCAACCATGATCGCCCCACAATACAATCATAGTATTTTTGTCCAAATCAAGGGCCTTGAGTTCTGCCAAGAGTTGACCTATCAGATGGTCGATATAACTAATGGAAGCATAATATCCATGAATTAATTTTCGGGCATAGTCATCTGAAACAGCTTGGTCAAGGGTTGGCTTTTCGTCTGATAATTTATAATTGTAAAACTCTCCCATTCTTCCAACGCTTTTAGGGTGAACGTTTTGTGGGATAAAAGGATCGGAAGCAATGGGAATAGAAGATCGGTCGTACAAGTCCCAATATTTTTTGGGGGCGTTAAAAGGCAAATGGGGTTTGAAAAATCCAACACCCAGAAAAAATGGTTTTTGTTGGGTTTTTAATTTTCTCAACTCCTGTAGGGCACTTTTAAGAATTAATCCGTCAGGGTAACCCTCATCGGAAACCGCAGCACTTTCATAGGGTTTCACTTGTCCGTTTAAACTTTGACGATTTTCTCCATTGGCATAGGCAAAAAAGGCGTTCCATCCTGTTTTCCATTTACCCGGGTTGAACACAAAACGACTCCAACTGTAGGGCATCTCTTTGATGTCTGAAGGTTCTTCCCTATATCCATAAACCAGACCATCTACAGAATGACTCAATTTTCCAATACCAACAGTGGTGTAACCATTTCTTTTGAAATGATGGACAAAAGATTCGGGTCGCTCCTTTTCTTTTTGATTGGCCATTTCTTTATAGAAAACGCTATTGTCTATGTGTACTCTTTTTTGAGGTCTAAGCCCCGTCATCAAACTATAACGAGAGGCACCACAGGTGGGAACTTGCACATAATGTCTTTTAAAAAAACTGCCCTCTCTTGCAAGTTGATCAATATTGGGGCTTTTGACAAACTGATTTCCATAGATTCCCAATTCGGGCCTCAGATCGTCAACCGCAATAAAAAGAACATTAGGAGATGGAACCTCTGGGGCTTTTTTTTCGGATTCACAACCAAAAGCCAAAAGGATAAAGAGGAGGAGTTGAAATATTTTTTTCATGATTTATAAGAACCATCATAAACCCTTCTTACCAAATCAGATGAAATGAATAAAGGTTTATTTGGTTTGAAAGATTTACCAATTCTCTTGTATTACTTTCTTTATCTCAGCTCCATCGGTCAAAGCATCCCCATAATTGGCTCTCAACTCCACCAAATCCTCTTTTAATTGCTTAATGATGTTTTTGTACTTTGGATTGTGGTATTGATTTTTGAGTTCCAGTGGGTCATTTTCCAAATCGTAAAATTCCCAAGCGGGGGGAGTCGCTTCATCGGTATAGGTTCCCTTAAGACCTAGTGACAGACCGTAGTAAAAAATCAGTTTATGACGATTTGTACGAATGCCAAGATGTGCTGGTCGATTGAGTGCATGAGCATAGTATCGGTAGTACATTTTATCCCTCCACTGATCGGGAGTTTCCATTTTGAGGTTTTTACGAAAGCTCTCTCCCTGGAATTGTTCGGGTTGGGGAATTCCTGCATAGTCCAAAAGCAGTGAGGGAAAATCGATATTCAGAATGATGTCTTTTACCCTTTTTCCAGCAGGGATTTCCTTTGGATAACGAATGACAAAGGGCATACGAGCAGATTCTTCCAAAAACATTCGCTTGTCGAACATTCCGTGTTCCCCCAAAAAATAGCCTTGGTCAGAAGTATATATAATCAGGGTGTTATCGGTCAAACCGTTTTCATCCAAATAGGTCAACATTCTACCGATATTATCGTCTATGGCAGCGGCTGATTTCAAAAAGTCTTTGACAAATTTCTGATAGGTTTTTTTCCTTGCCTGAACAGCATCCAAGCCTTCGGTATCAAAAGGAAGTCCAGGGTAACGGCCGTTGTCCTCAATTGAGGCTTGCCGCCAGCGCTCTGCCAAAATTTCAAGGATTTGCCCATCAAAACTCCGTCCCGACTGTTGAGGGTCAAAATCGAGTAATGAGACAGGTTCTGGAATCGTATCGTTTTCAAACAAATTTTCAAATCGTTCGGGATAGTCAAAGGGCTCGTGGGTAGCTTTAAAATGGGTCATCAACATAAAGGGCTTCTCTTTGTCTCTCTGATCCAACCACTTGAGGGATTCATTCATGATGACATCGGCGGAGAATCCTTTGAACTCCTTCCCTCCTTTGTTACCGTATTCCCAATTGTCTTTGTTTTTTAAAATGGGATTGTTATACCTCCCCTGCCCCGGTAGAATATTGAAATAATCAAAACCAGAAGGTTTGTCTTTTAAGTGCCACTTTCCAACAATTGCGGTTTGATAACCCGATTCTTGAAGGAGCTGTGCCACATTCTGACGATTGGGATCCAATGCGTGGCTAAGGGTATATACTTGATTGTTGTGACTGTATTGGCCAGTAAGGATGGAAGCTCGGCTGGGGACACAAATAGAATTGGTACAAAAGGCATTGTCCAAAACCACTCCTTCAGCCGCCAACCTCTTGATGTTTTGATTGACCGCATAATTTTCCAAAGCACCGCCATAAATACCCCAGGCCTGACTGGTGTGATCATCGGACATTACAAAAATAATATTGGGATGTTTTTGCTGTTCATTGTTGGTTGACGGGCCACAAGCGATCAACATCAAACACATTAAGTATATGATTTTTAAATTCATACTTTGATTTTTTTTTATATTGAACATCGTTGCTTTTTTGTTACATTTGCGTGTACGCACACAAAACCTTAATCTCTTATATAATGAAAACCAAATTTAACTTTTTTACTCAATTGTCCCTCCTAACTCTAGCTTTATTTTTATGTACTAATACAAGCGCTCAAACAGGATGGAAATCTCTTTTTAACGGCAAAGACCTTACGGGTTGGGAAGTGAAAAATGGATCTGCTAAATATGACATTGTCAATAATGCCATTGTGGGTACTTCCAAAATCGGAACACCCAACACTTTTTTGTGTACTCAAAAAATGTACGGTGATTTTATCCTAGAATTAGAAGTGTTGGTGGCCCCCGGACTGAATTCCGGTATCCAATTCCGATCCAACTCCATGAAAGAATTTAAAAATGGCCGAGTACATGGATATCAGTCCGAATTGGACACCAGTAAAAGGGCTTGGTCTGCAGGAATCTTTGACGAAGCACGCAGAGGCTGGTTGTATCCTCTTACCATCAACACCAAAGGAAGTGCTGCTTTCAACAATGGAGGCTGGAACAAGGTGAGAATTGAAGCCATTGGAAATACCATCAAAACTTTTTTGAATGGAGTTCAATGTGCCAACCTTGTCGACGACATGACTGACAAAGGCTTTATCGCCCTGCAAGTGCATTCCATCAGAGACAAATCTCAAGAAGGAAAAACCATTCAATGGAAAAACATCAAAATTGTGACTGAAAATCTGGAGCAATACAGATCAAAAAATCAACCACATGCCCGCCAAGTCAGTTATTTGAACAATACACTATCCCAAGAAGAAATACGAAAAGGTTGGAGATTGCTCTGGGATGGAAAAACCTCCAAAGGTTGGAAAGGAGCCAAATCTGACAACTTTCCAAAAAATGGGATTAAAATGGTTGATGGAACCATTCATTTCCTAAAACACGAAGAGACAAAGGATTATATAAAATCTGGTGATATCGTTACCGAAGAAAAATTTGACAACTTTGAATTCGAGGCTGACGTTATGTTTAAAAAAGGAGGCAATAGTGGTGTCAAATATTTTGTTGATGCACTAACTGAAGGAGACGGAAGAAATATTGGATTTGAGTTTCAGGTCCTTGACAAGGATCATACCGATCATCAAAAAGGAGTTGATGGCAATAGAACTATAGGGTCTCTTTATGATCTTATCGCTGCAGAGAATCTCTCTGAGCCTGATCGCGACAACATCAGAGCCAATGGTCCTGATCGATGGAACAGAGTGAGAATTGTTGTAAAGGGAGGAAAAATTCAACACTGGATTAATAATATTAAGGTTGTCGAATATGATCGTTTTTCCCAATCGATGAAGAATCTGATTAAAAAAAGTAAATACGCCAAACACAAGGGTTTTGGATTGGGAAGCAGTGGGAGAATATTGCTTCAAGATCACAGTCCAGGCGACGTAATGTTTAAAAATATAAAGATTCGTGAGTTTTAAAATATTTATTTCTTTAATTGTTTTCACTGCTTTATTCAATTGTCAAAAGGCACCAAGCCAAAGTAGCAGCCCTAACGTCATATTGATTTTGGTTGATGATATGGGCTATTCAGATTTGGGGGCCTATGGAAGTGAAATAGCAACACCCAATATTGACCGACTGGCTTTCGAAGGCTTAAGGTTTACCAATGCCTACAATACTTCTAAGTGTTTTCCTTCCCGTGCAGCAATACTGACTGGATTGTATTCCCAACAAACGGGATATCATAAGAGCTTTAGACAACCCCTGCGCAATGCCATCACGTTGGGAGAGTTGTTTCAATCGGCAGGTTACACTACCCTTTGGTCAGGCAAACACCACAGCACAGAAAATCCGGTGGACAGAGGGTTTGATCACTACAGTGGGCTGTTGGATGGTGCCGCAAATCACTTCAATCCAGGCCTGAAAAGAGAAGGAGAAGGTCAACCCGCTCAAAAAGGGCTATCAAAAACACCCATCAGCTTCCGCAATTGGGTGATTGAAGGTGAAATTTTCAATCCTTATACTCCCAAATCTAAAGCGTTCTACAGTACAGATGTATTTACCGATTATGCCCTTGATTGGATGGAGCAAATCGAATCCGAAAAACCTTTTTTCCTTTACCTCTCCTACACTGCCCCTCATGACCCTTTGATGGCTTGGCCAGAGGATATTGAAAAGTACAAAGATCGGTATAGTGAAGGCTATGAAGTAATTCGCAATCAAAGATTTGAAAAACAAAAACAGTTGGGTGTACTTCCAGATAATACAGTTTTGTCGCGAGCAGAACACAGCAATTGGGAAACCCTAAGCGTTGCAGAAAAAGCCAAAGAAAGCAGAACCATGGCGGTGTATGCAGCCATGATTGATCGATTGGATCAGAACATTGGCAGAATATTGAAAAAATTAGAGCAAGAAGGAAAGTTAAACAATACCCTTATTCTTTTTACCTCCGATAATGGTGGATCGAGTGAAGTCGTTGATTTACCCGGAGGATATGGAGAGATTGGGACATTAACCAATTGGAAATCATTGGGGAAAAATTGGGCGAATGTAAGCAATACCCCCTATAGGGAATATAAAAACTGGAGTCATGAAGGAGGGATAAAAACTCCTCTAATTGCCTATTGGCCAAAGCAAATCAAAAACAAGGGATTGGTAACTCACCAAGCCGTTCATTTTATTGACTTCCTCCCTACCCTCCAAGAAGTTGCTGATGCAGACTATCCAAAGAAATTAAATGGTAATGTCATTATTCCCAGCCCTGGAAAAAGTTTTTTATCCCAAATTATAGGGGATGCCTCCACCGAAAGAAATGATCCTATTTTTTGGCAATGGCAACACGGAAAGGCCGTTCGGGATGGGAACTGGAAATTGGTTGCTTATAAGGGCGAATGGGAGTTGTACAATTTAAAAAATGATCCTGTTGAAGAAAAAAATTTAGTCCAAGAGGAGCCTGAAAAGGCTGAGGATCTAAAAAAACTTTATGCAGAATGGGCAAAACAATTCAGAACTGATTAACTAATAAATTTTAAGAAAATGAATCCAAGAATACTTCTTCTAAGCTTAGTATTGATTTTATCATCATTTAAAACCAACTCTAAATCTAATTATCTGGTCACCGATTATGGAATTATAGGAGATGCAAAAACACTGAATACATCGGCCATTCAGAATTTGATTGACCAAGTAAGCGAAAAAGGGGGAGGAAAAATTATATTTCCTGCTGGGAAATTCCTTAGCGGAAGTATTGAACTTAAGGACGATATCGAGTTGTATTTTGAAGCAGAAGCGGTATTGTTGGGAAGTAAAAATCCTTTTGATTACAAAAAGGTAGTTTCAAAAGACACCCTCCCTACACGCCACGGTACTGCACTAATAAGTGCTCATTTGAGAAATAACATTAAGCTTACTGGCTCGGGAACAATCAATGGTCAGGGAGGATATTTAGCTTTGGCTTTGGATAGTCTGTATTATGCAGATCCAGATGCATATTTCAAAATCTCGAAGAGCTATAACGAAAGAAGAAAAAGACCTAACGAAGGAGGAAGGCCAAACCTTATTTTTTTAAATCAATCGAAAAATATACAGATTAAGGGGGTTACTCTAAAAAATGGCGCAGAATGGGTGACAAAAATTGAGCTATGTGACTCGATAGAAATTGATCAAATAAAATTGGAAAGTGATGTTTATTGGAATAATGATGGAATAGATTTGGTGGACAGTAAAAATGTACGAATCACCAATAGTGACATCAATGCCGCAGATGATGCCATCTGTTTTAAATCACATCACAAGTTCTCCTATTGTGAAAATATATATGTTTCCAACTGTAGAGTCAGATCCAGTGCCAGTGCGGTAAAATTTGGAACCGCCTCACATGGTGGATTCAAAAACATTGAGTTAGATAACCTAGAAATTTATGACACTTATCGATCTGCAATTGCCATAGAGGCGGTAGATGGTGGATTTGTTGACGGTGTAAAAGTGAGCAATATCAAAGCCGTCAATACAGGAAATGCTATTTTTATAAAATTGGGACACCGAAATGCACCTGGGGTTGTAGGGAGTATACAAAATGTGGAGATAAAAAATATTGATGTTACAATTCCCAAAGGGATTCCCGACAAAGATTATGAAATCAGAGGCCCCATGTTGCCCTTTTTTCACAACATATTTCCTTCTTCGATTACGGGTATTCCAGGACATGATGTAAAAAACGTCACCATTGAAAATGTAATCATCAGACATCCAGGGGGAGGAAATCAAGCCTATGCCAATATGCCAACATGGCGAATGGATGGAGTGCCCGAAAATAAGGAGAATTATCCCGAATTCAGTATGTTTGGGGAATTGCCAGCTTGGGGGTTATACGTCAGGCATGTATCGGGTTTAAAACTAAAAAACATAAGGCTTGAAGCAGAGGAAAAAGATTACAGACCCTCAATTGTAATGGATGACGTTAAAAATTCAGAATTATCAGCCATAAAGATCAAAGGGAAAGGATACCCCAAACAGATCGTTGTTAAGGATGTAAAAAATGTCAAGATTAGTAATGATGAAATGGTTGAAGAAATAGGGGGAAACTCTGAATCCAACTAAAATGAAAGGATCCATCTTCGCCTTAATACTATTTTTAGGACTCAACGGTTGCCAAGAAAATTTATCCTCCCCACCCAATATATTGTGGATAACTGTTGAAGATATTAGCCCCAATCTTGGATGTTATGGAGATCCCCTTGCTCACACCCCTACATTAGATTCCTTAGCTTCAAAAGGATTTTTATACAATAATGCCATTGCCAATGCCCCTGTTTGTGCTCCTGCACGAAATGCCATTATTACTGGTATGTATCCCTCTTCTCTTGGAACCCTTCATATGCGCTCTTTCTCCAGTTCTATGAAAAGTAGAGGAAGAATTCCAAAAGAGGTCAAACTCTATCCTGAGATATTGAGGAATGCTGGTTATTATTGTACCAACAATAGCAAAGAGGATTATAACTTCGATTTAAAAAGAGAAATCTGGGACGAGTCAAGCAAAACGGCTCATTGGAAAAACCGTCCAGACAAGGACACTCCCTTCTTTTCTGTGTTTAACTTGATTTTAACGCACGAAAGTTGTATCAATGATAAAGAAAAACACGAGCGACTAACCCAAGAACTCCCCCAACACTTAAGGACAGATCCTGCCAAAATAGTTGTTCCCCCCTATTATCCTGATACGTCCGAAACAAGAACACTTCTGGCCCGTCATTATGACAATATCGCCACCATGGATACAGTAGTGAAAAAAATACTCGATGAACTCAAAGCGGCTGGTGAAAGTGAAAATACCATCGTGTTTTTTTACTCCGATCATGGAACTGGTCTGCCCAGACACAAAAGATGGCTGTTTGATACAGGGGTTAAAGTTCCTTTTATCGTATACATTCCACAACAATTTAAAGAGTTGTATCCCGCCCAACCGGGAAGCGAAGTAAATCAATTGATCAGTTTTATTGACTTGGCTCCTACTGTTATTGAGTTGGCAGGAGCAGAAATTCCTGAGACCATGCAAGGGCAAGCCTTTCTTGGGGAAAATCAAAAACCTGAAAGAGAATATGTTTATTTGGCTAGGGGCAGAATGGATGAACGATATGATATCCAAAGAGGAGTCAGAAGCAAACAGTACAAGTACTTGCGCTATTACGAGCCCAAAAAGCCTTTCATTCAATATATGAATACTCCAGAGGGAGGCCCAATGATGACAGAACTTAGAAAGGCTGAAAAAGCAGGGCTACTCAAGCCAGAAGGTCAACAATTGATCGCCACTACCAAGCCTATTGAATCCTTATTTGATTTACAAAGTGATTCAATGGAATTCAATGACTTGGCCAATGATCCCAATATGAAGGAGGTGCTGACCCAACTCCGATCCGTTCATGACCAGTGGATGAAAAAGGTTTTGGATGTAGGGTTGATCCCAGAAGCCATAATGAGAAACTGGGAAGATAAAAATGATCAATCCATCTATAAATGGATCAGAACCCAAGAGGATTTTTATGACGATTTGCTACTGATGTCCTCAACAGCAGATGAAAACATCTTGTTTGAAGGGTTAAATCATGACAACGAAGCAGTTCGTTATTGGGCAGGACAGGGCCTTTACAATATAGATAAAAAAATAGGGATCAACACTGCTGATCGGTTAAAACAAAAACTGGACGATTCCGTTATTAATATAAGTATTAGTGCCGCAAGAGCATTACTCAAACATGAATTTTCCTCTAAAAAGTTGGAGGAAATATTATCATTAGGACTTGAAGCAGAAAACGAATGGACGCGTTTACAAACTGCCTTGGTTTTGGATGATTTTCAGTCTGTACTCCGAGGTTTGGAAAACCAAGCTCAAAATCAAATCAATACCGACCCCAATAAATATGTTGTGCGAGTTCTCAATCATGGATTAAATTTACTGAATGGAACTTCGAACAAGGTCAGATAATCTGATTTTCTAAAAATCCTCTCTATTAAAATCTTAAAACAAGCAGCAATATTCAAAAAAAACTTTATTTTTGATAAAGTGTTCGTGTACGCACACAAAAAAGCATATTCAAATTTTAATCAGTATTATCATGGATTTAAACAGAAGGAAATTTATCAAAGATGCCTCACTGGTTTCAGCAGGGGTAATCGCTGGAGTAGGTGGAGTTAGTGCTGCCAATACTGCGATGAGCGCCCAAAGTTACAGAAGAATAATAGGTTCCAATGATCGCCTTAATGTAGGAATCGTAGGTTTTTCGAGTCGAGCCAAAGGTTCGCTTATCCCCGCCTTTCAGGGGCATACAAAACAACAAAACTGTCAAATTGTTGGTGTTTCTGACATTTGGAACAGAAGAAGAGACGAGGGAAAAGCGTTTCTAGAAAAAACAACTGGTAACAAAATCGAAACTTGGAGGAACAACGAGGAAATGTATGATAAAAATCAAATTGATGCTGTCATCATCTCTACTGCCGACTTCCAACATGCACTTCATACCGTTCAAGCTGCAAACGCCAAAAAGGACGTGTATGTTGAAAAGCCTTTTGCCGAAACCATGGAAGATGCTAGGCTAGGGAAAAAAGCCGCCAATGATGCTGGAATTGTTCTTCAAGTAGGATCACAAAGAAGAAGTGGTAAAAACTATCACGCTGCCGATAAATACATCAAATCTGGAGCTTTTGGAGACGTAGTAATGGTCGAAATGACATGGAATGTCAATCAACCCGGGAGATGGAGAGTGTATCCAAATAAAGTAAGTGACATCAAAGAATCTGACGTAGATTGGAAAAGATATTTGATGAATCGACCCTATCAAAAATGGGATCCTAGAAAATATTTAGAATACCGTTTGTTCTGGCCATTGTCTTCGGGTATCCCCGGACAGTGGATGGCGCACCAGATTGATACCGTTCACTGGTTTTCAGGTTTGGATCATCCAAGAAGTGTAGCTGCCAATGGTGGTATCTACCTTTGGAAAGACGGACGAACCAACTTTGACACCATGACAGCAGTATTTGATTACGGTCCTTTGGAGGATCCAACCTCTGGATTTCAAGTGGTATATTCTTCTCGTTTTACCAACTCTGCGGGGGGTACTAAGGAAATTTACTATTCCAATGGAGGTGAATTGAATATGAAGAACAACAAAGTAACACCCAATGGGGGACTTACAGAGCGCTATTCTAAGGCAATGAACATGAAACCCAATCTATTGGAAGAGTTTTCACTGTCCGACATTGAAACCAAAGTGGTTACTTCTGCCAACACAGGTGTTGACAATATGACTTCCAATCACATGCTAAACTGGCTCGAATGTGTTCGTTCCAGAGCCAAAACCAATGCACCAGTTGAGGCTGGTTACAACCATTCTATTGCCAATATTATGACCACGGCATCAATGAGAACAGGGTTAAAGGCCACTTTTGATGAAGAAAATCAAGAAGTATTGGCTGGTGGAAAAGTCTTCAAATATTAATACTGTTTTATGATTAGGGCTCTTACTTTAATGATGATCCTTAGCATTGTAATGACTTCTTGCAATGGACAATCCAAGACTACGGAAGCGGAAACCGCTTCGGTAGTTTTTGTTGACGATAAGGCTAACGAAAAAGTTGACGTACTTCTCAATGGGACAACATTCACTAGTTATCATTACCAAGCCTCGTTGCCAAAACCTGTTCTTTTTCCTTTGGTTACGGCAAGTGGAAAGACACTTACTAGAGGTTTCCCTATTGATCCCCAACCAGGGGAACGTGTTGACCATCCCCATCATATGGGACATTGGTTCAACTATGGAGACGTTAATGGTTTGGACTTTTGGAACAACTCAGATGCCATTCCAAAAGAAAAATTGAAAGACTACGGAAAGATTGTACACAGTGAAATTGTCAAAATAAATCAAGAAGAAGGCAGTCTTTCAACCAAAAGCAACTGGCAAAGTACTTCTGGCGAATCTATGTTGGAGGAAACCACAGTTTTTAAATTTTCGCAAGAAGGAAACACCAGAATTGTTGATCGATACACCACACTATCTGCCCTTCAAGACATTTCTTTTAAAGACAACAAAGAAGGAGTTTTTGGTGTTCGTGTTACTCGGGCAATGGAATTACCTGCCAAAAAGCCAGCGATTTTTGTAGATGCACAAGGCAATCCAACCGAAGTAAAGGTGTTGGACAATACAGGAGTGAATGGAAATTACCTCAGCAGTGAGGGATTGGAAGGTAACGATGTTTGGGGAACGCGCGCAGAATGGGTAAAACTCTACAGTACCATTAAAGAAGAACCTGTTTCCATTACCATTATGGACAACCCCAACAATGTGGGATATCCCACCTACTGGCACGCGAGAGATTACGGTCTTTTTGCTGCCAACCCATTGGGTCAAGAAGTTTTCTCCAAAGGTAAAGAAGCGTTAAACTTTGCTTTAAAAAAAGGAGAATCTGTTAGTTTTCATTACCGAATGTTGATTCACAATGGATCGGTTTTAGCCCCTAAAGACATCACTAAATTTTCGTTGGTAAGCTCAAAATACAAAAGCTATTTTGACGGCGATGACCTCTCCCAATGGATGATTCCCGAAAACAATATCTGGTGGTCTGTTGAGAATGAAATATTAAAAGTCAAAAGCGGTCCTAACCAAAAAGGATCAACGCTTTGGACCAAAGATAAGTTCGAAAATTTTCGTGTTCGTTTAAAATTTAAGTTTGGCCCAGGAACTGTGGATTCAGGAATTTTTATGCGGGGTGACGATGCCCGAAATCCTCAAGTCCAAATTGGGATTTCAGGATCACTCAAAAGAGACATGACGGGATCACCTTACGTCCCCAAACAAGGCTATCCCAAGGAAGCAACTTTAGTGAAGGAACTGCTCAAACAAAACGATTGGAATAAAATGGAAGCAGAAGCGATCGGTGGCCGCTATCGAGTTTGGCTCAATGGAAAACAGGTGATGGACTATACACTTGAAGATGCTAATCTATCTGGCCCAGTAGGCATTCAACTTCACGGCAAAAGAGATATGGAGATTTGGTATAAATCTATTGATATTGCAAGATTCTAAAAAAAAGCATCTATTTTAGAAACCGCCATCATAATTTAAATAATTTAGGTGGCGGTTTTTTTATTAATTCAGAACAATAAACTTTTACAGCATGTTGAATAAAATATTGATTGGCACCACCATTCTCCTTTCCGTACAATTCCATTGGGCACAACACACCGAGAAGGAACTCAATCAAATCATCAAAGAATGGGCTGCACCCAACGAATTCCCAGATCATGTTATCTTAAGTGCAGCAGCTGATCCAACTCAATCGATCGGTGTTAATTGGCGAACCCATGCCAATAATTCTGAGGGCTACTTAGAGATTGGAATCGCTGGACCGGGTCCCGACTTCAGAAATAATTCAAAATCTTATCCCGCTAAGAGAACCCTTATCAACTCGGCAGAAGCCTCAAAAGATGGTTTTGAATCTTCTTTTTTTGAAGTACAACTCAACGGGCTAAAACCCAATACCCTATACGCTTATCGTGTGGGAAATGATCATTTCAAAAGTGAATGGCATCAATTTTCTACTGCCAGTGACCAATCCACTCCCCTATCCTTCTTGTATGTGGGTGACGCGCAAAATTATATTTTGGAGTTGTGGTCGAGAGTGATTAGAAACGCCTACAAAAAAGCACCTAATGCAGATTTTTTTATCCATGCAGGAGATTTGATCAATAGCGCCCACGCTGAAAGTGAGTGGAATGAATGGTTTTCCGCAGGAGGATTTATCCATAGTGAAATACCCGCCATAGCCGTACCCGGGAACCACGAGTATCGGGGATTATATGCCAACAGACCCAAAGACAAACGGGAACTTTCTATTCAGTGGAACGCACAGTTTGGTTTCCCAGAAAACGGACCCAAGGAGTTGCTCAAAACCTGTTATTATGTGGATTATCCCAATCTAAGAGTGATCGCCCTCAACAGCAATAGAGCCATCGAACTTCAAGCCCAATGGCTGAAAAAAGTGTTGGAAGAAAATGACAAAAAATGGACCGTAGTAACCTTCCATCACCCCGTCTTTTCTGCTTCAACCGGAAGAGACAATCCCGAACTACGCAAACACTGGAAACCCCTGTTTAACCAATACAATGTTGACTTAGCCCTTCAAGGTCACGACCATACCTATGCCAGAGGTGCAGTTTATGAGAAACCCATTTATGTAAATAAAAATGCTCAAAACAAAACAGTAATAGGTCCAGTATATGTCGTCTCTGTAAGTGGTGGAAAAATGTATTCCGTCAATGAGTCTGGTTGGGATAAATTTGGAGCCGTACAAGAAAAGAATGGAGAACGCAAACAGTTGTTTCAGCATATTTCTATCGATGGTGATCAGTTGATTTATCGCTCTTTTACCGCCACAGGTGAGTTGTTTGATCGTTTCAAACTTTTGAAACAAAATGGCAAAAATCTATATATGGATTAAAATTTTTGTTGACTCATTTTCTCATGAATAAAGCTTTATTTCTGAACTCTTTTGATTTTAAAAAAGTGAACAATCCGCTTTTGCAGGCAATCATTGTCCTATTGAGCTTTTTGTTTACAACCCAAATCCAATCTCAGGAACCTAAAGAAATCATCTTGTTAATTGGACAATCTAATATGTCAGGTAGGGCAGACTTGCTGGATCAAGATTACCAAATTGTTCAAAACGCGTTTCTGCTCGACAGCACCAATCAATGGATTCCACTAAAAAGTCCTCTCAACATTCATTCCTCTATCAGAAAAGTAGCCCCTATGCAAAGGTTCAATTTAGGATATACCTTTGCCCAAGAAATACTTGCTGAAGATTTTATTAAGCCCATTGGACTGGTAGTCAATGCCAGAGGGGGTACCAAAATTGACCAATGGATTCCCGAAACTCATTACTTTAAGGAAGCCGTCAGAAGAAGTAAATCAGCCATTGGAGATCGGGGAAAGATCATTGCCTGTTTTTGGCTTCAGGGAGAAAGCAACCTGAGCGATAAAGATCCCGGTTTTGCCCTCTATTTCGAAAAACTCAAATCAATCATCAATGGTCTAAGAAAAGAACTCAATAATGACCAAATGATTTTTATTGCCTCAGAACTCAATAAAGACAGATCAGAAAATGAAGTATTTAAAAAAATGCTGGACAGACTCCATACCGAAATCCCCCTTGCAGCAAAGGTGAAATCCAAGGGAACCTCAATATTTGACGGCTCACATTACGACCACAATAGCCTTGAAATATTGGGCAAAAGATTTGCCTTGAAATTCAAGGAGTTGTATCTCAAACAAAATCAAATACAATGAAGCTAAAAATTTATACCGCCCTTCTAATCTCATGCTCTGCCCTGATCTTTCAGGGATGCGTAGAGGAAAACATTCAACCCAAAAGTTTAAGAACCGATTTGATGCGAAATTCAGATTATATTGGACTTAACGGTAAAAAACAACCCCTTCTATTGCAAGACGATATTTTGACCGAAGGGAAATATGAAATTGCTAAGGTTCAATCTGAAATCCCACTATTTAATTGGATACTAGACAACCGATCTCAAAACACCGTCGCTTATCAAATTTTGGTAAGTAGTAATCGAGAAGAAATAAATCAAGATAAAGGTGAAGTATGGGACAGTGGAAAAGTGAATACTCAGAAATCTTCTTCTGTATATGGCGGTAAAACTCTTCAAAAAAACAAGGTCTATTACTGGAAGGTCCGATACTGGGAAAATGAGGATCTTAGCTCTGTTTATTCAGAACCTCAAGCGTTTGTGATTGACCCAAATGCTTCCTCCGATAAATTTTCTCAAGAGCCACTACTCGCAACAGATGAGTTTCCCATAATAACCAAAAAAACAGAGGGAAGCTATTTTCTAGATTTTAGAAAAGCGGCTTTTGCCAAGCTTAAAATTGAATTGAGTTCAACAAAAAATGATTCTGTTCTAATAAGTGTTGGTGAAATGAAACAAATAAATAAATTATCCATCGACACAGCGCCTGGAAGAAATATCAGATATTACAAAACCCAACTGAAATTAAAGCCAGGAAGACACTGGTATGAAATCCCTTGGCCAGAAAACAAAAAAAGAGCCAGCAACCGTTTTATGATACAAATGCCAGACTATATCGGAGAGGTTTATCCTTTCAGATTTGTCGAACTGAACGGTTATCAAGGAGATTTAAAAGCTCCTCAAGTGGTCAGAACAATGGTCAACTATACATTTGAAGAATCTGCCTCCTCTTTTGATTCCAGCAATGAAGTATTGAACCAAGTTTGGGATTTTTGTAAATATTCCATGAAAGCCACAAGTTTTTGTGGCTATTATGTAGACGGGGACAGAGAGCGAATTCCCTACGAAGCCGATGCATTTATCAATCAACTTTCTCATTATGCCGTTGATGCAGAGTATGGTATTGCTAGAGGTAGCATGAAGCATCTATTGTTCAATCCAACATGGCCAACGGAATGGACTCTTTATAATATTTTGATGGCTTGGTATGATTATCTCTACACTGGAGACAATCGTTTTATTGTTAAATACTATGATGAACTAAAAATCAAAACACTAATGGACTTGTCCGACGAAACAGGTCTCATCAGTACTTTAACCGGAAAACAAACGGATGCGTTTTTTGAAAAATTACACAAAAATCACTGGGGAAAAAACAACAACTTGAGAGACATCGTCGACTGGCCACAAGCGAAGCCACCAGGAGGATATGAAAACCTAGATCATTTTACAGGGACAGAAAAAGAATATCCTGGAGAAAACGATGGTTATGTTTATCAAACCTACAATGCAGTGGTGAACGCTTTGTATTATGGTGCACTAAAAATAATGGAGAAAATTGCGTTTGACTTGGATCAAAAAGAGGATTTAATCTTGTTTCAAACCCAGAGTCAGAAACTTAAAAAAGCCTATCTGAATGTCTTTCAAGACAAAACCAATGGGTTGATCAACGATGGTGAGGATACCGATCACAAATCTCAACATGCCAATATGTTTGCACTAACTTTTGGACTGATCCCTGAAAAAGATATCCAAAACACAGTGAAATATATAGAACAAAAAAATATGTCATGCAGTGTCTATGGATCACAAATTTTACTGGAAGGGCTTTTTGATTATGGGGGAGCGAATCATGCCATAGGCCTTATGGCCGCCAAAACAGAAAGAAGTTGGTACAATATGATAAAATACGGATCAACCATTACGATGGAAGCCTGGGACAAAAGGTACAAGCCCAATTTAGATTTAAACCATGCTTGGGGTGGTGCCCCTGCCAATATCATCGTCAGAAAAATGATGGGAGTAGCCCCCTTGACCCCAGGAGCACAATACATTAAAATCCATCCCAAAATCGGAACACTCGAATTTGTATCCCTAAAAACGAGTCTTATTACAGGATCGGTTGAGGTAGAATGTCGTCAGACTGACAGTACTTATACCCTGAAGGTTAAATTGCCAGGAGGGGTTAAAGGAGATCTTTTAATTCCAGCCCTAAAGGGTGAAAAAAAACTATATATCAACGGTAAACCCACTCAAAATAAGGCAGAAAAAGGATATTTTCATTTGACGAATTTTTCCTCCGGAGATAATTTATTAGAAGTAAGGTGATTAAAATGAATCCCATTACCTCAAAATTTCTGAAAACTTATTACCTTTAAATAAAAAAATGGCAACATACGAATGCAATAACTGTGGAATGGCCGTCAACGCAAGTTGTGCCAAATGCAATCAGGCTTTGGTTGATGATCTCCTAAAATTAGACGACGGAACTGAAATTCAAATTTCCAAATGCCCCGAATGTGAAGGGAAAATCAAGTCACCCTCATGTTGTGGTGCTGAAATGGTTTGCAACAATTAATTTTTAACTTAATAAATTACCCAATGAAAAAACTTCTCATTTTAGTACTTGTAGCTACAGCTACTATGACCCAAGCACAAAACTTTAAAGGTTTGGATAAAAGTCCAATGGATCGTGTATTTTATCCTACTTCCAACCGAGAAACCGACAAGGCTATTGTCATCACTTACAGCCGACCTCAATTGAAAGGAAGAAATTTAGAGGATTTAGTTCCTACCTATGAAATCTGGAGAACTGGAGCTAATGAGGCCACAGAGGTCAGACTTTATAAATCTATAAAATTGGGGGATACCGTAATTAAAGCGGGTACATACACCATGTATTCCTTCCCCAAGGATGAGTCTACAGAAATCATTATTAATTCAGCCACTAACGTTTGGGGAGCTTATGGCTATGACAAATCAAAAGACGTTGCAAGAATTGATTTACCCGTTTCGGAATCAACCGAATACCTCGAAGCTTTTTCTTTTGCCTTTAGTGGTGAAGGAAACAATGCCGTTCTTCACGGCGGTTGGGGGAATGTAAGGGTAGAGATTCCCATTACCATTCTATAAGTCAACCGAAAAATATCAACTAAACCCCTTTTATAGGGGTTTTTTTATTCAAACACACTTCGATATAGAAGCGATTTAATCTAATTTTGACTTAGAATAAAAAATATCATGAAAGATTTAATTAGGGAATTATTTGAAGGGTTGGGACTCGGCAAAAAAGTAGCCGAAGATCTTGAGACGATTACCTTTATAATTTTAATAAGTGTATTTGCCTGCGTACTCTGGTTAATCATTAGGCGTATTCTAAGGTTGGTTTTTAGTAGAATCTCTAGGAAGACAAAATCAAAATTTGACGATTATCTCATCATCAATAAAATTCCTGAAACCCTATCTTACTTCCCGTCGCTATTCTTTTTGATCGGCTTTCTCTCCCCTGCTTTAGAATCCTTCCCGACGTTAGCTGAACTTGGTGAAACTCTTTTGAATGTTTTGGGAGCCTTTTTGAGCATTGTTTTGGTAAGAAGACTACTGAATGCAATCAAAGACTTTCTTAAAACCCTCAAAAACTTTAAAGACAAACCGATTGATAGTTACATTCAAGTTTTTATGATTTTTGTTTGGTTCGTTGGAATCATGTTTATTTTCTCCATTTTATCAGGAAAGGACATCGGCTCTTTTTTGGCAACTTTGGGGGCGCTATCAGCAGTTATACTGTTAATTTTCAAAGACAGCATATTGGGTTTTGTGGCCAGTATACAAGTTACCATCAATGATACGGTCAGAATCGGTGATTGGATCACCATGAACAGCTACAACGCCGATGGAGATGTAATAGAAATCAACCTTTCTACGGTAAAAGTTCAGAACTTTGATAATACCATTAC
>DGPN01000001.1:0-356 GCA_002390455.1 Flavobacteriaceae bacterium UBA4439 | reverse complement strand
AGCATACATTTTGTCGATGATTTACATCTAGAAAGGCTTTTGAAAATCGAGCGAATTGCTCCCTATATCTCTCAAAGAAAAAAAGAAATCGAGGAGGAAAACAAAGTGAAAGGCTCCGATAAATCACTTTTACTCAACGGAAGAAATATGACCAACTTCGGACTCTTTAGAAGATATACTTTGGCTTATTTGCAAAATCACCCAGAAATCAATAGTGATTTGACCGTTATGGTTAGGCAACTGGCACCCACCCCTGAAGGTGTTCCGCTGGAGGTTTATGTTTTTCTAAAAGACAAAGTTTGGGTGAATTACGAACGTATTATGTCTGATATATTCGATCATCTATTGGCCGCTAT
>DGPN01000046.1:10225-11825 GCA_002390455.1 Flavobacteriaceae bacterium UBA4439 | reverse complement strand
ATGCCAAAAAGGAACTGATCGACGTGCTGAATGAGGCCGAAAAAAAAGGAAAGAATTTGAAAAATTAGATTATATTTGTATATACAACATTTGTAAATACTGCTAAATGAAAACAGTCTATCACGCCGCCGCCACTCGAGGCAATGCCAACCACGGTTGGTTGAACGCAAATCACTCTTTTAGTTTTGCCCAATATTACAATCCCGAACGGATGAGTTTTGGTGCGCTTCGGGTATTGAACGATGACACCATCGCCCCAGGCAGGGGATTTGGAACCCATCCACACGACAATATGGAGATCATCACCATCCCATTGGAGGGCGATTTGGAACACAAAGACAGCATGGGCAATGTGGGGGCAATCAACGAGGGGGAAATACAGGTGATGAGTGCTGGAACTGGCGTTTATCACAGTGAATACAATAAAAATTCGGACAAGCCCATCAACTTGTTACAGCTTTGGGTCATGCCCAAACTGCAAAACGTCGCCCCAAGATATGACCAAAAGTCGGTCAAGGAATTGAAAAAAAATAATGCTTTTTATCAAGTATTATCTCCCAATGTGGACGATGATGGTATGTGGATTCACCAAGATGCTTGGTTTCACCTGGGCGATTTTGACCAGGCCACTACCACCGCCTATAACATCAAGAAAAAAGGAAACGGAGTCTATGCCTTTGTGATTGAAGGTTCTTTTTCTGTGGGAGATCAGACCCTCAACAAACGGGATGCGCTGGGGGTTTGGGAGACAGAAGTAATTGATTTTGTCGCTCAAGAGCACTCAAAAATATTGTTGGTAGAAGTACCCATGTCGTTTTAACCCTCGACAATGGAGCCCAACACCACTTTAACAGAACTGATCCAACACTTGGAAAAACGCCTTGCCGAAGGAGACTACAAAGACGCTGTTCACAAGATTAAATTGATGACCACCCGCGACATGATTTTGGAAATGATTTCGAAATAAAATCGATATTTGTCTTTTAAACAGCAAACGATGGAAAGGAGAAAATTTATTTTTGACGGTAGTAAAGTCCTTCTAAGCACCCTTTGCGTTCCAAATTTAATTCAAGCCGAAACTCAAAATATTGGCGTTGAAGTCGAGCAAATCACCTTCGGATCAGATCATCATTTCTTTGGATATATCGGACAATCTCTCACCATACCTTGGAACAAAAAGGGAAATCGTTTGATTTGTTTATCCTCCCCTTTTCACGACCATCTGCCAGGTAAAGACGAAGCGGCAAACGTCAACCTGATCCATCTTGACTACAAACAAAAGCAAGCTTATAAAGTAGAGAAGCTGGACGAAAGTCAAGGGTGGAATCATCAACAAGGCACTATGTTTTATTGGAACCCCCACCAACCCGACAGTCAGTTTTTTTTCAACGATCGGGATCCCAAAACTGGGGTTGTTTATACAGTACTTTATGACATTAAAAAACGCCAAAGGGTAAAAACCTATCATTACCCACAGCAGTCTTTTGGCAACAGTGGGGTCTGTCCGGTGGGAAAATACTTTCTGGCCATCAACTATGCTCGAATGGCCAGATTGCGACCAGTTACAGGATACAAAGACAGTTTTGATTGGTCAGCAGAT
>DGPN01000046.1:6789-10094 GCA_002390455.1 Flavobacteriaceae bacterium UBA4439 | reverse complement strand
ACGGACAATGGATCTATTTTTTTGTCAGAGGAGGATGGAAGTCCGATAAAGACGGTAGAGAGGCCCTCAATGTGGCCTGTTCCATCAAGGTCGATGGAAGTCAATTCGTTGCAGGACATCAACATATAGGGGGACACCCAGAATGGTACCAGGGCACCCAAATTATTGGCAGTAGTGAAAACCGACAGGTGGTCTATGACATTGCACAAAGGAAAATTGTAAGAACCTTAGGCAACGCCATTGTTTTTCCAAAACCAGAAGGGGACATCAGTCTTTCTCCTGATGGAAAATGGTTAATCAACGGTCATAACAATAAAGCGGGCTCCAATTTTTACTCCATCATGCATCTCGAAACAGGCAGTTGGGTCAAAACACCCTCATTCAATACGGGCATTTACAAAAAGGATTTGAGGATAGATCCTGCCCCTCGATGGAATCATCAGAACAATCAGGTTTTGGTTTCCGGTTTGGACGAGAATGGTATTCGACAGCTTTTTGTGCTCTTCATTGATACTTCATATATATAATGGAATCCTTGGAATTGATTTCCCATCAGGGCATGAGTTTGGAATCTCTCGGAAGAGGAATAATAGGCATGTTGGTGTTGCTACTGATCGCTTATGCATTTAGTAACAACCGTAAAAATATTTCATGGAAAGTTGTCGGTCTTGGCCTTCTTACTCAGACGATCATCGCCATTGGTGTGATCAAAATTGCATGGATCAAAAGTTTTTTTGAATACATCAGTGGTTTTTTCGTCAAGATCTTAGAATATTCCCAATCTGGGACTCAAATGCTCTTGGGGGAGTTTGGTGATGTCGATCGATATGGTTTTATTTTTGTGTTTCAAGCCTTGCCCATCATCATCTTTTTTTCGGCCTTGACCTCCGTCTTGTATTACTTTGGTGTGATTCAAAAAACAGTAAAAGCATTGGCTTGGGGCTTGCGAAAATTATTGGGAATTTCGGGTTCGGAGAGTTTGGCGGTGGCCGGAAATATTTTTTTGGGACAAACCGAAGCCCCACTATTGATCAAAGCCTATCTGGAAAAAATGACCCGATCAGAGCTTTTTTTGGTGATGGTTGGAGGGATGGCCACAGTGGCTGGAAGTGTAATGGGAGCCTATATTGGATTCTTGGGCGGTGACGATCCTATACAACAACTGGAATTTGCCAAAAGCCTTTTGGCGGCATCTGTAATGGCAGCCCCTGGGGCAGTCGTCATCGCCAAAATCATGTTTCCGCAAAAGGAACACATTCCAGAACTGACCTATGTTCCCAAAGAGAGTGTGGGAGACAGTTTTCTAAACGCCATCTCCAACGGAACTACCGAGGGCGTAAAAATGGCGGTAAATGTAGGGGCCATGCTTTTGGTTTTCATTTCTTTAATCGCGCTTCTTAATGGGATCTTTTCGGGTATAGGAGATACCACGGGGCTCAACGCATGGGTAGCGACAAATACACCCTATACCGAATTCTCCATCGAATTTGTCTTGGGATATTTGTTTGCTCCGCTAATGTGGGTCATAGGGGTTGCGGCAGAGGACATGGCATTGATGGGGCAATTATTGGGTGTTAAAATTGCCGCCAGCGAATTTGTAGGCTACATTCAATTGGCCGAGCTCAAAGACCTAAACAACAGCTTGCATTTTGCTTATGAAAAATCGGTTGTCATGGCCACTTTTATGTTGTGTGGCTTTGCCAATTTTGCCTCCATAGGGATTCAAATTGGAGGCATCGGCATCCTTGCTCCCAACCAGAGAAAAAACCTCAGCGAATTGGGATTTAAAGCAATGATCGCTGGGTCAATCGTTTCTTTAATGTCTGCTACAATTGCGGGTGCAATTTTGGGATAATGTTACAATACTTTCACCCTGACCTTTTTCCATGTACGAATCAAAAGCACCGCAAAAACTACTGTAATCATTGAAATGATGGTCGCACGAGTGTATAGACCATAAATCCAATATCCTGTTGCAAACATGGCTCCATAAATCATTCCACAGCCCAGTAACATGGCGGTGATTCCCGAAGGAACACTCCACCCTTGACTGCTGTCCTCAACAATATTGACTTTTTCTGCAGCAGCTTCGTCCACTACTTTTTTCCAACCCGGGCCTCCAGGTTGTATTTTTTGGTAGAAAGAACGCAAAACAGAGGAGTCCTCGGCTGGTGTCAGATAGGTTACCGTAACCCATATGGCCGAAGTGACCAATACCACAAAGGGATATTCGAACCAAGAATCAAAAACTCCTGTTTCTTTATCAAATAGAAAAGGTCCGAAAGAGGTCGTTTTAAGGAGAATAGATAAAACTCCAGAGGCAAACATGGCCGATATTTCACTCCATGAATTGATGCGCCACCAGAACCATCTCAAAATAAAGATCAAACCTGTCCCCGCCCCAAAGGTGAGCAGTATGTCAAAAATTTGCAAGGCACTCTGAAGCAAAAGTGCCAAAGTAGCACTAAGTATCATCAGGCCAATGGTACAAAGTCTTCCTACTGCAACCAGTCTTTTCTCGGAGGCCTCAGGATTGATTTGATTTTGATAAAAATCGTAAACAATATAGGATGATCCCCAATTCAACTGCGTTGAAATGGTGCTCATATAGGCTGCGATCAGTGACGCCAACACCAGGCCTAGCAATCCGGGAGGCAGTTTTACCAGCATGGCCGAATAGGCCAAATCGTGGCCCAATTTATCGTTCGCAATATTGGGGAAGGCTTCTTTAATACTGGCCAAATCGGGAAAAATAACCAAGGAGGCCAAAGCCACCAAAATCCAAGGCCAAGGTCTTAGGGCATAGTGCATGATGTTAAAGAAAAAAGTCGCCCCAATCGCATGGTTTTCGTCTTTAGAAGCCAACATTCTTTGGGCGATATACCCCCCACCACCAGGCTCTGCACCAGGGTACCAAGAACTCCACCATTGTACCGCCAAAGGAATAATTAGGAGTGTAATCAAGGCTTCACGATTGGAAAAGTCGGGAAGAATAGACAATTTATCCTTTACGTTTTCATGGTTGAGCAGGGCATCTATCCCTCCCACTTCTGGAAGATTAACCAAGTAGTAGGCCGCACCAACGGAACCCACCATGGCCACCACAAACAAGAGCAAATCGGTATAGAGTACGCCTCTAAATCCTCCCAATGTGCTAAAAGCAACCGTAACCAAACCTGCACTCACAACAGTTTGCCAAGGTTCTAGCCCCAACATGATACCCCCAATTTTGATGGCGGCCAAGGTTACGGAGGACATGGTAATTACGTTAAAAAGTATCCCCAAATAAAGGGCTCTAAACTTTC
>DGPN01000046.1:0-6649 GCA_002390455.1 Flavobacteriaceae bacterium UBA4439 | reverse complement strand
GTATCCGTAGAAAAAGTGGTCGCTACCATAGAAACCCCCAATAACCACCAAGGCATATTCCGCCCTGAAAGAAAAAATTCGCTACTCGAAGAGCCCGCTCTCTTGGAAACCCAAACCCCTATAAAAAGGGAGATGGAAAAAAAGCTAATGATGATTGCCCAGTCTATTCCTAAAAGTTCCATTGATTTTATTTTGAGCACCAAAATAACCATTAATCTATAAACCTGATAAAAAATTGTTAAACAATCTCAACGTTCTAAATTTTTAAATAGGTTTGCAAAAGAGATTGGCTTCATGCAATTGAAATGTTACCTTCTTCGCTTAAGGCACTCCTTTTTTTCTAGGAAATTGAGGCTCTTTTTTGCGGCCCTTTGGCTCGGATTGATCTTTGGATTTCAATTGGCCAACGGACAAGTCGAAAATAACAATTCCTCTTTTAGTTTTCCATCCAACACTAATGATGACTCCAATCCGTTTTTCCAACCTCCACAAGAGGAAAGCCCCTATTTAAAGGGAAATTTTATGGAAAATCCTTTGGACATTACCGATCCCAAACTCGACGATAAAGGCGCTAAAATGAATATGGAAGAACAAGAGAAATTCCTCAATCCAGGGGATATTTATCTTTCTAAACTCCAAGGCAAAGGGGTAGAAGCAGGAAAAGATCCCAAAAAATACAGAACCAATCAATACATGGGAGATTATAGAATGGAAGGCAATCTGGCTCGGATTATTTTCAGAGATCACGAATATCCCGATGGGGATCGTGTAAGAATTCTCCACAACGATCAAGTAATTCAGCCCAATGTATTACTGGTAGAGCGATTTGTTGGCTTGACTGTTGAACTGGTCCCCGGTTTTAATAAAATTGATTTTGTCGCCCTTAACCAAGGGACTTCGGGCCCCAATACTGCCGAGGTAAGGGTATTTGACGAAAATGGAGAGATGACCGCTGCCAACCAATGGAATTTGGCCACAGGGGTTAAGGCCACCTATATTCTTATCAAAGAATAAAAGTTATTTTTTACGAGGGAGTAAAAGTCCAATCGACAACAGTATGATCCCTCCATACAGATAGGGAGTGTCGATAAAAGATAATTTGGAATACATCAGATAAACTACATAAAAACAGCCCAAAGACAGCAGTATGAGAAAGAGTTTGACAAGTGTTCTGAATTTCATGGCCATTAGCTTAAATACAAATTAAATGAATTTATGGAATTAATTAAATTATATGTAGCCGGATTGGTGATTTTGATTGTTGCCATTGTGGCTAATTTTTTGGCGGAGCAATTGGGACTCAAAACTTGGTATGCTTTTTTGGAAGGTATGGGTAATGGACAAAGCTTAAGTTTAAAAGACGGCTTATGGCTTTTTGTTTTTTATCCTTTGACGCTCGGAGGAAGTGCCCTATTGGGGCATTTTATCTGGAAAAGTTTGTTTTGACTTATTCTTTATTCTGATCCATCAGAAAGTTGGTCGTTTGGCGGTTTTTTGGCCATGAGCAGCAAACCAAAAACCCCAATAAACCCAAAAAGAAAACCAATGATGAAGCCAAAACGTTGGGTACTTCCCTTTTTTTCGGCAATATAACCTCCCAAAGCACCTGTTGCGACCCCCAGAGCCAAAGAGAAGAATAAAAAAGAATTGGTCATAAGGATTTAGTAAATAATTTTTTTTGGATCAAAAGCACGACAGTATAAAGCAATATTCCTACTGGCCCCAACATAAAAGTAGAAAGCATGGGTAAAATCATCCAAAGGTGCTTTATCCCTTTTTCTTGGCTGTTTTTGAGCATCCAACAACCCACCCAAAAATCGAAGGCTAAATAATGGAGCCATCCTGCGGCCACCCCACGGGGGTTGGCATTTTGAAACATTTGTGTCAATCCCTCCAAGGAGGAAAAATCGGCTGAAAAAGTTCCGGTAGTACTCGTCAGAAAATAAACATAGCCCATAGCAATTACCAGAGGAACCCAAGGGTAGTCTATAATCTTTTGGGTAAAGCCCTTTTTGGGGAAAACCAAAAGGAGCAACCAAAAAAATAAAATCCCTGAGTTAAAAAGATTAAAAATGGTCTCGTACAACATATTCTTATCTCAAAAATAAAACCATTTTTTTAGATGGCTTCGCTATCTTAGGGTTTTATTTATGAGGATATTCAAAGACATTCACGGACAGAGGATCGATCCCATTCAGCATACTCTGAATATTCTCAAAGAACACCCCAATGTTCAAATGCATATTGGGTCTGACTCCCAAAATGTAGGCAAATCAACCAAATACGCTACGGTCATCGCCTACCGCTTTGGCAGCAGGGGGGTACACTACATATTGAGTAAAAAGGAGGAAGCCTTGATTAAAGATATGTGGACCCGATTGTGGCAAGAAGCAGAAATGAGCATTGATGTGGCCGAATGGCTGACCCATCAGGTGAGTGTAAGGGTTGAAATTGATATGGACTACAACAGCGACGAGAATTTTAAATCCAACAAATTAATCTCCGCCACCAAAGGGTGGGCCAATTCCTTGGGCTATAAAGTCAATGTAAAACCTAACAACCAAATTGCGACCCGAGCAGCGGATTATCACTGCAAATAGATTAGAGCCAATCTTTAACCAATTTTTCTACCCCAAAACGAATAACATCTGTAACGGGGATTTCCAACTCACTTTCCAAATGATAAATGTACTCTTGGGCTTCTTTCTCTGACAGCTTCGCCGTGTTGAGAGCGATCCCCATCACCTTGGGTGAGCCATAGGTTCCTCCTACTGAGGCTAATGTTTCATTAAGGGCAATAAAATCAGCAAGCGGAGGAATATTAATGGATTCTGGATGCCTAAGAGTGGTCTTATCGGCCCTATGGCACAAAATCATATGGGTGGGACAACTGCCTCTCATCAAAGGAAGGGTGGCCGTACTGCCAGGGTGTAAGAGAGATCCTTGTCCTTCGATCACCACCAAATCGTGGTTTTTTTGGTTTAAAACCATTTGTTCTACTGCACCACAGGCATGATCTACCTTGAGGGCATCGAGTGGAATGCCGCTTCCCATCACCGTAATTCCAATTTGTCCTGTCGCAACAAAACCAGTATCGATATGATTTTCTTTGGCCCAACGATAAATTTCCAAACCTGCGGTCATCTTACCACAGGCCATATCGGTTCCAATCATCAAGAGGCGTTTGTTGGTCAATTGTGCCGCCCGGGCAGAGGCGATTTCGGGAGTAAATTGAGGAACCCTTACGTCCCATATCCATTGTTTGGAATCACGGATGTGCTGAGCGAATCGCTGGGCGAGGGTGTCGTGAAGACCATTGATGATGCTTAGCCCATTTCCCAAAGCCTCTTCAATCAAGGGTAGCCAAGTGTCGGGAATTCTTCCTCCAGAAGGGGCAATTCCCAACAAAAGCACTTCGGCGCCGCGGTCAATGACTTGATCTAGTTTTTCAAAGATGGGGATGTCTCTGTCAATGGGGTGTTCTTTATTGATGTTGCTCCCTGCATTTTGGGAGTCGATGATGCCAACGATGGGATTTTGAAGGTAGCGAGCTGCGCCCAATCCCATTTTACCATAATCGCTGTGCATAAAGCCCTCCATATAAAGGACAATTTTTTGTTGAGGTTTAAGCATGATATTGGGGTTTTAGAATTCCTCCATGACCGGGGATAAAATCGGGAAGCGTTACGCCATCAACCAAATGGACTCCTGTGGCAGGATCGGGAGCCAGGTTGTAATGAGAATCCAAATCTATATGATCGATCCCCCCAGAGAGGGCGGCTGCAGCGGCGATGGAAACCGAGGATTCGCTCATGCAACCGATCATGGTTTTAAGTCCGTATTTTTTAGCATTTTGAATGATGTGAAGGGCTTCGGTAATTCCTCCACATTTCATCAATTTCATATTTACCCCATCAATATGATCGGCCCATTTGCCAACATCATCGGCATATCGACACGATTCGTCAATGTAAATGGGAAGTGGTCGGTTGGGATAAAGATATTGAAGCTCAGACTCCTGCCCTTCCTCCAAGGGTTGTTCGATGTATTCCACTCCCCTATCGGCCAACCATTTCATCATATAAATGGCGTCTTGGGTGGACCAGCCCCCGTTGGCATCTACCCTGATTTTGAGTTGGGATTCTTGAGTACTTTCGATTACTTGAGCAAACATTTGTTGATCGGCCTCAATTCCCTGTGGGGAGCCGAGTTTTATTTTAAGGGCTTTTGCCGAGGTATTTTTGAGCATCAGCCGAATTCTTTCTTTGACCTGATCGGGAGGAATGATCCCAAGGGTAAGAGAAGTGGGGACTTGGGGTCGTGGGAGTTGAAGCAATTGATGCAAAGGCAATTGTGCTTTTTTGGCCTTCCAGTCCCAAATGGCAATGTCCAAAGCCGCATAGCTACAGGGAGCAATTCCAGTTTGTTTGTCCATATCATTGAACGATTCTGTGTTACTGGATTCTATTCCCTCTTCAATAAAGGTGGTGAGTTGATCTTGCATTTGCTCAACCGTTTCGGCTTTTTCATTTTTGCCAGGGGCAGCTTCGCCCCAACCTACCAATCCATCCTTTTCGTAGGACAAAAAAAGATTGTAGGAATCTCCCCTAACTCCCCGACTGATCGCCAAGGGGAATCTTTTTTTGAGTAATACTTTATGAAATTTAATCTCCATTATTAAACCATTGATTTGTAGCGAAAATATTTTGGAAAGGTCTTGATCAAAACAACCATCAAGAGTATCCCCGATCCATTGGCCAGTACATCTATTAAATCCCCAACACGATCGTCCGTAAAAAAATGTTGCCCCAACTCAATTAGCACCCCAAAAACAAGACTAATCAAAGCCCCTGTATTCATGGGTTTTTGGATTGAGATTTCTTTGGAAAAAGACTTGATAAGGAGCATACTCAATACTGCATAAAAAACAAAATGTCCAATCTTGTCTTGATTTTCAAACCAAAGTTCACCTCCTTCACTGGTGGGATTGAAAAAACTTAAGAAGACAATTAATCCCGCCCAAACGAGCGAACAAACAAACCAAAAATAATTTTTCATCAAAATACCACTAGCGTGAGCTTATCTCTTCAAATATATAAAACCTTTTAGTGGAGACTGACCATTCCCCAGATCTAAAATGTAAAAATAAGTACCCTCTGGTAAATTTTGATCATTTAAGCTGGAAGAAGAGGCCCTCAATTCTCCGTTCCAATCATTTTGATAGGGAGCCTCTCTAAGAACGAGGTTCTCCCATCGGGAATATACCCTCAGCTCGTGGTTGGGGAATTGTCCCAATCCCTCAATGACCCAATTTTCATTTTGCCCATCATTATCGGGTGAAAAGGCATTGGGTATGGACAGGGATTGATAAATCAGCAGGGTTTCTTGGGATGAACTTGAGAAATCACAACGGTAGTTTTTTGAACGTATGGCAGCTCTGATCTTGGAATCGACCCATGATTCTTGTGGGTTGAGTAAGACCAGGTTTTTTGAATTTACCCCAGTAAAGGAGTCGGAAGTTTCCAAATCTTGCCAGTCCATAGCAGAAGCTTGTAATATTTGCCACTGAATTTCAAACATTTCGCTGTTGTCTAAGTCGATACTCAAAGTTGACTGTTGATTGGGTATGACTGCCAATTTCAATGGGGGTTGTAGAGTAATGGATGGGCTGAGTGGTAATTCCAAATAGTCGTATTGTCCAGAATTGTCAAGATCCGCAACAGGGGTATAGCCTATGGCTGAGGTGACTTTTCCCAGAGCATCAACCTCAACAGGACTACTTCCCAAAATCCCGTCTTGATCTGGGTCTAGAAATCCAGCTTCGGTGGTATCATAACATCCATCACCATCACTATCCAAATCTCTGCTGTTGACTATTCCATTTTGGTCAAAATCTTCTTGGGTTTCATCCGTGTCCAAAATTCCATCATTGTCATCATCCAGATCGATATCATCTCTTACACCATCGAGATCGCAGTCCCGAGCAGTAGTAATGATCAAGCTGATACTGGCGTCCAGAAAATCACAATTGTCATAAGAATCTGTTTGATCTATGGTCTCTTGATCATTGGTTACCCCGTCTCCATCAATATCGGGATCACAAATATCTCCAATACCATCCCCATCAAAATCTTCCTGCTCCGGATTATAGTCCAGGGGGCAGTTGTCAAACCTTTCTGGGATTCCGTCATTGTCAAGATCGACATCATTGTCTTGATTGATAAGATCAAGGGTGAGGTAATCGGCGGTTAAATAATCTGGATCGGTGGTTGAAGGATCAACGTTGAATATCACTTTTGTGGATATATCACCATCTAAAAGATAATCGTCTATTCCCACTAGGGTTATGGCTTGCGGCTGATCCCAGTTCTCTGGTGTAAAGGTCAAAAAGATTTTATCGAGTCCAACCTCCGTGGGGTCAGGAACAATAAAACTGATAATGACTTCCGCATTGGGTTGGGCATTTAACTGGATGAAAAGGGTCGTTGAAGTGGTTGTTTCACTCAGCGGTGACAGGAGTTCATAGGAGGTGGTAACGGTTCGGGATTCAGCAGAATCAAGTGCAATGATTTCTCCGCTGAGAAGAATTCCAGGAAAATCATTGTCTAAATTGACCAAAATCAAATCGGCAACAGAAGCGGCATCCAAT
>DGPN01000037.1 GCA_002390455.1 Flavobacteriaceae bacterium UBA4439 | reverse complement strand
CCCAAAGGCCAATGCAGCAGCAGTGGGTTCGTTGATGATCCTTTGAACTTTAAGTCCAGAAATTTCTCCGGCTTCCTTGGTGGCTTGACGCTGGGCATCGTTAAAATAAGCCGGTACAGTGATTACTGCCTCGCTAACGTCTTGTCCAAGGTAATCCTCTGCTGTTTTTTTCATTTTCTGCAAAATCATAGCAGAAAGTTCTTGGGGGGTGTACAACCGGCCATCAATGTCGATTCTAGGGGTGTCATTATCTCCTTTAACAACTTTGTAAGCCACAGTTTTGGCCTCCTTGGAAGATTCGGAGAATTTGTTACCCATAAATCTCTTTACAGACGCAATTGTTTTGGTTGGGTTGGTCACTGCTTGTCTTTTGGCAGGATCACCCACTTTTATTTCGCCTCCCTCAACAAATGCAATCACAGAGGGAGTAGTTCTTTTACCTTCGGCGTTGGGAATGACCACGGGTTCGTTTCCTTCCATTACAGAAACACATGAATTGGTGGTTCCTAAGTCGATTCCAATTATTTTACTCATAATTCAATTTTATTTAAAAAACAATTGTTCAAGCATTGTGCCATAATGATATCCCTGACACCTTGTCATATCGATTCAAGGGATTGAAAAAAATTTTACGACATCAGCCAAAAAACCTACTTTTACATCCATATGTCAAAAGCAACTGAAAATTACACTCGAATCACCACCCGAACGCTATCAGAAATGAAAGCCAATGGAGAAAAAATTGCAATGTTGACCGCCTATGATTACACCATGGCGGGGATTGTTGACAAAGCAGGAATTGATGTCATATTGGTGGGGGATTCGGCTTCGAATGTCATGGCAGGTCACGAGACCACTTTGCCCATTACGCTGGATCAGATGATCTATCACGCCGCCAGTGTTGTACGGGGGGTAGAACGTGCACTGGTGGTGGTTGATCTTCCCTTCGGCACCTATCAGGCAGATTCCAAAGAGGCGTTGCGCTCAGCAATCAGAATTATGAAAGAGGCCGGAGCTCATGCAGTCAAACTCGAAGGTGGTAGTCAAATTCAAGATTCAATAGAACGAATCCTTCAGGCTGGTATTCCCGTTATGGGACATCTGGGCTTGACCCCTCAATCCATTTATAAATTTGGAACCTATACCGTCAGAGCCAAAGAAAAAGCCGAAGCAGAACAATTGATATTTGATGCTCAAATGCTTGAAAAAGCAGGTTGTTTTGGGATTGTTTTGGAAAAAATTCCTGCAAAGCTGGCCGAAAAAGTTGCTCAAATGGTAAGTATTCCCATCATTGGAATTGGAGCTGGAGCCCATGTAGATGGTCAAGTTTTGGTATTAAATGACATGTTGGGGATGAACAAAGAATTCAGCCCACGCTTTTTGCGCCGTTACCTCAATCTCGATGAGGAAATTTCCAAAGCCGTGAAAACTTATACGACCGATGTTAAAAAACAAGATTTTCCCAACAATAAAGAACAATATTAGCCCCGCAACCCGTCGTGCTCGATATACTATACGAAGACAATCATCTAATAGCGGTCAACAAAGTAGCCGGTGACTTGGTTCAGGGGGATCAAACGGGAGATCTACCCTTAGTCGAGAAAGTCAAATCCTACATCAAAAAGAAATACAACAAACCTGGAGCCGTATTTTTAGGAGTCATTCATCGGCTCGATCGACCCACCAGTGGGGTGGTTATTTTTGCCAGAACGTCCAAAGCCTTGACTCGAATGAATCAACAATTTAAAGAACGTAAAACGGACAAAATCTATTGGGCCATAGTATTACCGAAAATTAAGCCACCAAGCGCTACCCTGACCCATTGGCTGATTAGAAATACCAAAATGAACAAGTCTTTTGCCCACGATCTCGAAGTCAATGATTCCAAAAAAGCGGTACTCCACTACAAAAAATTAAGAGACTTGGATCGCTATGTCGTCTTGGAAATCAGACTCGAAACTGGAAGGCACCACCAAATCAGGTGTCAATTGACCCATATGGGGTTTCCTGTCAAGGGAGATCTTAAATACGGTGCCAAAAGAAGTAATCCCGATGGCAGTATAGATTTACATGCACGTTCCTTGTCAATTGATCATCCCACCACAAAAGAAAGAATTAATATCGTTGCTCCTCCTCCGTCTAAACCACTATGGAACTTCGCTCTTTCCGATTGATGACTTTGGCTTTTTCGCGAATAATTTCTCCAACAGGACGGTTTTCTATTTTACTTTCTAACCAAGACAAGACATCGAGGTACAAAAAGGCACGTCGTTCGTATGGATCGTCCTCGTATTGTTTGAGCTCTTTGTGCAATTTGACAAATGCGGCCTTAAGCTCGTGAGGATAAATATCGCCAAGAGACCGAACAAAACGTATCATGGCTTTTTGGACTTCGTGCAAGTCATTCATTTTAATCAGGAACTTATAAGTTTCGCGCAGGTGAGTTTCCAGATGATAGTCAAAACCGGCTTCATAATGAGCCACTACACTGAGGACACGAGTGAAACAGAGCAAATCTTCCCGCATTCTCAGGTGCTTGTTGTTGATGATTTTATTGAGGTAAACAATACTGTTTTCGTAATCCTCCAAACCAAAATACAAACAAGCAATTTTATAGTAAAACATCATCACATGATGCGGGTCAATCTGATTTTTGAATTTTTCAATACCATGTATTACCTCGGGAACTACGCTAAGGCCTTCTTCAAATTCTCCCTTAAGGAAATACATATTAAATCGATTATTAAAGGAGTATAAAAAACTCAGTGCGGCCAAATTGTCATTTTTTGGAAACTCCTCTGAATCAATCCTAACCAACATATTGTGAAGGGTCTCTTTAAACTTTTCGGGATATTTAATCAAGGCCAAAGATTCCATCAAAAAATTATTCCCCTTGAGATAAAAAACAGGGTGAATGGAAATCATATCTTTATTTTCATTGAACATATCGACCCACTTGCTAGAGTACTTAAAAGAAGAAAGGAAATCTTGAACCAAAAAACTGTACCAAACGTGGGCTTTGTAATACCACAACTTTTCTCTAAAACCAAGTTTATCCAAGTCTAGAACCGGCATTTTTTCATAGAAAAACTTGGTAATTTCTCTGAATTCGTCATCGCTTTTGGCATAGCCCGTTTTGATCAGTTGTTCGTAGAGCAAAAGTGACAAATTGGACAATTGGCTTGTCAGATCATTATGGGTACGTAGGTTGTCCGCCTCAATAACTAACTCTTGGGCACGGTTGGAAAGACTGCGTGTGATGTATTGAGATTCTATAAGTTTTTCAAACTCTACAATATCGAATGCGGCATATTTTTCCTGATTTTTCAAGGCCAATGCCTTTGCCTTATCCAATATTTTTAGACTTAATTTATACAAGCCTTTTTGATACAATATGGTGGCAAAATCCATTTGCTCGCGGATTTGAATCCGAATATTCTGATGAATAGGGTTCAACCTTAGGCTGATCAATATCTGTTTATAGAGATGGGCTTTGAGATTAGAAAGCTGTTGTTTGGTCACAATTCCTTTGACCAAGATGGCTTTTTCGCTATACTTGTCTAACTTGTCCAAAAAATTGAAAAGACTCAAAAATTTAGCGTTATTATTGGATCCCATTCGACCTACATATAACTTAAATTGACGCTTTTCTGATTTGGTCAAGGACTTAATCAGCTGAAATAAATTGTCTTTTTGTTCATTAATCATTGTAACAAAAACTAGTTTAAACCCTTGTTTTTCAATTATTTAAATTCAAAACAAAGGTAGAGAATGTTGTAATAAAATTAAGCAATTAATATTACTATTTCGCATTTCATACTACATTCGTTTAAGATTATAAATCTATCCTATTAATGGCTGAGGGACAAGTACAAATTTTTGATACTACTTTACGAGACGGGGAGCAGGTTCCCGGCTGTAAATTAGACACCCAAAACAAGCTCATCATCGCCGAGCGATTAGACGAATTGGGAGTAGATGTTTTGGAAGCTGGGTTTCCCATTTCAAGTCCCGGGGATTTCGATTCTGTAGTCAAAATCTCTCAACTGATCAAAAATGCAAGAGTGTGTGGGTTGACCCGTGCCGTTAAAAAAGACATTGAAGTAGCGGCCGAGGCACTCAAAGATGCTAAATTGGCCAGAATACATACAGGCATAGGTACTTCCGATTCCCATATCAAATACAAATTCAATTCCAACCGAGATGCCATCATCGAACGAGCGGTAGGCGCTGTTAGCTATGCCAAAAGTTTTGTCGAAGACATAGAGTTTTACGCAGAAGATGCCGGAAGAACTGACAACGAATATTTGGCGCGGGTTTGTGAAGCCGTTATCAAAGCAGGGGCAACTGTGCTTAATATACCTGATACTACAGGTTATTGTTTACCAGAAGAATACGGTGCTAAAATCAAATATTTAAAAGAGAACGTCAAGGGAATTGACAAGGCCATCTTGTCCTGTCATTGTCACAATGAC
>DGPN01000032.1:7737-17133 GCA_002390455.1 Flavobacteriaceae bacterium UBA4439 | reverse complement strand
ATAAGTTCACTATGGCCAGCAGACAACCCCTATGGTTCGCTCCAGCTTCAAGCTCGCACTGAATTACACTTTTTATGTGGACACACCTGCTTAATGACACATGCGTAAAACTTGCGCCAGCGCGAGGGAAAATTTATTTTGTTAATCTCATTTCCGCCCTTAGTTCTTGAGTATGTTGAAGCTGTCGGTCTGAATCTTTATTGTATTAATCAGAGAAATTAATTGCTAAAATTGCCGCATCTGTTAAAGCCAAAATGCTCTCATTTATAGCGGAGAGAGGTTGGAAACCATTTCTTCAAAACTTGAATTATAAGAATTAGAAGTTAAATTATAGGGGCTAAAGTTCGGAAAAGTGTAAACTTGCTCTGCTGTTATTGATTTAGGGTGTACTTTCTTTGGAAGAAACAATAGAGAATTAGACCTGCCATCAATATTGAAAATAGGATCAGACTGGCAAAAGCGTAGGGATCATTTTGAATATCAAATAAATGAAAAGGGAAGCTCATAAATACAAATATATCTTATATAAGTAAAAGATAATTATAAGTTAAATGAAGATAAAATGGTTAAAACACATTTATTTATCGATGAAATTGACAATAGTTGACAAAAATTATTGTCAAAAAGAAGAAATTAATTTTTTAAAAAAGGGTGTCTTTTTTAACGAATACTTTTAATAAAATCGGGAATGGCATCTACCCCCTTTTCCCCCAAAAACTTAATGAATGCCGATCCAATAATTGCTCCACGACTGAAACGGGTGGCGGCCCTATAGGTTTCTGCATTGCTAATTCCAAAGCCAACCACTTGTGGCGTATGGAGTTGCATTTCTGCAATACGCCTAAAATAGGCCTCTTGGGTATTTCCAAACGTGCTTTGGGCACCGGTTACACTGGCACTACTGACCATATAAATGAAACCACTGGAGACACTGTCGATATAGCGAATACGTTCTTCTGACGTTTGGGGACTGATCAAAAACATATTGTACAAATTGTATTGGTCAAAAAGTTCTTTGTAGTGGAGGTGGTAAAGATCAACGGGAAGGTCGGGAATGATCAAGCCGTCAATGCCAATGGCTTGGCATTTTTGGCAAAAACGCTCGATTCCATATTGCATCATGGGATTGAAATAGCCCATCAACACCAAGGGAATATGAATGTTTTCCCGTATGTTTTCCAACTGTTGAAATAGTTTTTCGGTACTCATACCATTACGAAGGGCACGGGTGGAGCTTTCTTGAATGGTAGGGCCATCGGCCAAGGGATCACTAAAGGGCAATCCAATTTCTACCATATCTACTCCGCTGTCTTGCAAAGCCCGAAGTATGGGGACAGTATCCTCCAGTTCAGGATGCCCAGCCGAGAAATAAATGGAGAGTAATTTTTCGTTTTTTTGGAAAGTTTGGTCTATGCGGTTCATTATAGTTTAAAATGGTCGATATAGGTGTCTAAATCTTTGTCTCCTCTGCCCGAACAGTTAAAAACAACAACATCTTCAGGTAGGAATTTTCTTATATCTAAAATGGCAAAAGCATGAGCCGTTTCTATGGCGGGGATGATGCCCTCCATTTGTGAAAGGGTCAAGCCCCAATCCATAGCCTCCTGATCGGGTATGGAAATAAATTCAGCCCTTTGACTGCGGAACAGATGCGCGTGCATAGGTCCTACACCAGGATAGTCCAGTCCAGCAGAGATAGAATAAGGTTCTGTAATTTGCCCATCGGGGGTTTGCATCAACAGGGTTTTACTGCCGTGGATGATACCTTCCTTGCCCAAGGCCGAAGTTGCAGCACTTGCTCCTGAGTCGATGCCTTTTCCCGCTGCCTCTACTGCGATGATATTGACCTGTGGATTTTCCAAAAAGTGGTAATAAAGTCCAGCAGCATTGCTGCCTCCACCCACGCAGGCCACCACATGATCGGGATAATCCCGACCTTCTTTTTCCAACAATTGCGCTTGAGTTTCAGCACTGATTACCGATTGAAATCGAGCGACCATATCGGGATAAGGATGAGGCCCTACTACTGAGCCGATGATGTAGTGGGTATCCACTGGGTTGTTGATCCAGTCGCGTATGGCTTCATTGGTGGCATCTTTTAGAGTTTTACTTCCCGATTGGGCGGCCCTGACCTCTGCGCCCAGCATCTTCATCCTGGCCACATTGGGGGCTTGACGTTTGATGTCCAGCGCTCCCATATAAACAATGCATTGGATGCCCATCAAGGCACAGACCGTAGCTGTGGCCACACCGTGCTGACCTGCTCCTGTTTCAGCAATGATCCGGTTTTTACCCAAGCGTTGGGCCATTAAAATTTGCCCAATGGTGTTGTTGATCTTGTGCGCTCCAGTATGACACAAATCCTCTCTTTTGAGGTAGATCTTAGTGTTGTATTTTTCCGATAAACGCTCTGCAAAATACAGAGGCGTCGGACGACCGACATAGTCAATGAGCAACGATTGAAATTCCTTTTGAAAGGATTCCGAATCACTGATCTGAATGTAGTTTTTTCTCAGTTCTTCCACATTGGGATAGAGCATCTCGGGGATGAATGCCCCACCAAAATCTCCGTAAAATCCCTTTTCATCTACCTGATACTTCATTTTATAGTGTTGCTTTAAATTGCTTTATAATTTCAATGTTTTTTAGCCCTGGTTCGATTTCAAATTGGCTGTTGATGTCGATGGCATAAAGAGGCAAATTTAAGTTAATTATCGATGCGATTGCGTTTTGGTCTCCGGGGCCGATACCACCGCTTAGAAAAAAGGGTTTTGCCGAAGGATAGTTCCGCAATACCGACCAGTCAAAACGATTGCCATTGCCCCCTGGCAATGGCCCTTTGGTGTCGAATAAAAAATAATTACAAACGGTTTCGTAGGCCTCCAAAACTGAAAAATCAAAGGAAGCGTCAACCGCAAATGCTTTGATGATTTCCAGCCCCAAAGCGTTGAGTTTTTGGCAAAAATTGGGGCTTTCCTCTCCGTGGAGTTGAACGGCTTGGAGTTGGTGATGTTTTACCATATCTGTGATATATGCTGGGGAAGCATCGACAAATACCCCCGTTTTTTTGATGGAGGCCGGTAAATCCGGGGTGGGGTTGTTCACAAACCTTTTGGAGTTTTCCCAAAAGATAAAGCCCATATAGTCTGGTGCCAAATCCGATAGTGCTGCGATATTGTCTGGTGCGCGCATGCCGCAAACTTTTAGTTTCACAAGGTCAGGGTTTTGATAAAATCCGCGGCTGCAATTCCGGGTGTATTGGTTTTCATAAAGTTTTCGCCAATCAAAAACCCTTCATATCCATAAGGCTTTAGTGATTTTATGGCCACTGTAGAACTGATCCCACTTTCTGAGACTTTGACAAAATCATCGGGTATGAACTCTGCCAATTGCTTACTGGTTTCTAAACTGACCTCAAAGGTTTTGAGGTTGCGGTTGTTTACTCCCAGCATATCCAAGGAGGGCATGATGGCTTTGTCCAGCTCCTCCCGGTTGTGGACTTCCAACAATACCTCTAAGCCCAGACTTTGTGCAGTTTCTGAAAGTTGCTTGATCTGCGCTCGATCCAAAACAGCCGCAATCAACAAGATTACATCGGCTCCGTGTGCCTTGGCTTCAATAAGTTGGTAGGGGTCAATGATGAATTCTTTTCTCAAAAGAGGAAGTTGGCATACCGTCCGGGCGGCGGTGAGGTCTTCCAAACTGCCTCCAAAATACTTTTGATCGGTCAGTACCGACATTCCACACACCCCTGCTTTTTCATAACCTTGGGCAACAGTATGGACGGACAAACTGCTGTTGATGTTGTCCCGTGATGGGGAACGTCGCTTGTGTTCGGCAATGATGCCCGAGGGGCTGGCTTGCAAACGTTTAGAAAGTGATATACTTTTTCGTTCAAACATTGGCGATTGCTCCCAATAGGAAGTTGTAAAAGCTTTTTTTCGCAGTTCGACCTCCTTGATTTTATCGATGATGATGTGATCCAAGATGGTCATACGGCACTTAGTTTTTGAAGGGTTTTAAAGGCTTTGGCGGCCTGTCCAGACAACAAGGAGGTTTTGGCTTTTTCAAAACCTTCCAAAGGGGTGCAGTCGGTTGCAGTCGTAATGGCCATGGCAGCATTGGCACAAACCACGTTGTTTTGGGCTTCTGTACCCTTAGCGTCCAATACGGCTGTGAAAATGGCAGCAGAGGAAGGAACATTGTCCCCACCGCTGATTTGTTTTTCAAGCAGGGGTTGTAGGCCAAAATCTTCGGGAGCAATAAGGCTTTCTCCTGAGTTTCGAATGGCCTTGGCCGGACCGGTCAACGAAATTTCATCATAGCCATCTAAAGCGTATAAGATGGTAAAGTTTTGATCGGTTTTTTGGAAGAGATAGCCGTAGAGCCTTGCCAATTCCAAATTAAAAACCCCCGTTAGTTGGTGTTGGGGAAAGGCGGGGTTGACCAGTGGGCCTAGCATGTTAAAAAATGTTTTTACTCCCAGTTCCCGTCGGATGGGAGCAACGTTTTTCATGGCGGGGTGAAATAGTGGGGCGTGGAGGGTGCAAATTCCCGCTTGGTCGATACAGCGTTTGAGGAAGTTAATATCGTTGGAAAACCGAATCCCCAAATGTTCCAATACATTGCTGGAACCACAGCCAGAGGAAACCCCATAGTTGCCGTGTTTGGCCACTTTGATTCCCGCTCCTGCCGTTACAAAGGAGGCCAGGGTGGAAATGTTAAAGGTGTCCTTGCCATCCCCTCCAGTTCCGCACAAGTCGATGGGACTGAATTCACTCAAATCGATGGCTAAACAAAGTTTTTGCAGTGCTTTTCTAAAGCCTTCGAGTTCTTCTAGGGTGATGCTGCGCATCATGAATACCGTCAAAAAAGAGGCGATCTGACTCGGATTGTACTGCCCTTCGGCAATAGCCGTCAGTATGCTTTCAGCTTCTTGGGAGTCGAGGGTCTCGTGTTGGGTCAGGCGATTGAGTATGGCTTTCATATTTCAGCTTTTGATCCAGTTTTCTAATATTTTTTTCCCATAGGGCGTCAAGATGGATTCAGGATGAAATTGTACCCCCCTGACCGGAAGACTTTGGTGTCTGAGGGACATCAATTGTTGGTTGTCATCAAAAGAAGTGGCGACCAAGTCTTTTGGTAATGGACTTTGAACGACCCAAGAGTGATAGCGTCCCACTTCAAAATTTTTGGGTAAGTCTTGGAACAAAAGATCTTCTTCGACCACTGTCACAGGGGTGGCCACACCGTGGAATACCGTATCCAAATTGATCAGGCTGGCGCCAAAAACTTCTCCTATGGCCTGTTGGCCCAAACACACTCCTAAAATTTTCTTGCTCGGGGCATATTTTTCGATGGTGGCTTTGAGCAATCCGGCTTCGTCTGGAATGCCTGGACCAGGGGAGAGCAATAGATATTCATAGGCATCGGGTTCAGAAAGCTCGAATTGATCGTTGCGCCTGACGGTGACTTCGGCTCCCAATTCCTCCAGATAATGCACCAAATTGTAGGTGAAGGAGTCGTAATTATCAATGACAAATATTTTTTTCATGCTTATAATTTTTCCGCCAGTGACATGGCTTTATCCAATGCTCCTAGTTTGTTGTATACTTCTTGTAATTCATTTTCTGGTACAGATTTGGACACTATTCCTGCTCCAGCCTGATAGTGGAGCTGTTGGTTTTTACTCATAAAAGAGCGAATGATAATGCAATGGTTGAAGTTACCTTCAAAATCCATATAGCCTAGTGCGCCTCCATAGGCGTTTCGGGCTGTGTTTTCATAGCGATCAATGAGTTGTAGGGCCATGTGTTTGGGTGCTCCGCTGAGGGTACCTGCTGGAAAAGTGTCGGCCACCACCTGAAAGGTTTTGGTCTTGGGCTTGAGATAGGCAGTGACCTTAGAAACCAAGTGAATGACGTGGGAGAAAAATTGTATTTCCCTGTTTTTTTCCACAACAACCTCCGTTCCGTTTCGGCTGAGGTCGTTTCGCGCCAGATCGACCAGCATAACGTGTTCGCTGTTTTCTTTAGGATCGGCGGCCAGTCGCTCGGCAGCAGCCCGATCTTCCTCGTCCTTGCCTGTCCGCTTAAAAGTACCCGCAATGGGATGAATCTCTGCTTTCCCCTTTTCTACTATCAATTGAGCCTCGGGCGAACTGCCAAAGATTTTGAAATCACCATAGTCAAAAAAGAAGAGGTAGGGAGAGGGGTTGATGGATCTTAAGGTACGATATACATTGAATTCGTCCCCAGAAAAGCCTTGAGAAAATCGGCGCGAAAGCACCAATTGAAAGACATCTCCCCTAAAACAATGTTTTTTGGCCTTGTTGACCAAAGCAGTAAATTCGTTATCTGTGAGGTTGGAGGACTTATCGCCCTGTTTTTTAAACTGATAGGCGGTGGTGTTGTCTTTTTTGAGGATTTTTTCAATCCGATCCAAGTTGTTTGAGCCATCAAAAGTATGTGAAAACAAATGCGCCTCGTGGTTAAAAAGGCTAATGGCAATCACATTTTGGTAAACCGCATAATAGATATCTGGCAGATCCAAATTGTTTTTGTCATTGCTGAGGGTCAGCCGATCAAAGTGGGATACTGCCTCGTGCGCAATGAATCCAAAAAGGCCGTTGGTGATAAACTTAAAAGGGAATTTTTTGGATTCAAACTGTTGGGCAAAATCTTGAACCAATTGGGGGACTTGGTCTTCTGCAGTGAGGTGTTTTTCTTTTTGGCTTCCGTCGGGAAAGGTATAGTTGATCTTCCCTTCGCTAATGCTTAGACTGGCAATGGGATTGCAACAGATGTAAGAGAAATTTTTGGCGCGAGCATCGTAGTCACTGCTTTCCAGCAAGAGACTATGAGGGAATTGATCTCTGATTTTGAGATATACACTGACTGGGGTGAGGGTGTCGGCCAGAATTTTTTGGTGCTCTGAATGTAATTTAAACCTTTTACTCATGGTGTAAAATTAAAAAAGGCCTGTCGTGATGACAAGCCTTTTGTATGGATATTGCGGGATCACGAATTGTTTGTCACAGTTCGTTCCACCAGCTTCTAATATTGTTTTTATAATTCATTATGCAAATATAAATCAAAAAATCGTATCAGCAACCCAATGTTTGTTTTTTAAGCCTAATTCAATTGAAGGCTCACTTCCATTTTGATGTCGTCGAGAATGAGCTTGTCGCCAAGGTTTTCGAAAAAAGAACCAGAGCGGAAACGTACATTGTATTTGGATCGATCAAAAGTTAGTTGAGCTACTGCCGAATTGTTGGCTCCCAAAGACATGGTAAAATCGATTGGGTGTTGGATGCCTTTGATGGTCAGTTCGCCGGTCAAATTTTGGACATCGCCTTCGACTTTGGCTTTTTGGGTGATTTTGAGCGTGGCTTGCGAATGTTTGTCGACACTAAAGAAGTCATCGGACTTGAGGTGTCCTTCGAGTCTGGCTTTACCCCCTCCAGAGAGGTCTTTGACTGAAAGCGAACTCATGTCTACGACAAAAGTCCCGCTGGTAATCACGCCATCTTGCACCTCTATTTGGCCTGAGTTAAATTTAAGGTCTCCAAAGTGTGTTTTTCCAGTAAGTTCTTCACCGTACCAACGGATGTTGCTTTGCGCCGTATCGGCAGTTAAGCTCTGGGCTTGAGTAAATCCAAGGGTCAGAAGCAAGAGGCTAATGGACAGTAGTAATCGAAATGGTTTTTTCATAATAAAAATTTAAAAATTAACGGTTTAAAGTGATTTTATTGATTAGACTTCTCAATGTTTTTTGTTCTTCTAAACTCAGCGGTTGTAATATGGCGGCTTCAGTTTCTTGTATTTTGGCATCGAGTTGATCCAAAACCTCCAAGCCTTTATCGGTGATTAATATTTCAATTTTTCTTCTGTTGTCTTTGCAGATTTTTCGCACCACCAATTTTTTTTCAATCAACTTGTCTATGAGCCGGGTGGTATTGCTCATTTTGTGGATCATTCGTTTTTGAACCGTTTGTAAATTGGCGGGTACTCCCTTGCGTCCTCTTAGAATTCTTAGTACATTGAACTGTTGTAAAGAAATTCCAGAAGATTTGAGGGTGGTTCCTACAAACGCTTCTGCTCTGCACCCCGCTTTTAGAATTCCGACAACTGTATTCTTAGCGAGTTCTATAGATTCCATACTTGTTATTACAACTTTTGTTTAAACAAATGTATTAAAAAATTATAAATTACCAATGAAATTGGTTTTTTTTGATCCAAGTCTTTTAAATTTGAAAAAAAATAAATATGGATTTATCACAAGAAGAATGGAAGCGTCAATTGGAAAGTGATGACAATGCTTTTTTGCTTGATGTCAGAACTCTGGAAGAATTCGAAGAAGGACACATCCCCAGTGCTACATTGTTGGACATCCGCCAAGCCGCCAGTTTTATGGAAGGGATTCAATCAATGAACCCCTCTAAGCATTATTACGTTTATTGTAGGTCGGGGGCGAGAAGTGCCCAAGCCTGCCAATTGATGAGCCAGACGGGTATAGATAATACCTACAATTTATTGGGTGGATTTATGGAGTGGGATGGCGCTTCTGCCTAGTTGATTTCATAAGTATAACGACCCCAAATCGATATGAAAGAAGACTTTCTGCATTATTTGTGGCGATTCCAAAAACTGAGCCGCATGCCTCTAAAAACCACATCAGGCTTACTTATCAGGGTGGTTAATCCTGGTCTCCCTAATACTGGAGAAGGCCCAGATTTTACTCATGCCAAAATGTGGATTGGAGAAACTCTTTGGGCAGGAGCAGTAGAGCTTCACCTCAGCGCTTCTTCCTGGTACCATCATTTGCATCACCTTGACAGAAATTATGATGCGGTCATCCTACATGTTGTTTGGGAAAATGACGCAGAAGTTTGTTACCCCTCTGGTCGTTTGATTCCTTGTTTGGAAATGTCCAAATACATTACCGCCCAAAAAATGGAGGCTTACTTCAATAGCTTTAAAAAAATGCCTCATTGGATTCCCTGTGAAAAATATTTTGATTCCTATCCCGACTTCCAATGGCACAATTGGAAAGAACGCCTTTACTTTGAACGGTTGGAACAAAAAACCCAACTCATTTTTGATCTTTTAAAAGTGAATAAAAACAACTGGGAAGCCACACTGTTTCAGCTTTTGGTCAAAAACTTTGGCTTGAATCAAAACGGTAATTTGTTCCTCAAATGGGCACAGTACCTTCCTTTTAGTATCATTCAAAAAAACACTGCTGAGCCAGATATGTTGGAAGCACTTTTTATGGGTATTTCGGGTTTGCTGCAGGGAGAAATCAACAGTCCTTATAAAAAACACTTGCGCAGTCATTACGATTACCTTAAGCAAAAATTCGGTTTTGACGATATTTTGGGGATGAAACTGAATT
>DGPN01000032.1:0-7568 GCA_002390455.1 Flavobacteriaceae bacterium UBA4439 | reverse complement strand
CTGTCTCAATCTTTTTTTGAGTTGTTAATGATCAATACCTTGATCCCGCTTCGATTTGCCTTCAAACAAAAACAATTGGGGACTCCAGATGAGCAGGTCATTCAATGGATTGAATCCTTTCCGTCCGAACGTAACAGTATCACCAAAGGATTTTCTCAATTGGGAGTTAAAATGGCTTCGGCCTTGGACTCTCAAGCTTTACTTCAGCTAAAAAATTTTTATTGCGATAAAAAAAGGTGTTTGCGTTGTGCGGTGGGATTTTATTTGTTCGATTTTTCGCCTTAACTTTATGCTATGAGTCAGGTGAGTTCTTTGCGTCATTTTTTTGAAAAGTATGGCTTTGCCGTTTCCACACGTCTGGCAGATTCCTTGGGGATGAGTGTAAAAAGCGTCCGTTTGTTTTTTATTTACGCTTCCTTTACGACCATCGTAGGGGGCTTTATCATTTATTTGACCTTGGCCTTTTGGCTCAAACTCAAAGACTTGGTCTACACCAACAGAACTTCTGTATTCGACCTATGACGTGAAATCTTTTAGCCCCAATTTATTTACAGCACTTCTCTTTATTTTATTGGTTTCCTGTATAGGAGCCTTGGGGTACTATTGGCTATTGCCAGATATCGGTGTGGTGGATGCACTCTATATGACCGCCATCACCCTAAGTACTGTGGGCTTTGGTGAGGTGGTCCCTTTGACTCCAGAGGCCAAAATATTTACCATATTTTTCATCATGATGAGTCTGACAGTCTTTGCCTTTGGGATCAAAGAACTGACCCAGTTTGTGGTGACGGAAAATATTTTTGAAAAAATCAAACAAAAAAAAATGAAGAAAATAACAGCTACCTTCAAAGAGCATACCCTGATCTGTGGCTATGGTCGCAATGGTCGTCAGGCCGCCCATCGCTTGCTGAACCACGGTCATCCTTTTGTGGTGATCGAACAAAACCCAGAAGTGATTCAAGGAAATGAAAAGATTCATTTTATTCACGGAGATGCCCGCCAAGATAACACTTTAGAGCAGGCCAATATCCAAAAGGCTAAGCATTTGATCGCTGCACTGCCCAATGATGTGGACAATCTGTTTGTGGTTTTGTCTGCTAGAGAGCTCAATCCCAATCTATTGATCGTTAGCCGTTTGACAGATGCAAGTAATCAGGCCAAGCTCCGACGAGCAGGGGCCGATCACATCATCATGCCCGATAGAATCGGTGGAGATCATATGGCCAGTTTGTTGATGGTTCCCGATTTGATTCGTTTTTTGGAGGAACTGAGTTGGCTCGAACAAGACAGTCCCAACCTAGAGGAGATTGCCATAGATGCCCTTCCCAAAAAATACCTCAATCGATCGCTTTCAGATTTGGAGATTCGCAAAAAGACCCGTTGCAATGTGGTCGGTTTTAGAAATGCTCAAGGAAAATTGATGATCAATCCCCCCGCTGATTTGAAATTGGAGTCCCAAAGCAAGTTGATTGTTTTAGGGGATATCAACTCTATTACCCAATTAAATGCAATGTTTGATTTGGATTAATTTGATTTTCCCTCGGTTTTTAGGATATTGCGAAGGACAATACAAAAAACCATGAAGCATCCTTCCCTTTCCAAAATGATCTCTTTATTCTTTTTAATGACTTTGATTCCATGGGCTGGTAGGGCACAGGATCAAGGTTTGGACGAGAGAATCAACGAGGCATTTACCCCCATTGCCAATTGGTGGGGTGCCCTTATTTTACATAATTTTCCAGGAACCTCCATTCCTACCATCATCATATTGCTGGTAGGGGGTGCGGTGTTTTTTACGGTCTACTTTGGATTTGTGAATGTTAGGCGATTTCCTACAGCAGTTCAGACGGTCAGAGGGAAATACGATGAACTCGACCACCACGAAGCTGGAGCACCAGATTTGGCCATTGAAGGAGACATCAAAGACACCATCAGGGACGAAAGTGAAGAGGGAGAGGTGAGTCATTTCCAAGCCTTGGCCACAGCAGTTTCGGGAACGGTGGGCAACGGAAACATCGCTGGGGTGGCATTGGCCATTGCCGTAGGAGGGCCAGGGGCTACTTTTTGGATGATCCTATGTGGCCTTTTGGGCATGTCAACCAAATTTGTAGAATGTACCCTTGGAGTTCGGTATCGAGATATTGGTGAAGACGGAACTGTCTATGGGGGGCCCATGTATTATCTAACCAAAGGTCTCAAAGAACGGGGGATGGCTAGATTTGGAAAATTTTTGGCCGTCACCTTTGCAGTCCTTTGTATCGGTGCATCTTTTGGAGGGGGAAATGCTGCCCAGTCCAATCAAGCGGCCATGCAGTTGGTCAGTTCCTTTGGTATGACTGGAGGGAGTGCCAGAACCATTGTCGGGTTGATCATGATGGTTTTTGTCGGGTTTATCATTATCGGAGGAATCAAACGAATTGCTTCAGTTACCGAAAAAATAGTGCCCTTTATGGCCATGATGTATGTTTTGGCATGTCTTTATATCATTGGAAGCAATTTCAGTTATGTTGACGATGCTTTTGGAATGATTTTTACTCAAGCCTTTAACCCCCAAGCTGGATTGGGAGGGCTATTGGGCGTGTTGATTACTGGTTTTCGTCGAGCCGCTTTTTCGAATGAAGCTGGAGCTGGATCGGCCTCGATCGCCCATGCTGCCGTAAAGACAAAATACCCTGCATCGGAGGGATTGGTGGCACTATTAGAGCCCTTTATTGATACGGTGGTGATCTGTACGATGACTGCTTTGGTAATCATCATCTTCAATGGAGACAGTACCGTCTTTGACTATGGAGGGGTAGGAGGTAAGGTAATGATTGATGGAGTGGCCGTGGAAGGTGCGGGAATTACTTCGGCTGCCTTTTCAAAATACATCTCTTTTGCAGGCCCATTTTTAACCCTTGCAGTAGTGTTGTTTGCAGTTTCTACCATGATCTCTTGGTCCTATTACGGATTGCAGTCATGGATGTATATTTTTGGCAAGAGCAAAGCCGCTGACCTATCCTATAAAATCTTGTTTTTGATTTTTATTGTGATTGGTGCTGCCGGTGATATGTCAGCGGTTTGGACCTTCTCCGATGCCATGATTTTGGCCTTAGTATTTCCCAATATGATCGGTCTGATACTGCTCTATCCCAAAGTAAAAGAAGAATTGACAGTTTACCTAGCTGCCATCAAGGGCAAGAAAAGCTGACCCCTAAACAGTAATGAAATTTATCGGTCCCCATATCCATTTGCGCAAACCCCAACGGAATGCTCTGCTGATTCTGTTGGTCTTGGTGTTGAGTTTTAGCTTTTTAAAAGACTTTTTGCCCCAAACCCAACCTGAGCCTTTAGACGAGCAGTCCATGCGTAGACATCAAAAATGGATTGATTCCCTCTTCCAGATCAGTTTGGACAAACCAAAGATTTATCCTTTTAACCCCAATTATCTGTCCGACCATCGGGCATATGAATTGGGTCTGGAGCTTCAATCCATTGACCGATTGTTGGCCTTTAGAAAGTCGGGAAAATGGATCAATTCTGCCGAACAATTTCAGTCGGTCACAGGAGTCGAGGATGAATTGATGGCTGGGTTGGGGCCCTATCTTACTTTTCCCAAATGGAAAAAAACAAATTCTCCTATAAAAAAGGAGCTAGAAAAAATAGGTTTGAACCGATGCGAGGCAGTGGATTTGGAAATAATATACGGAGTGGGTAAAAAACTTTCTCAACGGATCATCAATTACAGAAAATACCTCAAAGGGTATAGTGATGTAGATCAACTTTATGAGGTATTTGGTTTGGACAGTGTTGTTGTTCAAAGGATTCAAAAGCGATTTGAGGTTAAGGTTCTCCCTCAAATCAACAAACTACTTTTGGATACACTTTCTTATGCTGACTTGGTGGCCTTGCCCTATATTACTTCCAAAAATGCTCGAAACATTATCCAATGGAGAAGTTCCCATGGAGAGATTGGTTTTGACGATCTTCAAAATATTGAGGGTTTTGACGTATTGAAAATAAAGAGAATAAGCTTATATTTACATTCATTTTAAGACTATGTTTGAGTTAGAAAGTGCGGTGGGCATGAACTATGGCGAGACCACGAAAATGGTCATTGAATCCGCAAAACATTTTTCAGAGCAATACATTCGACCGAATGTGATGGAGTGGGATGAGTCACAATTTTTTCCTGCAAACCTATTAAGAAAAGCTGGAGAATTAGGTTTTATGGGAGTATTGATCCCTGAAATCTATGGTGGTTCTGGTATGGGCTATCACGAATATATTGCAGTAATCGAAGAAATTTCAAAAGTGGATCCTTCCATTGGTCTATCGGTGGCGGCACACAATTCTTTGGCCACCCAACACCTTTACCTTTTTGGCAATGAGGAGCAACGAATGAAGTGGTTGCCCAAACTGGCTACAGGAGAATGGATTGGTGCATGGGGATTGACAGAATACAATACGGGTTCCGATGCCAAAGGCATGAATGCAACCGCTAAAAAACAAGGTGATCATTGGGTCTTGAATGGAACCAAAAACTTTATTACCCATGGTAAGTCTTGCCATTTGGCCGTTGTTATTTTCAGAAATGGAGAAAAAGGCGACAGCCACGGTATGACCAGCTTTGTCATCGAAAAAGGGACTCCAGGATTTAGTTCGGGAAAAGTAGAGAACAAATTGGGAATGCGAGCTTCGGAAACTGCCGAAATGGTTTTTGACAATTGTATAATTCCCGACAGCAATCGTCTGGGTGATGTAGGAGAAGGCTTTATTCAATCGATGAAAATATTGGATGGAGGTCGGATTTCTATCGCTGCGCTATCGCTTGGCATTGCCAAAGGCGCGATGGAGGCTTCTGTGAAATACGCCAAAGAACGCGAACAGTTTGGTAAGCCCATTGGGAGCTTCCAAGGTATTTCATTTATGTTGGCCGATATGGCTACAGAAATTGAAGCGGCCACTTTGATGACACATCAGGCTGGAGAAGATAAAAATCTGGGGAAAAACGTGACGCAAATCGGTGCGATGGCAAAACTATTTGCCTCTGAGGTCTGTGTTAAGGTAGCCAACAATGCGGTGCAAGTTCACGGTGGGTATGGTTTTATCAAAGATTTTCCCGTTGAAAAATTCTTCCGCGATTCCAAATTGTGTACCATAGGGGAGGGCACTAGTGAAATCCAAAAATTGGTCATTGCACGCAATTTATTAAAATCTTAAAATTTCCTTTTTTCTTACTTGCATTAGGGATACTATTCCTATATTTGCGCACCATTATGAAAGGAGGTGCCAACATATGCTAATCATACCAGTTAAAGACGGAGAAAATATCGATCGCGCGCTCAAGCGTTTTAAGCGAAAATTTGACAAAACCGGCGGCATGCGTCAGTTGAGAAGTCGAAAGCAATTTGTAAAGCCTTCCATCAGGAATCGCGACAAAATCAAAAAAGCACAATACATTCAGCGACTTAGAGACCAAGAAAACCAATAAGCTCGCTATTTTAGTTGTATCATTAACGTTGTAAGTTTTAAGTTTCATAACTTTGATTTACAACGTTTTTTTATGTCCATCGACCGATTTCTGGATTACATCACCCACGAAAAAAAATATTCACCCCACACTTGTAAAGCTTATCAAAAGGATCTGACCCATTTCAGTGAATTTTGTCAATCCTATTTTAAGTTGGAAAGTATTGATCAGGTGGAATACAGTCAAATCCGGACTTGGATCATCAACTTGGTCGAAAACCATAACACCAATCGAACGGTCAACCGTAAAATTTCTGTGCTTCGATCCTATTACAAATTTCTGCTCAGAACAGAAACCATTACCATTTCTCCCCTCAAGCTTCACCGCCCCCTAAAAGTTTCCAAAAAGGTAAATGTGCCTTTTTCTATGGAGGAGGTCGATCAACTGTTGAACAGCGATTTATTTGCTGAGGATTATGAGGGCATACTCCAAAAAACCATCATTACCTTATTATACTTTACTGGAATCCGACGTCAGGAGTTGATTGATTTGGAAATGACCTCGGTAGATTTTGAGACTCATATGATCAAGGTTTTGGGTAAGCGTAATAAAGAACGTATCATACCTCTTCTGCCCGAAGCTATATCGGTTTTGAAGACCTATATAGCTTATAAAGACAAACTGCCTGTTTCCCCATCCTCTTATTTTTTTCACTCATCAACAGGATTAAAACTCACCGAAGGATTTGTTTATCAAACCGTAAATCATTATTTTAGTATGGTATCAACAAAGGTTAAAAAAAGCCCCCATATGTTGCGTCACAGTTTCGCAACCCACTTGTTGAACAACGGTGCCGATCTCAATTCGGTCAAAGAATTGTTGGGACATGAGAGCATTGCAGCGACTCAAGTATACACCCACAGTAGTTTGAAAAAGATTCAGGAGATCTATTCCAAGGCACATCCGAGAGGTAAAGAAGAGTGATTCTAACTTTAAAATTTTTATCATATGAATGTCAACTTTCAATCCGTCAATTACACAGCCGACATTAAGTTGGTTGAGTTTACCCAAAAGAGAATCGAGAAAATCACTCAATTTTATAATCAGATTGTGGATGTTTTTGTTTACACCAAGGTGGAAAATTCTTCGGACAAGATCAACAAATTTGCAGAATTGAAGATAGGTATTCCCGGTGATGATGTGATTGTAAAGAAGACAGCCAAGAGCTTTGAGGAGGCAATTAATCAAGCAGCAGATTCTGCCGAAAGGATCCTTAAAAGACGCAAAGAAAAGCAACGTATTTTCGGTTGATTTTTTTAGGGTTATTGTTTTGAAACCCGAAAAAATAATATTTACTTTGCAGACCGTTTTTACGGTCTTTTTTTTTGTAAAAAAGCCGATGTAGCTCAGCTGGCTAGAGCAGCTGATTTGTAATCAGCAGGTCGTGGGTTCGAGTCCCTCCATCGGCTCTGTTTAAAAATAAAAAAAGACTTGGGGGGAGATACTCAAGCGGCCAACGAGGACAGACTGTAAATCTGTTGGTTTTACCTTCGCAGGTTCGAATCCTGCTCTCCCCACAAAGTATTTGAAATATTGAAATAATTTACTGATCTTAGCATCAGTTTTAAGCGGGAGTAGCTCAGTTGGTAGAGCGTCAGCCTTCCAAGCTGAATGTCGCCGGTTCGAACCCGGTCTCCCGCTCTTTTTTTCTTCAATTGCATTTTTTTCTACCACGCCTCCACCTCAGATTCCCACAGAGTAGTTAATACTTGTTTCGTTGCCCAAAACACCAAAAGGCTCCTATGTAGGAAATTCCTTTCGCTTCCCTGCCATTTAGACTGACCTCATTTGATGGAATCGATTTTGACCAATGGAGAGTGGATGGTTCAAAGAAGGACAAGAAAAAGCAAGAAGAGAATGCTCGATGTCAGCTTGATTAATCATTTGGGGCGCTTTAGATAAGGTTTTATTAATGAATTGACCAATTCACGTCCCCAATTGGAGGTCAATATTTATCTTAAAGAAAGGGTTGAAAGTTTATAAAATAAAATTAAATTTGCCCCATCAAAATGCCGATGTAGCTCAGGGGTAGAGCGTTTCCTTGGTAAGGAAGAGG
>DGPN01000051.1:261-29000 GCA_002390455.1 Flavobacteriaceae bacterium UBA4439 | reverse complement strand
GACTTTTGGCCGTTGCACAGGCAATATCATATCCGCTTCCGCCAAAGCTATTTTGGAGCAGTTCATACGGATCGACTCCAGACCAGCGGGCCAAATTAGAAATCAATGTGGAGGAAGTCCCCAGACCCCAATGCCGGTCAAATTCCAGATGGGTTTTCACCTTTCCACCATTTTCTCTTAAAAAATTATTTTTTTGATCTCGGATGACTTTTAATATTTGTGCCAGCCGTATGGCAATTTCGGAATCGTTGGTATTTGAGATACTAAAATCTTGAAGGTTAAAGGTGGTGTTGAACCACAATTGATTATTTGAGTCCCAACTTTCCCATTTTAGTGTTTTAGAATCGTTGGATTCAAATTCTAGAGATTGTCCCATTTTGGTAGGTATGGCCAGTGCATCTGCACCTCTCAAAACCATATATTCTCCTGTGAGTAAAAGTTTCCCGTGGCTGTAAAACTTGGTCATGGGATCAGGTGTTGGATTTTAAAAAATCGCTCACAGCACTAAAAGTGATCGTATGGGTTTTGAAAAATTCCAAGGCCTTTTGCTTTTGATCGACGGTTGCCTCATGTTGATTGAGAATGTTGAGCAAGTGCATTTTCATATGGCCTTTTTGAATTCCAGAGGTGATCAGTGATTTAACGGCAGCAAAGTTTTGTGCCAAACCAGCTACTGCAATGATTTCCATCAGATTTTTGGCGTTGGGATTGCCCAACAATTCCATAGACCATTTCACTAAGGGGTGCAATTGGGTAAGGCCCCCTACTGTCCCCAATGAAAGTGGTAATTTGAGTTGGAAAACGAATTCGTCTCCCTCTAAATAAGCATGGCTCAGACTTGAATAAACGCCCTCCCTGGCAGCATAGGAATGAACACTGGCCTCTACCGCTCTAAAGTCGTTTCCCGTAGCAATGACCACTGCATCGACACCGTTCATAATTCCTTTGTTGTGGGTTACGGCTCGGTAAGGTTCTTTTTGGGCAATTTCTATTGCTCTGATAAATTTTTGGGCGAATTGCATCCCCGAAATTTCGGATGAAACTTCCAATTTTCCTACAGGGCATTTTACCTCTGCTTGCACCAAGCATTGGGGAACATAATTGGAAAGTATGCTCATGATAACCTCTATAGAAAGCTGTTCTTTTAAAAAAGTATTGTAATCTGCTGCCAATGTTTGTAATGTTTTGGCGATTTGCTCAAGACAGGAATTGATGAAATTGGCTCCCATAGAGTCCACAGTCTCAAAAGTGAGATGCAACTGATAGTAGTCTTCTATCAAATCCGTTTTGTCTTTGAGTTCAATATCCAATATTCCTCCGCCTCTTTGACGCATATTGGCAGTAAGTGAAGAGGTACATTCGATGAGCAGTTGTTTTTTTTCTGTGAAAAAAGACTGCAATTGTTCTGTTTTCCCATCAAATAAAAAGTGAATTTGTCCAATTTTTTGGGTTCCCAGAATTTGAGTTTTGAACCCACCTCTAGAAGCCCAAAATTTTGCGGACTTACAGGCGGCAGCCACTACAGAACTTTCCTCTATGGCCATGGGAATGGTATATTCCTTTCCATTGATCACAAAATTGGGGGCTACCCCTAAGGGAAGGTAGAAGTTGGCAATGGAATTCTCAATAAACTCATCGTGAAGTTTTTGGATCTTCTCATCGCTGTGATTATAGGTAGAAAGGATCTCTTTTGCTTCTGGGGCCTTCTCAAAATGCATTTGGGTAATCCAATTGACTTTTTCTGCTTTGGAAAGTTTGGAAAAACCCTCTATTTTCTTTGACATATCGTCCTTTTCAATGGTTTACAAAGATACATGATTCTGTATTTACAATTTAGTCTATGATTTTAGTATCGTCCTATTCTCTTTTATAAATTCAGTAACTTTAGCCCTACAAAGCAATGCTCATGACTCAAGCCGATTCTAAACTTCCCCATCAGAGGACTTTTATGGGGCACCCCAATGGATTGTATGTTTTATTTTTTACAGAACTTTGGGAACGTTTTTCTTACTATGGCATGCGTGCCTTGTTTACCATTTTTTTGGTATCGGAGACCACAAGCCAAAATCCCGGTTTTGGATGGTCCAATGAGCAGGCCATATGGCTTTACGGTTGGTACACCATGTTGGTTTACATTGCCGCCATTCCTGGTGGATGGATCGCAGATAATTTATTGGGTCAAAAAAAGACCGTTATGTTGGGTGGGCTTTTGCTGTGTTTGGGTCATGCAATCCTGGCTTTCGACAGTGAGCTGAGTTTTTACGTTGGTTGTGCATTTATAATATTGGGCGTAGGTGGACTCAAACCCAATATTTCCAGTATGGTGGGTGGGCTCTACCCTCCAGGAGATGAAAGAAGAGATTTAGGATTTTATATCTTCTATTTGGGGATCAATTTAGGGGCCTTTTTTGCTCCGCTATTGTGTGGCTGGGTTGGAGAGACTTACAATTGGCATTATGGTTTTGGTTTGGCGGCTGTTGGAATGGCCATCGGACAAATTACCTACTATTATGGTCAAAAATACCTTGTAGGAGTTGGTGATTTGGTCTTTTCCAGTAAAGAAGAAAAAAATCGTCTTAAACGAACAAAATTGACATCTGTTGAAAAAGACAGGGTTAAGGTATTATTGATATCATTTTTAATGATTATTATTTTTTGGGGAGCTTTCGAACAGGCTGGTGGATTAATGAATTTATATGCCAAACAAAAGACCGATCGGCTACTCTTAGGATTTGAAATACCCGCTTCTTGGTTTCAATCATTAAATGCGTTTTTTATTGTAACACTTGCGGTAGTTATAGGTGGTATGTGGATGAGAATAAAAGCCAAAGGCAAAGAAGCTTCCGCTATTTTTAAAATAGCAATAGGCATCATAATTATGGGATTTGGGTTTTTATTTATGCGTTTAGCAGCTTCAGAATATGAACTGATGGGATATTCATCGATGTATTGGTTGGTATTGGCCTATTTGTTTCATACAGTGGGTGAGTTGTGCGCTTCTCCTGTATCGTTGTCCTATATTACCAAGTTGGCTCCTGAAAAATACGCTTCCCTAATCATGGGGGTTTATTGGGCGGCTACTGGGTTAGGTAACAAGTTGGCAGCTACCATTGGGGAGAATGCGGAAGCTGCGGGAGAAAAGGAAACTTTTACTGGAATTTTTGTTTTTTGTACATTGTTTGGCCTATTGGTCATTGCTATTTTAAAACCCCTAAAACGCCTTGCACACGGGGCGGAGGATTTAAGTGAAAAAACGATTTGATTACTATGAATATGAGACTTTTATTTATTGTTTTTTGCCTGAGTGGATTTTGGATTCATGCCCAAGCCATTGAGTGGATGACTTTTGGAGAAGCACTGGAAGCACAGAAAAATAACCCAAAAAAAATCCTCGTCGATGTATATACCGATTGGTGTGGCCCCTGTAAATTGATGGACAAAAAAACCTTTCAAAATCGTGATGTGGCGGCCTATATTTCCGAACATTACTATGCCGTAAAATTCAACGCCGAGGGAGAAGAAACCGTCAGTTACTTTGGGAATACTTTTACCAACCCCAATTATGATCCCAGCAGAAAAGGGAGGAACTCAACCCATCAGTTTACCCAGTTTTTGGGGGTTAAGGGATATCCAACGGTCATTTTTATTAGCGAAACAGGGGATTTGATTACTCCATTGGTAGGTTATCAAAAGCCTCAACAGATTGAGCTTTATCTCAAAATGATTAAGCAGGGGGATTATATGATCTTTAGTAAACCCGGTGATTTTGAAAAATACCGCAAAAGCTTTAGGCCTAAATTCAGAGGCTGATTGAGTAGGCTCCTTTTTCTCTGAGGTTTACAAAAGGGATGTTGCGTTTCTGACAACTTATTTTCCATTGCGACACCTTCCAAGGGAAATTACTGCCATCGGCAAATACCATTTTGGGACCTATGGAATCCAATATGCGATCCAGATTTACCTTAGGATTACTGGAGATTAAAAGATGAGTTGTTTTGAAATCCGGTATATTGTAAATGGCTTTTTCGTCCAAAACCAAAAGGCGTAATTCGTTAGTGACATAAGTGTTTTTGAAAGCTTCGATTTTTACGGATTCGATCGGATATTTATTTTTAAAATCATTTATAAATCGATCTTCCTCAGTGATTTTTTGTGGACTGTAAATCATCAGTTTTTTGGGGGTGTGGTGAGCGACTATGGTTTTGTTGTGTTGATACAATAACCAAAGCTGATTGACCTTAGAGTTTTCCCAATGTTCAAAAACAACAACCCATTGGAGGATCAACAGTCCAGATAGAGTTGCTGTTAGATATCTTATTTTTTGGAATTTCAGTCCCCAATAGATCAGGGACAACAGAATATAAATGATAACCAAAACGGCTATGGACATCCGCATATTTTTAAATAAAAAACTTTCTTGATTCGCAATCCACAAAACAACATCATTCATACAGCTTACCATTTTGTCATAGCCAATGGTAAGAGGGCGTATTTCCATGTCCACTGCCATTAACACAACTAATCCTAAACTTGCAATCAGAAACAAGCCAAAAAAAGGAAGGATCAGCCAGTTGGAAAGGAGGAACAAACCTGGAAATTGATGGAAATAAAATATACTTAAGGGAGCAACGGCAATTTGAGCGGCCAAGCATACGGTTGTAATTTCCCATAATTTTCGCACGACAAGATAGCGGGGTTCCCAAAGTTTTTGAAGAAGTGGGTGAATCTTAATGATGCCCAAAACAGCGAGATAACTCATTTGAAACCCTACTTGATAAAGAAATGGAGGGTAAAAAACCAAAAGCAGAAAAAAACTGACGATCAGTAAGTGGAAGGTACTGTGAATGCGACGGGAATATTTGGCCAAAGCAAAACCACTAAACATGCTTACTGCTCTTATTACAGAGGGACTACCTCCTGTAAAGAAGGCAAAAGCCCACAGCAGTATGATGATACTGACGATATAAATCCATTTTCCCCTAGGGATCAATTGAATGGGTTGGAGTACAAAGCCCAAAAACAGCATAATGATGCCAATGTGCAGTCCTGAAATGGCTAAAATATGAACTACACCGGCATTAGCATAGGCTTCAACCAATTCACGATCCAATGCATCTCTTTTTCCTAACAGTAGGGTTTTGAGAGTGTTTTTTGAGGCGGAAGACAGTTGAGATTGATCTATTTTTTTTTCAATAGTCGCATTCCATCGATTCAGATAAGCGCTAGGGCCTCTGATTTTGTTTTTAACCAAAACAAAATTCTTTGGAGTGAGTTTGAGTTGGTCGTATATTTTGATTCGACTCAGATATTTTTTGTAGTCAAATCCACCAGGATTGGATCGGGATAAGATGGGTTGGGGTGAAATGCGGGTGAGAATGAGGTCTCCTAAATTTGGAGCCTTTTTTAAGCTGTCTTTGTTTATACTGATTAGGATTTTACCTTCTGTTTTTTGATCACCGACTTTGACCACACTTCCATAAAATCGAAGTTGGAAGTCATTGGGTTTGAGTACTTGAGTCAATTGTAAAAGAAGATTTTTTTATTTTCAGTCACCGTAAAATGGCTGTAATGTGATTTTGACAATTGATAATATTGATGGAGGTGAATACTACCCAAGGGAAGAAATACGAGATAAGCAAGGACACGGTATTTTTTAAAGAGAGCGACTAAAAAAGGGATTATGAGCGCGAAACAGATGAAGTATTTGTTTTGTGTCCAAGGGGCAATCAACATTCCACTAACAAAAAGTAGTGTTACGATATAGATGGGAAATCTGGGGGCTTTCATCCCCTAAATTTATTGTAAAAAATTATGACAAGGCCTCGATGATGAGTTGGGCTGTTTTTTTACTGGCTCCACCTGCACCAAGAATGCCTCGGAGTTCTTTGTAATCCTCCTTGAGTTTCTTTTGGCCTATATCTGAAAGAGCATATTTCAGATGGTGCTCGACTTCCTTGACGTTAAATGCCCCTTGAATGAGTTCTTTGACGACTTCACGATCCAAAATCAGATTGACTAGGGAGATGAATTTTAACTTTACGAGCCATTTGGCAATCCAATAGGTCAAAAAACTACTGCGGTAGCAAACCACTTGAGGAACATTGAGCAGTCCGGTCTCCAGAGTTGCGGTTCCACTAGATACCAATGCGGCCCGAGCGTGTAAAAGCAGGTCGTGGGTCTTGTTTTGTATAATTTTGACGTTTTCTCCGCCAAAGAATTTTTGATACCATTCAGTATCTATGCCAGGAGCACCAGCAAGGACAAATTGAAATTTCGGAAAGAGTTCCGATACCTTTAAAAAAACAGGTAACATTTTTTTGATCTCTTGTTTTCTACTGCCAGGCAGTAATGCGATAAGATTATTTTTATCGGACAATTGATTCTGTTTGAGAAAATCGGTCGATTTATTTCTTTGGTTGAGGGTATCCAGTAGGGGGTGACCCACAAATTCTACTTTGAATTGGTGTTTGTTTTCAAAAAAGTCTTTTTCAAAAGGAAGGATAACGTAGAGAGCATCCAAATCTTTTTTCATCTGATGGACCCTATTTTCTTTCCACGCCCATACCTGAGGACTGATGTAAAAATGATTTTTAAAGCCTTTTTGCTTGGCCCATTTTGCGATCCTGAGATTGAAACCTGGATAATCGATGTAGATGATGACATCTGGCTGAAAGTCGGTGATGTCTTTTTTACAGAATTTTATATTCTTCAAAATGGTACCCAAATGGGTGACAACTTCCCAAAAACCCATAAAAGCCAGCATTTTGTAATGCTTAACCAATACCCCACCCATTTGCTGCATCAAGTCACCTCCCCAAAAGCGGATTTGGGCTTTGTCATCTTTTTCCTTCAAGGCTTCCATCAATTTTGATCCATGTAGATCACCAGAAGCTTCACCAGCAATGATGTAATATTTCAATTTAAATAATTTTAAGAATCGCAACCATCAGCACGATAACAATAGAGGTGATCATAACACCTTTGGCAAAATGGGTTTTTCTTTTGTGCATGCCCAAAAAGAATAAGGGCAAATTGATTAGCGCACTTATGCTGATGAGCCCTCCTAACTTTTTTTGATGGAACAAGGAGACAATGGCATCCTCGATAGCCCCCTCCGAAAAATAGAGTAGTATAAAAACCATTGCACTTGAACTGGCAAAAAAACTAGCAATTACGCCCTGAAAAAGTTCTTTATTCCTCAAAATTCCATGTGTTTAATCGTTGGATGGCATGATGAGCCGTGAGGTCAAACTCTATTGGGACTACAGAGATATAGCCTTGACTGAGCGCCCATTCATCAGTGTCTTCTCCCTTATCTTCATTGACAAACTTCCCAGTTAGCCAGTAATAATCGAGTCCCATTGGGTTGGTTCTTTTGTCAAATTCCTCTACCCAATAAGCCTTGGCCTGACGACAAATTTTGATGCCTTTTATTTCTCTTTCTTTGAGTTTCGGAAAATTTACATTAAGTACAACATTGGAGGGGATTTTGTTTTCGAGAGCACTTAGTGTAATTTTTTTGACATAATTTCTGATGGCATCAAAGTCAGCACTCCAGCGATAATCCAATAAAGAAAAACCGATGGCTTGAATCCCTTCAATCCCTGCCTCAACGGCTGCGCTCATGGTTCCTGAGTATATGACATTGATGGAAGAATTGGATCCGTGATTGATTCCAGATACGCATAGGTCGGGTTTACGATCTAAAATTTCATTGACTGCCAGTTTTACACAGTCCGCAGGGGTTCCCGAACAACTGTATTCTAAATGGGTTTCTTCTTTGACTTGAATCTCAGTACAATGGAGTGTGGAATTGATGGTTATGGCATGTCCCATTGCAGACTGTGGACTGTCAGGAGCAACAACAACGACCTCTCCGATTTCGTTCATCACTTCAATTAATTTTCTTATGCCAGGGGCAGTAATTCCATCGTCATTGGTTACGAGAATGAGCGGTTTTTTGTCCATGAATTTTTAATACGAAGTAAATTTAAAAAATATTAACCCCTCTATATCAATTTAGTATCAACAAAATTTTTTTTAGGGTTTAGGCTTTATAGGGGGTTTTTGGTTAAATTTACTCTTTAAATAGAATTTATGAGACTTTTCGGACTATTCGTCGGTGGTTTTTTTGCGCTCATTCTAATCGGAAGTTCTACTTCTGAATTAGACAATCCGGATAAAGACAAATTATTGATTGAGGTGATTACTTATGTAATGCAGAAAGGTCACTATGATCCCAAAGAAATTGATGACAATTTTTCGGAACGCGTTTTTGAAAGCTACATTCAGGGGATTGATGGACAGCACCGATTTTTTCTTCAATCTGACATCAATAATTTCAAAAGATATAAAGACGAAATAGACGATCAAATTAGAATGGCCGATGTTTCTTTTTTCAATTTGACCTACGATCGATTGATTGCTCGTATGGGTCAGGTAAAACAATTTTATGAGGAGTTATTGGTTGAACCTTTTGATTTTAGTTTGAAGGATTCAATCAATCTTGATTTTGAGGAGGTTCCTTATGCCAGAACTTTAAACGGTCTTAAGGACCTCTGGCGAAAAAGGTTTAAACTTTCTACTTTAGAATACTTTTCAGATTTGGTAGAACAGGAAGATTTTGAAAAAGAGAAAGACAGTACCTATCAAATTAGATCAAAAATTGTATTGGAAGAAGAAGCTCGATCTAAGACCAGAGAAAATATTGAAAATTACTTTGAAATTTTTGATGATGTTGAACGCAAGGATTGGTTTTCTATTTATGTAAACTCGATAACTCTTGAGTTTGATCCCCACAGCAACTATTTTGCTCCAGATGATAAAGAAAAGTTTGACCAAAATATTTCAGGAAAGTTTGAGGGTATTGGTGCGCGATTGCAAAAGAAAGATCAAGTGGTTGAGATTGTAGAGGTGATCGTTGGTGGGCCTGTCTGGAAAGCCAAGGCACTGGAGGTGGGTGATGTCATACTTAAAGTGGCTCAAAAAGATGAAGATGCTGTCGAAATTGGTCCCATGCGTTTGAGTGATGCAGTCAAATTGATCAAAGGACCCAAAGGTACTCAGGTATTTTTGACTGTCAAGAGAGTGAGTGGTGTCATAGAGGAGGTTGTAATCAATAGAGATGTGGTTGAGTTAGAGGAATCCTATGCAAAATCGAGTATCATCCAAAAGAATGGAAAAAATTATGGTCTGATTCAATTACCGAAATTCTATATCGATTTCAAAGATCAAAAAAGCAGGAATGCTGCTAGTGATGTCAAAAAAGAATTGGAGGCTCTAAAAAAGAGAAATGTCAGTGGTATCATCGTTGACTTGAGAAATAATGGTGGTGGATCCCTTAAGACGGTTGTTGACATTACTGGATTTTTTATTGACAAAGGCCCAGTAGTCCAAGTAAAAAGTACAGGAGGATCCAAAGATATATTGTACGATGAAGACCCATCCATTATTTGGGATGGTTCATTGGTTGTTATGGTCAATCAGTTTTCGGCATCGGCATCAGAAATTTTGGCAGCTGCCCTCCAAGATTATAAAAGAGCTATTATTTTGGGAAGTAAACAAACCTTTGGAAAAGGAACTGTTCAAAATGTAATCGATTTGAATCGTATTATTTCAGGAGGAACCCACGGCGATTTAGGTGCCGTAAAGCTTACAACCGATAAATTTTATCGCATCAATGGAGGTTCTACACAATTGGAGGGGGTACGAAGTGACATCATCCTCAAGAATCAATATTCCTATATTGAGATGGGAGAAAAAGATCAGGAAAATCCTTTGGCTTGGGATAGAATTGAACCTGCTCCCTTTACGAAGTGGGAAAATCAAACCAACTATGATTATGCTTTGAATAAGAGTGCCATTAGATTAAAAGAGCATCCCTATATCCAGTTGGTAGATCAACAGGCCAGAAGAATAGAAGATCAACAGGATGATTATGTCTATACTCTTAATTATAAGGATTATCTGGCAGAGCAGGAGACCAACAAAAAAATATCAGATGAGTTTAGTGTTCTCAAGGATTACAAATCTGATCTCACTTTCGAATGGCTTCAAGACTCTGGAGTTCCCGTTGATGAGGTGGTTAAAGAACGAAAGAAAAGATGGATAGAAGGGTTAGAAAAGGATTTTTATATTTCAGAAGCAGTAAGTATTTTGGAAGATTTGAACATCAACCTAGAGAATTATCCTGTAGCTCAGATTAAAAAATAATATTGATGTTTTGAGGGAGACCGTTGTCTACAAAAAATTTTTAAAAGACTTGTGGGCAGTTTTCAGTGTACTGTATATTATTTCCTTGATATTCGTGGCTATTTTTGCCTATCAAATCGCCCCAGACAGTACCTCCAATTCCAACCAAATGCATTTGTCGATTCACTCAAAACCTCCAGGTTTTAAAGTAGAGATGTTGTTACTTCAAGCCGACAATATCCCTTCAATTAGCAAATCTTTTTTTTCAGGACAGGTAAATGGCATTACTGAAATTCCCTTACAAGATTACCGATTACAATTTGACGGAGTCGAAATTCAACCCTATGGCTCCCCATCAGATTACTATGAATTTATAGATGCGTCAAAATTACAATCTCCACTTTCTGAATTCAGTTTTAAAAAGCAACATATAGAAGAAAAAAAATTCCTATTGGGAACAGACAAATACGGTAGAGATTTGTTGAGTCGGTTGATCGTTGGGTCAAGGATATCACTTTCAATAGGTTTTATTGCCGTATTTATTTCCCTTTTGATCGGTGTCTTTTTGGGAGCTTTGGCTGGCTTTTTTGGAGGTTATTTGGATAAGGGAATTGTTTGGTTGATCAATGTTTTTTGGTCTATCCCTACCTTGTTAATGGTCATTGCCATCACATTGGCTTTGGGTCGTGGTTTTTGGCAAGTTTTTGTTGCTGTTGGCTTAACCATGTGGGTGGAGGTGGCTCGGGTGGTAAGAGGGCAAGTTTTAACGCTAAAAGAAAAAACCTTTATCAAAGCTTCCCAAACATTGGGTTATGGTAAAGCCCGAATCATTTGGAATCATATTCTCCCTTTGCTTATCCCCCCTTTGATCGTTATTTCGGCGGCCAATTTTGCCAGTGCGATATTGATTGAAAGTGGGTTGAGTTTTTTGGGAATAGGCGCCCAGCCTCCAGTACCCAGTTGGGGTGGGATGGTAAAAGATCACTTTAGGTATTTACTACTGGGCAAGCCATATTTAACCTTATTGCCAGGAGTAGCCATCATGAGTTTGGTGTTGGCCTTTATGACTTTGGGGAACAGTCTCAGAGATATTTTGGACGTAAAGCATTAAGCTTACCAATCATTGAGTCTATTAGCATCGAAGTTTAAATGGATAAATATCATTATGCTAAAAGCTAGGATGCTGGATCCACCATAACTTACAAAAGGAAGCGGAATCCCAATTGTGGGAACCATTCCCAAAGACATTCCGATATTAATAAAAAAATGGATAAAAATTAACCCAGCTATTCCATAGGAATAAATTCTTCGGAATTTATTGATTTGTTTTTCAGCCTGTAATATGATTCTTAAAATGAGTAAACAGAAAAGAAAAATCAGAAAGAAACCCCCTCTAAATCCCCACTCCTCTCCGATGGTGCTGAAGATATAATCGGTATGTTGCTCGGGGACAAAATCTCCTTTGGTTTGTGTACCCTCCAAAAATCCCTTTCCTTTTAATCCTCCAGATCCGATTGCGATTTTAGACTGATTAATATTGTAGCCGACTCCTTGTATATCTACTTCTTTTCCTAAAACAATATTGATCCTATCGCGGTGTCGTTGTTGAAAGACATTATCAAAGATGTAGTCTACTGAGAATGAAAATCCGATTGAAATCATTAAAAAAAACAGAAAAGGCCAAATTTTTATTTTGGGATTCAGTTTTTTAAAAATGAAGTAGAGTAAAAAGATCAACAAGATGATGATTCCAACCACCACACCAAAAGGAAAGCTTAGGGTGATAAAAAATAGGGACAACACTGAGAGGAAAATGATCAAATAGGAATAGTTAAGTCCTTCTCTGAACAAGGGAAAAAAGAAAGCACCGAAAACCAAAGCCGATCCAGGGTCGGGTTGTAAAACGATGAGGAAAAAGGGAAAGAGAACATATGCTCCAATTTTAAACAAAGTTCTTGGGGTTTGGATGTCCGATTGAAACTTACTCAATAGGCTAGCGATCATCAATGCGGTAGCAACTTTGGCCAGTTCAGAGGGTTGAAAACTTATTCCACCGATATTGTACCATGAGGTGGCACCAGAAACGGTATTGCCAAAAACAAAAAGCCCCAACAAAAGTAGTAAGCTTATAAAGTACCCCAATGATGCGAACTGTTCAAAAAACTTACTGTTTACTGAAAGAATAATAATGCCTATGAATAGACTGAATATTAAAAAAAAAAATTGTTTTCCAACAGCTTGAGTGAGGTCAAAAAGCCCTTCAGATGTTTCGCTGAAAGTAGCAGAATAAACATTGACAATACCAAAAGTCACTAGTGCTAGGTACACCAACAATAGCAGCCAATCGAGACGGAAAAAGACACTTTTACTCATTGATTACAAAGGGTTTCCCTGAATAAGGTTTTTCGTATTCTGCGATCAAACTCCCATTCAACATTCTGTCCTCCAACCATTTTCTTTTTACATTTCCAGTGAGGTGTTTTTCAATCATCAAGCTTGCGATAGGAGCGGCCCATCTTGCCCCCCAATAACCGTTTTCTACATAGACTGCAATAGCAATTTTCGGATCGTCTTTTGGAGCAAAAGCAATGAAAATAGAGTGGTCTGTCATTTGGGTTTTCACACCCTCTATTTTCATAAAATTTTCAACCGTTCCTGTTTTTCCACAAACCTCAATTCCTTTGATTTGGGCAATTCTCGCAGTACCTCTTTCGACCACCTGATACATACCATCTATCACGGTTTCAAAGTGAATGGAATCAATTGAGGTTTCTTTTTTTTCATATACTTTTTTTAAGGAGTCAGTACTAATGGCTTTGAGGAAATGAGGTTGAATAAAATACCCTCTATTGGCAATGGCTGCGGTAAAGTTGGCCATTTGGATGGGGGTGGTTAATAGTTCTCCCTGACCAATGGCATTGGAAACAACCGTTGCGGACTTCCAGCCCCCTTTTTTGTACCAATGATTGTAATAATCAGCATCTGGAACAAAACCTTTTTTCCCTACGGGCAAGTCATATCCGAGGTAATTGCCCAAACCAAAACTCTTTAAATGTTCATTCCAAATATTCATCCCATCCTCAATATTTTCTCCTGCTCGGTCAACAATCCTTCTGTAAACATTAGCAAAATAAGTATTACAAGATCGGTAAATAGCGGAGCGCAGGTTGTTATTGGTTCCAGGCCTACAATGACACCCCATAAACATTCCACGGGCATAGAAGTGGCCTTTTTGACATGAGAAGGATGTCTCTTTATCGATGACTCCCTCTTGTAAGGCGATTAGAGCATTGAGGGATTTGAAAGGGGATCCTGGAGCATATTGTGCTTGAAGACTTCTGTCAAAGAGGGGCTTTGCCAAGGTGTCTAATGCTAGTTTTCTATAGTTTTCGGATCGTTTTCTGCCAATGAGTATACTGGGATCATAGCTGGGAGCTGAGACCAGAGAAAGCACCTCCCCCGTTTTGGGTTCTATGGCTACAATACCGCCTCTTTTGTTTTGAAATAATTCTTCACCATATTGCTGAAGCTCCCTGTCAATAGTAAGATAAAGATTTTGTGCACCTTCCATAGGAACATCATATTTTCCATCTTCATAGGATCCTATGATTCTATTAAAGCGGTCTTTTTGATAAAATTTCTTTCCTTTTTTTCCTCTTAAAAAATGTTCATAATACTCCTCTATCCCCTGCCTGCCGATCAATTCCCCCAAGTGGTAATAATTATCTTTTTTCATATCATTTTTGGTGACCTCACTCACATAGCCTAATAGGTTGGAGGCGAGAGAAATAGGATAGTTTCTTACAGAGTTTTTTTGCAGAAAAAAACCAGGATATTTCCATATCTTTTCCTGAATTACAGCATTGCGTTCTCTGGAAATTTTCCCAACAATAATGGAAGGAAGTTTGACAGAAAAAGTTCTTGCTAATTTTATTTTTTCTTTGAGTTCTGCTTTTGAAGCACCCAATATTTTTGAGAATTCAAGGGTGTCAAATACAGCGATATTTTCGGGGATGGCCATCAAATCGTAAACCGGTTGGTTGGATACCAAGAGTTTTTGGTTGCGATCATAGATGTATCCGCGTTCGGGATAAATAGAATTTTCAATTACAGCATTTCCGTCAGAAAGGAGTTTGTAGGAAGAGTTGAGCAGTTGTAAACTGATCAGCCTACCAATAAAAACTACTGCAGTTAAAAGGGTTACAGCCGGTAAAAAAAAACGTCTAATCATTTATTTTTGAATAATCCCAAGGAAATGTAAATCAGTATAAAGGTAAATAAAGATGTAAAAAGAGTGTTTTTTAGAATGGTAATGGTATTGTCAAAACTAAAGTAGATGACACTGCAGAGCACCAAATTGTGAATCACCACCATCAATGACAGATACAGTAATCTTTGGGTAAGTAAACTTCCCTTAATCATGCCCATAGGGACATCATAATTTACACCAAAAGAGAATCTTATGATATAGGGCCTTAGGAAAGATATGGTCAAAGCGGCAATGGTTTGCCCCCCCGATCCTTGTGTCAACAAATCCAGCAGTAGCCCCATTACAAAGCCCAAAACAATCAATAAAGTAGGGTTGCCATCCAAACGATAGACTATGATGAATAAAAGATAAAGGTTGGGATTGATGAATCCAAAAAAATTAATGTTGTTCAGCAAAAATGCCTGAAGAAACAGCAGAAGTAAAAACCGAAAAATTAATATTAAATTATCGCGATTCATTTTTCAATTGATTGAGTTGATCCTTCTTTATGTTTTTTAAGATATAAACGAAATCTTTCTGCGTAAGATTGCTAAATAGCTCAATATCAATATCATAATATCCTTCTAGTTCGGGTTTTTGAAAACTAAAAACTTTTCCAATAGGAATGCCATAAGGGAAATAATCTGACATACCGCCAGTTACTATGGTGTCTCCTACCATCACGGGGTTTAAGGTGGAAACATCATTCAATTTCATTCTTTTGGGGTGTTTTCCTTGCCAAGATAGTGAACCGTATGCGCCGTTTTTTTTAAAACCAGCATTGATTTTTAGATCTCGGTGTAATATAGAAATCACACTCGAAAACTCTGCAGTTACTTGATTGACAATCCCCACAACACCATCGCTGGATATGACTCCCATTTCTGTTTCAATTCCATCTGTGTATCCCTGATCTATTATTAAGTAATTTCTCGCTAGATTATAACTATTTTTGATGATTCTTGCCCCCAGAACCTTAAAAGGGAATGAATCAATGGTTCTGTCTTTTGGGGTTTGCTCTGTAAAATGCATCAATTCAAGTGCCTTGAGTTTAACATTTTCAGCGATTAGCTTTTCGTTGGTGTAGGCAAGATCGAGGTAACTAGAAACATTTTGCACTGTCCTATTGAATTTACTAGAAAGTGCCAGTCCTGTTCTACTAAAGATGGATTGGTGGTAAAAGCTCCGATGATTTAAAAAAATAAGGGAAATGATCAATAAACCCAAGTATAATAGGGTGTTTTTGTACTTAAGTAGGGCATTGATGAGCTGCCGCATAAGTCATTATTTGATCAAAATGGTTTTATATCGGTCGATATTTTTTAATGTGATTCCAGTCCCTCTTACAACGGCTTGAAGGGGGTCTTCAGCAATATAAACAGGCAGATCCGTCTTTCTAGAAAGTCTGACATCCAGACCTCTAAGGAGTGCTCCGCCTCCAGCAAGATAAATTCCCGTATTGTAAATATCCGCGGCTAATTCAGGTGGGGTTTGGGATAAAGCTTCCATGATGGCCTCTTCAATTCTTATGATGGACTTGTCTAGTGCTTTGGCGATTTCAGTATAAGAAATCATGGCTTGTTTGGGTTTACCGGTAACTAAGTCTCTTCCTTGAACAGACATATCCTCGGGAGGGTTTTCAAGATCCTCGATCACGGAACCAATCAATATTTTTATTTTTTCAGCAGTGCGCTCACCCACGTATAGGTTGTGCTTACTTCTCATGTAGTTGACGATGTCATTGGTAAAAACATCACCTGCAATCTTGACGGATTTGTCACAAACAATCCCAGACAAAGCAATTACTGCGATTTCAGTGGTTCCTCCTCCTATGTCGACAATCATATTACCCTTGGGTTGCATGATGTCTATTCCTATCCCAATGGCCGCTGCCATAGGTTCGTGTATCAAATAGACTTCTTTGCCATTGACTCGCTCTGCCGATTCTTTTACTGCTCTCATCTCCACTTCCGTAATTCCTGAAGGAATACAAATCACCATTCTTAGCGAAGGGGTAAAGAATCTTTTCTTGAGTGTGGGAATACTTTTGATCAAGGCATTGATCATTTGCTCCGATGCGTTAAAGTCAGCAATGACACCATCTTTCAAGGGTCTGATGGTCTTGATGTTTTCATGCGTTTTTCCATGCATCATGCTGGCCTCTTTACCTATAGCAATAATTTTATTGGTTGTCCTGTCGATGGCCACTATAGATGGACTGTCTACCACTACTTTGTCATTGTGGATTATTAAGGTATTTGCAGTGCCTAAATCTATTGCGATTTCTTCGGTAAGAAAACCCATAATTTGATGGTTTTATTCTCAATAAAGTTATGAAAATTAATGTTTGAAATGACGCGTACCTGTAAAGATCATTGACAAATAATTTTCGTTACAATAATCTATGGAAAGTTGGTCTTTTATGGATCCCCCTGGCTGAAGGACACTGTTTATCCCAGCTTTGTGAGCGATCTCCACACAATCAGGAAATGGAAAGAAAGCGTCACTTGCCATTACGGCACCATTAAGGTCAAAATTAAAGTGCTTGGCTTTTTCAATGGCATGATTTAATGCATCTACTCTAGAGGTTTGTCCGGTTCCAGAAGCGAGTAGTTGACCATTTTTCGCCAAAACAATAGTATTTGATTTGGTATGCTTACAAATTTTAGAGGCAAATATCAAATCCTCAATCTCTTGTCCATTGGGTTTTTTGGCAGTGACAAATTCGAGCTCTTCCGCAACATCAGTTTTGGAATCTCTGTCCTGAACCAATATGCCGTTGAGACAACTTCTATAGGTGGTGGAGGGCAGTGGGGTGTCTTTTTGAACCAATAATATTCTGTTCTTTTTTCCTTTCAAAAGGGCTAAGGCGTCCTCCTGGAAATAGGGAGCAATTACCACCTCACAAAATAGGCTGTGGATTTCATTGGCAGTATCTAAATCAATCGTTTTATTGGTAATTAGCACCCCCCCAAAGGCAGAGACGGGGTCTCCAGCAAGCGCATCGACATAAGCATTTTTGAGAGTAGAGCGGGTTGCAAAGCCACACGCGTTGTTGTGTTTGAGAATTGCAAAACTGGGATCTTCCTGATAAAATTCGAGCATCAGATTAACTGCTGCATCAATATCCAAAAGGTTATTGTAAGAAATTTCTTTCCCGTGAATTTGCTCTAAAAGATCGGATAGTGGACCGAAAAATTTTCCTTGCTGATGTGGGTTTTCTCCATAGCGGAGGGTTTTGGAATTTTGGACACTCAGTTTCAGTACGTCTTCCTCTTCGTTAAAATGGTTAAAGATGGCAGCATCATAGTGGGATGAGGTTTGGAAAGCCTTGACGGAATACCTTTTTCTTTGTTCTATGTCCGGAGCACCATCGGATTGGGTTAGAATATCCAGAAAATCTTTATAATCGTTTTTGTCAGAAACGCAAAAAGTATCCTTAAAGTTTTTTGCGGCAGCTCTGATGAGGGCAATTCCTCCAATATCAATTTTTTCAACAACTTCTTGTTCACTTCCACCTGTAGCAACGGTTTCTTCAAATGGATATAAATCAACGATCACCAAATCAATTTGTGGGATTTCAAATTCCTCCAAAGCAGTTTGATCGTCCAAAACTTCTTGACGGTTCAAAATCCCTCCAAAAACCTTGGGGTGTAATGTTTTTACCCTACCTCCCAAAATGGATGGGTATCCCGTAACATCCTCAACTGCAATTACATTATAGCCCAAATCGCGAATGTATTTTTCCGTACCTCCAGTGGAGTAGAATGTAACTCCTTGAGAGGCTAATTGGTGAATGATGGGGGCCAAACCTGTTTTGTCAAAAACAGAGATGAGAGCAGATGAAATTTGTTTTTTACTCATTTATTTTTCTTAATCGATGAATATTTATTGGGATAAATGGATTTTTTTGATCCGAAACAGATGTCTTTTTTAAGTATTTTTGCATAAAAGAAAGAGAAATGCTGATGAAGACAAAAGTATTAAAAACATCATTGTCTAAAATTTAATTTCCCCCTTATTTACAGCGTTTAATTAACCAAATAAAGCCCACTTTTCAACAATGAAGCAGAATATAAAAATTTCGGGGATGACGTGTGAAGGATGTGTTTCTTCGGTGACCAAAAAATTGATGGATTTGGATGAGGTGAAAGACCTCAAAATTGATCTCCCCAATGGAAGAGTAGAGATGAGCGTTTTGAAGACATTGACATTGAAAAAACTTTCGGAAGCTTTACCCCAAAAATACATTCCATCTCTTGAATCGAAGAATGGAGATTCCCCCTCTTTGGAGGTCACCTCTAAATTAAAACAGCTCTTCCCTCTCTTCTTGATTTTTGTTTACCTGATTGCTGGTGGGGTTCTGCTCCAAAAAAATACTTTTCACATCTCCAATTTTATGATCGATTTTATGGGGCTATTTTTTATGGTATTCAGTTTTTTTAAATTTTTGGATTACAAGGGGTTTCCCGCTGCTTTTGCACAATATGATCCACTGGCCATAAGAAGTCCTTTTTACGCCAAAATTTACCCTTTTATTGAGACCCTGTTGGGTTTGATGTTATTGCTGCGTTGGCAATTAAACTTTGCTTTTATCGCCACTATTGTGATCTTATCCATAACTACCATTGGGGTTATTTACACCCTTTTTGATAAAAACAAGATCAATTGTGCTTGTTTGGGGACTGCCCTAAATTTGCCCATGACCGAAGCAACGCTGATAGAAAACTTTATTATGCTCGTCATGGCTGCTGCGATGTTATTTTACCAATTAGGATAAAATCCTTAATTTTACATTATGAATCTGAGGAGCGTCAAAGCCGTTTTTTTCATACTGATTTTTTTGACTTCAAAAATCGGGATGGCTTTGAATGTTCACTACTGTGGTGGGCATATTGAGGAAATTGCGCTGGCTTGGAATGCAAATGGATGTAAGATGTCCATGGAAAAAAGTCAAGATCATCAAGGGGGTAAGGTTTCCAAAAATCACTGCTGTCAGGATGAAACCATTTTTATCCAAAACAATCATCCCCAAAAAAGCGTTAATGATGATTTTCAAATTAGTGGTTTTGTAATTCCACATAGCACTACCACATCTTTCAAAACCACAAAAGCCATTTTTCTTAAGGAGGTTTTTACCCAGCCTTTTCTTGTTCCCAAAAATAAAATTTTCCTCTTAAACCAAAGTCTCATTTTTTACGGCTGATTCAACATTAAATACACTCTCTATTTAATGTCTAATTAAACCCTAAAAATCATGAGAAAATACATAATTATTGTATGTCTTTCATGGGGTGCGGTCTTTTCTCAAGACCCAGTTCATGGAACGGTACAATATCAAGAAAATAATAAAACTTACCCACTGACCGGAGCCAGTGTTTTTTGGCAAAACACCAGTATTGGAACGGTTACGGATATTGACGGTGCTTTCCGTTTGGAAAAAACACCAGAGACGGATTTATTGATCATTAGTTATGTTGGTTTTAAGACCGATACACTAATAGTACAAACACCATTCATCACACACCAAATGATTCAAAATCATAATGATGAATTGGACGAGGTTACCCTCACTCAGCGAAGAAAAGCCTCGCAAAAATCCTATATTGAGACTCAAAACATCCTTAAGGTCAGTAGCGAAGAATTACTTAAAGCAGCTTGTTGTAACCTCTCTGAAAGTTTTGAAACCAATCCGGCCATAGATGTGAACTTTGCAGATGCACTCACAGGAACCAAACAAATCAAGATGCTGGGTCTTTCGAGTCCCTATCTGTTGATTTCAGAAGAAAATATCCCGATGGTTCGTGGAGCATCTCAGGCCTACGGGTTGACCTTTACGCCGGGGACTTGGGTAGAAAGTATTCAAATTAGTAAAGGTGCTGGATCTGTAACCAATGGTTTTGAAAGTATCGCAGGACAAATCAATACCGAGTTGAAAAAGCCTTTGACCGACATTCCCTTTTTCCTCAATCTATTTGGTTCCATCAATGGCAGGTATGAAATGAATACGCACTTCAATCATAAAATAGATGAAAAATGGAGTACAGGCCTCTACCTTCATGGGAACAAGAGAACCGAAAAATTTGACAATAACAATGATGGTTTTTTGGATCTCCCTGTTTCCGAGCAAATCAATTTGATGAACCGTTGGCAATACACGGATTTGGAAAAGGGGTGGGTCAGCTTTTTGAGCTGGAGGTATATGAAAGATGACAAACTATTGGGCACTTTAAGTTTCAATCCTCAAAAAGATAGAGGGATGAATAACCGCTGGGGAAGCGAAATTAAAACGAGACGTTGGGATGCTTCATTCAAATTGGGTTATGTGTTTCCAGAGACCCCCTATCAGAGCTTTGGTTTTCAATCTGCCTTCAGTAGCCATGATCAGGATTCCTATTATGGATTGCGAACCTATGACATCAACCAAGAGAGTTTTTACACCAACTTAATTTTCAATTCCATCATTGGCAACACACTTAACAAATTTAAAGTAGGTTTAAATTATAGTTTTGATACCTATATGGAATTGGTAAATGTTGATGCCTTTCAAAGAACAGATCAGAGTGTAGGTGGTTTTTTTGAATTCAGCCATGACAACAATGACAATTTTAGTTTGATAGCGGGAGTCCGAATGGATTTCCATAACAACTTCGGTAGTTTTTTAACGCCTAGAGTACATTTTAGATATGTTCCTTTGGAGAAATTTGTTATAAGGTTATCAGCCGGTAGTGGCAGAAAAGCAGCCAATATTTTTGCAGAAAATCAAACCCTTTTTGCTACAAACAGGGCCATAAAAATTGAATCCTCTGATGGAAAAATTTATGGGCTTGATCCAGAAAAAGCGTGGAACTATGGATTGGGACTGTCCAAATCCTTTTATATCGGAGATCCTCACCAAATAACCCTCTCCGCAGACTACTATATTACTCAATTTACTAACCAGGTGGTGGTTGACTTTGAAAGGCCTCGTGAGGTTTCTTTTTATAACTTAGAAGGGGAAAGTACTGCAAAAAGTTTTCAAGTAGAATTGGATTACTATTTCAGGGACTATCTGAATTTTAGAGCTGCTTATAAAAATTATAACGTAAAAATGGATTATAAAAGCGGATTTCTTCAAAAACCCTTATTGGCCAAGAATCGCTTTTTTGCCAATTTGGGCTGGGAAAGCAAACCTAATTCGGTAGGTAAACAATGGCGGTATGATCTAACCTATCATTATGTGGGAGCACAGCGACTGGTTCACAACCTAATAGATCGTCCCAGAGGTTTCTCGCCCAAATATTCATTATGGACTACTCAGTTGACTTATGTCTTATCTGAAAAATTTGAAATATATTTAGGAGGAGAAAATATTGGGAATTATAGACAACCCTCTCCAATAATAGGATCGGTTGATCCTTTTGGAGTTGATTTTGATGCGGCTCAGGTTTATGCTCCCGTTTTTGGGAGGATGATTTACACGGGTTTAAGACTTAAAATTTAACAATCAATTTATATATCATGAAAAAAATCCTTATTATTTTACTGGCGTTACCATTGGGAATGGTAGCTCAAGAGAAGCAGAAAAAGAGTACAAAAGCAGAATTTAAAGTTCATGGAAACTGCGAAATTTGCGAAAAGAGAATTGAAAAAGCAGCATTATCCATTAAGGGAGTTAAGTCGGCCGATTGGGACATTCCTTCCAATCAAATCTCGCTGATTTATAATCCTGCTAAAGTAAACCTTGAAACCATTCATGCGGCTATAGCAGCCAAAGGGCATGATACCTCAGAGACCAAAGCCAAAGAGGATGACTATGATGCCCTACCCAATTGTTGTAAGTACGACAGAGAGTAAAAAAAAAACCTGCTTGAAAAAGCAGGTTTTTTTTTATCAATAGATCATGGATTACATCATTCCGGGCATTCCACCACCACCTCCCATAGGAGGCATGGCTGGTGTCTCTTCTTTGATGTCGACCAAAGCACATTCTGTCGTTAGGATCATTCCAGCAACCGAAGCCGCATTTTCCAGAGCAACACGAGTTACTTTTTTGGGATCAATGATACCTTCTTTGAGCATGTCTACAAAAGTACCTTCTTTGGCATTGAAACCGAAGTTATCTCCTCCTTCGAGTACTTTGGATACAACTACTGAACCTTCCCCACCAGAGTTTTCTACGATGGTTCTTAATGGAGATTCGATGGCTTTGTGTATGATTTGAATTCCTGTACCTTCATCTGCATTGTCAGATTTAAGTTTGGAAAGGCTCGCTTGAGTGTTCAAAAGAGCAACTCCACCACCAGCTACAATACCTTCTTCTACCGCTGCTCTGGTAGCATGAAGTGCATCGTCTACGCGGTCTTTCTTTTCTTTCATTTCCACTTCAGAGGGAGCTCCTACGTAAAGTACGGCTACACCTCCCGAAAGTTTGGCCAGACGTTCTTGTAACTTTTCCCTATCGTAATCAGAAGTTGTTGACTCAATTTGAGATTTGATTTGATTGACCCTGCCTTGAATCATTTCACTTTCACCTGCACCGTTAACGACCGTTGTGTTGTCCTTGTCAATGGTTACTTTTTCTGCGGAACCCAACATCTCAATGGTGGTGTTTTCGAGCGTAAAACCTCTCTCTTCAGAAATTACCGTTCCACCGGTCAAAATGGAGATGTCTTCAAGCATTGCTTTTCTACGGTCACCAAAACCAGGAGCCTTAACAGCTGCGATTTTCAATGCACCTCGGAGCTTATTGACAACCAATGTAGCCAAGGCTTCACCGTCAACATCCTCAGCAATTACGATAAGGGGTTTTCCGGATTGAGCAACAGGCTCTAGAACAGGTAAAAGATCTTTCATAGCAGAGATCTTTTTGTCGTACAATAGGATGTATGGGGATTCAAGATCAGCCTCCATTTTTTCAGAATCTGTGACAAAGTAAGGGGAGAGGTATCCACGATCAAATTGCATTCCCTCTACAACATCTACATAAGTATCTGTTCCTTTGGCTTCCTCAACGGTGATTACACCTTCTTTACCTACTTTTTCAAATGCTTCTGTAATCAGGCTTCCAATGGTATCATCGTTGTTGGCAGATATACTGGCTACTTGTTTTATTTTTTCTGAGGCATTTCCCACTTCTACAGATTGTTTTTCCAAAGAATCTACGATGGCATTTACTGCCTTATCGATTCCTCTTTTCAGGTCAAGTGGATTGGCTCCAGCAGCAACGTTTTTCAAACCTTCTTTGACAATGGCTTGTGCCAAAATGGTTGCGGTAGTGGTACCGTCTCCAGCCAAGTCGTTGGTTTTGGAAGCAACTTCCTTGACCATTTGAGCTCCCATATTCTCGAGTGCATCCTCTAATTCTATTTCTTTGGCGACAGTAACTCCATCCTTAGTGACTTGAGGAGCACCGAAAGATTTGCCGATGATTACGTTTCTTCCTTTAGGGCCTAGGGTAACCTTGACAGCATTTGCTAGTGCGTCAACACCGCGTTTTATGCCATCCCGTGCTTCTAAATCGAATTCTATTTTTTTTGCCATTTTATTTGATTTTTTCTATTAAACAATTGCTAGTATGTCACTTTCTCTCATGATCATATAATCCGAACCGTCGTGTTGAAGCTCGGTTCCGGCATATTTGCCATACAGCACATGATCCCCTACTTTGACAGTTACTGGGTTTTCTTTTGTTCCTGGGCCAACAGCGACCACAGTTCCTTTTTGCGGTTTTTCTTTGGCGGAATCAGGAATGATGATTCCAGAAGATGTTTTTGTTTCTGCAGCAGCAGGCTCGATTAGTACGCGGTCTGCTAGAGGCTGAATATTTACTTTACTCATCGTTATATTTTTTTTATTTTAATATTAAATTTCACAAATCGTGCCAAGCACAAAAGCTATGACAAATTGGAGGGAAACGGGATTAATGCTGACAGCATGACATAAAGACTATTCTTCAGAATCGTCTTGAGGTACTTCGGGAATGGTTTCGGGTAAGGTTTCTGGTATTACCTCTGGAATGGGCTGTTCAACTGCATTGTCTTGCAAAAGACGGGAGTCGGAGTTGCCACTATCTGTTCCTAATGATATGTTTGAAAGTAGAATAAGCACTAACAAAAGACCCGCAAGTAACCAAGTACTGCGATCCAAAAAGTCAGAAGTCTTCTGAACTCCCCCCATTTGTTGTCCACCACCACCAAAAGACGAGGACAGTCCACCACCTTTGGGGTTTTGAACCATTACTACTAAAACAAGTAGAAAACAAACAAAAATGATTAAAGCGATGAAGATCGAAAAGCTTCCCATAATATTTTATTGTTGTTGCAATTTCTTTAGTTTTTGAATTTGCCCTGCAAAGAAAACATTTTTTTCTGGATATTTCAAACTTAAAATCTTGTAGGCACTCATGGCTTTTTTATACTTTTTTTGTTTGACCAGAACTTTGGCCAGTGTCTCGGTCATCAACTCCTCAGAATTAAAGTCTTGTTTTGGCAATGATTCAATCGTTTCGGACTTTCCCAAGGGCAAGATTTTGGGGTCGGTTTCAATGAATCGATCGATAATGGGTAATTTATCACTCAAAGGATCCTTTTTCTCAGATATGATGGGCTCGATATTTTGGTTTTCTTCGGTGTATTGAATCCAATCTAAAAAACTCATTTTAAGATCTTCAGAGATATTTTCTGACTTTTTTGGTTGGGGTTTTAATTTTTTCACCGCTTTTTCTTTTAAGGGCATTTGCGGTTTCTTTTGAGCCAATGGAGAAACATCAGCTTTTTCAGTTTGCTTTACTTTTGGTTTTGATCTTTGCTTCGAGGTATTTTTAGAGGAGTATTCTTCTTTTGGTTCAGTTGCCTTTTTGGGTTTTTCTGCAGGAATTTCTTTATTCTCAGAAGGGGGCTCTACTTTCGCAGCCAGGGTGTCTCCGTTTTTTATCAATTCAAATTTAGATTCGATATTTTGTTTTAGCACACTCCTGTCCGAAGTATAAAGAGCCAACTGGTTGAGGGCAATATCAAGATTATTTTTGTTTTGATCTTTGAGGGATTTGGTGTAGAAAAATCGCGGTAGCTGGAAATAGGGGTATTTTTCGATAAGGAGTGCCATTTTAGAAACCAAGATTTCGTCTTTTGGATCATAGTTTTCAACCAATTTATCAAATGTTTCTAGGTTCATTGGGCTTACCACTTGGCCAGTGTTTCGTTAAAGATATCTTGAGTAATTCTCTCAAATATTTCGTCATGTGCAGGGCCTTGAATATCATAAAGCTGTTTTTCTGCTGGAAAGTCATAAAAAAAGGAAAACTTTCTTTCGAAATCGTCTTCTTCGTTATTGGTGTTGAAATACCTAAGGTTGACAGTCATGGTCAATCGGTTCTGAGCTGCCGTTAGATTTGCTGTAGAGGTCATGGGAGTGATACTGTATTGAGTAATTTCTCCCTCATAAACTAAATCACCACCTGAATTAACCAAATTCAGATTGGTTTGCCCTAAAATAATGTCTTGAAGTGATAGGGTGAAATCTCTATCCAATCCTGGTTCGACGGTAGAGCCTGGTCTACTACCCGCTTGGTTTTCAAAAAAGTTGACTTGAAAAGTCGAAGCGCCAGAAGGTATGGATGCTCCTGTAAAGGAATAGATTCCGCATGCTTGAACTCCGGAAAGTAATACCGATAGAAGGGGAATTAATAGTCTATTCATTTTCGTCATCTTGTAGGTCAAACTGTTTGATTTTTCGGTAGAGGGTTCTTTCTGAAATACCCAATTCTTTTGCCGCTATTTTTCTTTTACCATTACTTCTTTTCAAGGCTTGTTTGATCATCTCAATTTCTTTCTCCAATAAAGATAAGGGTTCCTCTTCAATTACCGTTTCGGCATAGTCATATTGATTGATTGGGGGTGAACTGCTATGAGTTTTTGGTTTACTCTCTGGGGTGATAAATTTAACTGCTTCATTTTCATCTTCTAGCTCACCATAAATTTTTTTGATCAGTTCGGGATTGTTTTTTTGAACCGATGTCATGTTTTCGTTATCCATCAATTCGTGGGTAAGTTTTTTTAAGTCATTAAGATCATTCTTCATGTCAAAGAGAACCTTGTAAAGAATTTCTCTTTCAGAAGAGAAATCAGCCTCTTTGTCCGAATGATCAATTACTGCTGGGAGTTGTGATCCCATGTTGGGGAGATAATTTCTCAGAGTATTGGCATTTAGGATTCGATTTTTTTCCAAAACTGAGACTTGTTCTGCAATGTTTCGTAATTGTCGAATATTACCTCTCCATCGGTATTGTTCTAAAACCTTTTGTGCATCATGCTCTAGTCGAAGCGTTGGCATTTTGTACTTTTGCGCGAAATCAGAGGCAAATTTTCTGAATAAAAGAGAGATGTCTTCCTTTCTTTCTCTTAGTGGTGGCAAGTGAATTTCAACAGTACTCAAACGATAGTAAAGATCTTCTCTGAATTTTCCTTTTTTGATGGCTTCATTCATTTTTACGTTGGTGGCTGCAACGATTCTTACGTCTGTTTTTTGAACTTTTGAAGATCCCACTTTCATGAATTCACCGTTTTCCAATATCCTGAGAAGCCTAACCTGTGTTGGCAGGGGGAGTTCTCCTACTTCGTCCAGAAAGATGGTTCCACCATCGGCTACTTCAAAATAACCACTTCTGGTGTTAGTGGCTCCTGTAAAAGCCCCTTTTTCGTGACCAAAAAGTTCACTGTCAATGGTTCCTTCAGGAATGGCACCACAGTTTACTGCGATGTATTTGGCGTGTTTTCTGGGTGAAAATTGATGGATGATTTTGGGAATATTTTCTTTTCCTACTCCGCTTTCGCCGGTTACCAGAACGGTAATTTCTGTGGCAGATACCCGTAAGGCTTTTTCCAGAGCTCTGTTGAGTCCGTCATCGTTGCCGATGATTCCAAAACGCTGTTTGATGTGTTGTACGGATTCCATAATATCAAATTGATGATGAGAGACCTACTGCGATTCCGATCAAAGTGGCAGAAGTCACTTCTTCGATCTTTACGTCAACGAACTCTCCTACCTTGTATTTTTCTTTTGGAAAAACAGCTACAGTATTTTGGCTGGTTCTTCCACTCCAAAATTCACTGGATCTTTTTGAGCTTTTTTCAATCAAAACACATACGGTCTTTCCAATAAATTGCTGGGTTCTGTATTCACTGTGCACTCTTTGTAGATCAATGATTTCTTGAAGTCTTCTTTTTTTGGTGGACTCAGGGATGTCATCTACAGTTTTTTTGGCGGCCATAGTGCCGGGGCGTTCGGAATAGGCAAACATAAAACCAAAATCATATTTTACATACTCCATCAAGCTCAATGTGTCTTGATGATCTTTCTCTGATTCCGATGGGAAACCAGCAATCATATCGTGAGAAATGGCACAATCGGGAATGTTTTTACGAATATTATTGATCAATTCAAAGTACTCCTCTCGACTGTGTTGTCGGTTCATTTTTTTGAGAATATCATTGCTTCCAGATTGAACTGGGAGATGAATATAATTGCAAATGTTGTCGTATTTGGCCATAGTGTGAATGACATCAATCGACATATCTTGAGGATTGGAAGTAGAGAAACGAATTCTTACACCGGGTTGCGCTTTGGCCACCAGTTCCAGAAGATTAGAGAAGTTGACCGCTGTTTTCTGTTGTAAAGTGCTGGCTTTTAAAAAGTCTTTTTTCAGTCCACCGCCATACCATAGATAACTGTCTACATTTTGCCCCAATAGTGTAATTTCCTTATATCCATTTTGGGCCAACTGTGTAATTTCCTCCAATATGCTTTTTGGATCTCGACTTCTTTCTCTTCCCCTTGTAAAGGGAACCACACAAAAAGTACACATATTGTCACACCCCCTAGTTATGGTAACAAAAGCACTTACACCGTTGGTGGCCAATCTCACAGGAGCGATATCGCCATAGGTTTCCTCCTTGGATAGGATCACATTAACAGCTTCTCTCTCTGCTTCGGCCTCTCTCAACAGATTGGGTAAGTCCTTGTAGGCATCTGGCCCCACGACGATATCGACCATTTTTTCCTCTTCAAGAAACTTGTGTTTTAGACGTTCTGCCATGCAGCCCAATACGCCAATTTTGAGATCCTTATTCTTCCGTTTGAGTCCATTAAAAAGTTCCAATCTTTTTCTAACGGTTTGTTCTGCTTTTTCCCTTATAGAGCAGGTGTTTACCAAAACCAAGTTGGCATTTTCCAGTTTTTCAGTAAGTTCATAACCTTCTTGGTTCAAAATGGAAGCAACAATTTCACTGTCTGAAAAGTTCATTTGACAACCGTAGGATTC
>DGPN01000051.1:0-182 GCA_002390455.1 Flavobacteriaceae bacterium UBA4439 | reverse complement strand
TGTTATTCAATGTTTAATGTTTTTTACTCAAAATAGATGAGTATAATTTCAAATTAAATTATTTTTCATTTTTAAGTTGTATTCATCAATGAGTATAACTCTAATAATAATCTTACAAAAATAACACAATTTTTAACAACAAGACAAAATGTCAGTTTTTAAAAAAAATGGGGAATAACATT
>DGPN01000055.1:5981-31103 GCA_002390455.1 Flavobacteriaceae bacterium UBA4439 | reverse complement strand
GATGAAAGCCTCTACTTCTTTTTTAATGTGTTGTTTGTTGTTGTTTTTGTGGACTTCTTGCAAGAAAGATGAAAATTTGACAACTGATGAAACAGACAATACTGGGGAATCTATATCCAACCTCAGTAAAACACCAGACCTGTTGTTAGGGTCTTGGAATTTAAAAAAGGATGATTCCACTCCAAACCAAGAGAAATCAGATAGTGATTGTGAAGCATCGAATATCCATTTTCTAGACGATAATGTTTTTTATTTGAATTATTTGGAAAAACGCATTCGGGGTAAATACGAGATAATTGATTCTGTCAGTATAGATCTATTGAGTGGTTCCAATGTCATAGGAAAAGTAACTGAGATAGAAGTCATTGATAAGCAAATCAGTTTGTTTATAGAAATCAACGAAGAATGCAGTGATGCATACACAGGCGAAAAGTATTTTAGAATTCACGAGTTCATCTGGAAAACACTCAATAATTTTTATCTATGGCAAGAAGATGTTCCCTCGCTTGATGATTCCTATTCACCCGATGGAATCAAGTACAAGGAATTGATTGAACCCTATCCAGAACCGGAGGCCTTTTTTGAATCTCTCAAATACGAAGATGACAAGTTCAGTAACATCCAGTCTAACTATGAAGATATCGAAAATTCTATCAAAGGGATCGATGCCAACAATGGCCTTAAATTCATTCTTTCCAGATATGGCTCTGGAGATGCTGTAATGGGAATCGTTACCTACATCTTGGAAGAATCCGATGCTGCGAGTAAAGACATTAAAAGAGGGGACTTATTTACGGGCGTTGATGGCATAAGCCTCAACATAAATAACTATGGGGACTTACTTTTCGGAGACAATTTGAGTTACACTCTCAATATGGCCGATCTCAACAGCAATCTACTCAGTCCCAATGGTAAAAATATTGCCCTCACCAAAACAGAAAAATTCCAAAGTAACCCTATCCAAATCAGTAAAATAATTGAAGTGGGGTCAACCAAAGTAGGTTATCTTATGTATAACCAATTTGCTCAAGGTTTTGACGATGACCTCAATGAGGTTTTTTCAAATTTTAAATCTGAGCTAATCGATGAACTTATTCTCGATTTACGATACAATGGCGGAGGATTGGTGCAATCAGCGGTCAACTTAGCGGGAATGATTACTGGACAATTTAGTGGTGAAATTTTTGGTAAATATTTATGGAACAAAAAGGTAATGAGTCTTTTCAACTCCAATCTAGAAGTGTATGCCAATAGACTAAGTGTTAATTTCGCCAATCAGTTGGGTGAAGGAGAAGCCATCAACTCATTGAACTTAAATAAAGTTTATATCATCACTTCACAACGCAGTGCCTCTGCTAGTGAGCTGGTAATTAATGGCTTGGCTCCCTACGTTGATGTGATTCAAGTAGGAGACAATACCTATGGAAAAAACGTTGGAGGCCCTGCGGCCATCTACGATTACATTGATAATAATGGTACCATAAATCCCGACCACACCTATGGCATCTCTTGCATATCCTTTTTTATTGCCAACAGCCAAGATTTTTATGATTATGCCGATGGCCTCTCGCCACAAGATGATTTAAAACTTAAAGAAGACCTTACCAATTTAGGGACTTTGGGAGAAAGCTCCGATCCACTTTTGGCTCTGGCACTAAATCATATCTCCCAAGAGTCTGCGAGGTATATAATCAAAACTCCTGTGTACCCATTAGAAAATTTGGTAGACGACCCTCAATTTATCAGAGAGCGTTCGATCACCACCTTAGAGCCTTTACCTCTGTTACAACTGGATTGATATCCCCGCCAAAATATTTCTTCCTCGTGTTGCATATTGGGGAATGACAACATACTCTGTATCGAATAGATTATAAACACTCAGAAATATATTGGCATTGGGTTTTTTCAGTCGATGATTCAACTGAAATGTAAACAAGGAGTAGGCATCTAGCAAGGTTGAGTTGTCGTTAGCAATGCGCTCTCCAGAATACTGACCTACCAAGTTTAGAATTGTTTGATCGGATAAGGAAAAATCCATTACCCCGTTGATGGCATGTTTTGGAATGCTGCGTAAATCACCATCGGTGGTCTCAGTAAAAATATAATTCAAACGGGTTTTAGCCGAATCAAAAAGCTTAAAGTTATAGGCCAACTCAACTCCACGATAGGAGATTTCTTTATCAGAATTGGCATACCTGCCGTATTGATAACCATCATCTGGAGGGCCAAAAATTAATGTTGGATCCTCAATTCGATTAAAATAGACTGCAGAGAGGGTGGTCTGATTTGATCTAATTTCTGAACCCAATTCAAAACTCGTATTGTTCTCAGGCTTTAAAGCTACGTTTCCATAAGAGGGGTCGTACAACTGATATAAACCTGGTGCAATAAAAGCTTTGCTATAACTGGTCAAAATTTTCATCTGATAATTGGTAATGAAATCAAATGAATAGGAAGGATTGAGGGTATAAATCCATTGACCTTTGTAGGCGTTGTGGTGATTGTAACGCATTCCCGCATTAAGATTCAAACCAGATGGGTCGAGATAGACGGAGTTAATATAAAAATCCGATTGGGTAATCTCAGGGTTGTAATCTGCTTTCATCGTTGCCTTTTGATATTGAAAGCCCACTATGGTATAGAAATGATTATTGAAAATATATTTATTAAAAAGATCAATATTTAAATTCTCACTTTCATACACCAATGGATAAGCGTTTTTAAACTCCCTTTTGTTTTGCTGAAAACCTGCGTTGAGGTTGAGACTCCCTCCGGAATAGTCGTATTGGGTATTGAGGGAAAAACGATCCAACTGTGTGGTATATGTAAAACTAGCTTGTCCAATCGGAAAACTATTGTCATAATCTGCTTCTATAGCATCGCTATTCCAGCCCATTCTCCATTTGAGTTTGGGAGTTATTGTCCCAGAGAGCCCCACATTAAAGTTGACCTTGTTAAAAGGATCGGGTTGATCTCCCACAACGGCAGTCATTTCATCACTATAACGTTCTGAATAGGCCAAATTGATACCGATCCCTGTCAGTGTTCCACTGAGATGAATCATGTGATTTCCTGCATTGAATCTGTCCAATGGTTGATTTACAGTCTGTTCGGTACTCCATGTCTTTTTGGCGATCAGACGGATCGAATCTCCGGCTTTCTTGGTGATGATATTGATCACTCCAGTTGCAGCAGAACTTCCGTAAAGCGAGCTGGCAGCCCCTTTTACAATCTCAATAGATTCAATCATTTCCAGACTCAAAGCATTGATATCAAAATCATTATCGATTCTGGAGGGATCGGACACTTTTACACCGTCAATCAAAATTAAAACCTGTCGATTGCGACCTCCTCTGATAGAAATCGTACTAGGGTTATGCCCTGAGTACAAGTTTTTTCCGATCACATCAATCCCCAAATGTGTAGATAAAAGGACACCTAATCCGAGTCCTGAAAATTGTTCAATTTCCTCTTGTTTGATTTTGACTACAGTCTTTCCAGACTGCGATCTTTTTAATGCAAATCTAGAGTCGGTAACCACTACTTCATCAAGATAATTTGTTGATACAGCGATGCTGTCTAAAGTCTGATTTTGTGCACTCAAAGCACAAAATGAGAAGACTACACCCAATAAAGCATTGAGTAATTTCATAAATATGAAAAAGGGACACAACATTCTTCCAGCAACTTGATTCTTTATCCCCGAAGCATCAAACCACTATTTACGGCAGGTATCCTGGCTCGCGTTTTTCTGAAGACCTTCCCGATATGATCAGTGGTATAAAGTTTCAAAAAACATCCGCAGTACGGACTAAGCTTACAGTTGCGGGTACAGCATTGGTTTTTCACCAATTTCCCTTTTCATTCGCGATGAAAACCGTATAACGCCACAAATTTAAGGAATTAAGCAAGGAATAAAGAATCGATCACTACTAAAAAAATGAAAAATGTCCAATACAGCAGGTAAATCAATATTGGGATCATCAAATAGACTACTAAATCCCAATCTTGAGTATGAAAGAAATTTCCTACAAATTTAATTTATGTAGCCAAAAGATTTCTTCTTTGCAAGGCATAAAAAGGATAGATCAACAGAGCCCCATAAACCATATCTCCCACAATGGTGTTCAGAAAAAATGGTAATGCCATGGTGTAGCACTGGATCAGTCCCTCAAAACTGAATGGATAGTGAATTGTCCATACCCCGAAGTTACTCACCAAAAAGAAAATGGTGGAAGATATTAAGACAGTTCCAACATTGATTTTATTTACGAACATACCCAAAAATGCAATCAAAATAAACGAAGCATAAACAAAAGGCATGGTCGCATGGAGTCCGATGAACAGATCAGAAATAAACAAACTCATCATAGGGATCAAAAACGCAATCCACCTATTGCTAAAACCCTTGCTAGACAAAAGAGCTATGGCAGCAATGGGTGTAAAATTAGGAGGATGAGGCAAAAATCTCGATAGAATCGCAAAAGATATCAATGAGATTACAAATACATTCTTATTTATCATACTTCAAAAAATCAAACAGTTAAAGATAAGGGATAATCTATTATTTTGTGAGATACATTTTTCTTCGTGCATACAATTCATAAAATTCATCTTCCTTGAGGTTATCAATAAACAAGATACTTTCACCAGTAGATTTCATCTCAGGTCCCAATTGCTTATTGACATTGGGGAACTTATTAAATGAAAATACAGGTTGCTTGATGGCATATCCCTCCAATTTGGGGGAAAAAGAAAAATCAGTAACCTTGTTGTGCCCCAACATTACTTTGGTAGCATAGTTTACATAGGGTTCATTGTATGCTTTGGCGATGAATGGAACCGTTCTTGAAGCCCTGGGGTTGGCCTCAATTACATATACCTTATCATTCTTAACTGCATACTGGATGTTGATCAAACCTTTCGTTTTCAATGCCAGTGCAATTTTATGGGTATGATCCTTAATTTGTTGCATCACAAATTCGCCCAAATTGAATACGGGAAGCGTGGCATTGGAATCTCCAGAATGAATCCCACAAGGTTCGATGTGTTCCATAATACCAATGATATAAACATTTTCTCCATCGCAAATGGCATCGGCTTCTGCTTCAATTGCCCCATCCAAATAATGATCCAATAAAAGCTTGTTGTTAGGGATTTTTCTAAGTAAGTCCACCACGTGAGTTTCCAACTCTTCTTTATTGATGACAATTTTCATTCCCTGACCTCCCAATACATAGGAAGGTCTAACCAAAATGGGGAAATCTAACTCATCTGCCAAAGCGAGTGCTTGGTCTGCAGTTTCTGCCACACCAAAATCTGGATAAGGAATATCATTGTTTTTCAAAAGGGTGGAAAAACTTCCACGATCCTCTGCCAAATCAAGAGCCTCAAAACTTGTTCCAATGATTTTGATGCCATATCTGTCAAGTTTTTCAGCCAATTTGAGTGCTGTTTGCCCACCGAGTTGAACAATGACTCCTTCCGGTTTTTCGTATTGGATGATGTCGTATATATGTTCCCAAAAAACAGGCTCGAAATAGAGTTTATCGGCAATATCAAAATCGGTAGATACCGTTTCTGGGTTACAGTTGATCATTATGGTTTCGTAGTCACACTCTGAAGAAGCCAAAACACCATGTACACAACAGTAGTCAAATTCTATACCTTGACCAATTCTGTTGGGCCCCGACCCTAAAACAATGACTTTTTTGCGATCGCTGACCTTGCTTTCGTTTTCACTGAAAGGTTCACCGTCTTTCAACTGCATTTTTTCTTCGAAAGTGGAATAATAGTAGGGTGTGGAAGCCGAAAATTCTGCCGCACAAGTATCAACAAGTTTATAGACCCTTTCAATGCCCATATCGGCTCTTTTCTTATTCACCTCACTTTCGAGACAGTCGAGCATGTGAGCGATTTGTCGATCGGCAAAACCTTTTTGTTTGGCTTCCAAAAGCAATGGTTTGTCTAAGCTGTTGATATTGAATTTGGAGATTTCTATTTCCAAATCGTAGAGTTCTTGATATTGTTTCAAGAACCACATATCAATTTTGGTGATTTCGTGTATCCTGCTCAGAGGGATACCCATCTGAATGGCGTCATAGATCACAAAAACCCTGTCCCAACTTGCGTGGGTTAATTTATCGATAACCTGGTCGTAATCGGTATAACCTTTACCATCGGCACCTAAACCATTGCGCTTGATTTCCAAGGATTGGGTAGCTTTGTGCAAGGCTTCTTGAAAGGACCTTCCGATCCCCATCACCTCTCCAACGGATTTCATCTGTAATCCAAGTTTGCGGTCGGAACCTTCGAATTTATCAAAATTCCAACGGGGAATTTTAACGATAACATAATCCAATGTAGGTTCAAAAAGTGCCGAGGTCGATTGAGTGATTTGATTCTCCAATTCATCCAATGAATATCCTATGGCAAGTTTTGCAGCTACTTTGGCAATGGGGTATCCTGTTGCTTTGGAGGCCAATGCAGAGGAACGGGAAACCCTAGGATTAATTTCAATAGCAATGATGTCTTCTTTTTCATCTGGACTAACAGCAAACTGAACATTACAGCCTCCAGCAAAATCACCGATACTTCTCATCATTTTGATGGCCATATCACGCATTCTCTGAAAAGCAGTATCGGACAGGGTCATTGCAGGAGCTACAGTTATTGAATCTCCAGTATGGATTCCCATGGGATCCATATTTTCAATGGTACAAATAATGACAACGTTGTCGTTTTTGTCCCTCAAAAGTTCTAACTCGTATTCTTTCCACCCCATAAGGGCCTTGTCAATCAGAACTTCATGGATGGGTGAGGCTTCCAAACCTCTTGTTAATAATTCTTCAAATTCGTCTGCATGATGAACAAAAGAAGCTCCCGTACCACCCAGTGTAAAGGAAGGACGTATTACCAAAGGAAAGCCAAACTTTTGCGCAATTTCTTTCCCTTTAAGAAAAGAATTAGCCGTTTCGGCAGGCGCCACGGGAATGTCTATCGTTTTGAGTAATTTTTTAAAACGATCTCTGTCTTCGGTAATATTAATCGCCTCAATGTCAACTCCTATAATTTCAACATCAAAATCCTCCCAAATCCCCTTGTCATCTGCTTCAATACAAAGGTTGAGAGCCGTTTGTCCACCCATTGTAGGAAGTACCGCATCCACCTTGTGATTTTTAAGAATCTCGATAATGGATTTTGTTGTTAACGGTTTTAGATAAACATGATCTGCCATGGAGGGATCTGTCATGATGGTTGCAGGGTTAGAGTTGATCAAAATGGTTTCAATTCCGTCTTCTCTAATGGATCGCAACGCTTGGGTTCCTGAATAGTCAAATTCACAGGCTTGCCCAATAATAATAGGGCCTGAACCAATAATTAAAATACTCTTTATTTCAGGTCTTTTCGGCATAAATAGTAGTTTGTAAAATTATTTTAATATAAAAAAAAAGGTGTTATTCTATAAAGAATAACACCTTAAATATTGTTTTTTTATCATCATTTTTTGTGACGAGGCTCAGAGGATACAGAAATCTTTTTTCTACCTTTTGCCCTTCTACTGGCAATGACTTTTCTGCCATTGGCAGATGCCATTCTCTCACGGAAGCCGTGTTTGTTTCTTCTTTTGCGTTTGGAAGGTTGGAAAGTCCTTTTCATTTTAAAATGCGTTATTTTAAAGTCGGGCAAATATACAATATCTTTTTTCTTATACAAATGGATTTAAACGTATTCTTATTAACTTCGAACCCAAAACAAATTTGTTATGTTTCCTAAAATAATTAAACTCATTTTAGCCATAGTCTTTCTTTTGTATGGAGGTTACGAATTTTATGAAAGCTATATCGGCAATGGTATTTTTTTGACCCTGCTATCAGGAATGATGGTATTGCTGTTTTTTAAAAATGAAATTATTTTCCTCGCTTTCCTCAGATTGAGAAAACAAGACTTCGCAGGAACAGAGCGTTGGCTTAATAAGATCAAAAATCCTGAGACTTCATTGGTGAGAAAGCAACAAGGGTATTTTTACTACCTCCACGGCATCATACAATCGCAAAACAATCTCACTGTGGCCGAAAAACATTTTAAAAAAGCCATCCAACTGGGGCTTTCCATGACACATGATTTGGCGATGGCCAAAATGAGTTTGGCGGGAATCATGATGCAAAAAAGAAGAAAAAGAGAAGCTACTACGCTTTTGGCCGAAGCCAAAAAACTTGATAAACACGGTATGTTAACAGATCAAGTCAAAATGATGCAACAACAGATGAAGCGCATTTAATAGTATCCCTTTTCAGGAATGGCAATCTCATAGTACTTTCTGGATTTGTTGTTGAGGTGATTTTGCAACAACCAAGGATTGTGAATTTTCAGTACTTTATAATTGATTCCCATTTTCTGTGCAAAGCTGGTAAGATTTGAAATAGCGGTATCCAATCCATGATAACGAACCGGCACGGAATAGTACAAGTCGGTGTTGTCAAAAACATAGCCGTATTTTGAAGGATTTTCGATGATTTCTTTTACAGCAAGTATTCTAAAGACATAACGACTGGTTTCTTTACCCAACAGCAAATCAAAATAACTTTCTACCTCTTGGGCGTTTAGGTTTCTCTGAATGCCTGACATTCCCCTGTTGTAGGAAGCAGCAGCGAGGGTCCACGATCCAAACTTATCTTTTGCCTTTTTCAGGTATTGAGCGGCCATTCGGGTGGAGGAAACTATGTGGTATCGCTCATCAATATTACTGTTGACTTCCAATCCGTATTCCCTTCCTGTAGTTCTCATAATTTGCCAAAAACCTTTGGCTCCCGCTGGAGAAATAACATTTTCTAATCCGCTTTCAATGACCGACAAATACTTGAGGTCGGTTGGCACTCCTTCTTCCTTTAGAATTTTTTCAATCGTGGGAAAATACTTATTGGCACGTTTGAGTAAAAGCATCATATTGGATTGCCAGTAGGTATTCACCAGCAACTCTCTGTCCAACCGTTCTTTCAAGTCTGGGGAATGCAACGGAACATTTTCCCCAGCAAAGCTAAGCGAATCGGGTAATTCCAGTGCATAAACTTTATAACTAGGCTCTTCACCATAACTTTTCAGAGCTGTAAACCCTTCAAATGTGAAGACAAAGCCTGAAATCAAAACCAAAACGAGGGCGGCGAAACCAACCCAAAGCAAGGATGTTATTTTGTTTTTCATGCCATTAATTTATTTCATTTATGTTGAATCTGCCAAGTTTTCGGTCATAATTTTAGGAAGATTTTTGTTAAACCAATCACTTTTGGTGAGTATGATGGCATGATCTCCTTCTATTTTGATGAATGGATCTTGGATGTTTTTCACGGGAAAAACAGAGTCTTGTGCTCCATGAATGTGGATGACACTTTGGTCGGGAGCATTTCTATTCCAATTGACCAATCGATCAATGGCCCAGTTGAGGTATTCTGGATCCCTTTCGGAAAGGTATCTTTTATAGTGTTCAAGGCGGCGTTGAATTCCTTTACCAAATACAAAAAGCGCAAAAGTTTCGATGTTTTTAATCCATTGTGTGGGAAGTAATCGGTGAGCATTGGTCCACTGAGCCAATTTCATGTGATTGGGCAACTCCTCATTGGATTTGACACTGGAAATGATAATGACTTTTTTGCAATCGATGTGCTTAGCCATTTCCTGAACCAATACACCTCCAAAAGAAACACCGATAAGGATGGGATTTTTGTGCTTTACTCTATCACACATTCTCAATGCATATCGATCGAGGGGTTCATTTTTTTCAGGAAGAATCCAAGAAAGCAAGTTGACATCAAAGCCATCAGGCAAAGAGATGAACTCGAAAATTCTTGGATTTGCTCCCATACCTGGCATAAGATATACTGAGTTTATCATCATCTTTTACTATTTATTATTGTCAATTACTCAAAAAATCTTTAATTTCGCAATCCCCTCTTCAAATTATTGTACAGAGTTTTTATTATTTATTAATTAGACCAAATTAGTTAACTTCATAATGAATCCAGTAGTATTACAAAATAATGAATTCTTGAGACAGTTCGAAACCACATTCAATGGGTCTCTGGCAAGAATTGAATACGCAGAGCAAGAAAGAAAAATTTTCCTCACCAAACTCGTCATCCCTGGAGATGTTAATGATGTTGAATTTGAAGAGAATTTTATCAGGAGTGTTTTGGAATTCATTTCAGAAAAAAACTTACGAGTGGTACCCACTTCCCCAAAAATTGCTGGGTTTGTTAGACGTAACAAGTCATACAAATCTCTTTTACCAGTGGGGATTAAACTTTAACTGTTTTATTAAACCTTACAAATCCTTCTTCATCTATTGATTTGAGGGAGACCTTTTGTATTGTATTGGCTATCATTGGATTCCAAGGGCTCCTCACTTTTACATAATTTTCACTGAAACCAGTAATGTAACCCCTTTTATTATCGTTTTCAAACAAGACGTCAACTGTTGCTCCCAATTGACTTTCGTAGAATGCACGTCTTTTCTTTGCAGACAATCCCCTCAGCATTTTACTCCTCTTGTTCCTAAGGGCAGGTGGAACCACTTCGGCTAAACTGATGGCCTCGGTATTAGGTCTTTCGGAATAGGAAAAAACATGCAAATAGGAAATGTCCAAATCGGCCAAAAAAGTATAGGTATCCAAAAATGCAGAATCGGTTTCACCTGGAAACCCCACAATTACATCTCCGCCAACACATGCATGGGGCATCAAACTTTTTATTTGTTTGAGTCTATCTCTATACAAGTCGCTCAAATACCTCCTTTTCATTTTTTTTAAAACCTCGTCATTCCCACTTTGCAAAGGCACGTGAAAATGCGGAACAAATGCCCTACTTTGGGCCACAAAATCAATGACTTTGTCGGTCAATAAATTGGGCTCTATAGAGGAAATTCTGATTCGTTTTAAAGCTTCGATTTCATCTAAAGCAGTAATCAAATCCAAAAAAGTATGCTCGTGTTTTTTATTGCCAAACTCACCCTTACCATAGTCGCCAATGTTTACCCCCGTTAGCACAATCTCCTTTATTCCCCTTTGGGTGATTTCCAATGCCTGATTGATGATGTTATCCAATGAATCACTTCTCGAAATTCCACGGGCTCTGGGAATGGTACAATAGGTACATTTGTAATCGCAGCCATCCTGTACTTTGAGAAAAGCACGAGTACGATCATCAAGTGAATAGGAACTTTCATAATGATTGGCTTCGACAATTTCACAAGAATGAACCATTCCCGAGGTTTTTTTGGTCAAGTCTCCCAAGTAGTCAATCAACTTAAACTTTTCGGTAGCTCCCAAAACCAAATCCACACCATCAATTTCTACCAAAGCTTCTGGCTGCAATTGAGCATAACATCCAATGGCAGCAACAAATGCATCGGGGTTTTGTTTCAGAGCCTTTTTTACCAAGCCTTTGAATTTTTTATCTGCGTTTTCGGTTACAGAACAGGTGTTGATCACATAAACATCGGCTGGAGCTTCAAAAGCAACATGTTCGAAACGTTCGGAATCAAAATCTCTTGAAATGGTTGCCGTTTCTGAAAAATTCAGCTTACAACCCAAAGTGTAAAAGGCCACCCTTGGTTTGGATACTTTTTGGTTCATTTCCTCAGCATACCCCATCATCAAATTGGATTAAAAAAGTTGTATTTTGCTACAAATATACAATCTTTAGACTTGTCCAATCAACATCAATATATTCCAATAATGAACCGTTTAGGTGCACTATTACTCTTGTTTTTCTTTATTGCTTGTTCAAACAACTCGGACAAAGATCGCTCGCATTTGGTCTTTCGTTACAATGAGGATGGTAACATCACTTCTTTGGATCCCGCTTTTTCGAGAAACTTGGAGAATATATGGGCAACCACTCACTTATTCAACGGATTGGTTCAACTCAATAATGATTTGGAAGTCATTCCCGATATCGCTAAGGAATGGACTGTGTCATCAGATGGTTTGGTCTATGAATTTCAAATCAGAGAAGATGTTTACTTTCACAATCATTCCGCTTTTGGGGAACAGAAAACCCGCAGGGTAATTGCCCCAGATTTCGTGTACAGCCTTGATCGGCTTAAAGATCCACAACTCGCATCACCGGGAGGCTGGGTATTACAAAATGTTGAGCGTATAGAAGCCAAAACCGACGAACAACTGACCATCATACTCAAAAAAGCTTTCCCTGCATTTTTGGGATTGCTCAGTATGCGCTATTGCTCGGTTGTTCCCCATGAAATTGTGCGTCTTGAAGGAGGAGATTTTAGAAAAAAACCAATCGGTACAGGTCCCTTCGCTTTTAAAAACTGGGAAGAGGATGTGAAATTGGTATTGCGAAAAAATCCTCTTTATTTTGAAAAGGACACCGAAGGGTTGGCTCTCCCTTATTTGGAAGCTGTTGCCATCACTTTTATACCAGACAAACAAAGCGAATTCATGCTTTTCCTTCAAGGAAAATTAGATTTATTGAATTCATTAGACAATTCATATAAGGATGAATTACTGACCTTAGAGGGCAAACTTCCTGATAAATATAAGGGCAAAATCAACCTCAAGAAAGGGCCTTACCTCAACACGGAATACCTCGGTTTTTATTTGGATAGTCCTTCGCCTGTGATACAATCCCCACTGATTAGAGAAGCCATCAATATTGGTTTTGATCGCCAAAAAATGATGGTTTACTTAAGAAACAATATTGGTTTTAAAGGTGACAGAGGCTTTGTTCCCAAGGGTTTAGCAGGCCACCTTAATAATCAGTTTCTGGAATATCAACCCGAACGGGCAGTGGCATTGGTAAAAAGCTTTGAAGAACAAACAGGTCTAAAAGCTAAGATTAGTCTGGCAACCGACCCAAACTACGTTGACCTATGCGAATACATCCAAAGGGAATTGCAAAAAATAGGTATTTCTATAAAAATAGATGTAATGCCTCCATCAACACTAAAGCAAGCGCGTTCCCAAGGAAAGTTAGAAATGTTTCGATCCAATTGGATCGCAGATTATCCCGATGCCGAAAATTACCTTTCTCTTTTTTATTCCAAAAATTTTAGTCCCTCGGGGCCCAACTACACCCATTTTAAGAGTGCTGCTTTTGACAGCTATTACGAAGACAGTTTTTTTATCAATGATGTTGATGAAAGAGCTAAACACTATCAAACCATGGATTCATTGGCCATGAGCGAACATCCTTTGATCCCACTTTTTTACGATCAAGTTGTACGATTTACCCAAAAAGAAGTGGAAGGTCTTGGACTGAACCCCGTCAACATCCTCAAACTTAAAAAAGTTCGGAAAATAAAAAAACCGTTATAAGAACAACGGTTTTTAAAAAATTTCTAAGATATGGAGTATTATTTTTTAAATTTTGAGTATTTGTTCTTGAACTTGTCGATTCGTCCAGCAGTATCTACCAATTTGGACTTACCTGTATAATAGGGATGAGAAGTTCGAGAAATCTCCAACTTTACCAATGGATACTCAACACCATCATGATCGATGGTTTCTTTTGTTTCAACGGTTGACTTGGTAATGAAGATGTCTTCATTGGACATATCTTTGAATGCTACAAGTCTATAATTTTCTGGATGTATTCCCGTTTTCATAACGATATATTTATTAAAAGTGTGCAAATTTAATGTTTTTAGATAAATTTACAATCATTGGATATTTAAAAAACCAAATTTGATCAAAAAAAACTTAGTTTATGGAAACTCAAAAAAACATAACTGCAAAAACAGCCCTCAATTTTGGTCTTATTTTAGGAGGAATTAGCGTCCTTTACGGTCTGATGCTTTATGCATTAGAAATGCATTATCAAGGTGAAACGGCCACCTCTCTTATTGGCTATGCCCTATTGATTGGTGTCATCCTTTGGGCAATTTTGCATTTCAAAAAAACCAATGATGGTTATATAAGTTTATCCGAAGCCCTTAAGACAGGGGTAGGTACAGCCCTTATCTCAGCTATAATCATAAGCATCTATACCATTATTGTGATTCAATACCTCGATCCAGAATTTATGGACAAATCCATCGAATATCAAAAACAAAAGTTGATACAAGAAGAACCAGAGATCCCTTTGGAAAACGTCAATAAAATGTTTGAAATGCAAAAAGAGTTCTCAGGGCCATTCATAATATCTGGATTCATTATTATCCTCAATTTATTTTTTGGTTTTCTTATTTCGTTGATTGCTGGTCTGATCGTTAAAAAATCTAAGCCAGAATAGCACAATTTTCCTATTTTTGCGGTGAAACCATCCTTCTATGGACATTTCCATCGTAATTCCATTACTGAACGAAAGTGAATCTTTAACGCAGCTTCATGATTGGATCGTTCAATCTCTCGAAAAGGAGAAATACAGCTATGAAATCATTTTTATAGATGATGGGAGTTCCGATCCCTCATGGGAAGTAATCAGCAGTTTGTCCCAACAACATAAAAATACCCATGGCATTCAGTTTTCGAAAAACTTTGGAAAATCTCAGGCGCTCCACGCAGGCTTTATTAGAGCCCAAGGGGAATATGTGGTTACCATGGACGCAGACCTTCAGGATTCTCCAGAGGAAATTCCCTCGATGATTGCCCAATTAAAAGACAAAGACCTCGACCTCATATCAGGTTGGAAAAAAAAACGCTACGACTCCCTACTGTTCAAAAATCTACCCTCCAAACTTTTCAATTGGGCGGCAAGAAAACTATCTGGTATCAAGCTCCACGATTTTAATTGCGGGCTGAAGGTATACAAAAAGGAAGTAGTCAAAAACATTCAAGTGTTTGGGGAAATGCATCGATACATACCAGTAATAGCTGCCCACGAAGGGTTTAATAAAATTGAAGAAAAAATAGTTCAACACCAAGCCAGAAAATTCGGGAAGACCAAGTTTGGCGCCGACCGATTTCTCAATGGGTTTTTGGACTTAATCACCCTGTGGTTTATCAACGGATTTGGAAAAAGACCCATGCATTTCTTTGGGTTTTGGGGAACATTGATGCTCATTTTGGGCTTTGGTTTCACCCTCTATATAGGCATCGACAAACTCTATTTCAATACCCAAGGTCGGATGATTACCCAAAGGCCTGAATTTTATATTGCTTTGACCACCATGATTTTGGGAGCTCAGTTTTTTATAGCTGGGTTTTTGGGTGAAATCTTGATCCGTCACAATAACAATATAAAAAGGTATAACATCACCAATACAACCTATGGATAATGGACTAAGTGCCAAAATTGAAGAATGGTCACAACCTCCCTTCGATAAAGAAACCACAGCTCAACTAGAAGTGTTGAAACAAAATCCCGAACAACTCGAAGATGCTTTTTATAAAGACTTGGAGTTTGGTACTGGAGGCATGCGCGGAATAATGGGAATTGGCACCAATCGGATCAATGCCTACACATTAGGAAAAAGTACACAAGGACTGTGTGATTACCTCAAAAGTGTTTTTGAAAACGAGCCCCTTAAGGTAGTGATCGCCTATGACTGTAGGAACAACAGTAAAAGTTTGGCCATTAAAGTGGCAGAAGTTTTTTCGGCCAACGACATCAAGGTCTTTATCTTCTCGGATTTAAGAACCACCCCCGAGCTTTCATTTGCTGTAAAACACCTAGATGCCCACTCCGGAATTGTGTTGACCGCATCACACAACCCCCCTGAATACAATGGCTATAAGGTGTATTGGAAGGACGGTGGACAGATTGTTCCACCTCAAGACAATGAGATTATTGATAGAATCAATCACACTCGATTTTCTGACATTCGATTCAATGCCAATGAGGGATTGATTGAGTGGATTGATCAAGACGTGGATCAGGCTTTTTTTGACAAGTCTGTTCAATTGGGACAATTTGATCAAAGTGGACGCGATAAATTCAAAATAGTATTTACCCCTCTCCACGGCACTTCCATCACTGCCGTACCTCAAGTGCTCGCCCAAGCAGCTTATACTGATGTTCATTTGGTAGCGGCTCAGTCCTCCCCCGATGGAAACTTCCCCACTGTAAAATCTCCCAACCCCGAAGAACCCGAAGCCTTGAAAATGGCATTGGATAAAGCCAACGAAATTGGGGCAGATATGGTCATCGGAACCGATCCAGATAGTGATCGTTTGGGGATTGCGGTTAGGGATCAAAACAACAATTTCAGACTGCTCAATGGAAACCAAACCATGGTGGTGATGACATACTTCTTATTGGAACAATGGAAAAAAAGCAAGCGTCTCGATGGGAAACAATTTGTAGCTTCTACCATAGTATCCACCCCTATGATACAAAAAATGGCACATGATTATGGGGTTCAATATATGGAAACCCTCACCGGTTTTAAATGGATTGGAAAACTCATCAAAGATTTTCCTTCCCTACAGTTTATTGGAGGAGGTGAAGAAAGCTTCGGATATCTCGTAGGTGATGCCATTCGAGATAAAGACGCAGTCACTGCCACACTACTGGCCTGTGAGGTAGGTACTTATGCCAAAAACAACAACCAAAGTTTCTACGATATTCTGATTGAATGTTACAGAAAGTTTGGTGCCTACAAAGAAAAACTTATCTCTTTTACCCAAAAGGGAAAAGAAGGGGCAGATAAAATCAAGGCCATGATGGAAGGTTATAGAAACAACCCTCCTAAAGAAATAGGCGGAATTCGGGTGTCTCAATCAGAAGACTACCTTAAAAGCGAACGGGTTTTCCTTTTGGATAATCGATCAGAGAAAATCGATTTGCCAGTGGCAGATGTTTTAATCTTTTCGCTGGAAGATGATTCTAAGATTGCCATAAGACCCAGTGGTACCGAACCCAAAATTAAATTCTATTTTAGCGTAAATGATACTCTTGATGAAAACGAAGAGTGGGATACAGCGGAACTTAGATTGGATCAAAAGATAGCGACCATCATCAAAGGAATAGGACTTTAAATGAATTATTTTTTTAAAATACTTCGGTTTGGGATACCCTACAAGCGGTTTGCATTTCTGAATATATTCTTCAATGTACTCTATGCCCTTTTTAGTGCATTGGCCTATGTATCGATGATTCCCATGATGCAAATCCTCTTTGGAACTACTCCCAAAACGACTGTCCCTCCAACCTACCAAGGGATTGGCCAAATCAAAAATTATCTCGAAGGTTTTTTTAATTACAAAATCACCCAATACATGGATCAGGACAGTGGAAAGGCACTGCTCTTTGTGATTGGGATCATCATCAGCCTGTTTTTTCTGAAAAACATATTTAACTATTTGGCCATGTTTTTCATCACTTTTCTCCGGAATGGTGTCCTGAAGGATTTGCGTAATGAGTTGTATAATAAGACCACAACCTTGCCCTTGTATTTTTTCTCTGAGAAGAAAAAAGGAGACCTTATGGCAAGAATTTCCTCGGATGTTTTGGAACTTCAGCATTCATTTTTATCCATTTTGGAGTTGATCGTCAGAGATCCTCTGACTATAATTTTTTCGCTGATTGTCATGTTCAGTTTCAGTGTAAAACTGACCCTTTTTGTGCTGATATTTATACCAGTATCTGGAGGTATTATCTCCCAAATTGGCAAATCATTAAAGCGAAAGTCGGATCGCGTTCAAAAAGAACAAGGGGAATTTTTATCCCTATTGGAGGAAACCTTGGGAGGGATTAAAATCATCAAAGCATTTAATGCAGAAAATACATTTGTCAAAAAATTCAAACACTCAACAGGTCGGTTTTTTGATTTTTCGAACAAGCTTTTAAACCGACAAAACCTCGCCTCACCCGTCAGCGAATTTTTGGGGATTGTGGTCATTAGTATGCTGCTGTGGTACGGAGGAAAAATGGTATTGATCGACCAAACCCTAAACGGTGCCGTATTTTTATCTTATTTGGGATTGGCTTATAATATTTTGACGCCCGCAAAAGGGATCAGTAAGGCCTTTTACAGCGTTAAAAAAGGGGATGCAGCAGCACAGCGAATACTGGAAATTCTGGAGGCGGAAGACGACATGGAGGATGTGAAAGATGCTGTTGAAATTAAATCGCTGGAAAAGAAAATTAAATTCGAAAAGGTTTCCTTTTCTTACGATCAAACTGCTGTATTAGAAGATTTTTCACTCGAAATCAAAAAAGGGCAAACCGTAGCACTTGTCGGACCTTCGGGAAGTGGGAAAACTACTTTGGCCAATTTACTCAATCGGTTTTACGACATTGACAAAGGCCATTTGACTATAGATGAAACACCTATAAATATAGTAAAGAAGCAATCCCTATATCGGCTTACTGGAATGGTCACTCAGGACTCTATTTTGTTCAATGACAGTGTGAGAAACAACATTGCTTTGGGAAATCCCAAAGCTACACTTGAGCAAATCAAGGAAGCTGCCAAAATTGCAAATGCGACAGAATTTATTGAAAAATTGGAAAAGGGCTATGACAGCATAATCGGTGAAGGAGGAAATAAACTATCGGGGGGGCAAAAACAAAGATTGTCCATCGCCCGAGCCATTTTGAAAGATCCAGAAATTTTAATTTTGGATGAGGCCACCTCCGCACTGGACACGGGATCGGAGAAAATGGTACAAGAGGCTTTGGAAAACTTGATGAAAAACAGAACCTCTCTCGTGATTGCCCACCGACTTTCGACCATCCAAAAAGCCGATTTGATTGTGGTGCTCAACCATGGTAAAATAGTTGAAACAGGGACGCACAAAGAACTCTTAGCAAAAAAATCCGTTTACAAAAGTTTGGTTGAATTGCAAACTTTGTAGAATACACATTAAACTTTTTTCAAAAAAAATAATCAAAAGATAAAATACTTTGGAACAGCAGAATCAATTCATAAAAGCGCTTTCATCGCCTGAAACCCAGGAGATGGCTTTTAAAAAATTGCTTACTGATTACAAAGAACGGCTCTACTGGCACATTAGAAAAATTGTGATAGACCATGAGGATGCCGATGATGTGTTGCAAAATACCTTTATCAAGGTCTTTGAAAACATTAGTAAATTCAAGGGAAATAGCAATATATTCACTTGGATGTACAGAATAGCCACCAACGAATCATTGAGTTTCTTGGGAAAAAAGGCGAGACAGTTGGGCATTTCCAACGAAGAATGGATCGAAAAACAGGTTGAGAATCTGGAAACGGATGTTTTTTTTGATGGAGATGAAATGCAATTGAAATTACAGAAAATCATTGCCACACTGCCTGAAAAACAACGTTTGGTTTTTAATATGAGGTATTTTGAAGAGATGAAATACGAGAAAATGTCGGAAATTTTGGAAACCTCTGTAGGGGGGTTGAAGGCTTCCTACCACCATGCAGTAAAGAAAATTAAAAATAAAATCAATGAGTAGAATAGATAAAAAATCACCTTTTAAAGTCCCTGATGGCTATTTTAATCATTTTGAACAAAAATTGGCTCAAAAAATTGATGCTATCAACCCCAATACTGGTTATCGAACTCCTCTTGATTATTTTCAAAAGGTTGAAAATCAAATACTCCATAGTGTTGACTACCCCAAAGGGAAATCATTATTCAATTGGAGTTATACATGGAAAGCAATGGCTGCGGCCTGTATGGTTGCCCTTTTTTATTTTAACGAAAAAAATACTGTTGATCAAAACGAGCTGGCCGAATTTTTTATTGAAGATTATCTTACCACCAATACCACCTACGAAATCGCTGATCATTCCGATTATTATTTTGAGGTTGGAAATTTTATAGAAGATTATGAATCCATTGCCATAGATGATGCTTTGGAAATTAGGTTATACGGAGAAACCCCTACAAATTTAAATTTGTTTGATGATGAATAGAATATTAACAGTCTTGTTCGTATTGATGACCACTATAGGTTACGGACAAAAAAGTAAAATGAGTTTTGAAAGACTCAAAGCCCTTAAGATGAGTTATATAACAGAAAAAATAGGCTTGACTGAAGAGGAGGAATCTGTCTTTTGGGAAATCTACGATCAATATGAGGAAAGAATTTTTGACGATTGTAGGATCAATATCAAAAACCTGAGAAAAACTTATATGAAATCTAAAGACAGTATAAGTAACGAAAAGGCTTTTGAAATGATTAAAAAAATTAATGCGTTGGAACATCGCGCCCTTGAACTCAAAGAAGAGCGAGACAAATTACTGCTTGACAAATTTTCAGCCATTAAAATTCTTAAAATGCATCATGCGGAATACCATTTCAACCGAGAAATGGTTTATAAAATGAAAAAAAAGCAAAACGATTCCACGAGCAATTAAGATGGGCTTAGTTTTGTTTCCTATATGAAATTACACCGCAATATTGCTTTGGGTATCATCTCTGGATTGGAGAATACACTAATCGAAAAACACCCAGCAGCCGATGTCCTAAAAAGGCTTCTCAAAAGCAACCCTGGATGGGGATCAAGAGATCGAAGAGCTATCGCTCAATCTTACTACGATATCATCCGACAGAAAAGATTTTTTCATGCCCTTAGCGGATCAGAAAATGAAGCGGTCAATCTATGGAATCTTCTTGGGTGTTGGATGGTACTTAATGATTTCCCTCTTCCGGAATGGGTCGAGTTCAAAAATCTAAATGTTGAAGAAATAAAAGCCAAAGCCCCGATTTTGGCACAAGACCGAAAATACAAACATTCTATTCCCGATTGGTTGGATGATATGGCAGTGGAAGCTTTTGGAGAAGAATTTTGGGAAAAAGAAATCGCATCCCTCAATACACCTTCAAATCTGATTGTCAGGGTCAATGCCCTTGTAACTAACGTCCAAAAACTAAAAGATTTACTGGAAAAAAAATACAATATCATCACCCGTACTGTTCCAGACTCCTCTCATGCCTTGGTTTTTGAAAAAAACCAATCGCTTCAAAGTATTAGAGAATACCGAGAAGGTTGGTTTGAAGTTCAAGATGCCAATTCACAGAAAATCAGCCTTTGGTTAAAACCTGAATCGGGTAAATATTACATTGATGCTTGTGCCGGTGCTGGAGGAAAAAGTTTGCACTTGGCTGATCTGACTAAAGATTCTGCGAAGATAGTGGCCTTGGATATTTTTCCTGCCAAACTGGACGAACTGCGAAAAAGATGTTCCCGAAATAAGATCGAGTCTATACAAACATTAAATGTTGATGATGATGAAATTTTAAACACCATCGAACTGAATGCGGATGGTGTTTTGATCGATGCTCCTTGCAGCGGTATGGGCGTGTTAAAAAGAAATCCCGACTCCAAGTGGAGCATGACTCCCGAGCGACTGACAACCCTATTGAAAACTCAAGAAAGTATCCTTCAAACCTATGCTCCTATGGTCAAAAAAGGGGGATATTTGGTCTATGCCACTTGCTCAATTTTACCCTTAGAAAACAGGCTTCAGATTGATCAATTTCTCAACAGCGAAGTGGGATCTCAATTTGAATTGGAAAAAGAACACACTTATTTTTCTCATTTGACAGGTTTTGACGGTTTTTACTGTGCTCGATTGATCAAAAAAATGTGAATAAAATGCTGAAAAGTTATTGACTCTATCATCAATTTGGTAAGGTCAGAATCATTGGAAAAATTTATTTTTGAATTAACAAAAATCGATTGATGATTTACTTTTTTGGCAATCCCGCCCAGAACCTTTACGCGGTTCAAACCTCACAAAATTTAGACTCTTCCACCCAAGAAAAATTAGTTTGGCTATTCAGCAACCAAGCATCAATTGACCAAAAAAATGTAGAAGGCAGTTTCATTGGCCCTCGTGCTACAATGATCACCCCTTGGAGTACCAATGCGGTTGAGATCACTCAGAATATGGATATAGAAGGGATCTCCAGAATAGAAATGTTTGTTGCAAGAAAAGCTGGGGAGAAATTTGATCCCATGCTGTATGAAGTATATGAGGGGTTAGATCAAACAGTTTTTGATATCCATATTAGCCCTGAACCGGTAAAGGAAATCACTGATATTGAAGCCTATAATCAAAGTGAGGGATTGGCCTTAAATAGAGCGGAAGTTAATTATTTGGAGGGACTTTCTGAGCGATTGGGTCGTTCCTTAACCGATTCAGAAGTATTCGGTTTTTCTCAGGTCAACTCAGAGCATTGTCGTCATAAAATCTTTAATGGCCGCTTTGTAATTGATGGATTGGAACAAGAAGAAAGCTTGTTTCAAATGATCAAAAAAACGTCAAAAAAAAATCCGAACAATATTGTATCGGCATACAAAGATAATGTTGCTTTCGTATCTGGTCCGGAGATAGAGCAGTTTGCTCCAAAAGATGGATCTGTTCCCAGTGTTTACGAAACCAATACCGTAAAGAGTATTATCTCGCTTAAGGCAGAAACCCATAATTTTCCGACCACAGTTGAACCATTCAATGGAGCTGCAACAGGTTCTGGAGGAGAAATTCGCGATCGGCTTGCAGGAGGCCAGGGCTCTCTCCCATTGGCGGGCACAGCCGTTTATATGACCCCCTATTCCAGAGTTACAGCCAATCGGCAGTGGGAAAAAGGTTTTCCTGAGCGAAAATGGTTGTACCAGACTCCACTGGATTTGCTTATTAAAGCCTCTAACGGTGCCTCAGATTTTGGTAATAAATTTGGACAACCCCTTATTTCGGGCTCGGTTTTAACTTTTGAACATCAGGAAAAGGATCAACGGTTGGGATATGACAAGGTGATCATGATGGCAGGAGGGGTCGGTTATGGTATTGAAGATCAAGCACAAAAAAAGATGCCTTCTAAAGGGGATATCATTGTGATTTTGGGTGGAGACAATTACAGAATTGGTATGGGAGGCGCTGCCGTTTCCTCTGCCAACACAGGAGCTTTTAGCAATGAAATTGAACTCAATGCGGTTCAACGATCCAATCCTGAAATGCAAAAAAGGGTTGCCAATGCCATCCGTGCATTGGTGGAAAGTGCTAAAAATCCTATTATTTCCATTCACGATCACGGAGCCGGAGGCCATCTGAATTGCCTTTCAGAATTAGTGGAAGACACTGGAGGTGAAATACATATCAATCGACTTCCACTGGGCGACCCTACCCTCTCGGCCAAGGAGATAATCGGAAACGAATCTCAGGAGCGCATGGGACTGATTCTGTCTGAGAAAAATGCCCGTTTACTGGAAACGATTGCCCAACGTGAAAGAGCACCTTTCTATATTGTTGGTAAGGTAACCGGAGACCAACACTTTACTTTTGTCAATGAAGTAAATGGTGAAAAGCCTATCGATCTTGCTATTGACGCTTTATTTGGAGATGCACCTAAGACCACCCTTTTGGATGAAAAGAAAAAACAGGAGTTCGATAATCCTTCCTATAATTTCTCCCACCTTGAATCTTATCTAAAAGATGTACTCCTTTTGGAAGCAGTGGCCTGCAAAGATTGGCTTACCAATAAGGTAGATCGATGTGTAACCGGTCGTGTGGCTCAGCAACAAACGGTGGGCGAATTACAATTGCCTTTGAGCAATTGTGGGGTAATGGCTTTGGACTACAAGGGAAAACAAGGGGTGGCTACCGCTATAGGTCATGCTCCTGTGATAGGACTGATAGATCCTGCCAAGGGAAGTATCAATGCCATTGCAGAGTCATTGACCAATATTGTATGGGCTCCGTTGTCAGAGGGACTAAAGTCGGTCAGTCTATCGGCCAACTGGATGTGGCCTTGCAATAATCCTGGAGAAAATGATCGATTGTATGATGCCGTAAAAGCATGTTCCGACTTTGCTATTGATCTGGGAATTAATATTCCTACAGGTAAGGATTCCTTGTCGATGAAACAAAAATATAAAGAGGGTGATGTTTTGGCTCCAGGGACGGTCATCATTTCTTCCGCCGGACAATGTGAGGACATTAAAAAAGTCGTAACCCCTGTATCCCTTGCCAACAGAGGGAAGCTGTTTTATATTAATTTATCCTCAGAAAAACACGTCTTGGGCGGATCCTCTTTGGGTCAAATATTCAATAAAATAGGTTCTGAAGCACCTGGTATTGCCGATGTTGGTATTTTTAAAAAGGCATTCAATGTCCTTCAAGAATTGATCTTGGATGAAAAAATCATATCTGGACATGATGTTTCATCTGGTGGATTGATTACTAGTTTGTTGGAAATGTGCTTTCCTACTCTAGGGGTGGGAATGGAAATCGATTTGACATCATTGATGGAAAAGGATACAACGGCCCTGCTCTTTGCAGAAAATTCTGGTTGGGTGCTGCAAAGCGAAATGGATCTTACCTCCCATTTTAGCTCCCACGGTATTGATTGTCATTCAATCGGGTCGGTAACAGCTACAGGGAGGTTCAAAGCTCAAAACAATCAGGATCAGGTGGACTTGGATGTCGCCCAATATCGCGATGTATGGTTTTCTACCTCAGCAACAATGGATGCAAATCAAAATCAATGTGCAGCAGAACGATTTGAAAACTACAAGTCAAGCGCGCTAAAATTTGTTTTTCCTTCATCCTTTGATGGAAAAATAGCTCCTACTCATAACCGAAAAATTAAAGCGGCCATCATTAGAGAAAAGGGGAGCAATTCTGAAAGAGAAATAGCGTATGCTATGCATTCGGTAGGGTTTGAGGTTTATGATATTCACATGACCGATCTGATTGAGGGAAGGAAAACACTGGAGGAATTTCAATTTATAGCAGCGGTGGGTGGATTCTCCAACTCTGATGTATTGGGCTCTGCCAAAGGATGGGCTGGTGCTTTTCTCTACAACCCCAAAGCCAAGAAAAGTTTGGATGATTTTTTTGCCAGAGCAGACACCCTCTCCATCGGGGTCTGTAATGGATGTCAGTTGTTTGTTGAATTGGGTATGATTACCCCTTCGCATGAAGAACTTCCAAAAATGCATCACAATGATTCGGGAAAATTTGAATGTCAATTTACTGCTGTAAATATTAGTCCTTCTTCCTCGGTGATGTTAAAGGGATTGGAGAACACCAGCTTAGGAATTTGGGCCGCTCACGGTGAGGGAAAATTTCACTTACCCATGGATGAGTCACAATATCAAATTCCCGCAAAATATCATCAGTCAGTTTACCCGGCCAATCCCAACGGCTCTGATTATAATGCTGCTATGTTGTGTAGCGAAGACGGAAGACACTTGGTGATGATGCCCCACCTCGAGCGTTCTAC
>DGPN01000055.1:0-5889 GCA_002390455.1 Flavobacteriaceae bacterium UBA4439 | reverse complement strand
TAGCAACAGCTCTTTATTCTTCTTTTTCCTCTCTAAAACCTATTCTCGCTCTGTTCTTTTGGGGTACTACTTTGTCTTTAACGACAAAGTGAATTTTATTTATTAAATTTCGCTACTTTAGGAGCAAAGTTAAGCATGAAACCTTCAAGGATTTTTGATATTTTAAGTATACAGGTGGAAGTCCATCCTCTTGACAAATGTCTGAGTGACAAGAGGAATGGGAAGTGGAAATCCCTCTCCACCCAAAAATATTATGAATCTGTCAACCTAATTAGTGCTGCCTTGATTGAAATGGGGGTTAAACCTCAGGATAAAATTGCTTTGATTTCAACCACCAATAGGTCAGAGTGGTCGATCATGGATATGGCCATTCTCCAAGCAGGAGCCATTTCGGTTCCCCTCTATCCCAACATCAGCTCAGATGATTACAAATATATTCTCAACCATTCTGAGAGTATATATTGTTTTGTTTCAGATCAGGAGATTTATGATAAAGTATTTTCGATCAAATCGGAAGTTAAAGGCCTAAGGGATCTCTATGCTTTTGACAAAATCGAAGGCTGTAAAAACTGGTCGGATTTGATCGGAGTTGGAAAAAGAGCTTGGAATGAAAAAAAGCTAGAGAAGACCAAATCAAATGTTGAATCCGATTCTATTGCTACCATCATTTATACTTCTGGAACCACAGGGGTTCCCAAAGGGGTAATGCTGAGTCATGGAAACATTGTTTCCAATGTAATCTCTGCTACAAGGAGGTTTCCTTTTGAAAACAGAAACCAAAAAGCATTGAGTTTCCTTCCCCTCTGCCATATTTTTGAAAGGACGTTTATCTATGGCTATCTATACAATAGTATCTCAGTATATTTTGCCGAATCTTTAGAAACGATCAGTGAAAACTTAAATGAGGTAAAGCCGAACTTTATGACCGCAGTTCCGAGACTATTGGAAAAGGTTTATGATAAGATTTACGCCAAGGGAAATGAATTGGCAGGCTTGAAAAAAACCTTGTTTTATTGGGCTGTTGAGGTGGGGCTAAAGTATGACCCCAATGATAAATCCAATATTGTTTACAATATCAAACATTGGATCGCCTATAAACTAATTTTATCAAAATGGAAAAAGGCGTTGGGTGGAAATTTGGAAATCATCTGTTCTGGAAGTGCGCCTCTTCAATCCCGATTGGCCAGAGTGTTTAGTGCTGCAGGCATGACCATTGCCGAGGCCTATGGTTTAACAGAAACCTCTCCAGCAATTTCTGTAAATGATTTGAGGAATGGTGGTTTGAAAATAGGAACAGTTGGGAAAATAATCGACGGTATAGAAGTAGTTATAGCCGACGATGGCGAAATTCTCTGTAAAGGCCCAAATGTAATGAAAGGATATTTCAAAGCCCCTGATCAAACCAGTGCTGTGATGGAAGGGGATTATTTTAAAACGGGAGATATCGGTGCTCTCGACAAAGATGGTTTTCTGAAAATTACCGATCGAAAAAAACAGATGTTCAAAACCTCGGGAGGTAAATATATAGCCCCTCAGGTAATCGAAAGCCAACTGAAACAATCCCTTTTAATTGAACAAATTATGGTGGTAGGTGAAGGAAAAAATAGGGCTTCGGCACTGATCCAACCTTCTTTTGAGCAGGCCAAAATCTGGCTTGATGAACAAGGCGTTTCTTGTAAGGATGATCCTGAATCATTGTGTAAAAACGAACTGTTGTTTGAAAAAATCAATAACGAAATCAGATTGCACGATCACAAGTTCGGGAAATGGGAACAGGTAAAAGAGATTCGATTGACCCCAGAAATATGGTCTATAGAGGCAGGACACCTTACCCCTACTATGAAGGTTAAGCGAAAAATAGTACAGGAAAAATACCAAAATCTTGTTGATGAAATCTACTCTTAGTTTTTTTTTGATTATTTTATTATGCATGCATAATATTTTTCATTAAGTTTGTTTTGATAATTAAATCAATGAAAAAGAAAACAATTGACGCTGTATTACGATCAACGTGGAATGCCGTAAGTAAAATGTACAACAGGGAAGCTTCTAAATTTGATTCAACAATGGCAATGGGGTTTGCGCTATTGAATATTGAAGCTGAGGGCACCCCTTCTACCGCACTGGGACCAAAACTAGGGATGGAACCCACAAGTTTATCCCGTTTGTTGAACAGTATGGAAGAAAAAAAATTGATCCAACGCTTGGCTAATCCTTCAGATGGTCGAAGTGTTTTGATCTTTTTGACGCGCTATGGAAAAGAAAAAAGGGACGACTCTCGATCGGTAGTCTTGAATTTTAATCAAATTTTAGAAGAAAAATTATCAGACATTCAAATCAAACATTTTTTTGAGGTAACAAATTGTGTAATGCAGGAAAGTAAAAAGTTTGAACATTTTTTAATCAATTAAATCCCAATCACTTATGGAAACTGAAACAAAACAATTAATCAGAGGAGGTGAGTTCATCATCAAAGACACTAGCCCAGAAGACATTTTTACTCCAGAGGATTTTTCGGAGGAACAAATCATGATGAGGGAGAGTGTTCAAGAGTTTATTGATCGTGAAGTATGGCCCCACAAAGAGCGATTTGAAAATAAAGACTATGAATTCACCAAGTCCTGTATGGAAAAGGCAGGAGTACTTGGTTTTTTGGGGGTTTCGGTTCCTGAAAATTATGGTGGAATGGGAATGGGCTTTGTATCTACTATGTTGGTGTGTGATTATATCTCAGGTGCCACAGGATCTTTTTCAACAGCTTTTGGAGCTCATACAGGAATTGGGACCATGCCCATCGCATTGTATGGAACCGAAGAACAAAAACAAAAATATGTTCCTAAACTGGCCTCAGGAGAATGGTTTGGGTCTTATTGCCTCACCGAACCAGGAGCTGGTTCGGATGCTAATTCAGGAAAGACCAAGGCAGTAATGTCAGAAGATGGTAGTCATTATTTGATATCGGGACAAAAAATGTGGATTTCGAATGCTGGATTTGCCAATGTTTTCATTGTATTTGCTCGAATCGAAGACGATAAAAACATCACAGGATTCATCGTTCCCAATGACCCTGAGAATGGAATCACTATGGGTGATGAAGAAAAAAAACTAGGCATCCACGCCTCCTCAACCCGACAAGTGTTTTTCAATGAAACAAAAGTGCCTCTTGATCATATGTTGGCTGAAAGGGGACATGGATTTAAAATTGCGATGAATGCACTAAATGTGGGGCGTATCAAATTGGGTGCTGCCTGCTTGGATGCTCAAAGAAGGGTGATTAGCAATGCTGTGCAATACGCCAACGAAAGGGTTCAATTCAAAACACCCATTGCCCAATTTGGGGCAATTAAAGAAAAAATTGCAAGAATGGCCACTTCCTGCTATGCCGCAGAATCAGCTAATTACCGAGCTGCCCACGACATAGAATTAAAAATCAACAGCTTACATAGCGAGGGATTGAATCATCATCAAGCCGAGTTGAAAGGTGTGGAAGAATTTGCCATCGAATGTTCTATGATCAAAGTAGGAACCTCTGAGGACATACAGAATTGTGCTGATGACGGTATCCAAATCTTTGGAGGAATGGGATTTTCGGCCGATACTCCGATGGAATCAGCATGGAGGGATGCCCGTATTGGAAGAATTTATGAAGGAACCAATGAGATTAACAGAATGCTCGCTGTGGGTATGCTTTTCAAAAAATCAATGAAAGGAGAATTGGACTTGATGAGTGCCGTTATGGGGGTAGCAAGTGAATTGTCAAGTGGAGGCGTCGAAGATAAAATAGATCAAGATCAAATTCTTTCGGAGGAATTGCAAAAAATTAAAGATCTAAAAAAGGTTTTCTTAATGCTCGCGGGTACAGCTTTTCAGAAATATGGTCAGGAATTGGATAAACACCAGCAAATACTAATGGGCTTATCGGATATGATGATTGAAATATATTTTGCTGAATCAGCAATCCTAAGAACGATCAAAAACTTCAACAAAGGTTTAGACATCAAGTATCAAGCGGACATGACCAAACTTTATGTTTTTGAAGCTACAGAAACCGTAATCAAAAAATCGAAAGAAACGATTGGAAATATAGCAGAGGGTGACGCGCAAGTTAATATGCTCAAAAGTGTACAAAGCTTGTGTCTATATGCTAAACTTCCCAATGTAATTGGTTTGAAAAATAGCATTGCAGACAAGGTTATCAAGGAGAATAAATATTGCTTTTAGTTACAATTATTTGGTTTTATTTAGTTGAGGCCTTATAGACTTGTTTTTGTGAGGCCTTTTTTAAAAATCATAATAGAATTATCCGAACTGTAAATCAACTTGAGGTATTTTAAATCGTCTGATAATTTATAATTGATTTTCTCCTTAACGAGAATTTTTAAAAAATTATCAGCTGTTGTTGTCCCAATAGTTATTTTGATAGTATCCCTATCGATTAAAATTCTTGAGGCATATTCCCTATTTTTCACAGGAGATGATGTTAAATGAAAAATCATTTTATCGGTATTGATTTTTAATTTTTTAAAATTGGAACTGTTAGAATCAACATCAAACATGATGTTTTTTTTCTCATTGATAGCACCTATTTTTACTAATTCCCAATTACCATTTAAATAATCTTCTTGGTAGATGTTATTTTGAAATTTTATTTCATTATCATAATTACATGACATTAATGGAGAAATTATATAAATAAAAAATATAAAGGATTTATTCATGTCTTTATTATTTTATAATTTCTCCATTAATATCATATTTTATGATAGGGACCGTAATTATTCCTGATTCATATTCAATTTTTTCTTTTATTTTTCCATTGGAATAATATTCTAACCAAACACCATCTCTATTACCATATAAATCAAATGAAATTTTCTTACGAAGTTGAGAGCTTGAATAATAGAAATTAGATTCACCAGATAAAACACCTGATTTAAAAAAAGATGATTGTTTTATTGCGCCATTAATCCAGTAACTTTTTCTTTCGCCATTAATCAAACCCATATCATAATTATAACTCTCTTTTTCCTGGCTATTCTTGAAGTAACTAGTATATTTTCCATTTAAAGTACCATTTTTATAATTCCTTTCAATCTTCTTATTTCCATTAAGATAATATTCAGTAAAAACTCCATTTAATTTACCTTTTATAGTATTAAAAACTAGTATTTTAATATTAGAAGAATTTATTTTTTTTATAGTACCGCTATAAGGATTAGAATTAAATAAATATGTTGAATCTCTGGGTGTTCTTACAACATCAATTTGATCTATATTTTTCCAAGAATGATCAGCTTTACAGGAAAAAAAAACTAATATGATTATTAAAATTTTACTGTATAGATTATATTTAATTAATGACATTAACTTGAATGGAATAGTATTTCGTAAATTTATAAAAAAAAGTAAGAAAAGATCAAACATTAAATTAACAATATATTTTAATATTGGTCGTTATCATATAGAATTGTATAATTTCTGTGGTGGGATTTAAAAAAGTTTTTAATTTTTTTTGCACATTTTGTCTATTGATATGTAATTATTCATGGGCACAAACAACTGACCTTGAGTTTGACGAAGTGCGAGTCAACACAAATCTTGCTCCACTTGCCGATTTTTGTCAGGGAGCAATCCCAACTTTTGAATTAAGATTTAGATTAGAANNCTGGGTCTACAACTTTAACACTAACAACTACCAATACTCTTGAAATTACCGCTCTAGGTTCAGGAGCAAATGTGTTTTCAAAAACAATTACGGGAGTTATAACGACAGATGATGGAGGAAATCAAATTTTAACCAGTGGATCAGAATTCTATACCTGGCCATCAGTGGGTGCTGATGCAATTCAATTATCAAACGCTGGGTTAACAAATGTTATATTCAAAATT
>DGPN01000017.1 GCA_002390455.1 Flavobacteriaceae bacterium UBA4439 | reverse complement strand
ATAATAAATTCCATCGTGAACCAAGATCTCAGTCGTGAATACAGACCTATCGTCAAAAGAACCAGGAGTTCCTCTTGATACAGCAATACCTTGCTCTTTCCATGTGTGACCATCTGGAGAAGTAGCAAACCATATGTCTGATCTGTCCCACGGAAAAACTTTATCATTTTCAATATCTCCTTCAAACCCATCGGTCTTTCCCACACTTTTGGTGTACCAGGTATAATATTTTCCTTCATGCTTTATCAGGGCACTGGGATCTCTTCGCACTACGCCTTCCTGAAAAGCCAAATCACCTTTTAAATCGAAAAGATTGTATTCGAAATACCAGTCGTTGTTGTACAACTGTTGATCGGACCACTTTAATGCTCTTTTTGAAGCAGCACTGAGTTTATCAACATTGGTGATCCCCAAAAAATCAATTTTTTCTTTGGAGATGGTGATATCTAATCCTTTGTCATTTTGATTTTTGTTATCATTGATACAAGAAGTCAGCAAGTGACAGATTAAAAAAATTATCAAAACCTTATTCATTATGTTCGTGTTATGGGTTAAAAAGATTTTATTAGAATACTATATTTTATGGAAGTAAAATAATGGATCATATATGTTATTATAAATTAGGCCTATTTTAAGAAATTATTCTTAGTAGCATCAAAGACATAGTCGATCACTTGTTGATGTCTATTTTTGAACCTTGCTGCACTACCCGCCGCAGGAGAACCATAATATCTTCTAGTAGCGGGTCTCATTTGTTGGGCTTCGGGCAGATGAAGTAACAAATAGCCCCAGGCACCCATATTACGAGGTTCCTCTTGAGCCCAAACCACCTCCTCTATATTGGGATAGTGCTGAATCTGGGCTTGAATTTCTTCTTGAGGCAGGGGAAATAATTGTTCCACTCTAACAATGGCTACATCCATTCTATCCTTATCGACTCGGGCATCAATCAAGTCATAGTAGAATTTTCCGGAACAAAAAACCAATGTTTTGGCTTGTTTGGCCTTCACCTCGTCGTCCGCAATGACCCTTTGAAAAACTCCTGTAGTCAAATCTTTAACTTTTGAAACGGCTTTTGGATGTCGCAGTAAGCTTTTGGGAGTAAAAACAATCAAAGGCTTTCTAAAATTACTTTTCATTTGTCTTCTTAGCAAATGGAAAAAGTTGGCGGGGGTGGTACAATTGGTCACAAACATATTGTCTTTGGCACACAATTGTAAATAACGCTCCATTCGGGCTGAGGAATGTTCTGCACCTTGTCCTTCATAACCGTGTGGCAAGAGCATCACAATTCCATTTTGAGTTTTCCACTTATCCTCTGCTGCCGAAATATATTGGTCGATCATGATCTGGGCACCATTGGAAAAGTCACCAAACTGAGCTTCCCAAATGGTCAAAGTATTTGGACTGGCCATCGCATAACCATAGTCGAAGCCCAAAACCCCGTATTCTGATAGTAAAGAATTATATACAGTGAATTTTCCTTGATCGAGTGGATTAATATCGTTGAGAAGGATGACTTCCTCTTCAGATGATTCTGCTTTAAGTATGGCATGTCGATGTGAAAAAGTTCCCCTTTCAACATCTTGACCAGAAAGCCTCACATTATAACCTTCTTTGAGTAAGGTTCCGTAGGCTAGGAGTTCTCCCATGGCCCAATCCAGCCTATCGGTTTCAAAAAACATTTTGTTTCTTTCGGTGATCAAGCGTTCAATCTTTCTCAAAAACTTTTTATCTGGGGGTACATTGGAAATGGTTTTGGCCACTACAGACAAAGCGTCTAAATTAACCGCAGTGGGTATTTCGGGATGCATCCCTTTTTCATCGACTCTATTGTACCCAATCCATTCGTCCTCCATAAAAGGAGTAATAACAGTAGTCTCCTCAGTTCTGGAAACTTGGAGGTTTTGTTCTAACTTGGATTTATAGGCCTCCTCCTCTTTTTTGACATAGGTCTGGTCAATAATGCCTTGAGCAATAAGCTTATCGGCATAGATGTCCCTTGGATTTTTGTGGGCTGAAATGGTCTTGTAAAGCTTGGGTTGAGTGAATCTCGGCTCATCACCTTCGTTGTGTCCGTATTTACGATATCCCAAAAGGTCAATAAAAACATCGGCATTAAAGTGCATTCTATAGTCAAGGGCGAACAATACGGAGTGGACGACTGCCTCTACATCGTCAGCGTTGACGTGCATCACAGGTGACAGGGTTACTTTTCCCACATCCGTACAATAGGTACTGGATCGAGCATCGAGGTAATTGGTGGTGAACCCTATTTGATTATTGACCACTATGTGGATGGTTCCTCCAGTGGAATACCCCTTCAGTCGGGCCATCTGAACAATTTCGTAGGCAATCCCTTGTCCAGCAATAGCCGCATCACCATGAACAATAATAGGTAATACTTTTGAGGTATCACCTTTGAATTTGTTGTCCAACTTGGCTCTGGTAATTCCCTCAACAACTGCCCCTACGGTTTCCAGATGGGAGGGATTGGGTGCTAAGTTGATGTTGATGTTTTTTCCGTTGTTGTTGGGGTCAATCTTTGCAGTCCAACCCATATGGTACTTGACATCACCATCAAAAACCACCTCATCGTAGTCTTTTCCGTCGAACTCGCTAAAGATATCTTTTGGAGATTTTCCGAATATATTGGTCAAAGTATTGAGTCTTCCTCGGTGGGCCATTCCCATAATAAACTCTTCCACTCCTCTGGCGTCGGCAGCCATTACCAAGGCGTCCAAAGCTGGAATCAGTGACTCGCCACCTTCTAGGGAAAATCGCTTTTGCCCGACGTATTTGGTATGCAAAAAGTTTTCAAAGCTAACCGCTTGATTCAATTTATTGAGGATGTCTTTCTTTTGTTGTGGGCTAAAATTTGGATGGTTTTGATTTTTGTGTAATCGATCCCTGATCCAATCTTTTTTCTCCACATTCCTCACATACATGTATTCTACTCCAATGGATTCGCAATAGGTTCTTTGAAGATGTTCGATGATGGTGGACAAGGTACTGGGACCAATGCCTACTATGGCTCCAGCGTTGAAAACGGTAGGCAAATCCTCTTGAGACAATCCAAAGTTTTCTACTGTCAAATCGGGAGTGTAGCTTCTTCTGTTCCGAACGGGGTTGGTTTTGGTAAACAGGTGACCACGGGTACGGTAGCCTTCGATAAGCTTTACCACCTGAAATTCTTTCTTGACTGACTCGGGTACTTCTACCTCTGTGACCTCTGCGGGCCATTCTCCGTGCTCCATCCCAAAATCAAAGCCTTGAAAGAAGGCTCTCCAACTGGGTTCTACAGCGTCCGGATTTTGCAGGTATTGGTCGTATAATTCGGCAAAATAGGCGGTGTGAGCCGAATTTAAAAATGAAAATTTGTCCATTAAATCATATTACTACTAATCCTTAAAACAAAATTACAATTTTTGCCCAAAGAGGTTCGATTTTGTCTGTAAAACAATCGAATTCTTATTAAGTTTGTATTGGATCGGTGTTGACGACGGAGTTGTTTTAGTTTAAAAATCAAGGCTGTTGGCACGGCCATCCCTTTCAAAATTTGATTTTACAGATGTTTGCTTTAATTGATTGCAATAATTTTTACGCTTCCTGCGAACGGGTTTTCCAACCTCAGTATGAGGGCAAGGCGGTGGTGATCCTTTCCAATAATGATGGTTGTGTGATTGCCAGGAGCAATGAAGCCAAAGCGCTCGGGATTCCTATGGGAGCTCCTGCCTTCAAATTTAGAAACGAATTCAAAAAGCATAATATCAGGGTTTTTTCTTCCAACTACCCCCTTTATGGAGATATGAGCCATCGGGTGATGAAAATCTTGGAAACCTACACCCCCAATGTGGAAATATACAGCATAGATGAAGCCTTTTTAAAGTTCGAAGGCTTTGATTATTTTGACCTCAATGCAAAGGGCCTAAAAATGCGAAAGCAAGTACGGAAATGGACTGGAATCCCCGTATCGGTGGGACTGGCTCCTTCCAAAGCTTTGGCCAAAATTGCCAACAAAATTGCCAAAAAATTTGACAAAAGAACCCAAGGCGTTTACTGTATCGACAGTGACGAAAAGCGATTAAAAGCACTGAAATGGACTCCCATAGAAGATGTTTGGGGCGTGGGCAGGCAACACGCCAAACGACTTCAGGCCATGCAAATAAAAACTGCTTTGGATTTTGTGAATTTACCAGACGAATGGGTTAAAAAACAAATGAGCATATTGGGACTGCGGTTGAAAAGAGACTTAGAAGGCGTTCCTTCTATACAATTGGAGGAAGTGACCCCTGCAAAGAAATCCATTGCTGTCACTCGAAGTTTTAAAAATTTATTAAATATATATAATAGTCTTGAAGAACGCATTACCACCTACACCCTCTTGGGGGCCGAAAAACTGCGAAAACAAAAAAGCTGTGCTACTGCCCTTCACGTTTTTGTAAGAAGTAATCCCTTTGATCCCAACGCTACACAATACCGCAATGGCTGCACCCTCACCCTACCCCATGCCACAGATTCCAATTTCGTATTGAATCGTTATGCTTTGATGGGATTGAGGAGCATTTTCAAACCGGGAATTGAATACAAAAAAGCAGGGGTCATATTGCTAGGGCTAACGCCTTCTTCTTCTAGACAAATCACTTTGTTCGAACAGGATACAGCAAAACATACGGCATTGATGCAAACCTTAGATAAAATTCACCGTCGTTATGGCCCACACCGAATGAAACTGGCCAGTCAGGATTTAAAACAAACTTGGAAGATGAAACGAGAGCATCTTTCCAACCGATTTACCACAGAAATCAATGAAATCATCAGCGTAAAATGAGCGATAAAAAGGACAAAATTATCTTTTTTCAACCCGATCAAGAATTGGGAAAATCTTCTTTTTTGGCGCAAGAAGGGATTTCGGCCGGTTTCCCTTCTCCTGCCGATGATTTTAAGGAATTGCGCATCAGTATTGACCGCGAAGTGGTCAAGAATGAGGAGGCAACTTTCTACGCCCGGGTATCGGGGGAATCCATGCAAGGGGCTGGATTGGACGATGGGGACTTGTTGGTCATCGACCGCAGTTTGGAACCTCAAGACAATAAAATAGCCGTGTGTTTTATCGACGGTGAATTCACCGTAAAACGCCTAAAAGTAGAACAAGACTGTATTTATCTGATGCCTGAAAACTCAAAATACAAACCCATCAAGGTAACCGAAGACAACGAATTGATCATCTGGGGGGTGGTAACTTATGTGGTTAAAAAAGTATAAACTATAGTCTTTCAAAAACCCCAGCAATGCCTTGACCTCCGCCAACACAGGCAGTAACCATACCATATTTCTGATTGCGGCGTTGCATTTCATTCAACAATTGAATGGTGAGCTTGGCTCCGGTACAACCGAGAGGGTGACCCATGGCCACAGCACCTCCGTTGACGTTGACCGTATCGGGATCTAGACCACTTTCTTGAATGACGGCCAGGGCTTGAGCAGCAAAGGCTTCGTTGAGCTCTGTTTGCTCAATATCGGACAATTTTAAGCCCGCTTGTTGCAAGGCTTTAGGAATGGCTTCACAGGGTCCAATACCCATGTAGAGTGGATCTACCCCTCCCACCGAACAGGCAGCCATTCGGGCTTGGGGGGCTAAGCCCAATGCCTTAACTTTTTCTTCGCTCATCACCAAGGTAAAGGCAGCTCCATCGGAAGTTTGTGAAGCATTGCCAGCAGTGATAATACCCCCTTGTTTGAAAACCGCCCTTAATTTGGACAGCCCTTCAATGGTGGTATCTCTTCTAACGCCTTCATCAACCGAAACGGTGTGAGAGCTACTGACTTTTTTGCCCTCTTTGACAGATACATCTTCTACCGTAATGGGTACAATTTCATCTTCAAAATACCCCTGGTCTATGGCATGGGCAGCCTTTTGATGGGAAGCAAAAGAAAAAGCATCTGCTGCCTCACGGCTGATGTTGAATTTTTCAGCTACTGCTTCTGCAGTGGCTCCCATACTGACGTGGTAATTGATATTTTCTATGTTGGCTTTATAGCTGGGAGACAGCTTATATCCTGTCATGGGAATAAGGCTCATGCTCTCCGTACCTCCAGCAATATAGATGTGTCCCATTCCCGCTTTAATTTTGGCAACTGCCATGGCAATGGCTTCCAAACCTGAGGCACAATAGCGGTTAATGGTGATGCCGGGGACTTCTATACCCAATGCTCTGGCGGAAATAAGCCGACCTACCTGTAAACCTTGCTCTCCCTCGGGATTGGCACAACCTACAATGACATCATCCACGGTGGTGGGGTCCAAAGCAGGTACTTGAGCGACCAGGTGCTTTAAAACATCAACGGCCATATCGTCAGATCGGTAGTTTTTAAACCCCCCTTTTTTGGCTTTTCCTACTGCAGTTCTATATCCTTTTACAATGTATGCTTCCATATCTTTAGTTTCTTAGGGGCTTGTTGTTCATTAATAAATATTGTATTCTGTCAAGGGTTTTTTGATTTCCCAATAGGCTCATGAAGGCCTCGCGTTCGATATCGAGCAAATATTGTTCACTTACTTTTTGCGAACTGGTCAAGTCACCCCCACACATTACATATGCCAATTTACGAGCAATTTCCTCATCGTACTCAGACATGAATTTACCCAATCGATATTCGTTGATGGCAGAGTAGAGTACTCCCAATCCGCCTCTTCCCAATACTTCAATATCTTCTCTTGGAGACGGAGGGATATAATCTTTGGCAAGCTCCAGTACTTTTTCTTTGGCCAAACCAATATTTCTTTGAAGGTTATAAGAAATGGTGTCACGGTTTTCCAAAAGATAATGCAGATCAAAAGCTTCAGAGGCCGAAGTGGAAACAGCTGCTGTTGCGATGGATTTAAAGTGGTCGATCAACATGGGCATTTGAACATCTCCTTGGTAAAAACCATCTGAGAGTCTTAAGGCAAATTCTTTACTTCCTCCTCCGCCTGGGATTAGACCTACCCCAACTTCTACCAGCCCTATGTAGGACTCTGCTGCCGCTATCGCGGCATCACAATGCATGGTGATTTCGCAACCTCCCCCAAATACATAGCCTTGAGTGGCAACTACCACTGGGATTTTTGAGGTTCTGATACGCATGTTAACCGATTGGAAATCGGCCACCATTTGATCTAGGGTATCAAATTGTTTTTGCATGGCGAGCATCCCGATGTTCATCAAGTTGGCGCCTACACTGAATTGTTTGGCGTTGTTGCCAATTACTAAACCATTCCAGCCCTCTCTTTCGGCTTTGTCAACCGCTTCGGCCAATGCTTTTCCTATGCCCTCGCCTATGGCGTTGCTTTTGCTTTGAAATTCCAAACACATCACCCCATCGCCAATATCGTGAACTGAACATTCACTGTTTTTGATGAGAGGTGTATTTTCACGGAAGCTTTCCAAAATAATAAAGGCATCCGATCCAGGAACTGTTTTGTAGGTCTGACTGTCTAAGTCAAAATATTTTTTTTCTCCTTTTTCGTATTTGTAAAATTGATCGGCTCCGGCTTTTTGCATTTGCTTAATCCAATCGGGAACTTTATCACCAGCCGCTTCGATCATCTCAACACCGTTCTGGAAACCGATTAAATCCCAGTATTCAAACGGACCAAAATCCCAAACATAACCTGCCCTCATAGCATCATCTACCGGATAGTATTGATCCGAAATTTCGGGTACACGTTGGGCGGCATACGCAAAAATTGATGCGAAATAATCCTTGAGGAATAGACTCTCTTTCCCGTCTTTATCCATCAAAAAAAGCATTCGTTTATGCATATTTTCGATGGCTTTGGCCTCCTTGAGGATAGGGTTTTTGGGGCGGATACTTGGCTTGTATTCCAGTGTTTTGAGATCCAAGGCGTTGATGATGGTTCTACCATTTTGATCTTTTTGATCGGTTTTGTGGTAAAAGCCTTTTCCTGTTTTGTTCCCCAAAAAGTTATTTTCCAAAAGGAAGGTCATAAATTTTGTTTCAGGTGCTTTGCCTAAGGTTTCAAAAAAGGAATCGTTTTGGACATTGTTCATTACAAATTGGGTAACTTTTTCACCGGTGTCCAAACCAACCAAATCCTGCAATCGATAAGTTCCTGTATTGGGCCTCCCGATAAGTGCCCCAGTCAAGGCATCGACCTCCTCAATAGTGAGATCGTATTGCTGTGTCAAATCAAATACTTTTACTCCAGACATAACACCAATTCGATTGGCAATAAAAGCAGGGGTGTCCTTGCATAAAACGGTTTGTTTCCCCAAGTTAATTTCTCCAAAGTGCATAAAGAAATCTATCAATTCGGGTTCTGTCTCGGCAATGGGGATAATTTCAAGTAACCTGAGGTATCGAGGTGGATTGAAAAAGTGGGTGCCACAAAAATGTTTTTTGAATTCTTCCGATCTCCCTTGAGACAATTGGGAGATGGGTATGCTGGAAGTGTTGGAACTAACTATACTACCTGGTTTTCTGAATTTTTCAACTTTTTCAAAAATCTGCTGTTTGATGTCCAATCGCTCTACGACTACTTCTATAATCCAATCGGCTTCTTTTATTTTTTCAAAATCATCTTCAAGATTTCCTACCTTAATTCTACTGGCATATTCTTTTTTGTAGAGGGGAGCAGGTTTAGATTTGATGGCGAAATTCAGTGCATTTTGGGCCACACTGTTTCTGTTTGGTTTAGGGTCTGATGTTCCCTTGGGTAAAATGTCTAGCATCAATACTTGTAGCCCTACATTGGCCAATTGGCATGCTATTCCGGAGCCCATTACACCGGAGCCTAAAACGGCAACATTTTTTATTCTGTATTGCATTATTTGGTTTTTAACAAATCTATTAAAAAAATACTATGCGTGCATAACAAAATTGTTAAAAAAATATTATTATATGTCCTA
>DGPN01000005.1 GCA_002390455.1 Flavobacteriaceae bacterium UBA4439 | reverse complement strand
CATTTGGAAGATTATATTACCGTACAACACATAGAGTTGATGAACATAGTCATCATGATTACTGGTTCTATTGTGGGTGTTGCCTACATTACCGAATTGTTCATCGCTTGGTACTCTGGGGTTGAATACGAACAGTATGCCTTCCTCAACAGAGCGACAGGACCCTACTGGTGGGCCTACTGGTCGATGATGACCTGTAATGTGTTTTCTCCACAGTTCATGTGGTTTAAAAAATTGAGAACCAGTATAGTCTTTTCCTTTATCATCTCTATTGTGGTGAACATTGGTATGTGGTTTGAAAGATTCGTAATCATTGTGACTTCATTGCACAGGGATTACCTCCCTTCTTCATGGACGATGTTCTCCCCCACTTTTGTCGATATAGGAATTTTCATAGGAACCATTGGATTTTTCTTTGTATTGTTTTTACTCTATTCCAGAACCTTCCCCGTGATTGCTCAGGCGGAAGTAAAAACGATCTTGAAATCTTCTGGAGAGAAATATAAAAAATTAAGAGACGGCGAATGAGCAGTAATCAAGTAATACACGCTTTATACGACGACGACGACACTTTGTTGTCTGCAGTAAAATCGATCCGTGAAAAAAAGCACCATATCGAAGAGGTCTACACACCTTTTCCTGTTCATGGTTTGGACAAAGCCCTTGGATTGGCCGATACCCGTATTTCCATCATGGCTTTTATTTATGGATGCATTGGTTTTTCCGTAGCGGTGTTGATGATGAATTATATCATGATCGAAGACTGGCCGCAGAACATCGGTGGAAAACCCAGCTTTTCCTATCTGGAAAACATGCCTGCTTTTGTACCGATTATGTTTGAGATGACGGTATTTTTTGCTGCCCACTTGATGGTGATTACCTTTTATTTGAGGAGTCGATTGTGGCCTTTTAAGGAAGCCGAAAATCCTAACCCTTTGACCACTGACGACAAATTTTTGGTCGAAATTGAGTTACTCGACAATGAAAAAGAGCTCAACGCACTTTTAAAAGAAACAGGTGCCATTGATATTACAACCATTGAAAAAAAGAGCGATCATGAATAGAACTACTTCTTTTGGGTTGCTTGTACTATTGCTGTTGAGCTTGCAGTCCTGTTTTAACCCGTCCAAGCCCAACTACCAGTATTTCCCAAATATGTATGAACCCGTAGGCTATGAAACCTATGCAGATTCTGATGCTTTTGCTAACGGTATTGAAGCACAACTTCCTGTGGAGGGTTCGATCAATCGCGGGTGGATTCCCTATGATTATCCAGACAGTAACGAAGGATATGAAGCTGCCAAGGCAGCATTGAAGTCTCCTATAGCCCTCAATGCAGAAAATGCCAAACAAGGCAAGGAACTATACGGCATTTATTGTGCAGTATGTCATGGCAACAAAGGCGATGGTCAAGGGATACTGATGACCAGAGAAAAATATTTGGGCGTGCCCAACTATGCCGATAGGGACATTACTCCAGGGAGTATCTACCATGTTTTGATGTACGGCAGAAATGCTATGGGATCCCATGCTGGACAAGTCAACGCCATTGAACGATGGCAGATTGCCCAACACGTCATGGAGTTGAGAAAAAACCTAATTAAATAATTTATTGGAAAACGGTATGTACACTTTTACAAATAAATTAAGAAACTTCTCCATCATTTTGATGGTCGTTGGATTTTTAGGTTTGGTATATGGATTTATAACATCACCCGACACTGTTGCAGAAGCCCAAGCCATGGTGGCCGATGCTCATCACGGTGAGGGACATGGTACTGGCCACGATGGAGCAGCCACTCACGATGCTCATGGCGAAACAGCTCATGGAGAACAGCACGAGGCAGCCGCTGCACATGGGGAAAACCACGGAGAAGATCACCACGGGGAGCACCTTCTTCACCAATTACAAAACAAACCTTGGGCAGCCCTCTACGTAGCGGCATTTTTCTTTATGATGATTGCCCTTGGAACTTTAGCCTTTTATGCCATCAATCGTGCCGCTCAGGCTGGTTGGTCACCTGCCCTGTTTAGGGTGATGGAAGGAATTACAGGTTATTTGTTGCCGGGAGCATTGATCGTTTTTGTGATTCTTGCCCTTTCTGGTATGCACTACAACCACCTTTTTATATGGATGGATCCCGAAGTCGTGGCTCACGATAAACTTATTCAAGGCAAAGTAGGTTTCCTCAACGTCCCCGGATTTTTATTCCGTGCATTGATTTACATCGGAGGATGGACTACTTATCGCTATTTTTCAAGAAAATTTTCCTTGGCTCAGGACCAAGCCAATGATATATCGAATCACAAGAAAAACTTTAGAATTTCCGCTGGATTTTTGGTCTTTTACATCGTAACCGAATCCATGATGTCATGGGATTGGGTCATGTCCATTGATCCCCACTGGTTCAGTACCTTATTTGGATGGTATGTTTTTGCCAGCATGTTCGTTTCGGGGATTACTACCATCGCCTTAATTACAATTTATCTCAAGTCCAAAGGCTATTTAGAGAAAGTCAACGACAGCCACATACACGATTTAGGAAAATTTATGTTTGGGATTAGTATTTTTTGGACCTATCTGTGGTTTTCGCAGTTCATGCTCATCTGGTACTCCAACATTCCTGAGGAGGTCACCTACTTCATCACCCGAATTGAGGATTACAATGTCCCGTTCTTTGGCATGTTGGTGATGAATTTTATTTTCCCATTATTGATTTTGATGAACAGTGATTACAAGCGACTCAATTACTTCATTGTGATGGCAGGGATTGTGATTTTATTGGGTCACTATATGGATGTGTTCAATATGATTATGCCTTCGGCAGTAGGCGACCAATGGTTTATTGGTGTTCCAGAGATTGGAGGATTTCTCTTTTTCTTTGGCCTATTCATATTTGTTGTATTTAAAGAAATTTCGAAAGCACCACTTCATGCAGCGGGAGATCCACTGATGGGAGAGAGTGAACGCTTTCACTATTAATAATTAATGGTAGGATAAATGACGATTTTATTGACACTTGTAGTTTTAGTATTGGTCGCGATTTCCATTTGGCAAATCACAAAAATATTTGAATTGTCTCAAGCCAAAAAAGAGAATACGCAAGTAGCAGACGATGACGATAACCGCTGGAATGGCCAGTTGATGTTTGCTTTTTTGATTTTTATATATGGCATTACCTTGTTTTCCTTCTGGAAATGGGGAGATGTATTGCTGCCCGACGCCTCTTCCGAGCATGGTATAGAATACGATAATTTGATGTGGATTTCATTCGCCATCATCTTTTTTACCCAAACCATCACCCAAGCGCTATTGCACTATTTCGCATATAAATACAGGGGTGAAAAGGGTAAAAAAGCCTTATTTTACGCAGATAACAACCGTTTGGAAGCCATTTGGACCATTATTCCTGTGATTGCTTTGGCTGGATTGATCCTTTATGGATTGTACACTTGGACCGACATCATGACGGTAGAGGAGAATGAAGATGCTCTGGTAGTGGAATTATACGCCCAACAGTTCAATTGGAAAGCAAGATATGCTGGTGAGGATGGTGTCCTCGGCGATGCCAATGTGCGCTTTTTACAGGATTTCGACGGTAAAAATCTCGTTGGAATTGATGCCACCGATCCCAACGGCTTTGACGATGTAGTAGTTCAAGAATTGCATTTGCCAACCGGAAGAGAGGTTATTTTTAAAATGCGTTCTCAGGATGTATTACACTCCGCTTACATGCCTCACTTTAGAGCACAGATGAATTGTGTTCCCGGAATGATTACAGAATTTGCCTTTGTTCCCACTGTCACCACAGAAGAAATACGTCAAACAGAAGACATGAAGGCCAAGGTCAAAAAAATTAATGCCATCAGAAGAGAAAACAGCAAGGCACTGATTGCCAATGGTGAGGAAGCTTTAGAGCCTTATGTATTCGATTATTTGTTACTTTGCAATAAAATTTGTGGTGCTTCGCACTACAATATGCAAATGAAAATTATCGTAGAAACACCCGAAGAATTTCAAAAATGGATGGACGATCAGCAAACCTTTGCCGAAGTCATTCAATAACTTAAAAATTAAATAAGATCATGTCAACAGCAGCAGCGCAAGTACACGAAGAGGATCACGGACATCATCACAAAGAAACGTTCATTACCAAGTATGTTTTCAGTCAAGATCACAAGATGATCTCAAAACAATACTTGATCACAGGATTATTCATGGGGATTATTGGAATTGCCATGTCCTTATTGTTCCGTTTACAACTGGCTTGGCCAGAGCAACCCATGGGCATCATGTCGGCCTTGTTGGGCAAATGGGCTCCCGACGGGGTCATGGATCCCAACGTATATCTGGCATTGGTTACCATTCATGGAACCATTATGGTATTTTTTGTCCTTACCGCCGGACTCAGTGGAACTTTCAGTAACCTATTGATTCCATTACAAATCGGAGCACGAGATATGGCCTCCGGATTACTCAACATGATCTCCTACTGGATGTTTTTCTTGTCCAGTGTTATCATGGTATTTTCCTTGTTTGTAGAAGCGGGACCCGCTGCCGCTGGGTGGACTATTTACCCCCCTTTGAGCGCCTTGCCACAAGCACAACCAGGTTCTGGATTGGGAATGACCCTTTGGTTGGTTTCTATGGCTATTTTTATTGCCTCTTCCCTCTTAGGATCGTTGAATTATATAGTGACCGTATTGAACCTGAGAACCAAAGGAATGACCATGAGTCGATTGCCTTTGACCATCTGGGCTTTCTTTATCACGGCGATTATTGGAGTGGTTTCTTTCCCTGTACTATTATCCGCCGCCTTGTTATTGATCATGGACAGGAGCTTTGGAACTTCCTTTTTCCTATCCGATATTTTTATTCAAGGTGAGGTATTGCACTATCAAGGAGGATCGCCTGTGCTGTATGAACACCTGTTTTGGTTTTTGGGTCATCCAGAGGTTTACATTGTATTGTTGCCCGCTTTGGGGATCACCTCCGAAATCATCGCCACCAATTCCCGAAAACCAATTTTTGGTTACCGCGCCATGGTTGCCTCCATTTTGGCCATTGCCTTCTTGTCTACCATCGTTTGGGGACACCATATGTTCATTTCGGGAATGAATCCATTCTTGGGATCTGTATTTACGTTTACAACTCTTTTGATCGCCATCCCATCTGCGGTAAAGGCCTTTAACTATATCACTACCCTTTGGAAAGGAAATCTGCAGCTCAACCCTGCCATGTTGTTTTCCATAGGTTTGGTCTCCACGTTTATTTCTGGAGGTTTGACCGGTATCATTTTGGGAGATAGTACCTTGGACATCAACGTTCACGACACCTATTTTGTGGTGGCCCACTTCCATTTGGTGATGGGGATATCAGCTCTTTATGGCTTGTTTGCTGGGGTTTACCATTGGTTCCCTAAAATGTTTGGCCGTATGATGAACAAAAACATGGGTTACCTCCACTTTTGGGTGACCGCCATCTGTGCCTATGGGGTGTTTTTCCCCATGCACTTTATCGGTATGGCTGGACTCCCCAGAAGATATTATACCAATACTGCCTTTCCTTATTTTGACGATTTGGCTAACATTAACGTTGTGATCACCATCTTTGCATTGATCGCTGGAGCGGCACAATTGGTCTTTTTATACAACTTTATTCACAGTATTTTCTACGGAAGGCCTACAGAACAAAACCCTTGGCGTTCCACTACCTTGGAATGGACCGCACCCATCAAACATTTTCACGGCAACTGGGAAGGAAAAATTCCCGAAGTTCACCGCTGGGCCTATGATTATTCCAAGCCAGGACACGAGGAGGACTTTGTTCCTCAACATATTCCTCTAAAAGAAGGGGAAGAAGAACTCCAACACTAAGCAAAAAATAAACCAAACAGATAAGGCTACCTCAGGGTAGCTTTTTTTGTGCCATATCCTTTTTCGAAGGTTTTAAAATCTAAGCGTTAAAACATTTATCTTTGTTAGAGATGAATGAGTTTTTAGACCCATCTGGAGAGCAGTTTTCTCCTGATGAAAAAGATTTTGACAGGGCCTTGCGGCCCGATAGCTTTAATGATTTTGCAGGCCAGGAGAGTATACTGGAAAACCTCAAAGTCTTTGTAGCAGCGGCCAATCAACGTGAAGAGGCACTGGATCACACGCTGTTCCACGGCCCTCCAGGTTTGGGAAAAACAACATTGGCCTACATCTTGGCCAGTGAGTTAGAGGCAGGGATCAAAATGACCTCTGGACCTGTACTGGACAAACCAGGGGATTTGGCAGGATTGTTAACCAACCTTCAGCCGAGGGATATCCTTTTTATTGACGAAATTCATCGCCTTAGTCCCATCGTTGAAGAATACCTCTATTCGGCCATGGAAGACTACAAAATAGACATCATGATCGAAACAGGGCCCAATGCCCGAACCGTTCAGATCAACCTAAATCCTTTTACCTTGGTGGGGGCCACCACCCGTTCGGGATTGCTGACCGCCCCCATGCGTGCCCGATTTGGTATTACCAGTCGATTGGAATATTACAAAACAGAACTCCTGTCCACCATTTTGGAGCGCAGTGCCAACATTCTTAATGTTGCCATCAGCGCCCAAGCTGCCATTGAGATTGCAGGGAGGAGTCGAGGAACACCGAGGATTGCTAATGGCTTGCTTAGAAGGGTCAGAGACTTTGCCCAAATCAAAGGAGATGGCAATATTGACATTGAAATCACCCAATATGCCCTCAATGCCCTCAACGTAGATGCCCATGGGCTGGACGAAATGGACAACAAAATCCTAACCACCTTGATCGATAAATTTAAAGGAGGCCCAGTGGGCATCACTACATTGGCGACTGCTGTCTCCGAAAACGGAGAAACCATTGAGGAGGTCTATGAACCTTTTTTAATCCAAGAAGGCTTTTTGGTCAGAACCCCTAGGGGACGTGAAGTGACAGCTATGGCTTACAAACATCTCGGTAGGATCAAAGACAATCAGGAAGGATTGTTCTAAACTTTATCATCTTATTGCCATAATGAATCATTTTGCCCCTCGTTTGGGCCCAGTGATCATTCTTTATCACCTTCTTCAATCATTATTGGTCAGACTCTCAAAATTTTTAGCTAAGGCATTGATTTGATTTCATCAAATTTTCTTTAGGGATCAGAATGCAACTATTATATAATATATTGAATAATTCACAAGTTGTATTTTACATAATAATAATATAGTTAATATATAATTTTTAACTCACCCAACATTTTTTCTATTAAATTGGCTTTGTCCCCAATCATAAATGCTTTAGATTTAGTAAAATGTTGTCTTTATCCCAAAATACGGCTATCATCAAAAGCGCTGCCAAAGCGTTAGGGTTTCTTTCTTGTGGTATATCCAAAGCGGATTTTTTAGAGGAGGAGGCTCCACGCCTAGAGCAATGGCTCAAAGCGGGTAAACATGGTAAAATGGCTTATATGGAAAACCATTTTGACAAACGATTGGATCCTCGGTTGTTGGTACCCGGAGCCAAGAGTGTAGTTTCCGTTTTGCTCAATTATTATACTGATGAGCAACAAGCGGAAGGCGCCCCCAAAATTTCAAAATATGCCTATGGTACCGATTACCACTATGTGATCAAGGACAAGCTCAAACAACTTTTTAGAAGCTTACAAGAGCAAATAGGAGAGGTCAATGGCAGGGTATTTGTTGATTCTGCGCCTGTAATGGATAAGGCTTGGGCCGTACGAAGCGGTTTGGGGTGGATGGGTAAAAACACCAACTTGATTACCCAAAAGGTAGGCTCATTCTTTTTTATCGCTGAAATGATCCTCGATTTGGAATTGGAATACGATACCCCGGTCACGGATCACTGTGGTACTTGTACCGCCTGTATGGATGCTTGTCCAACTGAAGCCCTTACACCCTACAATATCGATGCCAACAAATGTATCTCCTATCTCACCATAGAATTAAAAGACCAAATCCCTACTGAATTTCAAAACAAAATGGACGATTGGGCTTTTGGGTGCGATGTTTGTCAGGACGTCTGTCCTTGGAACCGTTTCTCCAAATCACACAACGAACCACTTTTTGATCCAAAACCCGAATTACTAGACTTTACGCACAAAGATTGGGAAGAACTCACAGAAACCACTTTTGAAACCATCTTTAAAAACAGTGCGGTCAAAAGAACCCGTTACGAAGGTCTGAAAAGAAACCTTACTTTTTTGTTGAGATAAAGGAAAAATTTCATTGGTTTAGGTCATTTTCCTTCACTTCTCTTTTTGGAGTATTTATTAGATCCCACATCTGGAGGAAGTTGTGTTTTTTATCCTGTTTTGGAGAACCTACTTTTAGACTACCACATCCCATAATCATAAGACTCAGGCATACGGGCAGCAGATAACGTAAGAATTTTAGGGGCATAATTTTAACTTTTAGGCTTTAAATATATTGATTTTTATAAACCTGAGGATTTGAGAGAGAAAAACAAAATCAATTAAAAAGCCTGTAAGTACATTACAGGTTTTTTTTATTTTTACATCGTTTCTTGTCAAATTATAAATGACAAATCAATCTTCTTAAATTTTAACTAATTTTGAGTGATTAAATAACCACTTTGACTTTTGATTTTATGAAATTTAAAATAGCAATATTCTTAATGATGCTCTTTTTAATGTTGGGTTTAACCCAGTGTAAAAAGCAGGAACTTATTGAAATTTCAGCAGAGGATTATCATTTGGCGCAAGATGAGTTAACCGCAGTGATGGTACATGATATTTTTTCACCTCCCTTGGCGAGTCGGGTATATGCCTATGCGAACATTGCAGCCTACGAAATCATGGCGCAGGAGGCAGGAAATGATCATGCCTCTTTGGCGGGTGTTTTATCAGGTTTTGATGGCGTTAGCCCCATCAATGATAGTTTGGTCAACCACAATCTCGCTGGCCTTATGGCTTATATGGCGGTCGGAAAAAATTTGATCTTTTCGGTGGATCGAATGTCAGAATATATGGATAATCTATCATTAAAATGGAAAGCGCAAAACCCAGAGGTTTTTGAAGCTTCGCAACGATATGCTCATCAGGTCGTGTCAGAAATCAAAGCTTGGTATGACCAAGACAATTATAAGCAAACCCGCACCTATCCCAAATTTTCTGTTGACTATGACAGCCCTTCGCGATGGCAACCCACCCCTCCGGATTATATGGATGGCATAGAACCCCACTGGAGCAAGATCAGACCATTTGTACTCAACTCGGCATCTCAGTTTCAACCTGAGCCACCACCGTCTTTTTCGATGGAACCTGAATCCGATTTCTATAAAGAGCTGATGGAAGTTTATCGAGTGGTCAAAGAGATACAAGAAAATGATGCGGAGGACGAAAGGCGAGAGATTGCTAAATTTTGGGATTGTAATCCTTATGTATCCACGCACAAGGGTCATGTGATGTTTGCCCTAAAAAAAATCAGTCCTGGTGCACATTGGATCGGTATCACCAAAATTGTGTCTCGTAACAAAAACACAGATGTTTCAACCACCGTGGCGGCTTATACTAAGGTATCCATTGCGATTGCCGATGCCTTTATCAGCTGTTGGGACGAAAAGTACCGAAGTAACCTGATTCGCCCAGAAACCATTATCAATAAAGTATTAGACGAAAACTGGTATCCTGTTCTACAAACTCCTCCTTTTCCCGAATATACCAGTGGACACTCCGTTGTTTCGGGAGCAGCGTCAATAATCCTTACCGATTTTTTTGGAGATAATATTGCCTTCGATGACGATACCGAATTGCCCTATGATTTGCCTATTCGCTCCTATGACTCCTTTAATCATGCAGCAGAGGAAGCAGCTGTCAGCAGGTTATACGGAGGGATTCACTACCGAAAGGCGATTGACGAGGGCCTTAAACAAGGTAGAAATGTAGGGGAGTTTGTGAGTAAAAAGTTGGGCTTACAAAAGTAAACCCACTTTCCA
>DGPN01000019.1:1020-25068 GCA_002390455.1 Flavobacteriaceae bacterium UBA4439 | reverse complement strand
AAAAGAATTATAGTCAGACCCCACACCATTTCGTGATGGGTCAGCTCCAAAGCTCATATTATTATACCCTGTAGCATCATTTGAAAGACCATAAGATTCTGAAAAACTAGATTCAAATTCAGATTTCTGTATCGTAAATCCGGCCAAAACAGTCAAATGATCATTTTCACCTATATCGGTATTGAAGGTCATTGTGTTTTCATTAATATAACTAACCTCTAAAGAATTGTCAACCCTTGCGTTTCCACCATTACTTACAATAAGATTGTTTGGAAGAGCGCCTGGGTTAAATCTGTTCCTTTTAAAGTCATTGATTTGAGGATTAAATGTCGTTTTAAATATCATATTATCCCATGGCCTAAATTCCAAATAAAAGCTACTCAAAATATTGGTTATTTGGCTGTGATCTTCTTTTATATTTACATCGGCTTCAAAGTTTGACGCTATCCCTCCAGTAATTGGATCTAAGGCTGTATAGTTTCCTAAATTATCAAAAATTGCTCTTGTAGGCGTTGTAGATTGATATAGCTCGTCAAAATTGAATTTAGCATTTTCTTGGCTTAACCTTGAGAGATTAACCCGCATACCAAACTTAACCTTCTCGGATAATCTAATATCCATATTGGTTCTAAAAATGTGTTTTTTTATTCCAGAGGATCTGATAAGGCCGTCCTGATTGAAAGAATTAGCCGATATATAGTAATTCGTTTTTCGGTTTTCAGAAACTCCTGAAACAGATACATCTACATTGTTAACAGGTGCGGATCGACTTACTTGGTCTACCCAATTTACATTTGCAACTTCATTCAAATTTGCAAAGGGTAAAGCCGAGCCTCTAAATGCAGCGTCTTCATTCGAATAAGAAGCATGCTCTGAGCCATTTAGAAAATCTATCTCAGTTAACATTGACTGCATACCTGCATAAGCGTTTATTGTTATATTTGGCACGCCAGGAGAAGCACTATATCCACTTTTTGTAGTAACCAAAATTACACCATTTGCACCTCTGGTTCCATAAATCGAAACTGCAACTGCGTCTTTTAAAATATCAATTGACTTAATGTCGTTCGCGTTAATATTACTCAGGTTGTAATCTGTTCCAACAATAATACCGTCTATAACCCATAGTGGTTCATTGTTACCTTGAATCGAATTACCACCTCGAATACGTATCGTGGTCGCAGCTCCAGGTTCACCACTTATAGATGAAACCTGAACCCCAGATGCCCTTCCTTGAAGCAATTGATCCACTCTGGCAGCAGGTAAATTAGCTAGATCGTCTCCGTTAACTTTGGCAACTGAACCGGTAAGATCTTTTCTTCGAACTTCTCCATAGCCGGTTATAACTATTTCATCTAACCCCTCTGAATCAATTTCTAAAACAACATTTATATTTGATCGTCCATTAATTTCTACTTCTTGAGTCTTAAATCCTAAATAGGAAAACACTAAGGTTTGTTCACCGTCTGGTAAATTAATTTCATAGTTTCCGTTAAAGTCAGATGAGGTGCCATTATCCGTTCCAATTTCTATAATTGATGCTCCAGGCAGAGGATTTCCATCAGAATCTAATATACTTCCTGTGATTTTAAAATCTTGGGAAGTCACCTCTTCTGTTATTGAAGAAGTTGCATTTGGCATTTCTTCAATGATTATAGTCTCATTCTCTGAAATTCTAAAGCCTAATCCTGTGTTTTGTAGACACAATTTAATTAGTTCTTCTGCCAAAATTTGGCCTTTTTGCAATTGAACTTTTATTTCACTTTTAAAAAAATCTTTTGGGTAAATAAAATCAAAATTCGTTTGATCTTGAATCTTTTTAAATACCTCATCGATCCCAACCAATTGGTCTTGATCAATGGTGATTTTCTCTTGTGAAAACGAATTTTCAACACTAAAGCTAAAAACGGTCGTGCAAAATAGAAATATAAACGTTTTCATAATTAATTGAAGTAGCTGCCATTTAATTGGATAACAGCCAATGGTCGATTTAATTTTCATAAATTTGTTTGGTATTAGTTAAACATTTAATTGATACATAATTAGGGGCGAAGTTCAAGACAGCTCAAAATGTTCAAAAACTTCGTTCCCTTTTTTTTAATAAAGTGTTTCTATTTTAGAATCACTCTTTTGTCATTTATTTCATAATCTTTTATAATTCCAAAGTTTTTTATATTGATAAGAATGTCTTCTAATTTTCTGTTTTTCCTAATGACTCCAACGAATCTTGTTGTTTCCACTTTTTTGTCTAAGAAAAAAACCTCTATGTCATACCAGCGGGAAACAATTTTCATGATCTCTTTTAAGGATTTTCCATCAAAACTAAAAACACCATTTTTCCAAGAAATCTCGTTGTAAACGTTAACATCACTATCAATAGTAAATGAATTAGTGTCGGGAATCCATTTGGCCTGTTGAGCTGGGAGTAAATTTTGTTTCTCGCCATTTATATAAATGGCTACTTCCCCCTCTACCAAGGTCGTATATATTTGATCTTCATCCTTATAAGCTTTCAAATTGAATTCTGTTCCCAGCACTTCAATAACTTGAGATTGATTGACTACCTTAAATTCTGCCCCTTTGTTCTCTATACTAGGAGAAACGTTGAAGTAGGCTTCACCATATACAAGCTCAACTAGACGGGTTTTACCTTCTATAAAAGTTACTGGATATTTTAACTGGGATTCTGAATTTAACCAAACTTCTGTTTTGTCAGATAGTACAATACGGTATTGCCCCCCTCTTGGAATGGTTAGATAATTGTAAACCGCTTCATCTGGATTTATTTTTTTCGCTTCATAGACAATTTCTTCTCCATTACTATTTGCATTCTTCGTTTTTAAATCTTGTCCCTTCTCCAATAATACATGAGTACCATCTCCCAAAGTCAGCGTGGCTTTGTCAGTACCTGGTTCAATATTAGTATTGACTAGGACAGGCGTTTTTTCAAAAGCGTTGTCTAAAAAAATGTTTCTCAACAGATAAGTTGAACCTATGATTAATACCGCAACAGCAGCATATTTGTATAGAGTAATATATCTGGTTTTTACTGTATTAGATTTCCTTCTGCTGATTATTGCATGTATTTTTTGTTTCTCCTCTTCGGTATCAAAATCAATTAAACCATACGCCATCACATAATTGATCTTTACGAATTCTCTAAACAAAACAGCATTGCCCTCTTCATTCAGCCATCTGGAAAGTTCTTCCAACTCAGATATAGAAGCTGATTTAGAAAAGTATTTTATAATTGTATTCTCAATTTTTTTATTCACTCCAACTTTATTTACCTTTAAGAAACATTTAAATCACAATACCCCTAAAAAAACTATATTTATTTTTTTTTAGGTCAAAATTGTTTAAGTATGGGAGTAGACTTTTCAAGTCATGAAATTTTATTAAAAGAATTCAAGAAAGGGAATGAGCAAGCTTTAAATTTTTTAATGCATCAGTATCACAAACCTTTATGTTTTTATGCATATAGTTTGTCAGATGACCAAGATGGAGCCAAGGATATTGTTCAGAACATAATGATTAACCTTTGGGAGAAAAGGGAAATGTTACCAGATATTAAAAATTTTAAAAATTATCTCTATAAGTCTGTATATAATGAATTTCTGAATCAGATTAGGAAAACGGGTAGAATGTTGGTGTTTGAAAAGGAATATTTTGAAGCTATAAATGAATTGGTATTTAATGAAGATGAAAGTTTAACCAATCAGAAAATTGAATTTTTATATAGTGAAATTGAAAAACTCTCTCCAAGATGTAAGGAAACTTTTTTACTTAGTAAAAAAGAAGGATTGACATATATTGAAATTGCTGACTATTTAGAAATCTCGACAAAAACAGTTGAAAATAATATGATTAAAGCTTTTTCAATACTGAGAAAAAAAATGAAAGAAAAATTTAATACACTAATACTTCTGTTATTTACTGACCCAAATAAAATTTCCAAAAAATCCATTTTTAATCTATAAGAATAAAACCGTACTGATCGATTTATATCAGGCGGTTTAAATTGCTCTTGGGCAAAATACAATCAAATCAATTTAAATTTTAATAATTATTATTATTAACTATATTTATAGTAACTATAAATATATCATTATGAATGAATTAGACATTTTAAACCACTTCCAGCTGTCTTTTGTTGCCAATGCAGTTTATATGCTAACGTTTACAGGCTTGGTTTTTATAACCTTTAGACTTGTCCGTTTTCAAAGAGAGCAGAACTCAAATATTCTTGGAAAAATATTGGTTTCCGTTTTTGGGCTGTGTACTACTTTTTATGGATATTCCGTTTTTTCATATTTAAGAAACGCACAACTTGCTCAATCTTATCGCTTATCTGAATTAAAAGAAAGTGGCGTTGAATTGTCCACCGTAACCAATAGTTTTATTGAGTTTACGGGATATTCTGTTGCGGATGGATGGCCTCCCGCTTTTATGCCAGAAACCGCTGCAAATATTTTCTTGATCACCTTCGCTCTAATGATTATTGCAGGAACTTGGATGAAGCTCTCAAAGGACTAAAAAGTCTTTGATTTAATCCTTAATGAGACCTCTTTAGGGGATAGAATAGGGTTGTCATATTATTAGATGATTCTCAAATCAACAGTGTATTTTCGCAACTTTGTAATAACATTTGATGCATACAAAAAAGAAATCTTGGCTGTTCACAACACTTGTATTGCTTGGAATTTCTACTGAGCTTTACGGCCAAAAGCTTGTAAAATCGGACACCCTTTTTTCCAATCAAACACCGCTCAAGGTTCAATTGAGCTATTCGAATAAGGACTTGAACCTCAAAACCAATGACTCTACTTTCATTCAAAGCTCGCTTGTCTTTTTTGAAAAAAACGAATTCAAAGAAATTCCAGTTTCACTGAGAGCTAGAGGGAATTTTAGAAGAAAAAATTGTTTCTTCACTCCCATCAAAATGAAGGTCAAAAAGAGTGCTGCTGCTGAAACTATTTTTAGCGGAAACACTTCTTTGAAAATGGTCTTACCCTGTAAAAATGAAAAGGATAACAACGACAACATCATCAAAGAATTTATTGCCTATAAAATTTATGAGATCGTCTCCCCTTATTATTTTAAGACCAGAAGATTGGAAGTCGATTTGAACGACAAAACCCATAAAGAGGAAAAAAAATATAACCTAAACGGGTTTCTGATTGAAGACGATGATAAGCTTGCCAAAAGGTTTGACGGTAAAATCGTAAAGCGAAAAATCCCCTCCATGGCAATGGATCATTTCAATTCGGTAAACTTATCTTTCTTTAATTATTTGATTGGAAATACTGATTTTTCGTCCTCTCAGCAACACAATGGGAAATTACTTTATTACGAAAAAAAGATCATCCCCATTCCCTACGACTTCGACTTGACCGGTTGGGTAAACCCAAGTTATGGAAAAGGGGTCATCAACCGATTGGGCTATCAAACTGAAAAAAGAAAATATATCGGTTTTAATAGGGATAGGGCACTTTTTGAAGAGGTCAGAAATCATTTCAAAGCATCGAAGGAAGATATTTTTACTCTGGTAAACAGCTTCCAAACCGACTTTGACTACCGATATGAATTTGACGCCATGTTGGATTACCTAAAGGATTTTTACAGAATTTTGGAAAGTGATAAACTTTTTAAGCGTCTGATTGTCTCCCAAGCCCGATAAAAAAGCTGATTAATTTATTGAAAAAACTAGTGTATTTTATATATTCTAGCCGATTATGGAATCTATTTTACTAAAAAGAGGATATGTATTGGGGGTGCTTTTGGAAGTTGTACTATTCCTTTACTTCTACAATATGGAACCAGACATCAATGAAGTTTTCAAGTATGCAGCAAGATATTCTGGGCGACTTTCCCTTGGAATTTATCTTTTGTGTTTTTATCTATTCCGTTCGGCCTACCTCAACAAAAAATCTCTTGAAATTACCCAAAAAGCCCTTGGAGTATTTGCAGTAATGCATGTCATCCATTTTTTCTTTTTGGCCTATTCGATCCACTTAAATCAAGTTCCCATTGTCCCTACAAGATTGGCAGGGGGTTTTATTGCCTATTTAATGATTGTTGTTTATCCCTTTCTGATTGAAAAAATAAATCGAAAAGCATTTCACTTGACCTATTTCTACTATGTGGGTTTTGTGATGATTATGACATATATTTCGCGGGTTCGTGGTCAATTCATAGGCGCAGAGCCTGAGGCTTTCCATTATATCGCCTTAATTGTTCTTGTTTTTGTTTTATTGATTTTTGGCACCCAAATGGTTTTAAAAAACAATTCAATCATCACAAAAAAGAACTAAAAGTATTTGACCTAACAGCTCTTTTTCAATACATATTTGTTTGAACTACTTTTTTTCAAACCAAAGCATAACTCGATTGTTGTTGGAAAGATTCAAATTGGACACTCCAAAATTATTATTCCGATTATTGATCATTGGTAAAGTCCCATTCAAATCCAATTCGATTCCCTGGGTAACCGATTTTAATTGAAAACCCTCCGATTGAAAATCCATAATCAACTTGACGATAGAGGGGTTTTTTACCGTTTTCTTTTTTACCTCTTCTCCATTATCGATTTTGTAAACCAACTCTTTTTTGGATTGCTCCAAAATATCTACAATGATCCACTCTTGGGAATAGGTTGAAACGGTCGTTAAGAAAAACAATACGATAGATAATCCTTTCATAATTATATATTTAAAAAATTAGGAAGACTTATTTTTTTAATTTCTTTGCTCATAGGAATCAACCTAATCATCACTAAAGCGAGCTTGGGGTGCATAAGCAAAAGTCAAAAGCATCCAAACCATTAAGGTCTCCTTTTCCAGAAGAAAGCGAAAAAAACCGCCAACATATATCATCTTCATTTAATTCATCATAAAGTTATAAAAAAACTTATGGGTTTAAATTGTGTTATTTTGAAATTTATAAGACCCATTTGAATCGTATTCAATTGCGATAATATTAAATTAGTAGCCAAATTATATTACCCTAGCGCATGAAGCATTTTATTTATTTTTTAATGGCCTTGTTGTTTATCTCCCATTTGGAAGCCCAACAACCTTCTGATGGTCAGGAAGTAGATACCCTAAAGACCGATGTTGAGGAAAAAAACAAATTCAAATTCTTCGGTTTAACCCAATTTAATTTCAATCAAGCCTATTTTGAAAATTGGGTCTCAGGAGGAGAAAATTCCATGACTGGACTCTTCAGTGTTGACTACAATATAAATTATCAAGGAGAAGGAGGGGTGATTTGGGACAATAATCTAATGCTTTCAATAGGGACTACCTATCTTTCAGGAAATTCCTTTTTTAAAAAAGCGGATGACCGAATTGAAATTAATTCCGTCTTGAGTAAAAAAGTAAACACCTATTGGAACTATTCCGCCTACTTTAATTTTAGAACCCAATTACTCCCTGGCTTCCGATACTTCAAAGCAGATGGAGAGGATCAAAAAGAAAAAATCTCCAGAATCTTATCTCCGGCCATCATTCAGTTAGGACTGGGTTGGTATTACAAAGAAGGAGAAATGGCTTGGTTTAATATTGCTCCTTTGGCTGCCAGAGGAATTTTTGTCAGTAAAGACTACACCCAAAACCTCTCTCCTGGAGAAAAATATTTTGGGGTGGAAAGAGGAGCGACAAGTATTGTATCTGTAGGAGCTTCGCTCTCTGGACTTATTCAATCTACTTTGATGGAAAACATTACCATGGTCAACAAATTCAATGTGTATGTAAACTATCTCAATAAGATTGAAAATATTGATTTTGAATGGAATGCCAACATTAGACTCAAAGTGAACGATAAAATATCAAGTAACTTGGTTATTCACCTACAATACGATGACGATCTTATTAGTCGACTGCAAATTAGGGAATTGTTTGGGCTGGGATTGAGTATTGATATATAGCGCTAATAAAAAGTTAAGTTCTGGTCTAAATTCTGATAATTAGTGGCAATGTTATTTGGCATTATAATTTTAAATTTGAAATAATGACAAATATCCGCTCTATCTCCATCTCACTATTGATTCTTCTCTGTTTGGGGAACTGCCAAACTCAGAAAAACAATCCCCCCAACGTGATTCTTATTTTGTCCGACGATCAAGGCTGGGGTGACCTTAGCCTCAATGGTAATGTGGACCTGTCCACTCCCAACATAGACCAACTTGGAAAGACTGGTGTACGATTTGATCGCTTTTTTGTCAGTCCAGTATGCTCTCCTACCCGAGCCGAAATCCTTACTGGAAGACACCACGTTAGGGGTGGAGTTTACAGCACAAGCAAAGGAGGAGAAAGGTTGGATATTGATGAAGAAATCATGGCGGAGGTTTTTAAATCCGAAGGCTACCAAACGGCAGCCTATGGCAAATGGCACAACGGGATGCAAGCCCCTTTCCACCCCAATAGCCGGGGGTTTGACGACTATTATGGCTTTTGCTCCGGTCACTGGGGAAATTATTACAACCCCTTACTGGAACACAACGGAAACTTGGTCAGAGGAGACGGATTCATCATTGATGACTTGACCCAACACGGTATTGATTTTATCAAAAAAAATAGGCGTCAGCCCTTTTTCCTTTATCTCCCCTACAACACCCCACACAGCCCCATGCAGGTTCCTGACAGATTTTGGGGAAAATTCCAAGAAAAAGAATTGCATCAAATAGGAAGCAACGGCCCACCCAAAAATCAAAATCAAATCGATCACACCCGAGCCGCTCTGGCCATGTGTGAAAACATCGACTGGAATGTAGGACGTATTATAGACCAACTCAAAAACAGTGGTGTGTTGGAAAACACCATTGTAATTTATCTTTCAGACAATGGCCCCAACGGTAATCGATGGAACGGACTAATGAAGGGAAGGAAAGGCAGTACAGATGAAGGAGGCGTCCGCTCCCCCATGATCATCAATTGGCCTGGTAAAATTCCCCAAGGAAAAATCGTCAAAGAAATTGCCAGTGGCATTGACCTCCTCCCCACATTAAAAGACTTGACAGGCATCACATCTCAAGCCAAAAAACCACTAGATGGGATCAGTCTTGAACCCCTAATCATGCAAGAGAACCCAATATGGGAAGATCGTTATATTTACAACTATTGGAAGGGAAAATTAAGCCTGAGAAATCAGCACTATCGCTTGGATCACCAAGGTCAACTTTTTGACATGGTCAATGATCCCAATCAAACCAAAGATATTGGGGAGAAAAAACCACAAGTTTTGACCGCTTTGAACAAAGCCAAGGGACAATGGGAGCAAGAAGTATTGGTAGAACTCCCCAAAAAAGACAACCGTCCCTTCTACATTGGTCACCCAAGTCTTCACACCACACAGGTCCCCGCCAGAGACGGAATCCCAAGCGGAGAAATTAAACGCTCCAACCGATACCCCAATTGTACCTATTTCACCCATTGGATCAATCCCGAAGACACCATCACTTGGGAGGCAGAAGTGGCCCAAGACGGAGATTTCGAAATAACCGTTTACTACAGCTGTGCCGAAGACGCCATAGGCTCCCTTTTTGAAGTCAGTTTTGGTGATGCAAGTATTCAAGGAGAAATCAAAGAAGTTCACAACCCCAACGAATATGGTGCAGCAGAAGATAGGGTACTCCGACAAGAGTCCTACGTAAAAGATTTTAAGCCTCTCAAAATAGGAACTCTAAAACTCAAAAAAGGAAAAGGAACACTGAAAATCAAAGGAATTGAAAAAAAGGGGAGGGCATTAATGGATTTTAGACTAATGCTGTTGAAGCGTATTTAGCCTACTCCATCGCTTTGGTCTAATAAAATCCCCTCTGAAAATTTGGACATTTTATATAAATAGAATACAAAATACTAACATAAAACCAAACAAGTTGAAAGTCATAAAAATTGAAACCCACGTTCTTTCCAACCCATTGGATCAAAGTTTTTTCTTTTCCCAATGGGCCTATGACGAAAGGAGAATCTGTATTGTGAAAATAACAACAGACGAGGGGGTTTACGGCTGGGGCGAAGGCTATGGTCCTGCAGACATAATCCAACAAGGGATTGTCTTGCTTGAGCCCATTTTGATCGGCAAAAATCCATTGGAAAACGAATCACTATGGTTTGAGATGTACCGTAAGACTTTGGACTTTGCCAGAAGAAGTGTGCTCTTTGCTGCCATCAGCGCAATCGATATCGCCCTTTGGGACATCAAAGGCAAGGCTTTAAATTTACCCGTCAGTACCCTATTGGGAGGACAGCATCGGAAGAAGGTTGTTCCCTATGCCACTGGACTCTATTTCTCCCATAGCAAAACATTGGTAGATGATTTGGTCTCAGAAGCCAAAGAATATGTTGCTCAAGGTTTCAAAGCCATGAAAATGAAAGTGGGCTTATCCATAGAAGACGACATACGACATGTAAAAAACATAAGGGCTGCTATTGGCCCCGACATTAAGCTCATGGTTGATTCCAATCATGCCTACTCCCTCAGAGAAGCCCTTGAGTTGGCCAGAAAGATTGAACCATACGACATTAGTTGGTTTGAGGAGCCGGTCTCTCCCGAATTTTATGATCAATATGCCCAACTACGACAAAAAACCTCCATACCCATTGCTGGAGGGGAATGTGAGTATTTGCGTTACGGTTTCCTTCAACTGTTTCAAAACAAATCTGTGGACATAGCGCAAATTGAAATATGTGCCTCTGGAGGCTTGACCGAAGCCAAACGAATCGGGAGTTTGGCCAGCACTTTTGGGGTCGAAGTCATTCCACATGTTTGGGGAACCGGAATTGGATTTCATGCTGCCTTACATTTTATCGCCAACATAGAACCATTGCCCGGCAGGCTATTTCCCCCCGATATCTACATTGAATATGACCGTACCGAAAACGCCATCAGAGATCGCCTGACCTTACCCGTCGTTCAAATGGAAGCTGGATATATCGACATCCCACAGACTCCTGGCTTGGGAATCGACATCGACCCAGAAGCACTTAAAGAATTTTCAACCGTATCTTAGGATAACCAAAAAAAGAAAAATGAATTTTGGATCATTAAAACTATATATCGGAGGCGAATTGGTAGAAGCCACCCATGGTGGCAAAAAAACCATTCTCTGTCCCGCCGATGAAAAACCCATAGCCGAAGTAGCTTGGGCCGACGAAGCCGATGCACTAAAAGCACTAAAAGCGGCTCAATTGGGGTTTAAATATTGGTCTGCACTTAGCTTGTCTGAAAGGTCGGAATGGATGTCCAAATTGCGGAACGCAATTTTGGAAAATGAAACCCGATTACGACAAGCCATCATCCACGAAATGGGAAAAACCTATGAAGGTTCATACGAAGATATTGAAGCCATCACCAACGCCTTGGCGTTTTATCCCAAAGCGATGGCCGATGTCAAAGATGAATCCATCCCCGACCCAGAAAACACCCACAGGCATGTGATGGTTCACCAAGCGGCAGGAGTTGCGGTAGCCTATTTGGCTTGGAACTTTCCCCTACTCAATGTCGGGTTTAAAATAGGCCCTGCACTGGCTTCTGGCTGTAGTTTAATCATCAAGCCCTCAGAAATGTCACCCGTATCCTCTTACATACTTGGAGAAATTCTACATCAAATCAACTTTCCCCCAGGAGTCGTCAACATCTTAACCGGGCCGCCTGAAAAAGTAGCTACAACCATGACCAAAAGTAATATCCCCAGTGTGGTGACCATGATTGGCTCTACAAAAACAGGAAAACAGGTGATTGCCGACAGCAGTAGCAGCATCAAAAAACTTAGTATGGAATTGGGAGGTAATGCCCCTTTTATGGTCTTCGACGATGCCAATATAGCCGCAGCGCTTGACTTGGCCATTGGTATCAAATTCGGAAACTGTGGTCAAATATGTGTTGCAGCCAATCGATTCTTCGTTCATGAAAAAATTTATGACGACTTTCTAAAAGCTTATGTCGATCGGGTAAAAAAACTCAAACTAGGTTTTGGGAAAGACAGCAATAGTGACATGGGACCACTGGTTAATCGCCAAGGTCAAAAACGCATGATGGAAATCGTCGCAGATGCCACTGCCAAAGGAGCTAAAATTGAAACTGGAGGAAAAATCCCCGACGGCTATGAAAAAGGATACTGGTTTGAACCCACCGTACTCAGTAATGTCACTACCGATATGCTGGCCTATCAACAGGAAACTTTTGGACCTATCGCTCCCATTTTTAAGTTCAAAACAGAAGATGAAGTTCTGGCTTTGGCCAATGATACAGAATATGGCTTGGCTTCCTATCTGTTTACCGAAGATGCTGAACGTCAAATCCGATTTGCTAACGAATTGCAATTTGGAGAAGTCCAAATCAACGGAGTCAAATACGCCATCTATCTCCCCCATGGAGGCATCAAAAACAGTGGGATAGGCCACGACTGTTCGACCTTAGCACTTGACGATTACCTCATCAAAAAAAGAGTTACTACAACCATTTAAAACACAAGAATTATGGAAATTTTATTGCCTTTTTTACTCGTCATCCTAGCAAGCTTTTTTCAAGGAAGTTTCGGTTTGGGAATGAAGTATATGGAGCCTCTTAAATGGGAAGCTTGGTGGATTGTACACGTCACTGTTGCTATGATTATTTTTCCCATTTTATGGGCTGTTTTTGCAGTTCCCAATCTTTTTCAGGTCATATCAAATGCCCCAACTGAAGCTGTCTTTCTAGGCATGCTCTTCGGTTTTCTGTGGGGTGTAGGCGGAATACTTTTTGGTAAAAGTGTCCCCTATATCGGCCTTTCATTGACCTATGGCGTTGTCATGGGATTGGCTGCATCGGTTGGGTCTATCATCCCCCTGATGCAAGTAGAAGATGCCTTTTCCAATCCGGCAACCACCTATGTAATCATTGCTGTTGTCATCATGTTGGTAGGTGTTGCCATCACCGCAAAGGCAGGAATTGATAGAGACAAATTAATTGGTGATACCAAAAACCCTTCCAACATGATCAAAGGCATATTGATCGCTGTGAGTTGTGGGGTACTGTCAGCCCTACTCAATGTAGGATTTGCCAACGCAACCCCCGTTGCCTTGGAAGCCGAAAAAATGGGAGCCATTACCCGAAACAGTAGTTTGGCCGCCTGGGTCGTTGTGCTTTTGGGAGCCTTCATCATGAACCTTGGCTATGCAGTGGTACTGTTGTTAAAAAACAACAGTTGGAATTCCTTCCGAGTCCCTTCATCGGGCAATGCCTACAAATGGGCCGTTTTAGCAGGGCTATTTTGGTTTGCCGCCCTAGGGATCTACGGACAAGGTTCTGCCTTGATGGGTACCATGGGTCCCATCATTGGTTGGCCCATATTGTTGGGATTGTCACTCATCATCAGTAATATATGGGCAGTTCGCTCTGGAGAATGGAAAGACGCCAAAAAACCCTTTCAACTGATGTTGGTCGGTTTGGCCATCATCATACTGGCCAGCGGTCTGCTCGGCTATTCCAACACGCTATCCTAATTATGGGGCAAATCATCTCCGGTTTTGGTGAACTTCTTTTAAGACTTAGTCCGCAAGGACATGAAGACCTTATTGTCCAATCTGATGCTTTGGAAATGGGATTTGCTGGAGCTGAAGCCAATATACTTGCCGACCTTTCTCATTGGGGGCAGGCCACACAATTCATCACCGCTTTACCCGAAAATCCCTTGGGAAAGAAGGCCCTAATGTTTCTTAATCAAAACGGCCTAGGCACCCAAAATACCTCCATAGATGAGGGAAGAATGGGAACCTATTACATAGAACACGGAACAGCCATCAGAGGAACTCAGGTCACTTATGACCGAAAGGACTCCTCTTTTGCAAGATGGAGTTTGAATGAAAAAGACTGGGAAAAGTTGTTGGAAAACAGTTCCCATTTTGTAGTTACTGGCATCACTCCTGCTCTGTCGGAAAACTGTCAAAAATCCCTTTTAAACGGTTTGAAAATAGCCCAAAAGACAAATTGTAAAGTCGTTTTTGATCTCAATTTCAGACGCAGTCTTTGGTCGGCAACTTCTGCCAAAAAATCATTTTCTGAAATACTTCCTTATGTAGATATTTTATTGGGGAATATCGGATCTGTCAATGATGTTTTTGATGCACAAATAAAAAGCAAAAATGATTTTGATGCATTGCAAGAAGCTACAGCAAACGCCATTGATTTCGTTTCAAAATTGGGACAATTCCAAACCATCGCCATGACCATTAGGCAACAAATCAATGCCACCGAAAACGTATTGGGAGGAATGGTAAAAGAAGGAGACAATCTATGGTCAAGTCTTTCGATTCCCACTACCATAAAAGACCGATTGGGGGGAGGAGATGCCTTTGCAGCCGGAATCCTCCTGGGTAAGCTTTCCCATTGGGAAATGCAAAAAACCCTCAATTTTGCTACCGCCGCCTTTGCCACCACCCAAACTCTCAAAGGAGATATCAATTATTTGAGCGTTAAAGAAATATTATCCGTAAGCGAAGGCAACCTTAAAGGCCACGTAAAAAGATAAAATATGACACGAGTCTCGCTCTTAGAACAACTATTGGCAACCAAGATCATCGCCATCATCCGCCTGTCTGAATCCGAACCCATTTTTGAATTGGCAAAGGCGCTTCATCGGGGAGGGGTCAAAGCCATAGAGGTAACTATGGGAACCCCCAATGCTTTGGAAGAAATTAACAAGTTGACCCAAATCGAGGGAGTCATTCCAGGAGTAGGTTCGGTCATCGATGCCAAAACTGCCGAAGCCGCCATCGAAGCGGGTGCCCAGTTTGTAGTCACACCAGTCAGCAAACCCGAAGTTATACAAATGGCGCATCGATACGATAAGCCCATCCTTTCGGGAGCCATGACCCCCTCGGAAATTTTACAAGCCTATGAGTGGGGTGCTGATGTGGTCAAACTCTTCCCTGCTGCCAATTTTGGCTTGTCTTATTTCAAAGCCGTAAAAGCTCCCATGCCCCACCTCCCCATCATGCCTACTGGAGGCATTAATGTTGAAAATGCTGCCGAATGGGTCGCCAATGGAGCAGTTTGTCTGGGGGTAGGAAGCAGCTTGATAGATAAAAAATTGATCGCTGAGAGAGATTTTGAAAGCATCACCACCATTGCTCGAGCAATGACAAAGGCGATTAAAAATTGAAGGAAATGGATGCTGAAAAAACCACAAATTCATTTGTCATTCTGCTGAAAAGCTTGTTGTTGGTTTTTCTTCTGACCACCTTAGGATGTGAAATGCCCAAAGAAAATCCCCCCAACGTTTTGCTCATCATGATCGATGATCTGAACGATTGCATTGAAACCCTCAAAGGGCATCCCCAAAGCCTGACCCCCAATATGCGCAAACTTGCCCAGTCTGGCGTGGCTTTTCTGAATGCGCATACCAATGCCCCTATGTGTGGCCCCTCTCGTTCCAGCATGATGATGGGCGTTTATCCGCATCATTCTCAGAATTTTTTTCAAGCCCCTTGGTTCAATAATCCTGTTCTAAAAAATACCCGAACCCTCTCAGAGCAGTTCAGAAAAGCAGGTTACCAAACCTTTGGAACGGGTAAAGTGTTGCATCATCTTAAAACAGAAAATTGGGATCATTACGAAAATCCCCCCGACTATGGCCCTATGGTATGGGATGGGAATAATCGCTTGGCACACCCCGATATTCCTCGTCCATTCTATGACATAGGTCCTGTTGATGGTTCCCTAGGCCCTTTGGTCAATTTGGAAGGAAAAACAACTGAGGCAGGTCAAGCCATCGAGTGGATCTATGGATACAAAAAAAAGGGGGTCATTCCCATGCGCTACATCAATGACAATGATCGTGATCCTACCCCGGATGAGATGAATGCCGCTTGGACCGCAGAAAAAATAAAATCCCTTGCAAGTCAAGACTTAGAAAAACCTTTTTTCTTGGCCGTTGGTTTCCTTAGGCCTCATACCCCATTGATCGCTCCTCAAAAATATTTTGACCAATTTCCACTCGACAAAATCCAGGTTACCTTAAAAAAAGAAAAGGATCAAGAAGATACATTTTTGGAAATTTCCTATGAAAAAGGTCAAGTCTTTACCCTTGAAATGGGGGTGAAAATGTTCAACGAAATCACGGCCTCCTACGACAGTGAAGAAGAAGGGTTAAAGCGATGGACACAAGCCTATTTGGCCTGTGTAGCCGCAGTGGATGAAAACGTAGGTCAAGTAATGGATGCACTCAATCAGACCCAACTCAAAGACAATACCTTGGTCGTATTGGCCTCTGATCACGGCTTTCATATGGGCGAAAAAGACTATCTGTACAAAAATTCATTATGGGAAAAAAGTACACGTGTCCCTTTGATCATGAGGGTTCCAGGGCTTACAAAAGCCAATACCACCATTACCAAAGCAGTTTCCCTCATCGATATATATCCTACGTTGGTAGATTTGTGTGGTCTGCCTTCACAAACCCAAAAGAATGAAAAAGGACATTCCCTCGACGGATTTAGCATGAGGGAATTATTGGAAAATCCTACCGCCAAAACTTGGAAAGGAGACCGCCCAGCACTGACTGTTGTCTATGCAGGAGAACCCTACAAAGACCAGCCCCAGATGCAACATTATGCCATCAAAACCGACCGATACCGCTACATTCTCTATAACAACGGAAAAGAAGAATTATACGATCATCTGAATGATCCTAATGAATGGGACAATCTGATTTTTTCTGTAAAAGAACCACACCACCAATTGAAAAACCTCCGCCAAGAAATGGCACAAATGGTAGCACCCATTCAACTTAACGGACTCAAAAACAAATAATATGAAGTTTCTAAAATTTATTTTACTGCCCTTATTTATATTGATGACCCAAGTGAATTTCGCTCAGGAAGAAATCTCACTCAATGGAGATTGGGAAATCGTTTTTGACCATAATAATGAGGGAGCTCCTTCTATGTGGCATCAAAATGAAGTCTTTCAACAGTTGGTTGACAAAAGAAAAATCAAGGTTCCCAGCAGTTGGGAATTGATTGAAAAAGACTATGAAGGCGTGGCTTTTTACCGTTATGCTTTTGATGTACCCAAAGAATGGCAGAGCAAGATTGTCAGACTCCAATTTGATGCGGTCAACTACCTTTCCGAAATCTGGCTCAACGATGAAGTCGTCGGCTATCACGAAGGAGGGTTTACTCCCTTTGAGTTTAGGGTGGACAATATGATAAAAACGGGAGAAGAAAATGTCTTGATCCTTAGGGTGGTCGGCCCCATCATTTTGTCAGACAAAAATATCAATGGAATCAAGGCCTTAGAAACCCCCCAATGGCGAGGTGGACTTTCGGGAGGGATATGGCAAAATGTACGATTGGTTGCCTCTGGAGCCTCCTATATCAAAGATGTTTTTATAGAACCCAATATCAAAGACAATACGGCTACTTTTCATTTAACACTGGATCATACAGCCATAAAACGTGAATCTGTCGAAATTGAAGTAGAGCTTACAGAAACTGTAAACCAAAAAAATAGAGTCGCTGCTCAGCGGGTGTCGATCCAACTCCAACCGGGTATCAATCATCAGAAAGTCCAATTGCAAATTCCCGATGCTCAATATTGGTCCCCCAAGAATCCTTTTTTATACCACGCCAGTGTAAGCCTAAAAAACCAACAAAAAATTTCGGACCGTTGGCACCATCGTTTTGGATTGCGTGAACTGACGATCAAAGACCAGGATTTTTACCTCAACGGAAAGCGAATTTTCATCAAAGCTACTTTTTTTGAAGGACTTTATCCCAATGGTATTGCCTATCCTGATTCGGAGGAAATGGCCCGAAAGGAAATACAACTGGCCAAAGAAGCTGGTTTTAATATGATCCGACCCTGGCGTCATCCCACCACACCTATGTGGTTGGATTTGGCCGACGAAATGGGCGTGATGGTCGTGGGCAGTCCTGCCCTGGAATGTATGAGACTTCCCCTGTCCACTCCCTATCTTCCCTCAAGAGTGACCAGAGAAGTAGAACAAACCATACTCAAAGACCGCAATCGCACTTGTATAGTGCAGTGGGAATTGTTCAACGAATTGCACCGTCCAGTATTGAATCAATTGATGCGTCCTATGGCCATGCTCAGCCGTGAGCTCGACCCCACCCGACTGATCCTCGATGAATCTGGAGGTTGGGCTTTTGGTGCCAATATGTATTTGCCCAATGAAAAAGAACCAACCAAATTCAACGACATTCACAATTATGCCGGAGCCTACATCAATGAAAAAGTTTACAATAGCTATGTCTCCATGGCCATGACAGAGGCAGAAAAAGAGGCCATGGGTCTTGGTAAATTTAGGATGGAGGGCAAGTCCAAAGTAGTCCCTGGAATGATGTCTTTTTTATCAGAATTGGGCTATGGGAGTTTGGCTGAATTGGTTACGGTCAACAAAAAATTTAAAGCAGAGGGTAACCCCTTGACCCCTGCCTATCGCTACCACAAAAGATTGCACGAGGAGCAACAACAAATGCTCGAACAAACGGGACTAAAACATCTTTACCCCGATATGAAGGAATTTTATTTGGAGCAACAACACGTTCATGGAACCGCCAACAAAAGAATGATCGAGGCCATTCGTTCCAACCCCCACATGGATGGCTATTGCGTTCATGCCCTTACTGGGGGCGATTGGATACTGGGAGCTGGTCTGTTGGACCTTTGGCGGAATCCAAAATCCTATGCCTACGAAGCCACCAAAGCAGCCAACCAAGATCGGATTGTTTCCATCAGAACACTACCGAGAAATGTATATGCTCAAAAAGGAACAAGCCTAAATATTACAGGGATCAATGATCTGGACTCAGTGGAGGCCTACTATGAAATTACCATCCAATCCCAATCGGGAGATATAGTCTTTGAAAACAGCTTTAAAACCAATTGGAAGTCAGGAATTAGTCCACTCTTCAGCCAAAAAATCAATACCGATCAATGGAGCGGTCATTATTCCGTTAGGGTTAAGGTCAACGACAACAACAACCAATTATTGACTGAAAATTTTATTGACTTTGAAGTTTTCCACCAAAAAGATCTAATGGCTCCTACAACCAAAATAGCAGTATTGGATTTCAAGGGAAACCTAAAAAAATTCTTGCAAGAACAAAAGGTTAAGACTGTAGAATTTGGACCCAATACACCCAAAAATATCCCCGTGTTGGTCAGCACCAACGAAGCAGCAAATAAAGAAGAACTCCAACGCTTTGAAGATCTTTTGAAGTTTGTTAAATCTGGGGGCACGGCCGTTTATCTGGATCGTCTTAAAGACAGCGTAAAAACCGAAAATGCGATCACTCCTTTTACAGCTCGGGTTCATCCCTCCAAGGGCTTGTGGACTTGTATTCCCCACATTGCCAGAGAGCATCCTGTTTTTGATGGCTTACAAGGCAATGGTTTTTTGAGAAATACCTATGAAAACATTTGGCCGGAAAGGAGTTTAAGAGACCTTAAAGTAAAGGGAAATCGAATGCAAGAAAACCCCATCGTGGCCTCTATCGCATTCGACTGGTTTTCCAGAGGTCACAAAATGGGATACAAAGGTCCTGGTCCTTCTTGGTGGGGAGCAGACATGACTCTTGTTCCCGTCGAAAAAGGAAAATATCTACTGTCACAGTTTCAACTCTTGGAAAACATAGGAAAAGACCCTGTAGCAGACAAAATATTATTCAATATCATTAGATTTTTAACCTCCAAAGAATAAAATAAATGCGCAATATTTTAGTTTTTCTGTTAGCTTATTTACTGTCCCAAACACTCTCTAGTCAAAACCTTTGGGAAACAGGGTCAATAAAAGGAATCTGGGCAAAGTCAGAAGAAGCCAAGCCAGACAAAAACTGGCAGGCACAATGGATATGGTTGAGCGAGGAAGAAAATCCCATGATGCTTAGTCGTAAGAGTTTTGAACTAGACAATATTCCCCAAAAAGCCTTGCTGAAAATTACTGCCACTTCAAAATACAAACTCTATGTCAATGGTCAGTACCTGCTGCAAGGGCCCGCAAGAAGTGCCCCACATCACCAATCTTTTGATCAGATAGAAATTACCTCCCTCCTTGAAAAAGGCATCAATACGATTGCGGTCAAAGTCCATTATCAATCTGGAAAACAATCCTATCATTTCGATGCACGACCGGGTTTGTTGGCTGAGCTCCATTTCTCGTTTGAAGCCCATCAAGCCATTATTTCCACAGATAAAAGCTGGAAAGTAAAAGCCGACCCCAGTTGGGACAAGAGTGCTCCCCCAATCAATCGTTTTCAGGATATTGTGAACGATAAAGTTGATATGAGAAACGATATTCAAGGTTGGTTTAACCGCTATTTTGATGATAAAAATTGGTCTTCAGCAACACTCATTTCTAGAAATGTTGGATGGCCTGCTCATCAAAAGAACAACTTGGCCGGCGCAACCACCCTCCCCTGGATCAACCTCATCCCAAGAGATATCCCCTACCTCACAGAAACAGACTGGATCACCAAAAATCTCATCAAAGCTGAACAAATTGATGCTCCCAATGTGGATCAAATAGACCCTATTTCCATTAAGCCTGCCCAAAAAATTGACCTTGATTCTAACGCCCCCTTCATTTTAAAAACCCCAAAAAAAGGGAAAGCCTGGCTCTTACTCTACGATTTTGGCGAAATCATCAATGGAAATCCTCGCCTGTCCATAGAGGGTGAAAGGGGAACAAAAATTGATGTTTTGACCGCCCCTTATCAAATTGATGGTTTTTTTAGACATACGGTAATACATTCTAATTTGAGGGATCAGCTCATTTTATCCGGAGGATTGGATCAATGGGAGGCCACTTATTTTAAACCTGTACGATATCTGGCCTTGGTCATTCATTCCCAAAATCCAGTAAAAGTAGTTCAAGTAGGCAGTCGCAAATTGGAATATCCCTTTGAAGGAAAAGGACATATCCAAGCCGATGGGGTTCCGTGGGTAGGCAAATATTTCGATGCCACCGACAAGACCATTAGGGTCTGTACCACCGACGCCTATACTGACAATTACAGAGAAAGGAGACAATACGCCCAAACGGGCTATTACGGTGCGATGGGCAATTATTGGATTTTTGGAGATACTGCATTGCAGCGCCGTTACTTGATTCAAACTGCAGAAGAACAAGAGGCCAATGGTATCATGCCTGCCTATGCCCCACTGAAAAGCGATGATTATATGATCATACTGGATTCCAATTTACTTTGGATCAGAAGTCTATACCAGTATTTTCTCTTTTCTGGCGACCAAATCACCACTCAAAAATTGATGGGCAGCGCACTCAAACTCATGGCATTGATACACAGTTTTACCAATGATTTGGGCTTGATCAATAATCCTCCTTATGCCTATTGGTTGGATCATTCTGAACTGGATCGGGCTGGAGCCAATTTTACTTTAAATGCGCATTATTTGGGTGCATTGGAAGATTTTAGTCAAATACTCGAATGGCTGGATCAAGAAGAGGCAAGCGTTTTTCGTGAAAGAGCTCAACTTTTAAAATCCACCCTACGGACACACTTCTGGAATGCCGAGAAGGGCCTTTTTGCGGATGCTTTATTGGAAAAAGGAATCTCCTATAAATATAGTGAACATGCAAATGGAATGGCCTTGGCTCTTAAAATTGCTGATGAAGACCAAGGAAAATCAATCGTCGAAAAACTATTGAATGATGATCCCAATCTTTTTATCAAAAGGACAAATGGAATGACCATAGTGACCCCTGCCCTATCTTATTTTTTGCATAAGGGACTTGCACAATACGGCCATGTAGATGCCTCCTTTGATTTGCTTCGCCGCAGATTTGATCATATGCTGGCTCCTGAGCACAATGGTACTTTGTGGGAAGAATGGTGGTTGGATGGCACGGGAAGGAATGGAAAATTGGACAATAGAGTCACCCGATCTGATGCACAAACCGAAAGTGCTTTTATGCCCGCACTGTTTGCAGAATTTCTTTTAGGACTAGAGCCTTCTCAACCAGGGATGACAGAGATCACCATTGCTTTGCCCCAAACCAAAATTAAAAAAATAGCTTCTGTCTTTCCAACCCCAATGGGTTCAATCAACCTTAAATGGGATCTGAATGAAAAATCCAAAAGGGTATTGCAACTACAAATCCCCAAGGGAATAAAGGTGATATTGGAGAAAGACAGCTTTGGCATGCCCAAAGAGGGCAGCATTAAAGTGAATGGTAAAAAAACGTCTTTCCAGTCAATTAAGGCACTCCACTCGGGAAGTTGGGAACTGATTTTCTGATCTATTTTAACTCCAACTTTTGGATTTCACTATATCCATCGCCTCTGATGGCTTCAAAAGCAGTGATCATCTCCTGCAGTTTTTCAGGTTGGCTCTCTGCCAAGTTGTTTTGTTGCCCAATGTCTTCAGCTAAGTTGTACAATTGAAAATCGGAATCATTGCCCAATTCAATTTTAACATTATTATTAGATGCAGGACCTTTATAGGGTGGAATCATTACCCAATCTCCTTTTTTAAAGGCAGTTCTCGAGGTAGCTTCGATCACCATTTCGTTCCTACCCTGATCAGATTGACCCAAAAATAAATCAAGTAAAGGTTCACTATCATTAGTTCTGACTTCACTGCCTACCAATTCTGCTAATGAAGAAAAAATGTCCAGTTGACTGACCATAGCATCGGAAACACCGGGTTGAATTTTCCCTTTCCAATAGGTGAAAAAGGGTACGTGGGTTCCTGCCTCAAAAAGGCTGTATTTTCCACCACGGAATGGGCCCCATGGGGTGTGGTCGCCATTTTTGACATCCGCATCATCAAAATAACCATCGTTCAATACTGGACCATTATCACTGGAAAAAATAATAAGGGTATTTTCTAATATTCCTTCGGCTTCCAAAGTTTTTTTCAATTCCCCCAAACACCAATCGGCTTCAACGATAGCATCTCCCCTAGGTCCCAACTCTGACAAACCTTCAAACCTTGGGTGAGGTGTTCTCGGCACGTGGGGTTGCTGCATAGGGTAGTACAAAAAGAACGGTTGATCCTTGTGGTTTTTGATGTATTTTTGAATGCCATTCAAGAAATGATCTGCCATATCGATATCGCTCCATTTGGCGGCTTCTCCTCCTTTCATAAAACCAATTCTGGGAATGCCATTGACAATACTGCTGTTGTGTCCGTGGTGCCACTTCATGGTCAATAATTCAGGATTATCGAGACCCGTAGGCTCTCCCTCGAAATTCTTTTTGTAACTGACTTCGATCGGATCGTTAGGGTCTAATCCTACTACGTTTCCATCTTCGATATATACAGTAGGCACCCTATCTTGAGTGGCTGCCAAAATATAAGAATAGTCAAAGCCTACCTCGTTGGGTCCTGGACTGACCAATTGGTTCCAATTGACATTCCCATTGCCCAAGCCCAAATGCCACTTGCCGATAATAGCCGTTTGATAGCCCTCTTGTTTTAGCATTTTTGGAAGAGTCATCTGGTCTGTACCAATGATTAATGGAGCAGTACCTGCAAGAATTTTAGCTCGTTTTTCGCGCCAAGGATAGAGACCTGTCAATAGTGCATAACGGCTGGGCGTGCACGTAGCGGAAGTGGCATATCCATTGTTGAATCTCATTCCCGCCAGAGCCATCTCGTCCATATTGGGCGTTTTTAATTTTGTAGCTCCATTATAGCTGACATCTCCATAGCCTAAGTCATCCAAATAAACAATAATAATATTGGGTTTTATCGGAGTTTCCTTTTGGTTACAAGAGACAAAGCTTAAAGTTAAAAATAAAACTAATGAGATCAATTTGAATTTTAAAAACATAATGGTTTAATTGTATTATTTCACTCATTCAAATTAGTGATTAATAACTACTTTAGATAAATCATTTATTAAAACATGAAAAAAGACAAATCGGAAATCTTGATGATTTCTTTGCTGATAATGGTTGTTTTTGCCTTTTTGGGTTGCGAACAAGGCCAAAAGAAAATCACCCAAAAAAATCATCCCAATGTGATTGTTATCATGACCGATGATTTAGGCTATGTTGATGTGGGTTTCAATGGAAG
>DGPN01000019.1:0-989 GCA_002390455.1 Flavobacteriaceae bacterium UBA4439 | reverse complement strand
GTTTGCAGTCCGAGTAGGGCTGGGTTTATTACTGGCCGCTACCAACAGCGTTTTGGATATGAAAGAAATGCCCAGTATCGTCCCAACGACCCCAATATGGGGCTACCACAAACCGAAAAGACCATTCCCGAAGTAATAGGACAATCGGGTTATACCTCTGGGATTATTGGAAAGTGGCACTTAGGAGCACATATCTCCAATCATCCCCTAAACCGTGGTTTCGATTTTTTTTATGGACACTTAGGCGGAGGACACCGTTACTTTCCTGAGGAATTGACCATAAAGGACAGTTACTCTTTCAGTGACGAACCCATGAGCTATAGAAGTTGGATTATGAGAGATCATCAGCCAGAAAAAACAGATGAATATTTGACGGATGAATTTTCGAATGAAGCGGTCGCCTTCGTAGAAAAGAATCAAAAGGGACCATTCTTTTTGTATTTGGCCTACAATGCTCCCCACGGTCCCCTGCAGGCCACACAAAAATACTTGGATCGTTTCGAACAGATCGAAAACAAAAAAAGGAAAACCTATGCTGCCATGGTCAGTGCAGTTGACGATGGTGTAGGCCGCCTTTTGGACAAATTGGAAGCCTTGAAAATATCCGAGAATACGATGATTTTCTTTTTGTCGGACAACGGAGGCCCCGAACCTAAAAACGGATCAAACAACGGCCCGCTTCGAGAGGGAAAATCTTCTATTTATGAGGGAGGAAATCGGATTCCTTTTGCGATGCAATGGCCCGCTCAAATTACTCCCATGGTTTATGAATACCCTATTTCAAGTTTAGACATACTGCCTACCATTGCCGAACTAACACAAACTCCTATTGCTCAGGACAAGCCTCTAGATGGTGTCAATATCATTCCTTATTTGAAAGGGGAAAAGCAAGGTAGACCTCACCAAACGCTTTACGTCAGGAAATTTGACGACGATCTCTACTCAGTAAGAGATGGAGACCTCAAGTTGGTGACCAAGAAAAAGAATAG
>DGPN01000018.1 GCA_002390455.1 Flavobacteriaceae bacterium UBA4439 | reverse complement strand
GTAGAGGTCACCGGTTCGAATCCAGTAACACCCACTTCTTTTGAAATAGAAGCTGTTGTGCGTCTAACCTTTTCGTTTCCTTCGTTTAGCTACAAATTCAATCCTATTAGTTCCCGATCAGTTTCTAAGATGTTTATAAGAATCTAAAACACCTATAAACTCCTTTCGAATCGTTTTCTCATAGTCTGTTAGTGCGTTAGTGGGAATCATATTTTTTTCACCGGGATCTTTTTTGATGTTATAAAATTTGTTACCAACATAGAGTTTGTAGTTTGCGTTTCTTACCCATTCGCTAGTAGCACTCATAGGATTGGATCCCCCGTCTCTGTTGTACCAAGTATGAATCCAGTTTCTCTTCGGCCCCTCTTTTCCGATCAACTGAGAATAAAAACTGACCCCATCCAAATCCAAACCTGAATCCACTGTGATTCCTGCGGCCTCACATATGGTTGGAAAAAAGTCACTAAAGTCTACCAAGGCCTCGGTGCTTTCGTTGGGCTTTATGACCCCTTTCCAGTTTACGATCAGCGGAACATGAGTTCCATTGTCAGTAGTCTTTCCTTTACCCCCTACCACTGCCAGATTATCCATCATAGAAACTACAGGTGTGTCAGTGCCATTGTCACCGGTAAACAAAATGATCGTGTTTTCCCTCAATCCCAACTGATCCAACTGCTTAACAATACGTCCAACTGAAAAATCGAGATAGGAAACCATATCCCCAAAATACTTAGCATTTCCTTTATAGGTTTTCGACCCCATGTCCGTAGGATCCCAATCCTCGGAATGTGGGGTAGGATCAAAGGGACAATGAGTAAGAATCATTGGATAATAGACTAAAAAGGGTTGATCTTTTTTTCTTTTGATAAAATCGTTGATATAATCCACCACCAAATCTGTAGAGTATTTCCCCTCATTTTTTTCATATACTTTGCCATTGATTTCAAGAACAGGATTGACATATCTTTTGTCCCATCCCAAAGAGTCTCGCCCGGAGGTAGTCAATTGCCAGAGTATATGTTCATCAAATCCAAAATGGTCGGGTAATGAGGCATTATTCCCCAGTTGCCATTTTCCTGCAATCATGGTCGCATACCCTTTTTTTCGGAAAAGTTGACTGAAAGTTGTTTCCTTTGGATTGAGGTAGCCAAATTTGACATGATTTTTTTTATTGGATTTTCCAGTCATTAGTTTCACTCTAGATGGGGTACAAATGGGTTGGGAATGGCAATTTTCAAATTGCATTCCAGTTTGAGCCAGTTGAGTTAAATTAGGAGTATTGTAGGAGGTGCCTCCATAAGAGTTTATACACTCAAAACCCAAGTCGTCCGCCAAAATCATTACAATATTGGGAGGTGGGGTGTTTTTTTGAGCTTTTAGACTTAGTAATGACAATCCAAAAAGTAAAATATATAATTTATTCATTCCGGTTAGATTTTTATTTAATAAACCAATATAACAATAATTCAGTTGATCAGAATTTATGAGAATAATCTGTAGTATGTAAAAAAAAAGCCTCCTTTAAGAAGACTTTTTTTTACAAATTTATGGGAGTTGAGTAGTTTTATCCGATGACTTTTGCCAAAGTAAAACCGATCGCTAAACCCAACAATAACATGATGATGCCTTTTCCTGAGAAAAACCAACTGAATTTTTCTTCCCAAGCATCTGGGATAAAGTTTTGATTTTCGTCCTTCGCAAAACCGGTACGTGTTGAATAGCCCGCATACCAGTAGACTCCTCCGAAAAGAATTACCAAGAAAACCAAAACGACTAGTATGTTTTGCATAAAATCAATATTTAATATATATAGTAAATAAATAATTTATTAACGTAAATCTAATAAAAAAAAGCTTCGTTTATTAGTAATTTAACATTTTAAATTCCTTTTCTCTTAATATTTGTAATATCGAACAATAATTGATTTTGAATACTTTACTAATAAGCTTAAGTTTACTCCAAATAGAATAATCATGACTGTTAGAATAAAAACCCTAAGAGATTATACCAACGACTATCATAATAGTGTTACATCCCCCGAAAAATTTTGGGGCGAGATTGCAGAAAATTTTTACTGGAGAAAAAAATGGGACCAAGTATTGGATTGGGATTTTGAAACACCCAATATCAGTTGGTTTAAAAATGCCGAGTTGAATTTGACCGAAAATATTTTTGAAAAATTGCTTCCCACTCACGCTGACAAAACGGCCATTATCTGGGAACCCAATGACCCAGAGGCTGATCCCATTTATATGACCTATGGTGAATTGTTCAAAGCCACCTGTAAATTTGCCAACGCAATGAAATCCCAAGGAGTACAAAAAGGAGATCGCGTGATTATCTATATGCCCATGGTGCCAGAGGCAGCTGTTGCCATGCTCGCTTGTGCTCGCATTGGAGCTGTTCATTCTGTTGTATTCGCTGGTTTTTCTGCCTCGGCTCTTGCTGATAGAATCAACGACTGTGAAGCCAAATTGATACTGACCTCTGATGGTAATTTTAGGGGAAACAAGAATATACCTGTCAAAGCTGTTGTCGATGAAGCTCTTAACAACACATCGTTTGTTGAAAAAGTAATTGTACTGAAGCGAACCGAAGATGAGGTTGAAATGAGACCCGGACGAGACATTTGGTGGGATGAAGCTTTGGAGGGGCAATCCGAGCAACATCAAGCCGAACTTATGGGTGCTGAAGACTTGTTGTTTATTCTTTACACTTCTGGCTCAACTGGAAAACCCAAAGGTGTGGTTCACACCACTGCAGGTTATATGGTATATACCTATTATTCGTTTTTAAATGTATTTCAGTACGATGCTGACGATGTATATTGGTGTACAGCTGATATCGGGTGGATTACAGGACATTCCTACATAGTGTACGGCCCACTTTTGGCTGGAGCGACTACCCTCATGTTTGAGGGAGTTCCTACTTATCCCCACCCTGGAAGGTTTTGGGAGATTGTAGAAAAATACAAAGTCAATCAATTTTATACTGCTCCTACTGCCATAAGAGCTTTACAAGTTCACGGGACAGAACCAGTTGAAAAATTTGATCTCAGTTCGCTTAAAGTCATCGGTTCTGTGGGTGAGCCCATCAACGAAGAGGCTTGGCATTGGTATCATGAGCACGTGGGTAAAGGGAAATGTCCTTTGGTAGATACTTGGTGGCAAACCGAGACAGGAGGGATTATGATTTCTCCTTTGGCAGGTATTACGCCCAACAAACCCGCTCATGCTTCACTGCCACTTCCGGGTGTTCAGCCTGTAATTGTTGATGCTGAGGGAAATGAACTTCATGGCAATAACGTTGAAGGCAATTTGTGTATCAAGTATCCTTGGCCCTCCATGATAAGAACAACTTATGGAGATCATCAACGATGTAAAGACACCTATTTTTCTGCCTACAAAGGCATGTATTTTACTGGTGATGGAGTCAAAAGAGATCATGATGGTTTTCTCAGGATTTTGGGGAGGGTTGATGATGTGATCAATGTTTCAGGACACCGAATGGGTACTGCTGAAGTAGAAAATGCCATAAACGAACATCCCAATGTGGTTGAATCTGCCGTAGTGGGTTATCCTCACGAAATCAAAGGTCAGGGAATATATGCTTTTGCAATTTGTGACAGTTCAGATAAATCAGCAGATGTTTTAGAAGATGAAATCAAACAGTTGGTCAGGAAAATCATAGGTCCAATTGCCAAGCCAGAGCACGTTCAAATTGTTTCTGGTCTTCCCAAAACACGTTCGGGCAAAATCATGCGGAGGATATTAAGGAAGGTAGCCAGTAGGGATCTTTCCAACCTAGGAGATATTTCCACGCTTTTGAACCCCGAGGTGGTTGATGATATCATTAAGGGAGCTGGCTTGGATTAAGCTCTAAAGATTATCCACAACTGATTCCATTGTCATGCCTCTTGATCCTTTGATCAGGATGTCTGAATTTTCAATGGGGTTTTGGCTCAAATAATTTTTAATTTCCTCAAGGGACTCAAACCAACTTACTCTCGGATCAGAGGATTGGGTTTTGAAAAAATGTTTTCCGACTAAAAGAATTCTTTCGATTTCAGTAGATTCCAATTGTTCTATTATTTGCTGATGTGCTTGTTGGGTAAATCTACCCAATTCAAACATATCTCCCAAAATGACAACTCCTTTATTTCTTTTGTTATTGATGAAAGACGAGATTGAGGCTTTCATACTGCTGGGATTGGCATTGTAGGCATCCAATATTATTTTATTATTGTCTTTTTCTATACTTTGTGATCGGTTATTGGTGGATTGATATGAGGAAATTCCCGATCGGATTTGTTCTAGACTCAAACCAAAAAACTTCCCCAAAGCCACTGCAGCTCCCATATTTGAAAAATTGTATTCTCCATAGAGTTGACTTTCAATCGTTTGATCTTCTAGATTCAATGCCAAGGGTTTATATTTTCTTTTCAGATATTCTAAACGACAATTGGCATCGGTATGCTCTCCAAAGGTGTAATGAGGATCGTATGACATCCATTTCCTCTGAAGGGGATCATCAATGTTTAAAATAATTGTTCCCCCCGTCTGGGAAAGGTATTCATAGATTTCAGACTTGCCTCTGATCACTCCCTCAATTCCTCCAAAACCTTGTAAATGTGCTTGACCGAAATTGGTAATCAATCCCAGCTCAGGTTGAGCCAGTTGACATAAAAAATCAATTTCTTTTTGATGATTAGCCCCCATTTCAACGATACCGATTTCTGTGTCTTCATCAAACTCAAGGAGCGTAAGTGGCACACCGATGTGATTGTTGAAATTTCCTAGGGTAGCTTTGGTATTGAATTTCTTGGACAATACACTATTGATCAATTCCTTGGTGGTAGTTTTACCGTTACTTCCCGTTAAGCCAATAATTTTGGCTTTTATTTTTTTTCTGTGATACTTAGCAAGTTCTTGTAAGGATTGGAGCGTATCCTCAACCAGAATCAAACGTTCATTTTTTAGGGCAATTTCCGGTCGGTCAACCAGGGCGTATTTTGCCCCCTTTTCAATGGCGGTTTCGGCAAATTGATTACCGTCAAAATTCTCTCCCCTTAGGGCTATAAATAAACAGTCTTGGATCAGTTTTCGGCTGTCTGTTACTACTCCTGTAGAATCTTTAAAATAATCGTGGAGTTGCATTATTTTCATAAAAAAAAAGGCATCTATAAGATGCCTTAATTCGATTATCTACCGCGTTTATGTCTTGCGGTCTTTTTAATTCTGCTTTTTTGTCCCAATCTAGACATAGCGCATCTAAATCCGATATAATCGGTTGCGATGTATTGTGGAAGATACCTTCGTTGGGCAGGATCTAACCAATAGGCACGGTCTTTCCAAGATCCACCTTTGTAAACCCTTACTTCGTCTGTAATTAGAGATGTTCTACGTTCAGATTTATCAATGTTTCTAACGAGATTACCCTCATCGTCAATGGTTACCTTTGGATGTATGGGCGCATCGTACATTGCTGAAGTTTCAGGTCTCTTGTTGGCATTGTCTTGATCAGTATTATTGTAGCTGGCATAAAGTCTGGAAGATTCTTTGTCACCGTCTCGGAAGTTTCTATTATCACTTTCAGAGAAATTTTGTCTCAGGAATGTTTCTTCCTCGTCAACAGGAACTTTATCCAAATCCCCAGGAAGTCTCTTAAGCATCACTTTTCCATTGGGTAAGGTATCGTAGACCAGTTCATCTGGCGATATTATGGTTGCTTTCCCATCTTCTCCAATGGCATTTTTAAGATAAATATTACCCCTGTAATAGTTAAAGTCATTGGCTTCATCGTCAATGATAGGACGATAAACATCTGCTACCCATTCGGCTACATTTCCAGCCATATCATAAACGCCAAAGTCATTGGGAGGGTAGCTTTTTACCTGAACGGTAATATCACCACCATCATCAGACCATCCAGCAATTCCGCCGTAATCTCCTTTTCCGAATTTGAAATTCGCCAATTGATCTCCTTCACTTCTTCTTTCATCTGATCGGGTGTATTCACCAGACCATGGATATTTTTTCTTTCCTCTATAAGTATTGTATTCTCTATCACCTACCAATGCTAATGCTGCATACTCCCATTCTGATTCTGTGGGCAATCTGTAGGAGGGAAGCAACACGCCTTTAGAGACGCCTGCATATACATTTACAGTGGCAGTATCTTTTTTCATGGTACCTCTTTTGCCCATAAGACTGTCAGAGGCCATCAATCCGCCATAAGATGTGTCGGGTCGTTTAAGGTAAGCTTCTGTATTGAAGGTGCTGTTTGAGTTTACTACACCTCCATCTTTTTCACCATATCGGATGTTTTTTTGGACAAAAGATTCTCTTTCAAGAATGTATTCATTGACCCTGTTGGTTCTCCATTCAGAAAACTGAACAGCTTGTAACCAGTTGATTCCAACCACAGGATACTCAGCATAGGCAGGGTGTCTCAAATAGTTGGTGGTGAGTTCTTCCATATATCCCAGCGTGTTTCTCCAAACCAATGTATCAGGTAATGCTCCCTCATAAATTTGTCTGTAACGGGGTTCACTTAATGGGAATACAGTCTCCAGCCAGTCCAAAAACTCCATATACATCAGATTGGTAACCTCTGTTTCGTCAATATAAAAGGACATTACATGCTGTTGGGTAGGGGTATTGTTCCAGTCATGTAGGACATCGTCTTGAACCTGACCTTTAGTGAAAGTTCCACCTTCGATAAAGACCAAACCAGGACCATTTTCTTGATCCTCAAATTCAATATTGTACTGGAAACCTCCTTCTTTAGAATTGATGCCCCATCCTGTAGCTCGGGACATATTGCTTCTTCCTCCACAAGCCACCAATAGAAAGGCTGCAAAGACAATAAAAACAGTAGTTCTTAAAAAATTAATTTTCATAGGATCGATATGTCTAATTTTTGATGCAATATACTAATTATCTGAGTCTTAATTGTGCTCCCCAACTAATACATCGACCATTCATTTCTGAATAACGTCACAAATAGAGAATTATTATATGTACTGCTCTAAAATTAATTTACTCTAGTTGTTAATAAGTAGTTTGATGGGCTACACAACAAATGAATTAATATTACGTTCTACTAACAAACTCATATAAATGAGATCAACCTGTCCGTTGACTAGATTGTTTTTTGCTTTATTTATTGTCTTTCAAGCTAACGCACAAGACAGAATAATTACCACCGGAGTACCTTTCCTGCTGATTACTCCCGATGCTAGAGCTGCTGGAATGGGGGAGGTTGGAGTGGCTACTTCAGCCGACGCCTATGCCCAACAATGGAATCCTGCGAAATATCCCTTTTCCGAGAATAATAGCGGTCTTGGTTTGAGTTATACGCCCTATTTGAGGCAAATTGTTGATGATATTTTCTTAGGAAATTTGACTTATTTCATGAAGATGAATGAGAGAAGCGCTTGGGCTGCGAGTTTTAAATATTTCAGTTATGGCAATGTTCAATTCAACAAAATGATGTCGGGAACCATCATCGATCAAGGGTCCAAAAGACCGAATGAAATGACATTGGACTTGTCATATTCTCTAAAATTAAGTGAAATGTTTGCCATGTCTGTAGCCGGAAGATTTTTGAGGTCTGATTTAAAGATCCCTACAGAAATTGATGCAACCTCAGCCAATAGTTTGGGAGTGGACATCGCAGGTTTTTTCCAAGGATCATCTTTTGATATGGGAAGTTTTGATGGATTACTTAGGGCGGGATTCAATATTTCCAATATAGGCCCTAGGTTGAAATACGATGAAGGAGGTCAAATGGATTTCATCCCAACCAATCTTAGGATTGGTTCAGGATTGGATGTGATTTTTGATCCTTCAAACATATTAGGGGTATATATAGAGTTTTCCAAACTGCTAGTTCCTACACCGATAGCCTATTTTGACAATGAGAATAATCTAAAAGGTTACAGACAACCCGATGTAAATTTCTTTAATGGAATTTTTAACTCATTTAGCGATGCGCCAGGGGGGACACAAGAGGAATTAAAAGAAATTACATGGGCGCTTGGATTTGAGTATCTTTTTGCCCAAACTTTGGCATTAAGAACAGGATATTTTAATGAAAGTGAAGAGAAAGGGTCTCGAAAATACATGACTTTTGGAGCAGGGGTAAAACTCAATGGGATGGTTGTTGATATATCCTATTTGTCCTCAACCTCCAAAATTCGAAATCCACTTGAAAACACCCTGAGGTTTTCTCTCAGTTTCAACTTTGATGGAACTGGGGTTAATACATCTTCGGGGGAGAATTAAGCCACTGATCAAGTCTGTTCTTCAACTGAATTATCTTTCTTAATCAATTTCACCAATATATTTTTACCGAAAGGACATAATTCAGTAATTTTGGAAAATAAATTGAATTTGAAAATCACGATCGTTTAATGAAAAAAATAACCAAGGCGACCTATTTGAAATGGTACGAGGATATGTTCTTTTGGCGCAAGTTTGAAGACAAATTGGCTGCTGTATACATCCAGCAAAAAGTAAGGGGATTCCTCCATCTTTACAACGGTCAAGAGGCAATACTAGCCGGAGCACTCCACGTGATGGAATTGGGCAAGGACAGAATGATTACCGCCTACAGGAATCACGTTCAGCCCATTGGTATGGGGGTTGATCCAAAGCGAGTGATGGCAGAGCTCTTTGGCAAATCAACGGGTACTTCCATGGGGTTGGGAGGATCCATGCATATTTTTTCTAAAGAACACAATTTTCACGGAGGTCACGGTATTGTAGGGGGGCAAATCCCTTTGGGTGCTGGTATGGCTTTCGGTGATAAATATTTCAATAGAGACAGCGTTACACTTTGTTTTATGGGGGATGGAGCCGTAAGACAAGGTTCCCTACACGAAACATTAAATTTAGCCACCTTGTGGCAACTGCCAGTAGTTTTTGTGGTTGAAAATAACGGCTATGCTATGGGAACTTCTGTGGCCAGAACAGCCAGTCATCAAGAAATATGGAAACTGGGACTGGGTTATGAAATGCCCTGTGGACCCGTCGATGGGATGGATCCAGTTGCTGTGGCCGAAGGTTTGGATAAAGCCATCAAAAACGCTAGATCAGGCAAAGGGCCTTCTTTTATTGAAATGAAAACCTATCGATACCGAGGACATTCCATGTCTGATGCCCAAAAATACAGAACCAAAGAAGAGGTAGAAGAATACAGAAAAATTGACCCCATCACACAAGTCAAGGAAATGATCCTAAAGAATAAATACGCAACAGAAAAACAATTGGAAGAGATTGATGCTAAAGTTAAGGCGGCGGTTTTAGAATGTGAAAAGTTTGCCGAATCCTCTCCTTTCCCTGAAAAATCTGTGATGTATGATGCAGTTTACGAACAAGAAGACTATCCCTTTATAAAGCATAAATTAGACTAAAATGGCGGAACTGATAAACATGCCTCGTTTGAGTGATACCATGGAAGAGGGCACAGTAGCCAAATGGTATAAGAAAGTTGGTGATACGGTTAAAGAAGGAGACATACTCGCTGAGATCGAGACCGACAAAGCCACTATGGAATTTGAGTCTTTCCAGGAGGGAGAATTGCTCCATATTGGAATTGAAGAAGGAGGCACAGCACCTGTAGATTCTCTTTTGGCCATTATTGGCTCCAAAGGAGAAGATATTCAGGACATGATTAAAGGCGGTGCAACTGCAATCGCTCCAGCAGCAGAACCAACAAAAGTACCCGAGAGTTCAACCGAAGTGGCAGAGTCAAAGTTAGAAAAACCAGCTATGCCAGAAGGTGTGGAGGTTATTTCCATGCCCAGATTGAGTGATACCATGGAAGAGGGTACGGTTGCGAAATGGAATAAAAAAGTAGGTGACCCCGTAAATGAAGGAGATATTTTGGCCGAAATAGAGACAGACAAAGCCACTATGGAGTTTGAATCTTTCTATTCTGGGACGCTACTTTACATAGGACTAGAGGAAGGGCAATCGGCTGCTGTAGATTCTGTTTTGGCTGCCATAGGAAAAGAAGGAACAGATCCCGAGGCTGTAAAAGCGGCCATTGCCAGCAATGCCAAACCAGCGGTTCAGGCCGAGGAGCCCAAAGCTGAAGTTGCTACGCCTGCGGTAGCCGAGCAAAAACAATCACCAAAACCCGCACCAGTATTAGTTCAGCCCACAGTGGTGACAAACGAAAATCTCAACGGTAGGTTGGTGGCCTCTCCCTTGGCCAAAAAATTGGCTGAAGAAAAAGGAATCCCTCTACAGCAAGTAAAAGGTTCTGGAGATGGAGGTAGAATCATAAAGCGCGATATCGAAAATTTCAAAGGTTCAGCAGTTGGATATGCTATTCCCTCTGGCCCTACAGGCATGGAAAGCGTCAGCGAATTGGCCAATAGTTCCATGAGAAAGGCCATTGCCAAAAGACTTTCCGCCTCCAAATTTTCTGCTCCTCACTATTATTTGGGAGTAGAGTTGAATATGGACAATGCCATCGCATTCAGACAGCAATTCAATACCCTACCCGATACCAAAATTTCTTTCAATGATATTATACTCAAAGCTGTTGCTTTGGCTTTGAAAGAACATCCCCAAGTCAATTCTCAGTGGTTTGATGATAAGATAGTTCAAAATCACCACGTACATTTGGGCGTGGCAGTAGCTGTCGAAGATGGACTGGTTGTTCCTGTTCTAAAATTCACTAATGAGATGGACTTGAGACAAATTGGAGTCAGTGTTAAAGATTATGCCCTCAGGGCAAGAGATAAAAAATTGACCCCTGCCGAAATGGACGGAAGTACCTTTACGGTTTCCAACTTGGGAATGTTTGGGATTCAGGAGTTTACCTCCATCATTAATCAACCCAATTCAGCTATTTTGTCCGTAGGAGCAATAGAGAAAAAGCCTGTAGTTAAAGAGGAAGCAATCGTTGTGGGGAATACCATGAAACTCACATTGGCTTGTGATCACAGAACAGTTGATGGAGCTACCGGAGCACAGTTTTTACAATCTCTACGGCTTTATATCGAGAACCCCATTCGACTTTTGGTTTCCTAAGATCTGAAGCTTCGACTTGACTTTATAAAATTTAAACAAATGAAAACCCTTCTTGTAACAGGAGCCAGCAGGGGAGTAGGCTTTGAAATTTGCAAACAAGCTTCCACCGCAGGCCATAAGGTCATTGCTCTTTCCAGAAACATATCACCATTAGAAGGGATCTCCAATGTTTATCCTTTTTCGGTAGATCTGTCCGATGAATCGGCGGTGGTTGATTTTGTGAAGGAAATCACCAGTTCTTTTCAAAGTATTGATGTACTGATCAACAATGCGGGAAGTTTGGTCAACAAACCTTTTATGGAAATTTCTTCATCCGAGTTTGAATCGGTTTTTAAGGTCAATGTATTTGCGGTAGCTACCCTGACACGTTTGACACTCCCTTTGATGAATAAGAAAGGTCATGTACTCAATATCAGCAGTATGGGTGGTGTTCAAGGCAGTGCGAAGTTCCCAGGCTTGTCGGCCTACAGTAGTAGTAAAGGGGCTTTGGTCATACTTACCGAGCTTTTAGCAGAGGAGTTTAAGGAAAGTGGCCCATCGTTTAATGCACTGGCTTTGGGTGCTGTGCAAACAGAGATGTTGGAAGAAGCTTTTCCCGGTTATCAAGCCCCGCTTAGTGCGGGACAAATGGCGGAGTATATCATTGATTTTGCATTAAAAGGCCATCAATTTTACAATGGAAAAGTATTGCCAATTTCCTCTTCAACGCCATAAACAAGATCATGGAATCGTTGACTGCCATTGAGAATTATGTACCCACAGCTTCCTTTCCTCAGCTTTCAGAATACCTCAGACATTGGCAGGTAAACTTGGTCATTACACGAAAGCGGCATACCAAACACGGAGATTTTAGAGCTTTACCCAAAGGAGGCCATCAGATCACAGTCAACGAGATGCCGAATCCTTATCGATTCTTAATCACCACACTGCATGAAATTGCACACCTAATTGCCTTCAAAGATTTTGGCCCTAGGATTAAACCACACGGTAAAGAGTGGAAACACGTCTTCAGAAAAATCATGTTGCCTTTTCTTGAACCGGAAATTTTTCCAGAGGAGTTGTTGAGGGTTTTAAAGTTGCATTTCAGGAATCCCATGGCTTCCTCTGATACAGACACCCAATTGGCCGTTGTTCTCAATAAATTTGATCCTGAGAATGAAAAAAACTATATTTTTGAATTGGAAGACGGATCGGTTTTTGAAATTTACAACGGAAGAAGGTTTATCAAAGGAAAAAAGCGAACCAAGCGGTACGAGTGTAGAGAACTGGAAGGTAAAAGATTGTACCTTTTCAGTCCCCATGCCCAAGTAACTAAAATAGAAATAAATGTCTAAAAACTACTTTGCAATCATCATGGCTGGTGGAATCGGTTCCCGATTCTGGCCGTCTAGCACTCCCGATTTCCCTAAGCAGTTCCTCGATATGACGGGAGAGGGGACTTCGCTACTGCAAAGTACCTTTGGACGATTGGAAGATGTTATTCCCTCCTCCAATATTTTTATCGTAACCCAAAGTCGTTATCAAAAGATTATTTTAGATCAATTGGGAGATAAATTATCCCCCGATCAAGTGATCTGTGAACCAGATCGTCGCAATACAGCTCCCTGTATTTTGATGGCGAGTTTGAAAATAAAGAAAATAAACTCTGATGCCAAAATTATAATCTGTCCTAGTGATCACATCATTGTCGACCAAAAACTTTTTTCTCAAGACATGGAATTGGCTTTGAATCATGCCGATGAAAAAAATCTGATCACTTTTGGGATTCGACCTGATTTTCCTTCGACAGGATTTGGTTATGTGGCGATTGAAAAAGATCATACAGATTCCGAGTTAAAAAAAGTAATCGCCTTTACGGAAAAACCAGATAAACCCACTGCTCAGCGCTTTATCGATGCCCAAAATTATTTTTGGAATTCGGGAATTTTTGTTTGGTCTGCTACTGCAGTTTTGGAGGGCTTCAAAACCCACGCCCCCGTCCTTTACGATCTTTTTTACAAAGGTTTTGATCTTTTAAATACCCCTTCCGAAGAAGCTTTTGTTTCGGAGAACTACCTCCTTGCCGATAATATTTCGGTGGATTATGCTTTGATGGAAAAGTCGGATCATATCTTTATGATTCCTGCTCGTTTTGATTGGGATGATTTGGGCAGTTGGAAATCAATTTATGATCGCCAACCCAAGGATGAAGGAAAAAATGCAGTGGTGAGCGCTCAATTGTATGCTGACAATGCTGCTCGTAATCTCATCAAAACGGATGCCAATAAAAAGGTGGTTATTTCTGGGCTTGATGACTTCATCATCGTCGACACCGAGGAGGTATTGATGATTTATCCGATGAATAAAAATCAACAGGTGAAAAACATCTCCGAAAAGGCTTTGAAAAAATTCAATGGAGAAGAAGACTAATTTTCCTGCTGATACACTTCTCTTACTTTTTTAAAAAGGTTGGAGGAGTAAATAAAACTACCAACAGTTTCGTTTTCTGTTTTGAAGACCTCTTTGTTGGATCCTTCCCAACCTTTAAGACCGTTTTCTAAAAACAACACCTTTTCACCGATTTCCATCACTGAATTCATATCGTGTGTGTTGATGACGGTGGTGATTTGATATTCTTTAGTGATCTCATGAATCAGGTTGTCAATCAAAGTCGATGTTTTGGGATCCAAACCTGAATTGGGTTCGTCACAAAAGAGGTATTTGGGGTTCATCACAATGGCTCTTGCAATAGCGACTCTTTTTTGCATTCCTCCAGAAATCTCGGAGGGTAGTTTTTTGTTGGCGTTGATCAGGTTGACTCGCTTGATCACCTCATTGGCTCTTGAAAGCATTTCTTCAGGACTTTTCTGGGTCAACATACGCATGGGAAACATGATATTTTCCTCTACAGTCATGGAATCGAATAGGGCACTGCCCTGAAAAACCATTCCCATTTCTTGTCTTAAAATACTTCTTTCGCTGGTGTCCATCTTTTGAAGAGAGCGCTCTCCGAAATAAATATTCCCACTGTCAGTATCATACAAACCCAGTATGCATTTAAGCAGTACTGTCTTCCCCGATCCACTTTGACCAATAATCAAGTTGGTTTTTCCTTTTTCAAATTGAGTAGAGATGTCGGTTAAAACACTCATTCCATCAAACGATTTGTAAAGCTTTTCAATAGTGATCATCCGGTAAGCAATAATTGAGTTATGATATAATTGGTTATAATGATCAGAACACTTGTCCAGACAAAAGAGGTAGTGCTGGCTTTACCAACTTCCAAAGCCCCTCCCTTGAGGAAATATCCGTGAAAAGAGGGTACAGTAGCCAGTATAAAAGCAAAGAAAGCCGTCTTTATGAAAGCGTAACTTACATGATAAGGGATGAAGTCGAGTTGAATGCCCTCTATGAAATCGGTACTGGAGCAAAAACCACCGTAAATTGAAGCAGCATAGCCACCAATGATTCCCAAAAACATAGAAATGGTTATGATAAAAGGATAGAACAATAAGGCGATGATTTTTGGAAAAATCAAATAATTATAGGTGTTGATGCCCATCACTTTCAAGGCGTCTATTTGTTCTGTCACCCTCATGGTTCCCAAACTTGAGGTAATGTATGATCCCACTTTACCGGCCATGATCACCGAGATAAAAGTGGGGGCAAATTCCAAAATAACCGATTGACGAGTGGCAAAGCCGATTAAGTTTTTGGGTAAAAAAGGGTTGTTGAGGTTTAATGCTGTTTGAATGGCAACTACCCCGCCCACAAAAAACGAAATAAAAGAAACAATACCAATCGATCGGATGATCAACGAATCCACCTCCCGTATGATTAGTTCTTTCATAACACTCCAACGGGTAAATCGAGTAAATACCTTGGAAAGCATTATAAAATAGGCTCCTACATTTTGAATTAAAAGCATCATTACAAATTTACACAATTAACCCAAAGAAATAGGAGGCTTTTGACTACAAGTCAAGATTAAATTTGATAGGTAATGGCGTTGATGTTCATTCCTGCACCTACACTGGCAAAAAGAATGATGTCACCTTTGTTCAAAGAATGGCCTTTGTAGTTTTGTTTGAGGACCAGATCGAAAAGGGTAGGAACGGTCGCAACCGAGCTATTTCCAAATTCTTCAATATTCATAGGAAGAATGTCTTCTCGCATGGTTTTTTTGTAAAGTCTGTAAAACCTTTTGACGATGGCTTCATCCATTTTTTTGTTGGCTTGATGAATGAATATTTTTTTAAGATCGTCAACATCGACATTGGCTTGATCGAGACATTGTTTCATGGCAGCAGGTACGTGGTTTAGGGCAAACTCATAGACCTTTCGTCCCTGCATTTTGATGAATTTATCATCATTTAAATCCTTACTGTCGTAGGAGTTCCCATAAAAAATAAAGTCGGCCTCGTTTTCTGCGGTGTAAGTAAGTGTGCTATGAGATAAAATTCCACCCTCATCGGCAGTTTCTTCTAGAATAGTGGCACCGGCACCATCGGCATAAATCATGGAATCACGGTCATAAACATCAACCACTCTGGAAAGGGCATCGGCTCCAATGACCAGACACTTTTTAGCCATTCCCGCTTTGATGAAGGCATTGGCTTGGATCATCGCTTCTACCCATCCTGGACATCCAAACAATATATCGTAAGCGACACATTTTGGATTTTTAATTTTGAGTTTGGCCTTTACTCTCGATGCTAAACTGGGTAGTGTGTCGATTTGTTTACTGTCACCACTGATATCACCAAAATTGTGGGCAACAATGATATAATCTAAGGTTTCGGGATCTATATCGGCATCTTCAATGGCTTTTTGAGCCGCATGATGAGCAATATCAGAAGTTTTTAATTCTGATGAAATGTATTTTCGCTCATCAATTCCTGTGATAGAGTTGAATTTATCGATGATGGTTTCGTTGTCCACATCAAATTTCTTCCCTTGATTGTCTAAAAAAGAATGGCCCAAGAAAGCTTTATTTTTTTTTATAACAGTCGGGAGATAACAGCCGCTACCAGTGATTTTATAACTCATAAGTCCATTACAATAGTAGCTATTTATTGAGGATAATAGACGAATTTCCAAAAAACGGTATGATGCCCAAAAGTATTGAGAGGAGGTGATTTTTAATTTAAAAAGGCATAAATCCCTTTATAGTTAGGCTTTTGCATAATCTTTTATGGAAGTACAACTGCAAATCAAATTACGATCTCCAAATGCTTCATCCAGTCTTCTGACTGAAGGCCAAAATTTGTTATCCATCACAAAAGCCAGTGGATAGGCCGCCCGCTGTCTGGAATATGGGAAATTCCAATCGTCTGCGGTAAGCATGGCCAGAGTGTGAGGTGCATTTTTAAGCAACGCAATAACGGCTTCATCTCCAGAGTCGATCTCCATTCGGATGGAAATCATGGCATCACAGAAGCGGTCAATTTCTTCTAAGTTTTCACTTTCGGTGGGTTCAATCATCATTGTTCCAGCAACGGGAAATGACACAGTAGGTGCATGAAAGCCATAATCCATGAGACGTTTGGCAATGTCCACTACTTCAATGTCATACTTCTTGAAGGGTCGGCAGTCGATAATCAATTCATGGGCTGTTCTTCCCTGTTCGCCAGTGTACAAAATATCGTAGGCTCCTTCTAGTCTTTTGCTGATGTAGTTGGCATTGATGATGGCCATTTCCGTCGCTTTTTTCAAACCACTGCCCCCCAGCATTTCGATGTATCCATAGGAAATTAAACAAGCCAAGGCCGAGCCCCACGGTGCCGCAGAGATCGTGTCTTTGGATGCCTTTCCTCCCGTTTCAACCAATGGGTGTTGGGGTAAAAAATCCGCCAAATGGGCGGCTACACAGATCGGGCCTACCCCTGGGCCTCCCCCTCCATGTGGAATGGCAAAGGTTTTGTGTAAATTCAGGTGACAAACATCCGCACCGATCTCGGCAGGACTGGTCAGTCCAACCTGTGCATTCATATTGGCACCATCCATATATACTTGTCCACCACATTCGTGAATTTTTCCAGTGATATCCGTTATGTTGGCTTCGAAAACTCCGTGGGTGGAAGGATAAGTGATCATCAGTGCTGCTAAGTTTTCACGGTTTTCTTCTGTCTTTTCTGAGAAATCGTTCCAGTCGATGTTCCCCAATTCGTCTGTTTTGACCACCACCACTTTCATTCCTGCCATGACGGCCGAGGCGGGATTGGTTCCGTGAGCTGAAGAGGGAATTAAACAGATATTTCGGTGCGCTTCTCCTCTAGATTCGTGATAGGCTCGGATGACCATCAGTCCTGAATACTCTCCTTGGGCACCAGAATTGGGCTGTAGGGAGGTGGCGTGGAATCCAGTGATTTCACTGAGCTGATCTTCCAAACGATGCAGCATTTTGTGAAAGCCCTTGGCCTGTTCTTTGGGAACAAAAGGGTGGATACTCGACCATCGCGGCCAACTCAGGGGTAACATCTCGGCAGCAGCATTGAGTTTCATCGTACACGATCCCAACGAAATCATGGAGTGGTTTAAGGATAAATCTTTTCGCTCCAAACTTTTGATATAACGCATCATGGCGGTCTCAGAATGAAAAGAATTAAAAACCTGGTGAGTGAGATAAGTACTTCTCCTTTTTTGATCAAGCGGATAGCGGTGATTTTCGATTTTCACTTTACCGTTGATGTTTTTTTGATGAACCACCTTTTCAAATACGTTGAGGATTTTAAGCAGAGCAATTTCATCTGTGGTTTCATTGATGGAAATGCCTACGTTCTCCTGATCGATATAGTGAAAATTGATTTCATTTTTCTCTGCCTCCGTTCTTACTGCTTGCGCATTGATGCGGATTTTCAGGGTGTCAAAATAATATTCGTTTCGTTGAATCAATCCCAAGTCCACCAATTTCTTCTCGAGTTTGGCAGCGTTTAAATGTATTTTTTTAGCGATATTTTTCAATCCTTTGGGTCCGTGATAGACGGCATACATTCCGGCCATAACCGCCAACAAAACCTGAGCGGTACATATGTTGGAAGTGGCCCGATCTCTTTTAATGTGTTGTTCTCGGGTTTGAAGGGCCATCCTTAGTGCTGGGGCATCGTCCTGATCTTTGCTTTGGCCGATGATGCGACCTGGTATGTTTCTTTTATAATCTGTTTTGGTGGCAAAATAGGCTGCATGAGGACCTCCATAGCCCAAAGGGATGCCAAAGCGTTGAGTGGTGCCTACCACTACGTCCACTCCATAGTTGCCCGGTGCTTCCAACAAGGTCAAACTGAGTAAATCTGCCGCAATGATGGTTTTAAGGTCAAAAGTTTTTGCTTTACTCACCATAGCAGGCAAATCAATAATGTTCCCGTCTTTACCTGGATATTGATAAAAAGCTGCAAAAAAGGAAGTGTCAAAATCTGTACTTTCAGCTTTGCCCACCACCAATTCAATTCCCAAGGGGAGAGCTCTGGTATTGAGTACTGCCAAACTTTGTGGGAGAATATCCTCCGATATAAAGAATTTATTTGCTTCCCCCTTTTTTTGCTCCCTCGATCTTACGGCATAGGCTAAGGTCATGGCCTCTGCCACTGCGGTAGCCTCGTCCAAAAGGGAGGCGTTGGCCAATTCCATTCCAGTAAGGTCGCAAACCATAGTTTGAAAATTAAAAAGAGCCTCCAATCTCCCTTGGGCGATTTCTGCCTGATAGGGGGTGTAGGCCGTATACCAACCTGGATTTTCTAAAATATTCCGCTGAATGACCGCTGGGGTAATGGTGGGGTGGTAGCCCATACCAATATAGGTTTCAAACAACTGATTTTCGTCCGAAAGAGCTCGGAGTTCGTTTAAAAAACGATACTCACTGATTCCTTTACCCAAGCCCAAGGGCTGCTTTAATCGGATGCCCTCTGGGATGGTTTGGGACAGCAATTCTTCAATTGAATCTACCTCCAAAGCCGTTAACATTTTTGAAATCTCCTCTTCCTTGGGGCCTATGTGGCGTAAAGCAAATTTGTCTGACTGCATATGTTGAGCGGTTTAAACAAAATTAGCCCATAGATGTGCATCTTTTTTATCTACTGCGTTTCATTTCTCCAATTTTTTTGAACAAAAACGCCACTTATTAACAGTTTACAGATATTTTTGTCCGGTGGTATGGATCAGTAAACTTTTTGACAATTACGTCAAATACAATATTCATGTAGGCTTGGCGGTTTTGGCCCTTGCCCAAATCACCGCCATGGATTTCAATTTATATCTTCCTTTCTCTCATCAGTTGATTTTGTTTGTAGCCCCTTTTTTGGCGTATAATTTCATCAAGTTTCACCTTTTTTTTATAGCGGGCATTGGTTCCAAGATTAAGGGAGGAATGATTTTTTTTGGACTTACTATATTTATAATTGTTTGGTTTGTAGGAGAAGGATTACAATTGCCTTTTTCCTCGCTCATCATTCTTTTGCTTACCCTTTTGTTGGTATTGCTCTATTGTTTGCCCTTGCCAGGATTTACTCTCAATTTTAGAGGTTTTAAGGGGTTGAAAATTCATTTGGTGGCATTGAGTTGGGTACTGACCACGGTTTTTTTACCCTTTTCTATGGGCGGTCAGGAAATAAACGACCTTGGGTTGGTTTACGGTTTTCAACGTTATCTTTTTGTTTTGGTAGCCACGCTTCCTTTTGAAATTAGAGATATGAAATCTGACGATTCCCACTTGTCCACTTGGCCTCAAAAATGGGGAATCCGAAATACTAAAATATTGGGAACGATTTTGTTATCTGCTTTTGTAGGTCTAGAACTCATTTACTTTCCTTTATTGGATTTAACAACCACCCTGTTGGTGGCAGGTGTTTTGACGATATTCCTAATAAAATCCAAAGCCGAACAATCCAAATATTTTAGTAGCTTTTGGGTAGAAGCCATTCCAATTTTATGGTTACTTTTAAAAGTCTTTAATCTTGTAATATGAGAACACTTTTACTAATTCTTTTTTTTGTCATTCAGACTCCAAAAGTAGAGGTATTGGAGAAGCCCGAATACCAAAACATGGTGGCCAAAGGTTATACCATCATTGATGTAAGAACTCCAGAAGAGTTTGAAGAAGGCCATATCGAAGGAGCCCTCAACATCAACGTAAAATCTGAAGAATTTGTCAGTAAAATTGAGAACCTAACAAAGTCTGATACCCTTTTGGTTTATTGTCGCTCCGGAAGGAGAAGCCTTTATGCCGCACAAGTGATGGTTTCCTTTGGTTTTCAAAAAATCTATGATCTTGAAGGGGGTTTCCTGAATTGGGAATCGGAGTAGGGGGTATTCCCTTCTCGTCTCTAGACAGTTGCCTGAAGGTAACTGTAAATAGGAGATTGTAGTAGTTATTTTATTTTTCTTTCAAATAAGCACACAGGCCCTTCCTTATAATGTTTAGGTAACCCGTCAGTATTATCAAGTTGTTTTGTTCCTAAAATTTCTGTAATAAATTTCCGCCCATCTGGATGGGAATCGGGAATATATAAACATTAATAAATATAGTTAATGAATAAAAATGCCCTTATCAAACACTCAAAACCTTTGGGTCATGATGGAGGAGTAACCGATTTCTACACCAACCCTGCTCTTTTAAGTAAAGCATTGGGGTCGGGGGCTTTGCCTCTAAACCTTTTATAGAGTGTCATGGGGTGTTCGGTGCCTCCTTTGGAATAGTAGGTGTTAAAGAAGAACAGATTTGGAACTGAAGTAAAGCAAAATTATGAGAAAAACAAGGGGTTATAAATTTACCTTTTTTCCCTTTGCATCAAACTGTTAGAAGAAGTAACTAGAGAGTTTCTGTTTTTCATTTGAGTTATAAAAAAATCCTTTTTCTTAGGTGGGTTTCCCTTATGAAATGATCTCAATTAAGTTACTCACCCCCATAAATATTTTTTTCTGGTTACATTAAACTACAATTAATTTAGAGTCCAATCAAATATTTTATTTTTTAAAGACTCATACTTAACCATATATTTTATGTAAAAGGTGAATTTGGTAATAATAAATAATAAAAAAATCAAAAGAAATATTGTGGATAAATAATTATTAAGTGATTCGCTGTAATTATTAAAGACAAAAGCTCCTACAGAAATATATATCAATAATTTAATTGAAAGGTATATTAAAGAATTTTCAAATTTCATATCGATAAATCTGTAACCTGATTCCACCCCAATATTCTGGTCTCAATTAAGATTTGAGATTTTTTAAATATTACTTTTATAAGGAAAGGTTTAGTATTTATTTGGACTGATCCATTTACTTCTTCAAATGTGATATTGAAACGTTTGAGGTTTGAGGTTAAGTTTTTTAAATGTGTCATCTTTCAAATGGATTAAATTTTATTTTAAAAATTAATTGTTTCTTTTCTCATTAGGTCAACATTATAATGAGAATTGAGTTTTAGAAATGTGTTTTCTTTCAAATAAATTCTAAGTTTTTCGTCTAAATAAAGTCTTTCCATTTTAGACTTGAGGTCTTTTATACTTATAAGTAGGATGTTTTTTTGATTTTTTCTATTGACAATTTTTGAGTAAATCCAGTATACGCAGGTAGAAATTACGTTCTTTTAACACCATACTACTCCCAACTTCTCCAGTTTTTTATTTAACTTATTTAGAGTATCTGTTTCAATAAATTGGGTACAGATGGTCAATTCTTTTTTGTCAGTTTTCAATATATAGTCTCCCCCAAACTTTTTAATCCTTTTTACTTCGTTTAGACTTAGTTTTTTTCCGAGTGGACCATTTACGTTTATCATTCCGTTTTCGATGGCTAGATATTTGTATTTCTTTAGGTAGAAATAATTGATGAAGTACATCAATGAAAGAAGTCCCCATCCGTAATCAATCCAGTTAACTTCGGCTTTAAAAAGCATGGTGATAAAAAAGATCAACCATAAAAATCCATAAATCAGATTTATATTTAGCTGTCTTTTTGTATGTCTGATTTTCATTATTTTGACTTTATAATGGTCATAACTACCGTATGTTCTTTTTTATGGAGTTTATTTTAATAGTCAGAATAGAGTGCTACCATAAATCCACAAAAAGGAAGTCATAATTTTACTCTTAGCCCCAAAAAATTCTTTGAAAAGAAAATGTAGGTCTTAAAAAAGAACAACTTGGGGCTTACTTGTAACTAAATTAAAAAAAACAAGTAAAATTTCTGTAATAAATTTCCACCCATCTGGATGGGAATCGGGAATATATAAACATTAATAAATATAGTTAATGAATAAAAATGCCCTTATCAAACACTCAAAACCTTTGGGTCATGATGGAGGAGTAACCGATTTCTACACCAACCCTGCTCTTTTCAATAAAGCATTGGGGTCGGGGGCTTTGCCTCTAAACCTTTTATAGAGTGTCATGGGGTGTTCAGTGCCTCCTTTGGAAAGGATGTTCTCTTCAAAAGATCTGGAGGTTTCTGAATCAAAAATCCCTTTTTCTAAAAACAATTCAAAGGCATCGGCATCCAATACTTCTGCCCATTTGTAGCTGTAGTATCCAGCAGAGTAGCCTCCCTGAAAGATATGAGAAAAGGCGGTACTGCTACAACTTTCGGGATAGTCTCCTAAAAACTGTACCCTATCCAAAATAGCAGTTTCGTGTTTTTTAATGTCTTGGATGTCGGTGGCTTGTGCACCGTGATAGGATAGGTCCAAAAATCCAAATCCCAATTGGCGAAGGGTTTGCAATCCCTGTTGAAAGTGGGCCGCTTTTTTGATTTTTTGGATGTATTCCATGGGGATCACTTCGTCCGTTTGGTAGTGTCGGGCAAAAAGTTCTAGGGCATCTTTTTCATAGCACCAATTTTCCATGATCTGACTGGGTAGTTCTACAAAGTCCCAAAAAACATTGGTTCCACTTAGTCCGCCATAGGTGGTATTGGCCAACATACCGTGTAGGGCATGTCCAAATTCGTGGAAGAGGGTAGTTACTTCCTGAAAAGTGAGCAGTGATGGGGTGCTGGCGGTGGGTTTCGAAAAGTTACAGACCATAGAGATATGGGGTCTTTGGTCTTTTTTCTGTCCGCGGTAGGAGGTCATCCATGCGCCATTTCGCTTTCCGGGTCGGGGAAAAAAGTCGGTATAGAGTAGGGCATAAAAATCCCCTTGGCGGTTGAATACTTCATAGACCTCCACCTCGGGATGATAGCCTTCCAATTTGTCGTTTTTTTCAAAACGCAAGCCGTATAATTTCCCCGCGATTTCAAATACTCCTGCTTGGACTTTTTCCAAAGGAAAATAGGGTTTGAGTTGCTGTTCGTCGAGTTCCAGTTGGGCTTGTTTGAGTTTTTCCGAAACATAGGCGGTATCCCATTTTTCCAAGGGTGACAATTCCAATTGCTCTGCGGCAAAATCTTCCATGGCTTTCCATTCTCCTTTGGCCGCGGGATAGGCTTTTTGGTACAAATCTTCCAAAAAGTTTTTGACGTTTTCCTCCGAAGTGGCCATGCGTTCCTCCAAGACAAAAGCGGCATGAGAGTCATAACCCAAGAGTTGAGCCCTTTTTTTTCTCAGTTCGATCAATCGAAGTATGATGGCAGTATTGTTGTTGTCATTGGTTTGAAAACCACGTTGACCAAAAGCCAAACTCATTTTTTCTCGTAACGATCTATTTTCGGCATAGGTCATTAGGGGAACATAACTGGGATAATCGAGGGTAAAAATCCAGCCCTCTTTGTCTTTGGATTGGGCGGTTTCGGCAGCCATTTCCTTCACTTGATCTGGCAAGCCTTTCAGTTCCTTTTCTTCGGTAATGTGAAGTTCAAAAGCCTGAGTATCGGACAGAACATTCTCACCAAAAGTAAGTCCCAGTTGTGCTTTTTCGGTATCGATTTCTCGGAGTATATGTTTTTCATCCTCGGCCAATAAAGCACCATTTCTGGCAAAACCTTTGAATTCTTTTTCCAAAAGGGTTTGTTGCTCTACCGAAAGATTTTCTTTTTCTTGATTTTCATAGATGGTTTTGATGCGTTCAAACAAGGCTTGGTTGAGCCTAACATCGTTTTGGAATTGAGTAAGCAGGGGGGAGGCTTGTTGGGTAACTTCTTGGATGGCGTCGGAAGTTTCTGCACTGTTGAGGTTAAACAAAATACTGCTGTTTCGTTCGAGCAACTCCCCAACATTCTGCATGGCTTCGACGGTATTTTCAAAGGTGGGAGGGGCATCTTGATGGACGACCTCATCGATTGCTGCCAAGGCATTTTTGATATTTTCTTTTAGGGCAGGAATAAAATGTTCCGGTCGGATGGTACTAAAGGGGATGGACTGGTGGGGGGTGTCAAAGGGATGTAATAAAGGGTTTTCCAATATTTTAGGGATTAAGTTTTTTACTGCTGTTGATGACTTTGGTTTTGAGTTCCTGTTTGTATTGACTTACTTTTTTAAGCACCTCAGGTTCGGAGGTTCCGACAATTTGTGCGGCCAAGATTCCGGCGTTTTTAGCACCGTTGAGGGCTACGGTCGCCACGGGCACTCCTCCAGGCATCTGTAGAATGGATAAAACAGAATCCCAACCGTCGATGGAGTTACTCGACTTAACGGGTACACCGATAACGGGAAGTGGAGACACTGAGGCGATCATTCCTGGAAGGTGTGCCGCTCCTCCAGCTCCTGCAATGATTGCTTTTAGGCCTCTTTGGTGAGCCTGATTTCCATAATCCATCATTTTCTCTGGGGTGCGGTGGGCCGAGACGATGTCCACCTCTGTTTCAATATCAAATTCTTTGAGGATGTCTATTGCTTCTTGCATGACCGGTAAATCCGATTCGCTGCCCATGATGATTCCAACTTTAGCCATAATTATTTGCTGATTACTGATAAGGTTTCTTTTACTTGAGCCGCTATTTTTCTAGCGGTTTCGATTTTGGGGTGTATGATGGTGACATGTCCCATTTTCCTAAAAGGACGGGTTTCTTTTTTGCCGTAAATATGAGGAATTACCCCTTCAATGGCCAATACCTGATCGATATTTTTATAGAGTACGGGCCCAGTATGTCCTTCTTTCCCTACAAGATTGACCATCACTGCAGCGGTTTTGTTGGCTGTTTTTCCCATAGGCAAGTCCAATACTGCACGGATGTGTTGTTCAAACTGACAGGTGTAGGAGGCTTCGATGCTAAAATGACCACTGTTGTGTGGTCGGGGAGCTACCTCATTGACCAAGATATCTCCTTCGGGGGTAAGAAAAAGCTCCACCGCCAAAAGGCCAATTTGGCCAAAGGCTTCGGCTGTTTTTAGGGCTACCTCAACGGCTTTTTTGGCCGCTTGTTCAGAAATTCTGGCTGGACATAACACATACTCCACCTGATTGGCTCTAGGATGGAATTCTGATTCCACGACAGGATAGTGCACCGTTTCGCCTTGAGGACGACGACACACAATAACCGATAATTCTTTTTCAAAGGTGACCAGCTCCTCAATAAGGCAGGGACCAGTATTGAGACTTTCGATTTCTTTATTCGAGTGAACAATAGAAACTCCGTAGCCATCGTAGCCCATTTCGGCCGATTTCCAAACAAAGGGAAAAGACAATTCTCCCTTGATGATGGCTTCTTTGACTTGATCGAGGGTTTCAAATTCTTCAAAGGAGGCAGTAGGGATATTGTTGCTTTTGTAGAACTTTTTTTGGAGGCATTTGTTCTGAATGATTTTCAGTACATGGGGTTGGGGATAAACCTTAACACCTTCTTGCTCTAGTTTTTCTAAAGCCTCAACGTTGACCTTTTCAATTTCAATGGTCAGTACATCGACTTTTTTTCCGAAATCGTAAACCGCCTGAAAATCGGTTAAATCTCCTACCTCAAAACTGTCGCTGGCCAGCTTTGCCGGGGCATTTTCACTGGGATCCAAAACGCTGGTTTTGATGTCCCATTTTCGGGTGGTGTAGAGCAACATTTTGCCCAATTGCCCCCCGCCAAGTATGCCAAGTGTTTTCGAAGTCGAAAAAAATTCCATCGCGAAGTTTTAGCAAAAATACACATAACTTTTTTGCTTGGAAAATAACAATTCAATTTGGATATCTTTGTTACAAATATTATTTGATGATTAATCTAGTACTCTTTGGAAAACCGGGCGCGGGAAAAGGAACCCAAGCAGAATTTTTAAAATCGAAATACCAATTGTTTCACATCTCTACTGGAGATTTGTTCAGACATCATATTTCCAACAAAACAGATTTGGGAACATTGGCACAGTCCTATATGGATAAAGGAGATTTGGTTCCCGATCAGGTGACCATAGACATGCTCAAGGACGCAGTCGAAAATAATCCCGATGCAAAGGGCTTTATTTTTGACGGCTTTCCCAGAACGACAAAACAAGCCGAGGCACTGGATGCTTTTTTGAGCGAAAAATCCATGCAAATCAGCGCCACTTTGGCTTTGGAAGCCGATGATCATGTTTTGGTGGAGCGATTGATGAACCGTGGAAAAACCAGTGGCAGGACAGACGATCAGGACGAAGAGAAAATCAGAAATCGATTTGACGAATACAATAATAAAACAGCTCCACTAAGAGCATTTTATGATGCTCAGGGGAAATTTCACAGCGTGGATGGTATCGGCAGCATTGACGAAATCACCGAACGATTGACGTCTTTGATTGATGGTTTACTTTAAAAGATGACAGAAGCCAATTTTGTTGACTACGTAAAACTCAACCTAAAATCAGGAAAAGGAGGCAAAGGTTCGGTACACTTGCACCGCGAGAAATTCATTACCAAAGGTGGCCCAGATGGAGGGGATGGAGGCCGAGGGGGGCACATTGTCATTCGCGCCAATAGCAATTTATGGACTTTGTACCCTTTTAAGTTTACAAGGCATTACACAGCGGGTCATGGAGGAGATGGAAGTAAAAACAGAAGTAGTGGGGCGCAGGGTAAAGACGTTTTTATTGATGTTCCTTTGGGAACAGTTGTCAAAAATTCAGATACCGGAGCAGTACTTTTTGAAATTGTTGAGTCCGGTCAGGAATTTATTTTATTGGAAGGTGGAAAAGGCGGATTGGGCAACTGGAATTTTAAGTCTTCCACCAATCAGACCCCAAGATATGCGCAGCCAGGAATTCCTGGACAAGAGATTAATGTTACGCTGGAGTTGAAAGTACTGGCGGATGTAGGCTTGGTCGGCTTTCCCAATGCTGGTAAATCGACCCTTTTGGCGGCCCTGACTGCGGCCAAACCCAAAATCGCTGATTATGAGTTTACCACCCTTAAACCCAATTTGGGGATTGTTCCCTATCGCGATTTCCAGTCCTTTGTGATGGCCGATATTCCTGGGATTATCGAAGGTGCTGCAGAGGGAAAAGGTTTGGGACATTATTTCCTTCGCCATATCGAACGCAACTCGGTATTGCTTTTTTTGATCCCTGCCGATACGCCTGATGTCAAAAAGGCTTTTGATATTTTGATGTCTGAATTGAAAACCTATAATCCCGAATTGATTGACAAAGATTATATCGTGGCTCTTTCCAAATGTGATCTCTTGGATGAAGAACTCAGAATGGAGTATTCTGAGGAAATGAAGAAGAACTTTGGAGAAATTCCCCATTGTATGATCTCGGCAGTGGCTCAATCGGGTTTACTTCCCCTCAAAGATATAATCTGGAAAATACTAAATGCCCCACATGCTTAGAATAAAATGGGTCTTACTTTTTTTTCTTTTTCCCTTGCTGATTGTCTCACAGTCCAAAACACCCTTCGTGAGTTATGATTACGAAAGTGATGCCGATTATGTGAAAGCCTTGAAGTCATTGAAGAACCAACCCCAACAACAATCTACAGCCATTGTCAAATCCATAGCTGATCTTTCCTATGCTTACAAGGACTGGGATACAGCTATCGAATATTACGAAAGACTATTGCTTGAGGCATCCCAGGCCGAAAATTATTTTAAAGTTGCAGTAGCAGCCGCTCGAAAATCATTAGAAGTTTCGCGATTTTTTTCGGTCCCTTATGTTGTCAAAGCCCGAAAGTGCGCCCTTAAAGCACATGAACTACAGCCCAAAAGAGTTGTTTTTTTAAATTTATTGATTCAGTTGTATGCCGAAATACCCTCTTTTTTAGGAGGTGATATAGACTTTGCTGAAAAAAAAGCCAACGAACTGACGAGTTTCGATTCTTTGGAGGGAGCTATGATGCAGGCTTACGTTTTTGAGGTAAAAAATAATTTTGACACATCAAAATCAAAATATGCTGAGGTTTTTGGGAGCTTGAAAGAAAAATTTCCAGATTCGGAGCAATGGGAAAATGCATTGAGAAGAGATATGATTTTCGATTTGGGTAGGGTATCCGCACTATACCAAATAGAACCCGATATGGGAATTGTCTTTTTGGATCATTACCTCAAATCTTTTGATTTTAAGGACAATTACCCCCTGGAGTGGGCCTATTATTATTGTTCAAAAATTTACCTTTACAAGAAGGATTTCAAAAAAGCAAAGGCTTCGATAGAAAAAGCTTTGGAGATTAATCCTAATTTTGAGGAAGGTTTGGAAATTCTAAACACAGTAAAGCTTGAGTAAATACCATTTTATTGCCATCGGAGGGAGTGCCATGCATAGCTTGGCCATCGCTCTCAAAGAAAATGGCCACGAGGTTACTGGCAGTGATGATGCGATTTTTGACCCTTCTTTGACCCAGTTGCAGAAAGCTGAAATCTGTCCTGAACCAATGGGTTGGTTCCCCGAAAAAATCACCAAAGGTCTGGATGCAGTGATTCTGGGAATGCATGCCAAAAAAGACAATCCCGAACTGCTAGCGGCCCAAAAAATGGAACTGCCAATTTTTTCCTATCCCGAATTTATTGCACATTATGCTCGGCACAAAACAAGAGTGGTGATTGGGGGTAGTCATGGGAAAACCACCATTTCTGCAATGGTATTACATGTGTTGAACTATCATCAAAAATCAGTGGATTATATGATCGGCGCCCAATTGGAAGGCTTTGAGAATTCAGTTCATCTGTCTGACAACAATGACTTTATTATACTTGAAGGTGACGAGTACCTTTCTTCTCCAATTGATTTAAGCCCCAAATTCCATCATTATAAACCCCAAATTGCATTGATCAGTGGAATTGCATGGGATCATATTAATGTTTTCAAAACGCAAGCGGATTACAATCGTCAATTTGAAATATTTATAGAATCCATTACTGCTGGGGGGGTTTTGGTTTTCAATGAATTGGACCAAACTTTGGGAAAGATGGTAGCGGAAACTCAAAATACTATTAGAAAAGAAGCCTATAACATTCTGGATCATACGGTTAGATCGGGAGTAACTTATCTGGAAACAGATGAAGGGGCAATTCCTTTGGCCATCTTTGGAAAACACAACCTTTCCAATCTCTCTGGAGCCAAGTGGCTCTGTCAACTGATCGGAATAGACGAAGACGACTTTTATCAGGCCATAAGCAGTTTTAAAGGAGCTTCAAAACGCTTGGAACGGCTGGCCATTGGAAAGAGCAGTTGCCTTTTTAAGGATTTCGCACATGCCCCTAGTAAAGTAAAAGCAACAACCCAAGCTGTAAAAGAGCAGTTTCCCGATTTCAAGCTTGTCGCATGTTTGGAATTGCATACTTATAGTAGTTTGGATCCCTCTTTCCTGGCTCATTATCAAAACAGTATGGAAAAAGCCGATCTGCCCATCGTTTTTTATGATCCTGAGGCACTTAAAATTAAAAACAGAACCCCCATTCAATCGCAAGAAATCATCGATGCACTGGGACATCCCGAACTAATGGTTTTTAGCGACCCACAGCTTTTAAAAGTTTTTCTTATGGAGCAAAACTACCACGACTCAGTATTGTTGATGATGAGTTCTGGAAATTATGGAGGGCTGGATTGGGAGGCACTGAAAGTCAAGATAGCGCAGTTCTAAAATCTTCTGAGAATTTTTATCTTTATGTGTAATCTAAGTTTTTATGTCCGATTTGCCCCCAAATCTAACGATCAAACAATGGGATCCTGATGACCAGCCTAGAGAAAAACTAAAGGAAAAGGGATCCGAAGCCCTTTCTGTGGCAGAATTATTGGCCATTGTCATTGGAAGTGGAAGCCCAGGCGAAAGTGCCGTTGACTTGATGAAACGCGTTTTACATCATCAGAAAAATGGACTGATGGATTTGCAAAGTATTTCCCTTCAAAGCCTGATGCAATTTAAAGGATTAGGGTCAGCCAAGGCCATCAAAATAAAAGCAGTTTTGGAACTCTCTAGTCGTTTGCAACATCTTCCCTACGCAGAAAAAAAACGATTTACAACAAGTTCTCTGGTATTTCAATATTTATCTCCATTTCTTTCCCCCCTTCGCCATGAGGAATTTTGGATTTTATACCTGAATCAATCCAACCGTTTACTGGAAAAAAAATGCTTGAGTAAAGGAGGAATCAACCAAACGGTGGTGGACATTCGATTGGCTTTGAAAACCGCAATAGAATTGGGCGCCACAGCCATGATTTTGGCACACAACCATCCCTCTGGTAACCTTACCCCCAGTCCTCAAGACAAAGAAATTACTAAAAAACTAATTAGGGCTGCCAGTACTTTTGACATTCTAATTTTGGATCATTTGATTGTCTCCGAAAAGCGTTACTTTAGCTTTAAAGATGAAAATTTGATCTGAATGATATTGGTTTATTCTCATAAAATTACGCCCCGATTGACCTATATTTTCAGGCAAATTTTCATAAGAGTTCTAGAACTTCCTGTCGACTTTACCTCTGCCATTGAGAAGTTTGTTTCCCATTCTGGGCCCAAATTGAGCTATACCCACCAACCTTTGGGGAATGAGTTTTTTATAGCATCCCATGATCTACTGTTTCAGAAGGGCATCCAGGAGGTTCCCATTGAGGTGTCAAACTGGTCAAATATTCCCGCCTTTTTCAAGTTGGGAAAAAGCTCTCAATTGCCCTATGATATTTTTGCAGCTTCCTTTTTTCTGATGACCAGATATGAAGAGTTTCTCCCACAGGTGAAAAATGATTTGGGTGCCTTTGTGGCCTACCAAAGCTTGGCCTCCAAAAATAATTTTCTAGAAATGCCAGTGGTGGACTTATGGGCAGTGCGATTAAAAGAAAAATTACATGAGTTTTTCCCCGAGCTGCCACATGTTTCGTGGAAAAAACCAAAATTTCAACCCATCATTTCGGTGGTCAATCCCTATAAATATGAAAAAAAATCACTGCTCTTAAAATTGTCGGATACTTTGAGCGCGCTTTGGCAGTTGGATTTTTTCTCAATAATCGAGCAATCATTGGTGCTCTTAGGTTTGCAAAAAGACCCTCATAACAATTTTGAGGAGTTGGAAGCGCTCTTTAAGAAGACGGGAAATCAACCCTTGTATTTTTTTCTTTTCGCCAAAAATACTTTTTATGACAGAGGGGTTTCCATTCACAATTTTAGTTTTCGAAGGCTCATCAAGAATACGGCCGATTTGAATCAGGTTTCTCTTTTGGCTTCCCACGCTGCTCAACAGGAATCCAAATCATTGAATTACGAACGCCAACAACTCAAAAAATTGATCATCAAAAAAATCGACTCGGTAAGGTTTAATTACGGACTTTTGACAACTTCTTTGGGTTACTACAATCTTCTGGAAGAAGAAATTCAGAAGGATTACAGCATGGGCTATAGCGATGAGGTCGGTTATCGCGCTTCTACTGCGGTTCCCTTTTATTTTTATGATTTAAACAATGAACTGCAAACCTCTTTGAAAATTCATCCAGTGGTGGCTGACGAGGCGGGATTGAGGAAATTCTCCAATCAAAAGGCTTTTAAAAAATTAATGGAGCTTTATGAAAACCTGCCTACTTCCTCCGCTTTTCATGGGGTCTCCTTTTCCAATGCAATTCTCAACGCCGAAGAAATGAAAAACAGTTGGCGCGATCAATTCATTAATTATATTCAATACCATGCCCGATAAAAATCAGATTAGTAATGTGTTTTTCGATTTGGATTATACCCTTTGGGATTTTAAAAAAAATTCGGATCTGACTTTTGAGAAGATTTTTGATCAACTGAAGATCAACCTCAATTTAAGTAGATTTTTGGCAGCCTATGAAGTAATAAATCTTTATTATTGGAAGCTCTATAGGGAAAATAAAATTTCTCAAAAGGAATTGAGGCATAAACGATTGACAAAAACTTTTGAAGCCATTGATTTTGCCTATGATCCCAACAAAATCGAATTAATCTCTGATCTATATATTTTAAACCTTTCAACTTTTTCTAACCTATTTGAAGGAGCAATTACACTTTTAGATGGGCTTAAGAGTAAATATCATCTTCATATCATAACCAATGGTTTTGAGGAGATTCAAAATCATAAAATAAAAAACTCAGGCCTTTCCTCTTATTTTGAAAATGTCTTTACGGCTGAAAAAGTGGGCTATAAAAAACCCAACCCGATTATTTTTGAATACGCCTTGGATCATAGCCAAGCGAATGCCCAAAGTTCTGTGATGATTGGCGATAGTCTCGATGCAGATGTTATGGGTGCCATAAATGTTGGAATGCAAGCCATACATTTCAATTCCCACAATGAACCCCTTCACGATCATTGTCCCATTGTAAATCATCTAGACGAAATTTCGGCTTTGTTATGATTTTTAGCCTTATACTTTTATCACCAACGGGAAAGTTTTAAATTCGCTAGCAAATGGAATTGCAAAAAGCACAAGAAATTGTAGACAACTGGATTAAGGAGCACGGTGTTCGTTATTTTGATGAGTTGACCAATATGGCTCAACTGACCGAAGAGGTAGGGGAGGTTGCTCGTATAATTGCCAGAAGGTATGGAGAGCAAAGCGAAAAAGAGAGTGATAAGGTAAAAGACCTTGGTGAGGAACTTGCCGACGTCATCTTTGTAGTATTGTGTTTGGCCAATCAGACGGGTGTGGATTTGCAACAAGCCTTTGATAAAAAAATGAAAATCAAGTCGGAAAGAGACCACGACCGTCATCAAAATAATCCTAAGCTGAAATAACACGCTTGCATGAAGTTAAATGTTCAACACCCTAGTCAAGAGGTAAACGGTGAGCTTACCATCACTGGTTCGAAGAGTGAATCAAACAGATTGCTGGTTCTTCAGGCTTTATATCCTCAGATCGAAATACAAAACCTTTCCAATTCGGATGATTCTCAAGTCACTCAAAAAGGATTGAAAAGCAAAAGTAATACGATAGATATTCATCATGCCGGAACGGCCATGCGTTTTTTGACAGCATATTTTGCCATACAACCTCATCGAGAAGTTGTTTTGACAGGATCTGAAAGAATGCAAGAACGTCCTATAAAATTATTGGTCGAGGCATTGAATGGTTTGGGAGCAGACATCAGCTATGAAAAAGAGCCTGGTTTTCCGCCATTAATTATCAGGGGAAAAGAAATTTCGACAGATCGAGTATCCTTGCCCGCAGATATCAGCAGTCAGTATATTTCGGCTTTGATGTTGATTGCTCCTTCCCTAAAGAATGGATTAAAGATCGATTTAATAGGGGAAACCACTTCGGTTCCCTATATCAAAATGACACAGGACATCATGAATCAATTGGGTTTTGAGGTCGCTTTCGATGGAGACCAAATTACTGTAAAGCCAACTAAAACCATTGATCCCAATCATTGGACTGTCGAATCGGATTGGAGTTCTGCCTCCTATTTTTACTCTATTGTGGCTTTGGCATCTAAAGGAGAAATTACCCTATCAAACTATTTTGAAGAAAGCAAACAGGGAGACGCTGCCTTGATCAAGATTTACGAAAAATTCGGCGTAAAAACTACTCATTCCGGGGGGGAAATAACGCTTTCAAAAATGGCTGATTTTACCCTTCCCAGTGATGTAAATATCGATCTGAATAACACTCCCGATATGGCACAGACTATCGCAGTAACCTGCCTTGGGCTCAATGTTGATTGTAAGCTTACAGGCTTACATACGTTGAAAATCAAAGAGACCGATCGTTTGGCTGCATTGAAAATTGAAATCGAAAAGCTGGGGGCTAGGGTTGAAATTAGCGATGATAGTTTAGAGCTTGTCAATACTGGAAAGATCAATCACAACATTTCCATAGATACTTATAACGATCACAGAATGGCGATGGCTTTCGCCCCCCTGGGATTAAAAGTACCAATAAATATCAATAATGCGGAGGTGGTCTCTAAGTCCTACCCCGATTTTTGGGATGATCTGAGGAAAATAGACTTTGATCAAAATATCATTTAGTTTTTTTATTGTCTTTTACTTGACAACCCCCCCCTCAACAAACTATATTTGCAGGGCAAAAAAATTCAACCATGAAATTATCAGACTTTAGTTTTGAACTTCCCAGTATGTTATTGGCACAAAGACCTTCTGCAGGAAGAGACGAATCCCGCTTGATGGTCCTCAATCGTGCCGAAGAGTCCATTAGCCATCATACCTTTAAAGATGTAATTGATTTTTTCGAGGAGGACGATGTGATGGTATTGAACAATACTAAAGTTTTTCCTGCCAGACTTTTTGGAAACAAGGAGAAAACTGGAGCCAGAATTGAAGTTTTTTTGTTGAGAGAACTCAATGAAGAGCAAAGACTGTGGGATGTCTTGGTTGATCCCGCTAGGAAAATCAGAATTGGGAACAAACTTTATTTCGGAAACGATGATAGTTTGGTAGCCGAGGTAATTGACAATACAACCTCCAGAGGGAGAACGCTTCGTTTTCTCTTCGATGGTTCTTATAGTGAATTCCGATCAAAGCTTAAAGAATTGGGTCAAACTCCACTGCCTAAATACATCAATCGACCTATTGAGGAGGAAGATGAGGAGCGTTATCAAACCATTTACGCCAAACACGAAGGTGCGGTTGCAGCCCCTACGGCTGGGCTCCATTTTTCAAAACACCTGATCAAAAAACTTCAAATCAAAGGGATCGATTTGGCAGAATTGACTTTACACGTTGGATTGGGAACTTTTAGTCCTGTGGAGGTGGAAGACCTCTCCAAACACAAAATGGACTCTGAGGAATTGATTATCACTCAGGATGCGGCTAACATGGTCAATAGTGCATTGAAGACCAATCGTAAAATCTGTGCTGTGGGAACTACTGTAATGAGAGGTTTGGAATCTTCCGTGTCCTCTATGGGTACCCTCAATCCCTATCAGGGATGGACCCATAAATTCATTTTTCCTCCCTACGATTTTTCTATTGCCAATTGTATGATTACCAATTTTCATACGCCAAAATCGACATTATTGATGATGGTTTCTGCCTTTGCCGATGTTGATTTTGTCAAAGAAGCCTATAAGCAAGCCATCAAGAATAAATATAACTTTTATTCTTACGGAGATGCCATGCTCATCATATAACAGCAATATCAGTCACATGAGCAAGATTTTTGAAGGAAAGCGTTGATGAAACCCGAAATAAAAAAGGACATTCGGGCCCTATCTCTCGAAGATCTTAGGTTGTTTTTTACTGAAAATCAAGACCAAGCTTTCCGCGGTAATCAAGTTTACCAATGGCTGTGGCAAAAAGGAATCCATGATTTTGAAGGAATGACCAATCTTTCAAAATCAACCAGAAGCTTGCTGGAAACGCATTTTGTTATCAATCATATCGACATAGATCAGCAACAAAAAAGCAATGATGGAACCATCAAAAATGCAGTAAAACTTCACGACAATTTGGTGGTAGAATCTGTTCTAATTCCTACAGCAAGCCGAACAACAGCTTGCGTTTCTTCTCAGGTAGGTTGTAGTTTGGATTGTAAATTTTGTGCTACTGCCAAAATCAAAAGAATGCGAAATCTCAATGCCGATGAAATCTATGATCAGGTGGTTGCCATGGATCAGCAAAGCCGCTTGTATTTTGATCGACCGCTTTCCAATATCGTATTTATGGGAATGGGAGAACCTTTGATGAATTACAAAAATCTGATCGATGCCATTGATAAAATCACTCAATCTGATGGTCTGGGCATGTCGCCCTCTAGAATAACGGTTTCTACGTCAGGAATTCCAAAAATGATGATTAAAATGGCCGATGATCAAGTCCGCTTTGGTTTGGCCGTTTCCCTGCACAGTGCCCGTCAGGAGGTAAGGGAGGAATTGATGCCTTTTGCAGAGAAATTTCCGCTCAATGATCTGGCCGATGCCATCAAATATTGGTATGAAAAAACAGGAAAAGCAGTGACCTATGAATATGTGGTTTGGAAAGGTATTAATGATGGCGATGAAGACATCAATGCTTTGGTTGATTTTTGTAAAATTTCTCCTTGTAAAGTAAATTTGATAGAATACAATCCCATTGGAGAGGAACAATTCCTTCAGGCAGATAAAGACAGAATCGAGGCTTATGTCTCAGCATTGGAAGCCGAGAGGATTACTGTAACTGTCCGTAGATCAAGAGGGAAAGATATTGATGCAGCCTGTGGTCAATTGGCCAACAAAGCCGAACGGGTATAGATTGTATTTCCTAAATGAATAGTGGTATCTTTGACATTCAATGAAAGTTGTAGAGCAAATTAAGGAACCCATCTATGAAGAAATGGAACTTTTTGAAAAAAAGTTCAAGACTTCTATGTCCTCTAAGGTCGCATTACTGAACAGGATCACCCACTTTATTGTCAATAGAAAAGGAAAGCAAATGCGACCCATGTTTGTTTTTCTGGTGGCCAAAATGTTGGGCAAGGGTAAGATAAACGAACGATCCTATCGAGGTGCGGCGGTCATCGAATTGATCCATACTGCCACATTGGTTCACGATGATGTAGTGGACGACAGTAACCAACGCAGGGGATTCTTTTCCATCAATGCTTTGTGGAAAAATAAAATTGCCGTTTTGGTGGGCGATTACTTGCTCTCCAAGGGTTTGTTGCTTTCGATAGAAAACGAAGATTTTGATTTACTAAAAATCATTTCTGTTGCGGTACGGGAGATGAGTCAGGGTGAACTTTTACAAATCGAAAAGGCAAGAAATCTCGATATAACCGAGGAGATTTACTACGAAATCATACGTCAAAAAACAGCCACCTTACTTGCGGCTTGCTGTTCGATGGGCGCCAAGTCTGTTGATGCTGAAGATGAGGATGTTGCCAAAATGCACGAGTTTGGTGAACTGTTGGGAATGGCTTTTCAGATCAAAGACGATTTGTTTGATTATTCTGAGCAAAAAATAGGAAAACCAACCGGAATCGACATCAAAGAGCAAAAAATGACCCTCCCCATGATCCATGCCCTGAACACTATGGAAAGATCAGACAAAAACTGGTTGATTAAAACGGTCAAAAACCACAATAAGGATAAAAAAAGAGTGCGTGAGGCGATCAAAAGGATCAAGGAGGCTGGCGGTCTTGATTTTGCAAAAGAAAAAATGGAGTCTTTTCGAGTACGCGCCATTGAACTGCTCAAAACATTCCCGAAAAACACCTACCGAGACTCCTTGGAGTTGATGGTCAATTATGTGATAGAACGCAGTATTTAGTTCCCAAAGCTGTAATTTGATTCTATGGGTTTTGTCCAATGGTTATATAATTTTATTTTTATGAAAATATTTCCTTTGATTTGATTTCAAGAAGTACCATTGACCAAGTATATGAGACTGCTCGATTGGAGGAGGTAATTGGTGAGTACGTTACTTTGAAAAAGTCGGGAGCCAACTATAAGGGGTTAAGCCCCTTTAGTCAGGAGCGAACACCGAGTTTTATGGTTTCCCCTGTCAAACAAATCTGGAAAGATTTCAGTAGTGGAAAAGGGGGCAATGTTATTGCTTTTTTGATGGAGCACGAGCATTTCACCTATCCTGAGGCCATTCGCTATTTGGCCAAAAAATACAATATAGAAATTGAGGAAACGGAGGAGACTCCTGAGGAAAAGCAAATCAAAGACACCAAAGAGAGTATGTTTTTGGTCGCTCAATATGCTGCGGGCTTTTTTGAAAAAAATCTTTGGGAAACAGAGTTAGGAAAATCCATAGGGCTGACTTATTTCAAAGAAAGAGGTTTTAAGGACGAAACCATCAAAAAATTTGCTTTGGGTTATTCTCCCGAATCATATGATGCACTGAGCAAACAGGCTCAAAAGGAGGGCTACAAATTAGATTTTTTAGAAAAAACGGGCTTGGTCATTGTCAATGAGGATCGTCAGATAGATCGTTTTAGGGGGAGGGTTCTTTTTCCAATACGAAGTATGTCGGGAAGGGTTCAAGGTTTTGGGGGAAGAATTTTATCCCAAAATGCCAAAACAGCGAAATACCTCAATTCACCTGAAAGTGAAATTTACAATAAAAGTAAAGTCCTTTATGGGATTTATGAATCCAAACAGAGCATTGCCCAAAACGATGTCTGTTATCTGGTAGAGGGCTATACGGATGTTATTCAAATGCACCAATCGGGGATCACCAACGTGGTTTCCTCTTCTGGAACTGCACTGACCGTGGATCAAATTAGAATGATCAATCGTTTGACCTCCAATATAGTTGTTTTGTTTGATGGGGATGCTGCAGGGCTAAGGGCTTCACTCAGAGGGATAGACTTGATTTTGGAACAAGGTATGAACGTCAGGGTGTGTACTTTTCCCGAGGGAGAAGATCCCGACAGCTTTGCCCAATCGCGTTCAACGGAGGAAATCAATGACTTTTTGGGAGAAGCGTCAAAGGATTTTATCCAATTTAAAGCTTCCCTACTTTCCGACGAGGGGAAAAACGACCCCATTCGAAAAGCCGAGACTATCAGGGAGATTGTCGAGAGTATTCACAAAATTCCCGATCCGATCAAGCAAGAGATTTATATCCAGAATTGTGCTGAAATCATGGAGATTTCGGAAGATGCACTTTTTAGTGCATTGGCTCAAATCAATCAAAAAAACAAGCAGAAAGGTGCCAAGAGGTTTGTTCCCGATGAATCCGTTGCTTTGGTCAAAAAGACAACAGATGCCAGTGCCAAAGTTGACCGTATATTTGAGTTAGAAAGACAGATAATATCCATCCTATTGACTTATGGAAACCAAAAATTGGATTTTGAGGAGCCCATTTCTACTACCAATGACGAAGGGGAATTGATTGAGGAGACCCAACAAATATCTGCCAAAGTATACGAAAAGATTTTTTTGGATCTTCAACAGGATGAAATTGAACTGAGTCATGAAACTTTTAAAAAGATTTTCTACAAACTCATTGAGTTTTATCAAAGTGAGCAGGGCGATTTAAATATAGAGAAGATCATGCAAACAGACGATTTGAGTCAAAATGAAATGATTACTGATCTGGTGATGAAAGAGGAACAACACCAACTGCATGACTGGGAAAAGAGAAATGTTTTTGTCAAAGTTAAGGGCAGTGAGGTGGTTCGGCTGGTCAGTGAAACAATACTTTCCATGAGACGATACCTGATCGATCAAAAAATTACTGAACTTCAATTGGAAACCAAGGAACAGGATAACAACCAAGAAATACTAAGGGAAATCCAAATGTATCAAGGCTTAAAAAATATAATTTCCAATAGACTTCACCGAGTTGTTTAAACCAAATCCATGTTCTTGGCTTGGAGATACAAGTCGAACATATTGTTTACATTGAGCTTGTGCATCATCCTGTTTTTATAAGTATTGACAGTTTTTTGATTGATGTTTAATCGCTCTGCAATTTCAATATTTCGCTTGCCATCTGTGAGGTATTTGAGCACTTCAATTTCTCTTGAAGAAAGTGTTCCAAAACGATTTCTGGGTTTATCTATATCAAGATCTAATTTTAACTCATTGTTATAATTATTGGTAATGTGAAGTTTGTAGGATTTGATCTTGTGGATGGCATCGGCCATTACAGAGGCTTTGATGTTTTTAGACAGAAATCCAGTGGCTCCAGCCCTTAACAGTGGAACACTATATATCTGTTGATCTTGAGTGGTGAAAAATATCACTTCAATTTCCGGATTTAATTGTTTAACTTTTTTAATGAGTTTCACAGGGCTTATGTCTGAAAAAGACATTTCAGAAATCAGAACGTCCACAGCGTTGGAATTGATATAAGCAAGTGCTTCGTCAACATCTTCTGCAGCATAAACTACGTTCAAAAAATCAAAGTCGGATAGAATGGTTTTGAAGCCACACCTGACCACAGGCTGTGGATCAATTATAAGTAGGTTAATCATAATTCGGGGCAAATTATTTTTAATGATTTATTAAAGTTAACGTTTTTTTTTCAATCCATTAGATCAAAAGTTGATTGGGAATTTCACAAACTGGAATGGGATTCATTTTATGTTGGTTTTGACGGTTGAAATTCCTGTAAATTTCAATGATATTCATTTGATTTTGATTGAGTCCTTTGAGAGAGGGATTGCGTTCTAGCTCACTCATGGCCCATTCTAAGTCATTGTAATTGGCACCCATTTGATCTTCGTCAGTTCTGTTGTCACTCCACAAACCATCGGTAGGAGCGGCATTTTGAATTTCTTCAATCACACCAAGTGATTGAGCCACTTCATAAACCTGAGATTTTAACAAATCAGCAATGGGGCTAAGGTCTACCCCTCCATCTCCATATTTGGTATAGAAACCTACACCAAAGTCTTCCACTTTATTTCCAGTTCCTGCAACCAAATAACGATTCAAGGCTGCAAAATAATACAAAGTAGTCATTCTCAATCGGGCTCTGGTATTCGCCAAACTGAGCAATTGCTCTTCCTTCATTTCGGTTTTGGGCAATCCATTAACAAAACCATCAAAAACCCCAGTCAAGGAGATGTTATGGTGGGTGACATTATCAAACTTCCCTTTCAGCCAGTCGATGTGCTTTTGGGCTCTGGAAACCTGACTGGGGTCTTGATGTATCTCCATTTCAAGACACAATACGGGAGCATTTGTAAGGCTGCAAAGGGTGGAAGTAACTGCAGAGTCTATGCCCCCAGATACCCCCACTACAAAACCGTTCATTTTTGAATTCTTCTGATAATCTTTCAACCAATCCACAATATGGTTGACTACTTTTTCTGGTGTTTTCATTGTTTTAAATATAGACCGCTTACATTTGTATATCGAAGTTACATTGGAATAAAAATAAATCCAATTAAATGAGATTGATTATTTACCTAGCCCGTCTAATTTTTATTGCATTGTCCTTTTTTTTATTCACCATTGGGTGTGAGGATAACAATTCCAAGGAATCTGAGATTCTTTCGATTCCAATGGAATTGACCATTGAGCGGTTTGACAAGAAGTTTCATCTCGCTTCAGAAGACGATATTCCAGAACTGAAAAAAACCTACCCTTTTCTTTTTCCAGAGAAGTTTGACGACAGTGTTTGGATCAAAAGACAAAAAGACAGCTTGCAGCTTCTTTTATTGGATAATGTAGAGCAGAAATTTGTATCAATGGCTCCGTTGGAAGACGATCTGGAGTATCTGTTTAAGCATCTCAAGTATTATTTTCCCAGAACCCCAACGCCAAGAGTAATTGGGGTGGTCAACAATGTTGACTACCAAAGTAAAACGATTTATACTGACTCACTGTTGTTGATCTCCTTGGATACTTATTTGGGAACTGACCATTATTTATATGAGGGCATTCCCCAATATGTCCGACAAGAAATGGATGATAAATATATGGCTTCTCACGTGGCCGGTAAATTTGCAGCCAATAAAATACCTCCCACCAAAGACAGGTCGCTTTTGTCACAGATGATCTACTTCGGAAAACAAGTGTACTTTAAAGAATGGGTGTTGCCTCAATCCTCGGATGCCCAAAAAATGGGATATACCGATGAACAAATCCAATGGGTGATTGACAATGAGGTTTATATGTGGCAATATTTTGTTCAAAAGCAATTGTTGTATAATACGAATCCTTCTCTGAGCCAAAGGTTTATAGAGCCGGCTCCCTTTTCAAAGTTTTATTTGGAAATAGACAACGAATCACCCGGAAGGGTGGGGGTGTGGATGGGTTGGCAAATCATTAAATCTTATATGAATCGTTATCCAGATACTGAAATAAGCGCCCTACTGAATCTCCCCGCCCAAACCCTGTTCTCAAAATCCAACTATAAACCCAAAAAATAATGGCCAAGAAAACAAGTCCAATAAGCATAGAAGTAACGGTAGATGAAAACAAAGTCCCCGAAAGAATCGTATGGTCAGCTCCAGACGGTGGGGTAGAGAACGAAGTAACTCAAGCCATGCTTTTGGCCTTTTGGGATGGACAAAATCAAGAAACCCTCAGGATGGATTTATGGGTCAAGGAGATGCCTGTAGACCAGATGAAAATGTTTTTTCATCAAACATTACTGACCATGAGTGATACTTATCTACGGGCTACACAAGACGAAAAGATGGCGGCGACTATGAAAGATTTTTGCGATTATTTTGCCGAAAAACTCAACCTTAAGAAAGGCGGCTAGCGTTTTTCAATACTTTCGTTGATTTGCTGGATATAATTCAAAATTGGCGTTCCACCCAGCCTTTTTTCAGAAGAGGTTATAAAATATTGAGGAAGACTTTCCCAATCCGCCTTTAGGACTTCGAGATAATCATTTACTTTGCTTTCGATTTCCTTTTCTTTGATTTTGTCAGCTTTGGTAAAGACAATGGAGAATGGAATAAAATTTTCTCCCAACCATCTTAAAAAATCCAAATCAATGGGTTGTGGTTCGTGTCGGATATCGATCAATAAAAAAGCCGACACCAATTCTTTTCTTTTGGTAAAATAATCGACTACAAATTTCTGAAAGGTTTTTTTTTGCTTTTTGGAAGCTCTGGCGTATCCATAGCCTGGTAGATCCACCAAATGCCACTTCTTGTTGATCAAAAAGTGATTGATCAATTGAGTTTTTCCAGGTCTTGAGGAAGTTTTGGCCAGTCTTTTTTTGTTGCACAACATGTTGATCAGTGAAGATTTTCCAACATTAGATCTGCCAATAAAGGCGTATTCTGGCATTTTGGTTTTTGGGCAACTTTCTACCTTGGTGTTGCTCACCACGAATTCAGCATGGGCAACATTCATCAGAGGAGTTTAAAGTTTGTATTGCTCCATCCAGGAGTACATGATTTCATTGAAACGGTCGGGATGTTCCATCATGGGGGCATGCCCACATTTATCAATCCAATACAGATCGGAGTTGGGTAGCAGCGAATTGAATTCGTCGGCAACATTAGGCGGGGTGACACCGTCTTGGGCTCCCCAGATGATCGCCGTTCTGGTAAGCATGTTTGGCAAATCCTTGGCCATATTGTGTCTTATGGCACTTTTGGCAATGGCTAGTGTTCTTAACAATTTATTTCGATCGTTGACCGAATCAAACACTTCATCTACGATTTCTTTGGTGGCAACTTTGGGATCGTAAAAAACCTCTTCGCTTTTGGCTCTTATATAGTCATAATCCCCTCTCTTGGGATAACCATCTCCCATAGCATTTTCATATAATCCTGAACTGCCTGTGATGATCAGTCCCTTGACCATTTCGGGATGGAATTTGGCGTACAACAACGCAATATGCCCTCCCAAAGAGTTCCCTAGAAGTATCACGTCTTTTAGTTTTTTGAATTTTAAGAAACCATCTAAAAATTCAGCGAGAGATTTGACTGTAGAATTGACCAGTGGCAATTCATAAACTGGCAATTCCGGAACTACAATTTTGTAACCTTTATTAGGAAAAAAATTCATTACCCCTTCGAAGTTACTTAGTCCTCCCATCAAACCGTGCAAAATGACTAGCGGGGTACCTTCGCCCAATTCAATATAGCGATAATTGGACTCTGCAATAATCTGTTTCTCAAGCATCAGAAATAAATAAACCCAAAGATATGGAATTCGCTTGTATGATTTGTATTTATTTTTTTTCATCCTGTTTTCTTAGGGTGTGAGTGTGGTGGTAAAATTTATTAACAATGTGGTATAAAGTGGGAAAAAGTGGTAAAATTGCGTTATATTTGATTCAAATTGAACGAAAAACAGCATGCAGCATTTTATCGGTACATACGAGTGTAGGGCCGACGCCAAGGGGCGTATCATGCTTCCTGCTGCATTGAAAAAACAGCTTTCGAACCATCTGAATAAAAGCTTTGTCCTCAAAAGAGCTGTTTTCAATAGTTGTTTGGAACTGTATCCTTTGGATCAATGGGAGGGTTTGATGGAAAAAGTTAATAAGCTCAATCGCTTCAATAAGAAAAACAATGATTTTATCCGGCGTTTTACCGCAGGGGTAAAGTTGTTGGAGATTGATTCAACAGGAAGGTTGTTGATCCCAAAGGATTTAACAAACCACGCTAAAATCTCTAAAGATGTAGTCGTTTCGTCGGTTGTCAACATTCTAGAGATTTGGGACAAAGGACTTTACGAAAAAGCGATAGACGAAGCAACCACAGATTTTGCTGCTTTAGCAGAAGAAGTAATGGGGGATCAGAATGAGGACAATTTATCATAAACCTGTCATGCTTGAAGAAGCGATTCAGGGATTGAAAATCGATCCCGATGGGGTTTATGTTGACGTAACTTATGGAGGGGGAGGCCATTCTACAGTCCTGCTTCAAAACTTATCTGATAGAGGAAGACTGATCGCATTTGATCAGGACGCTGCAGCCCACGAAAACTCCATATCTGACGAGAGGTTTCAATTGATTGATGGTAATTTTTCTCACTTGAAAAGACATTTGAAATTTTGTGGTATTACTAAGGTCAATGGTATTCTTGCAGACTTCGGAGTCTCTTCTCACCAATTTGATTCAGGATCAAGAGGGTTTTCCACCCGATTGGAGGGGCCATTGGACATGAGGATGAATAACCAAGCTGGGTTTACTGCCCGAGAGGTCATCAATGGATATAGTGCGGAGGAACTCCAACAGATTTTTAAAGATTATGGTGAGTTGCGTATCGCAAGAAAATTGGCCAATCATATTGTCAAAGCAAGAGAAGAAAATCCAATAGAAACCACTCAAGAATTGGTTCGTCTGTTGACTCCAATTTTACCCAAATATGTTTTTAACAAGATCATTGCACAAGTATTTCAAGCCATTAGAATTGAGGTCAATGCTGAATTGGAGGTTATTAAATCCTTTTTGGAGCAATCCGTTGATCTATTAAAAATTGGGGGAAGATTGGTATGTATCTCATACCATTCCTTGGAAGATCGCTTGGTGAAAGTGTTTATAAGAGAGGGGAAATTTGTTGGTAAAGCAGAATCAGACCTCTATGGAAACAGAAACCTGCCCTTGAAAAAGGTGGGGAATTTACAGATTCCTTCAGATGAAGAAATCAAGGAGAATAGCAGGGCGAGAAGTGGTAAACTCAGAATTGCAGAGCGAATATGAAAAAACTATTGTCAATATTGAGAATGGAGTTTTTGGTCAATGATTATGCCTTTAAGAATTGGCGAGTGATTCTTTTTTTATCATTTCTATCGCTAATCATGATCGCCAGTGGTCATGCTGCTGATCGGAAAATTTTTCAAATCGCCCGATTGAGTAATGATCTGAAAATGTTGAAAAGCGAATTTGTAGAGCAGCGTACCATTTTAATGAACCTTAAGATGGAAACTAAAATCATGAAGGAGTTGAGTTCTTTGGGTATAGGCCCTGCAAAAACACCCCCCATTAAAATCATTGTAAGAAAAGATTAATCAATGGAAAGTAGAAAGAAAAACATAATGAACCGTAGCTATTTGGTCGCCTTTGGTTTGATGCTGTTCTCCTTTTTGCTGATCGCAAAACTATTCCATATTCAGTTCTCAGAAGGAGACAAATACAGAGAGATCGCTTCAAAACGCACTCTTAAGGAAGACATACTCCAGCCCAGTCGGGGTAACATTTTTGCAGACGATGGAAGTATTTTAGCAACCTCAATGGCACGGTATGAAGTGCGATGGGATGCTGCTGTTCCTTCCAAAGCATTGTATCATAAGCACAAAAGGGCATTGGTCGAAGGCTTGTCAGAGATTCTGAAAACCTCCAAAAAATCCATTTCTAAAAAACTCGACAAAGCTGTTAAAGATCAAAGCAGGTATCTGCTGATTGGGAGAGATCTTTCTTATTCAGAGCAGATCAAGATCAAACAACTTCCTCTTTTTGAGGCACCTTCTTACAGGGGTGGTTTGATCATTGAACACAAAATGGTTAGAGAACACCCTTTGGGGAAAATGGCTGAGCGTACTGTAGGTAGAATTGTAGCAGAAGAAAATGGAGTGGCAAAACGTGTTGGACTTGAGGGGGCATTCAGTCAATACCTTGAAGGGGAGACCGGACAGCGGCTCAAACAAAAAATTGCTGGTGGACAATGGAAGCCCATCAACGATGTCAATGAAAAAGAACCCACAGAGGGATACAATGTTCATACTACCATGAATGTCAATATTCAAGATATCGCGCACAGTGCCTTGTTGGAGCAAATGGAAAAGTTTAAAGCAGATCATGGAACTGTGGTTGTAATGGAAACCCAAACTGGGAAGATCAAAGCCATAGCCAACTTGGGTAAAACAAAATTGGATACTTATTTCGAGAAGCTCAATTATGCGGTGGGAGAGTCCCATGAGCCAGGCTCCACCTTTAAGTTGATGGCTATGGTTGCGGCCCTAGAGGATAAGGTGATTGATGAAAATACGCCCATCTCCACAGGTAATGGAGAACTCACCTTTTTCAGAAAGTACAAAGTTCGGGATTCCAAAAGGGGAGGTTATGGAACCATTAGTGCAGCCAAGGTTTTTGAAGTTTCTTCCAATACTGGAATGGTTAAAATTATCCATGATAATTACGCTAAAAATCCTAAAAAATTTGTCAATCGACTTTATAATATGGGGATCAACAAGCCTTTAGGTTTGCCCATATGGGGCGAGGGAAAACCTAAAATTCCCCATCCCAATGACAAAAAGGAGTGGGATCAACTCGATTTGCCTTGGATGGCCTATGGCTATGGTGTTTCACTGACTCCGCTACAAACGCTTACTTTTTATAATGCCATTGCCAACAATGGGGTCATGGTAAAGCCAAGATTCATTGAAAAAATTGAATCCTTTGGACAAATTCCGGAACAAACTTTTGGAGAAATCGTGTTGAATCCCTCTATCTGTTCTCAGTCCACCATCGACAAGGTGAAAAAAATGATGTTCAATGTGGTCGATAAAAAATGGGGAACTGCTCACAACATTAAAGACAAGGACCTCTCCATTGCAGGAAAAACTGGTACCTGTCAGGTAGATTATAACAAAACAGATAAGGAAGTGGAATATGTGGCCACTTTTGTGGGTTATTTTCCCGCTGAAGAACCTAAATACTCTTGTATTGTGGTCATTCACAAACCCGATAAAAGATTGGGTTATTATGGATCTACAGTTGCGGCGCCTGTTTTTAAGAAAATCGCCAAAAAAATTCACAATGCCTTACCCAAAACAATCCAGATCAAAGCAGAACAGATCCATCAATTGTCCTCGAAGACGACTGATGTTAACACCCCAGAGGGAGTCATACCCAACCTTAAAGGCTTGACCCCAATGGAAGCTTTATCGGTTTTGGAACCTATGGGGCTGACAGTAATTATCAAAGGAAAAGGCAAAGTCAAAAAACAGTCCCTCAAAGCAGGAGTACGTTTTAAAATCAATCAAAAAATCATTTTAGAGCTGTCTTGAAAAAGTTAAAAGAAATATTGTACAAAGTCGCCATTGATGGAATTTCAGGTTCTACGGATATCGAAGTTACAGGTATTTCTATCGATTCAAGAACTATTGAGTCGGGTAATATGTTTGTAGCCATCAAGGGCATTCAAGTCGATGGACATCAGTTCATTGATCGGGCCATTGAATTGGGAGCTCGATCGGTAATCTGCGAAACGCTACCAGAAACTTTAGCCACAGGAGTAGTGTTTATTCAGGTTAGTGATGCTCGAGAGGCATTTGCTTGGGTTGCTGCAAACTTTTATGACAATCCTTCTAAAGATTTACAACTCATTGGTATTACCGGCACCAATGGGAAGACCTCTATTGCCACCTTATTGTATGACCTATTTAATCTCAATCAACCCACTGCTGGGCTCATTTCTACGGTAGCCATTCAATACAGAGATCGTCAGTTTACGGCAACTCACACTACCCCCGATCCACTGACCATCAATAAGCACCTCAGGGATATGGTGGACTTAGGAGTTCAATTCTGCTTTATGGAAGTTTCCTCCCATGGTATTGACCAGAAAAGAGTAACGGGATTGGAATTTAAAGGTGCCATTTTTTCCAACCTTACCCACGACCATTTGGATTATCACAAGACTTTTAAAGCCTATCGAGATACTAAAAAAATCCTTTTTGATGGCTTGTCCAACAATGCTTTTGCATTGGTCAATGTCGATGATAAAAATGCAAAAATAATGGTGCAGAATTGTAAGGCTAAAACTCAGACCTATGCCTTGCACAGCTATGCCGATTATTCCGCTCAGGTTTTGGAAAGTCAATTCAAGGGAATGCTTCTAAAAATCAATCAAAACGAGATTTGGACTCAAATGTTAGGGGAGTTCAACGCGTATAATATACTGGCAGTTTTTGCCACTTCTCAACTCTTGGAGCAAGATGAGTGGGAAAGTCTAAAATCCATAAGCCAACTAAAGAGTGTTCCTGGGAGATTCCAAACTTTTGAAACTCCAGACAATATTATGGTTGTTGTTGATTATGCCCATACCCCCGACGCTCTAAAAAATGTATTGACCACCATCAATAAGATAAGAACCCAAAACGAAAATTTGATCACTGTGGTGGGTTGTGGAGGCAATCGGGATCATGATAAAAGGCCTATGATGGGAGCTATAGCCGCTCAGTACAGCACCAAAGTGATTTTCACATCCGACAATCCCCGAGATGAAGATCCAGATGCCATCATCGAACAAATGTGTGAGGGAGTCGATCCAGTGGATTACAAGAAAACCATGAATGTTACCCGCCGAAAAGAAGCCATAAAGGTAGCCTGTCAATTATCCCAACCCGGAGATGTAGTGCTCATTGCCGGAAAAGGACATGAAAACTACCAAGAGGTTAAAGGCGAAAAACTCCCTTTTGACGATTATAAAATTGCCCAAGAAATATTTACCAAAACCTCTTAGCTCATGTTGTATTATTTATTCGAATTTTTAGAACAAAAGTTACAGTTTCCCGGAGCGACCCTTTTCCAATTCTTGTCCTTTAGAGCTTCTATGGCCATTATACTATCCTCTGCTTTTACATTGATTTGTGGGAGGATCATCATCCGATTTCTCAAAAATCAACAGATTGGGGAGTCTGTTAGAGATTTGGGATTGAAGGGTCAAAAAGAGAAAGCAGGAACACCTACCATGGGGGGGATCATTATCATTTTGGGTACTTTGATTCCTGTTGTGTTGTTGGCAAAACTGGGAAATATATACATCCAACTGCTAATTATCACTACCCTTTCTATGGGTGCGATTGGCTTGGTTGATGATTATATAAAGATTTTCAAGAAGGACAAAGATGGACTCAAAGGGAGGTTTAAAGTAGCGGGTCAATTGGTTTTGGGACTCGTGGTTGGATCGGTTTTGTACTTCCACCCCGGTGTGACGGTAAAAAATGAGATCAGAGGACAAGCGATGGAGAAACCTGCCAATATTCAAGAGGTTTTTACTCCCGAAAAAAAATCTACTCAAACCACTATACCCCTCTTTAAGAATAATACTTTTGACTATTCCACCTTACTGAGTTGGATTTCCCCCGATCTTAAAAAATACACTTGGATCGTTTTTATTCCCATCGTTGTTTTCATCATTGTGGCCGTATCCAACGGTGCCAATTTGACCGATGGGATAGATGGTTTGGCAGCGGGTACTTCTGCGATAATGGTTTTGGCATTGGGAATTTTTGCTTGGGTATCGGGTAACTTGATTTTTTCTGATTACCTCAATATTATGTATATCCCCAATGTGGGAGAGGTGGTGATTTTTGTCGCTGCCTTTTCGGGAGCATTGATTGGATTTTTGTGGTTCAATGCCTATCCCGCCTCAGTCTTTATGGGAGATACGGGAAGCCTTACCATAGGAGGAGTCATTGCTGTAATTGCACTGATTGTTAGAAAAGAACTTTTGATTCCCCTGCTTTGTGGGATTTTTTTGATCGAGAACCTATCCGTAATCCTACAAGTGAGTTACTTCAGGTACAGCCGTAAAAAAACTGGAGTAGGCAAAAGGATTTTTAAAATGGCGCCATTGCACCATCATTACCAAAAAATAGGAATGCACGAAAGTAAGATCGTAGCCCGATTTTGGATCATAGGAATTCTATTGGCCGTATTGTCTATAGTAACCTTAAAGATAAGATAATGCAGGAAAAGATTGTCATTTTGGGTGCAGGAGAAAGCGGATGTGGAACAGCATTATTGGCCATAAAAAAAGGTTGGGAGGTATTTGTATCGGATCAAGGAATCATATCGCAATCCTCCAAGAATACATTTGATGATTTGGGGATTGAATGGGAAGAAGAGACCCATAGTCTCAACAAGATGCAGGATGCTCAATACATTATGAAAAGTCCTGGTATCCCTCCAAATACTCCGCTATTACAATCTCTTAAAGCGTATAACATTCCAGTGATTTCCGAGATAGAATTTGCTTCAAAATTCACCAACGCCACTCTTATAGGTATTACGGGGAGTAATGGTAAAACTACCACCGCCATGATGACTTATCAAATACTGGAAGATGCCGGATTTGATGTGGCCTTGGCGGGAAATATTGGAAATAGTTTTGCCAAAGAAGTAGCCGAAAACGATCGTCAATTTTATGTTTTGGAAATCAGCAGTTTTCAACTCGATGATATTGTTGATTTTGCCCCCCACATTGGGGTGATTACCAATATTACTCCCGATCATTTGGATCGATATGACGATGATTTTACAGTCTATCTAAAATCAAAACTGAGGATTACTGAAAACCAAACCCATCGCGATTTTTTACTCTTTAATGGGGAAGATCCTGAATTGAGTGCGGCCGTAGATAATATCGTTACCAATGCGACACTTCATGAATTTGGTGGCTTGAACAAAAAGATCAACACCACATATATAGAAAAGGATAATATCCTGATTGAAACTCAAAAAAACAAAACTATGATCAATTCAGTGGAATTTCCTTTAAGAGGAAGACACAATCTTTTGAATGCAATGGCTGCTTCAACGATTGCTCATTTACTTGATGTGAGTAAAGAAACCATCCGTGAAAGTTTGCTCCATTTTAAAGGAGCACCTCACCGATTGGAGCCAGTTTTGAAAATTCAAAACATCAGGTACATCAATGACTCAAAAGCAACCAATGTCAATGCAGTTTATTTCGCTTTGGAAAGCATGAGTGCACCAACCGTATGGATTGTTGGTGGTGTGGACAAAGGCAATGACTATGAAATGCTTTATCCCTTGGTTAGAGAAAAAGTAAAAGCCATCATTTGTTTGGGGGTTGACAATCATAAAATCATCAATGCCTTTCAGTCGATTACTGACCTTATGGTGGAAACACAATCCATGAAAGAAGCGGTAATGATAGCCCACAAAATAGCTGAGAAAAACGACAATGTTTTGCTTTCACCGGCCTGTGCCAGTTTTGATCTGTTCCAAAACTATGAGGATAGGGGAGAGCAATTTAAACAAGCGATTAGAGAATTGTAGCGACATAAAATGAACAAGACAAAGAACATCATACTGGGGGACAGGGTACTATGGGTAGCCTTGGCTTTGCTTTCTATTTTTTCATTTCTACCAGTATTCAGCGCCAGTTCTAATTTGACCTATGTGGTAGGTCAGGGTACCCCTTGGGGACACCTACTAAAACATTTTATCGTTTTGTTTTTTGGTTTTGGTTTGATGTATGGCCTTCACAAAATTCCTTACCAGTATTTTAAGGGTATTTCCATATTGGCCCTGCCCTTGGTCATTTTGTTATTGATTTACACTGCTTCTCAGGGTAATCTTATTGCCGGTGCCAATGCCAACCGATGGATTAGAATTCCGATTGTAGGTTTGAGTTTTCAGACCTCAACGCTGGCTTCAATTGTGCTATTGGCTTATGTGGCACATCTGATGTCCAAAGAAAACCCCAAGCTGTATCGGTTAAAAACATCCATACTACCGCTTTGGTTGCCTGTTATTCTTGTAACACTACTGATTTTACCAGCCAATTTATCAACCGCAGCAGTGCTGTTTTTTATGGTATTGATCTTGGTCTTTTTAGGAGGCTATCCCATCAAGTATCTAATGGGAATGTTGGGTGTGGGGCTCTTTATGGCCCTACTGTTTGTATTGCTTGCCAAGGCATATCCCGATTGGTTTCCCAATAGGATTGATACTTGGATCAACAGGATAGAAAATTTTGCGAGTGCGGATGACAACGTTGGGAATTACCAAATCGAAAGGGCCAAAACTGCAATCGCTACTGGAGGTCTTTTGGGATTAGGAGCTGGGAAAAGTGTCATGAAAAACTTTTTACCTCAGAGTTCCTCCGATTTTATCTATGCCATTATCGTAGAGGAATTTGGATTGGTCGGAGGCACTGCTTTGATCTTGTTGTATCTCGTAGTGCTGTTCAGGATTGTTGTCATCGCTCATAAGTCGGAAACAGTCTATGGAAAACTACTGGTCTTAGGATTGGGATTGCCCATCATCATACAAGCTTTTATAAACATGGCGGTAGCCTTGCAGGTATTTCCAGTCACAGGACAAACCCTACCCTTGATCAGTAGTGGAGGTACTGCTGCATGGATGACCTGTATTGCATTTGGAATGATCCTTAGTGTTAGTGCTTCACAAAAAATAGAATCCAACAGCCTAGAGGATGCTGATAACAATAATGAAAACCCTTTAACCATACTCAGTGAAACCTTATAAAGTGATCATATCGGGAGGCGGAACAGGGGGACATTTGTACCCTGCACTCGCCATTGCTGAAGAATTCAAGTTGCGTCATGCCAATGCTGATATATTATTTGTTGGAGCCTTGGG
>DGPN01000036.1 GCA_002390455.1 Flavobacteriaceae bacterium UBA4439 | reverse complement strand
GTGCCCCCCTCATCCAAGACAAATTCTGCTTGAATGTTTTCCTTTTTTAAATAGTCAACAATCATTTTTGCACCATTCAATCCACCAATTTCTTCATCATGACCAAAAGAAAGATAAAGGGTTCGTTTGGGTTGGTAGTTGTTTTTAAGTAAATGATCGACGGCTTCCATCAAACCAATGACACCAATCTTATTGTCAATGGTGCCTCTTCCCCAAAGGGTGTCATTGACGATATTGCCAGCAAAAGGAGGTTGTCCCCAGTCGGGTAAATCTTCTCTACTAACAGGAACAACATCTAGATGCGCCATTAAAATAACAGGTTTTAGGCTTGGCTCACTTCCTTCCCACTTGTAGATATGACTAAAACGATTAATCCTTTTCTTTTCCAAAAGAGAATCGGCCAATGGGTAGGTGTTTTTTAAAAAGTCACTGAATTGGATAAACGCCAGGGAGTCAAAGTCAGCAGGATTTTCAGGTGAAATAGTTTTTATGCGAATAGCTTTTGCAAAATGCTCAATGGCAGTAGAGGGAATATTAGTGGTGACCATTGGGTCAAACTGTAATTGATTTGATTGGAATCTCCATGTATTGTAGCCAAGATAGAGGCCAAATACAATTACGAGTAATAATAGGTAACGAACAAATAAAAGGCTTTTTTTCATTGAATTAATTGTGATAATGTTTACTTGCGTAAATAGCGATAACGATCCTGTAATCTACCTGCGACTTGATCAAAGAGCGGACGTGTAAAGGCGTAAAAAAGCTCTTGTGGAGGAGGGGGGATGAGCTCTTTTTCTTTGGCCAATCGCAATTCATCTTTTGTCAATGCGCGTTTATCACCTTGGTAGGTGGCCCAGTCATTAACCCATTGATAAGTGCTGGGGATTTTTTCTTGATAGAGTATTGTTTGCGTATCTGTATCGACGATTGCGAAATTTAAAAGTCCACCGCTTTCAATGGTTTTTTCGAAGCGTTGTACATCAGCTTCTACTTTCCCATAAACATTCAATTTGGTTCCCAAACTGTCGGTAATCTTGCCTACTTTAACGCTGTCCCGTACCACAGTTTCTCTGGTTTCTTTAACATAGGTTTGCCCAATAAAATAGTCGTCGAAGGACAAATCAACTACATGATTTGGCACAAGTTTTTGTTCCATTAAGTTATCCATAGCGCGAAATTCAGCAAAAAAATAATTCAATTCATTGAGCCTTTGCACGAGTTGTTGTAAAAAAAATGCACTGTTGATTTCAAGCCCTTTACTGCGAACGGGGATGGTAGATACCCCAATTACTTCGGTTCCTGCAATACGCGCTTCAGTCAATAAGCGGTCAATACCGTTAAAATTTTCCTGATAAGATTTTGCTTTGGAAAACTGTCGATAAGCCTCACGTCCTGATACTTTGGTTTGCGCGCTTAGCGTTTTTTTTCCTTCTTGAACATAGATAGTTGCCCCTTGAACTAAGGCGTTGTTTAACGGTTGTTGATAGTCCACCGGACTAACAACAGTCAAACAACCAGGACACTTCAAGAGCCCTAAATAAAGGTTTTGCATTCTTCTGTATTGGGCAATGATCTTGTCCCACTTAAAACGATTTTGACTTGTTTTATACTGTATTACTTTTTGTTCTGATACCTTTACGGCATAGTCATAGGCAGTTTTGAGGGTGGCCAATTGTTTTTTGCTGGCTGGGTTTTTACGCAATTTTTTAATGGCTAATTCAACCGCTTTTTCATAGTTCCCTTTTTCAAATTGATTTTTTGAGGAAGAACACCCTAGGAAGAAAAGAAAACAAAGGGAGAGAAGAAAGCTGTAGGTTTGCTGCATGGAAGATTTTATTTAGGGGAATTTACAAATATCTTCCTACATTTAACTAAAATATTTGATATGGAAGCCTTGGACCAAATTATGGAAGCTCTGTTTACTCCCTACAGAGAACGTGTGCCCGATGTTGGAAAAATCATTGAGGCCATGAAATCAGCTGGCATGATAGCACAGGAAAGTGATATTGAGAATGACCATGTGGCCTTCCGTACCCTTGGCGTACCTAATTTAGGCATTGCTTCCTTTGAAAAGATATTTCTGCATTATGGATATACCAAGGAAGATCCCTACTTCTTTGCAAAAAAGAAGTTAAATGCCTACTGGTATTCGCCCCCGTCACCCAATTATCCACGCATCTTTATAAGCGAATTACGTGTAGGCGATTTGTCAGCCGCGAGCCAACAATTGATTCATAAATTTACCACGTCAATTACTGTAGATCCTGTAGATGAAATGGATTTAGATAACCCTACCGAAGTTGGAGCTTTTTTTCACCAACCTTTGTGGGAGCTCCCTACACTAGCCGAATATGAAGCCTTGTCGGTAGAAAGCGAATATGCCGCTTGGGTAATTTATAACCGATACTATTTAAATCATTACACCATTAGTGTACATCAATTAGCGGACTATGCAACCCTAGAAAAGTTCAATGCCTTTTTGGAAAGCATAGGTGTTGTGCTTAATACTGCAGGAGGGATCATAAAGGTTAGCCCAGATGGGTTGTTACGCCAGTCTAGTTCTGTTGCTAAACTGTTTGCAGCAAAATTCTCCTGTGGTGCTTCTCAAGAAATTCCGGGAAGTTATGTTGAATTTGCCGAGCGTTTGCCTTTGCCAGAATTTCAGGATTTACCCAAACAACAACTCACACGTGCCCATCGAAGAGAAGGCTTTGAAGCCGGAAATGCAGATAAGATTTTTGAAAGTACCTTTCGAGAACAGACCCAAAAGGAGAAGTAATTATTCTCCTGGATTCATTTCAATTAGAACCTTGTTTTTCAAAAGCTTTGCCATGGTGAATGCTGCGGTCCCAATAATCTGATTCATGTTTTCTACATCCAATTTTTCCGCTTCATCTCCCGCTTTGTGATAGAAATCATAGTTTTGGAAATCAAAAGAGGATAGGGTCTGAGCAGGAATACTAAAGGCTTCGTAAAAGGCATAATTATCTGAACGCTTAAAGAGATTATACTCTTTCGCCTGCGGAAGAAACTGCACAAAATTCTCGGAAACAGCATTCATTTCATCTGCCATATTCGAGAGATTATACCCCGTCATATAAACTTGATTTTCACCTGTGGTTAGGGTAGTGCCGATCATTTCAAAATTGACCATATAAGCTAAATCCACTTTTTCGCTTTTCATGCGTTCTGCCAAATGAAAAGCCCCTTTCAGTCCTTTCTCTTCATCTGCAAAGAGGGCAATCAATAGATTTTGCTCCCACTGGTGTTGGGCTAAAAAGCGCGCAATTTGTAAAACTGCTGTTGAGCCAGCAGCATTATCATTAGCACCATTAAAAATCTGATCTCCTTCACCTTCTTGTATGCCAATATGATCTAGGTGTGCTCCCAGTAAAACTGTTTTTCTTTTGGGATCATAGTTTCCAATTTGTCCCACAAGATTGTAGGAGGTTAAACTATCGGTAACCAGAGAGTCACGGTAAGCAGCATAGAAAGGTTGGATGCCATGAGTTTGTAAATAATTGGTCACATAGGCAGCTGCTTTTTGGTAGCCGCCGCTTTTGGTGTCGCGGCCTTTCATGTCGTCATGGGCTAGCGTAAATAAAATGGAGCGTGTTTCTTCAACAGTGATTTGTTTACGGATTTCTGCTTGATCGAAATTTGTTTGTGCTGTACAACTTTGTAGGCTTAGACCGATGAGGAGAAGGAGTATTTTTTTCATAATGGTTACTGTTGCAAATGATTTATTTCTCGTTTAAATATATGATTTGTTCTGCATTTGTTCTCAAAACATTCCAGCCATTTTGCGAAAGTACTTCTCCGCTAATGGAAACTGGGTCAGCAACAAACTTTATTACTGCTGTATTAATTGTTTCTGTTGTTGTAGATTCCAAGAGATAATAAACGTTTTGTCCGTCCTTTTCTACTTTAAATAGAGGCGGTATTCCCTCGCTAATACCTTGTTTAATACAATGTTTGTCAATTGTTTCTTCCTCTTGATTATTGGCAAACCAGCATTTTGCATCTATAATATTCCCTTCTAATCTAATTGGTTTTGGTGCGGTTTGCTGTACAGGATAACTCAGGTTTTTTTCTACGCTGAGTATAGAATTTATTCCTTCGGTCAGTTCAATTAAAATTTTCCGATCTCGATACTGCAAAGTACCGCGAAGACGCATGCGTTTTCCATTAAATTCACCAGTTACATTTTCATTGGCAGCAATAATCGCTGCAGCACTAGAATCCTCAGATCCAACCAGCAAGGCATGGGGTTTTAGTTCTTCTGAATAATAACCTTGATCCAAGACAATGAGAGGTTTTGGTTGAGTAAAGTACACCCCACTAAAAGTTTGAATTTTAGCTGTTCCTCCATTGGATAGATTGGATAAAATTCCGGTTTGGGTGATAAAGATCAGCCCTAATAAAATAAAGCCCAAAATCAATAACCAAAGCTGACTTGTTTTGTTGGCGCGAAGGAATTGTTTTATCGATTTAATTTGAAAACCGTTTTTCATCTAGTGTGTCTTAATAGATTTTTTTTTGGTTTTTAATAAGCTGTAAGAGGGTCCATGAAGTATTATCTAGTAGAGACAAGGTAGCTATTTTATTGCAATTTCCCGGCCACATAACCCCCACTCCAAGCTGCTTGAAAATTATAGCCCCCAGTGATGGCGTCAACATCAATTACTTCCCCAGCAAAATACAAACCTTTATGCTGTTTACTCTCCATGGTTTTAAGGTTGATTTCGTTTAGCGCAATTCCACCACAGGTGACAAATTCCTCTTTAAAAGTAGTTTTCCCTTCTACAGTATAACGATCATTTGTAATCGTTTCTGCCAAATGTCGAAGTTTCTTTTTCCCGACTTCATTCCAACGTCGTTCAAGGGGGATTGTGTTTTTTTCTAGAAGAAAATGCCATAATCGATTTGGAAGCGCAGTTGGGTTAAATTTTGCAATTTGTTTCTGAGGAGAGGCTTGACTTGCTTCAGCAAACAAGCTAAAGATACGTTCAGCATTGAACTCTTCTAGCCAATTTATACGTACATTAAAATGGTATTCTTTTCCTGCAAGTTCGCGGGCACCAAACGAAGAGGCTTTTAGAATAGCTGGACCACTCATTCCCCAATGCGTGATGAGCACCGGTCCTTGCGTTTTTATTTTTGTACCCTCAATTTTGACCTGTGCTGTTGTTGCAGCAACGCCCATTAAGGTTTTGATTTTTTCATTTGGCATGTTAAAGGTAAATAGCGAGGGAACTGGTGGAATAATGTCGAGCCCTAAATCAGCCAACCAATCAAAGCCAGTTTGCTTTGGACTTCCACCCGTGGTTACAATCACACGGTCGAAAGATTCCGTTTGATCATCGTTCAAGCGAAGCGACCATCTATTTTCGTCTTTTAACAATTGCTTTACTGCTGAAGATTGCTTGAGTTCAATTTCCTTGGCCGTGAATTCCTTTTGTAAACAATCAATAATACTTTGAGACGAATCGGAAATAGGGAACATTCGTCCATCTTTTTCAACCTTTAAGGAGACTCCACGTTCCTCGAACCAGCGAATGGTATCTGCGGGTTGAAAGGCGTGGAAAATAGAGGTCAAACTTTTTCCTCCACGAGGATAGGCCATGATGAGTTCAGGAATGTCTTGGCAGTCATGGGTAACATTACAACGTCCTCCACCAGACACCTTTACTTTTGAAAGCACCTTAGTTGTCTTCTCATATAAAGTCACCTGCGCTGTTGGATGGTGTTCTTTGGCAGAAATGGCTGCAAAAAATCCTGCGGCTCCTCCACCAATAACCGCTACTTTTTTTATTTTTCCCATGTTATTCAAAGATAGGATTGTATTTTTAGTACATGAAACATATCGCTTTTCTTCTGCTTTTATTTCCAAGTATCCTTTTCGCCCAAAAAAAAGACTTGGCGAAATCAACCCTTATCATTCCCCCTAAGCAGGTTGTGACCGTCGATTATCCCTATTACAAAGGTTTTAGGGTAAAGATATGGAACAAGGCTAAATTTGAAGTAGGTGTTTCTGCACGAAATAAAGAAACAGATTCTCTTCAAAAAGGCTTTGGTTTGAACAAAGGGGCTTCTGCAAGTTTATCCGTAGAAGAAGACATGTATCTACAGTTTGAAAACCGTTTTTTTGCTCCGTTGAAGGTGGAATATACCATTTTCAAAGGGAAGCCAGGGAAAAAGAAAGCGGGCGAATTAACCCCTCAACGGGGTTTTTATTTGGTAAATACGACAGCTCAAGCCATTCCCTTGAAAATTCCTGGAGTCATGAATCCTAATCTATCTCCTTTTTCTAAAAGTGGAGTTGATTTGCCCATTGGTCAAAAAATATTATTGTCTGTTGCTGGAAAAGACCTTTTGCTGTTGACCGTTTCAGACTCTATTCCAAAAGGAGCGCAAGTCAACGTTGCAGATCTAATTGATCGGGCCTTGAACAAAGAGTAAATCATTTATTTACCCAGCGTATCTTGACAGTTTTGATGTTCGAATTTGTCTCAACATGTATTTTTGTTTTTTCAAACCCCATTTTTAGATAAAACCCCATTGGCGATTGATATAAATCTCCTTCAAT
>DGPN01000030.1 GCA_002390455.1 Flavobacteriaceae bacterium UBA4439 | reverse complement strand
CAAATGAAAGGTTGGAACCATTCTAGAAAAGAGATTTTTGAAAAGCAAGTGTACAATGCAATCCTCAAAAATTAATTTTTTTAATTTAATGCGTTACTATTATTCAGGCTATGGCCTAATTAGTTTAATTATAGCTAATTAAAGATTGTTTATTAGGGGGTAAATTTCAACTCCAAAAAGTTTTTCTAATTTAGAAATAAATTATATTTGTTAACGTGTTCGCACACGAAAATCATAAATATTGAAAGCCATTAACTACATTTCTTCAAAGTCGATTCCCCTTAATCTAATCCTTTTCACCCTATTTTGTTTTTTATCATTCTGCAATGCTCAAAATGATATAAAACCTAAACCCAATTTTATTGTGATTCTTACCGATGATCAAAGTTGGGTAGGGACCTCATTCTTGGCAGATCCCGAAGACCCGCGATCCAAAAGTGATTATTACCAAACCCCCAACATGGAAAGATTGGCCAAAAACGGAATGCGAATGTCCAATGGCTATGCCCCAGCACCTTTTTGTTCTCCAACCCGAAAAAGTATATTAACCGGCCTGACTCCCGCCAAACACGAATATCAAAAAGACAGAGACAATTGGACTAAGGCTTTTAGAAAACAAATGACCATACCTAAAATTCTCAAAAAAGCAGATCCCAATTATGTGACTGCTCATTTCGGAAAATGGGATGCCAGATACGACGATTTTACCCCCGAAGAAATGGGGTACGACTTCAGTGACGGACTCACTTCAAACAATACAGGAGGGGGTAAGAAAACTCTTCATAATAACGGGGTGGATTTTCCCTTTGAAATGGGGAATGCTTGGCCAAAAGCCTATGATGATCCTAAACTGATTTTCTCCCTTACCCAAAGATCCAATGACTTTATGGAGGAGCAAACCAAAAGCAACAAGCCTTTTTTCATTCAAATTTCACATTATGCAGTCCATCTGGCCATTACCTATAGTCAGAAAAACATTAATAAATATAGTAAGTCGGAAAAAGGGCAAAAACATTTTGTCCCTGAGTTTGCGGCAATGACTGAAGACATGGATGAGGGTATTGGATTGATACTGGACAAAGTATCCGAACTCGGTATAGCAGACAATACCTATATCATCTTTTTGTCCGACAATGGAGGAAGAACTTCCATCCCTATCGGGCCGAAACAAAAAGTAGCGAGAAACTTTCCCCTAAGAGGAGGTAAGGGATCAATGTACGAAGGTGGACTCAGAGTTCCTTTTATCATTTCAGGTCCTGGTGTATCTCGAAATACGCACTCTAAGGTCCCAGTAACTGGTTTGGACATTCTGCCCACTGTTGCAAGATTGGCAGGCTATCAAGACCCCCTGCCGCAGATTCTCGATGGTGGAAACCTAGAAAACATTATTCACAATAATGGACTTGGAACAGTTGAGAGAAATAGTCCCTATTTGATATTTCACCAAGCGGCCAACAGAAAACCCATCTCCGCCATTCGATGGGGCAATTACAAACTCGTCAAAGATTGGCGATTTGATAAATTTGAACTTTTTGACCTTTCCAAGGACGTAGAAGAAATCAACGATCTTTCCAAAGAAATGCCCGAATTAGTTGATAAGTTGAACAAGGCTTTGACACAATTTTTGAGTGACGCCAATGCAGAAACCAAACAAACAGATACTTAAATTGTACTTATGAATCATTCTAGAAGAAAATTTATTCAGCAATCTGGCGGAGCATTACCGATACTTCTTGCTCCCAGTATTTTCAGTTATTCTTCCCCAACATCAGTAATGGAGGTAAAGATTGATGAAATCAATTTATTTTTAATCAATGTGACCAAGGAGCGAAATTTCAGCTTTGGTGTGTGGAAAAACCGTCAGCACGTCATGTTCAACATCAAAGGGGCCAATCACATTGGATGGGGAGAGACCAAAGTTGCCAGCAATCAACCAGACTTTGATTTAGCCGAATGGTCTAAGGCCTTTAAAAAACTAAAAGGAATGACGTTGGGTCAAGCCATTGAAGAAGTCAGAAATCAATTTCTTTCTGGCCATTGGAGACCCATCATCACAGAAGGTTTATTGATGACCCTTTACGACCTTATGGGAAAGATTGAAAACAAACCTACCGTAAAAATTTGGGGTTTAGAGGGACAAGATCCCGTTCCTGCAATTTTCTGTATTTTGGAAAAGGAGGAAGAAATGGTGGTCAAACAAGCACAGATTGCTATTGATCAAAACATGCATCGCTATGTTAAAATCAAAATGTTTGGAGATTTTGAACAGGACAAAAAGAATATCAGTGCACTGCGAAAATTCTTAGGGCCAGATGCTTTCATACTGGGCGACCCTAACCGAGGCTATAAGTACATCAAAGACCTAAAGGAACTGTCTAAAATCATGATCGCACTCCATGAAGCCGGAATGGATGGAGTAGAGGATCCCTCCAGCCTCAACAAAGAGGAATTGATTTATTTACAGGCAAATGTGGGAAAACTATCTATTGTTCCCGACCACATCATGCGACCTGCCGCAAAAAGCATCGAATATTTCGATGAACGTATGGGTGATTACTTTAATCTCCATCCCAACTGTATGGGAACCTTTGCGGAGATCAACGATATTTCTAAGGTGATTAGAGCCTCCAATAAAGGGATTATGATCGGTGATTCCAGTCTGATTGGAGCTGCTTGTTCATTTTGGCAACAAATAGCCATTGGCAACCAAGCTTCTTGGGTAGAAGCCATGGAAAAACCTCAAGAACAAGACGCTTTTTTAAATTGTATTTTAGAAAAAGCCACCCACCTCAATAAGGACGGCAAAGTAGCCGCTGATTTTAAACCCGGCTTTGGATTAAAGGTCGACGAACAAAAACTAATTTCACTTGCTAACGCATATTTAAATATTTAAAATGAAAAAATTTCAACTCTTTATCCTGTTAATGGGAACTTTGGTTTACGGTCAACGTCCGGTTGACTTGGTCAATCCTTTGGTTGATTCGGCCAACTCCAGATGGTTCTTTTTTTCCTCCGCCACCCGCCCTTTTGGAATGGTAAATTTAAGTCCTGACATGGGAACTGCTGGGGCTTGGGAATCGGGATATCGATACAATCAAAAAACCATTAACTTCTTCAGTCACATTCACGCTTGGCAACTGTCTGGCATACCCGTAATGCCCACTACCGGTAAAATCAAAGCCCATTTAGGTCCTAAGGCCTATGGATCTGCATATTCTCACGACAGAGAAACGGTAGAGGCGGGTTACCATTCAGTTGTTTTGGACGATTACAACATCAAGGCCGAATTGACCTCCACAGTACGCGTAGGTTTTCACCGTTACACTTTTCCTAAATCTGATCAAAGTGCCCTTATTCTCGATCTTTCAGCCCAATTGGGACCCAGTGGTACCAGAAGCGGATATGTAAAAAAAGTATCCAATAAACAACTTCAAGGTTTTGCTGTGATGGAAAAAACCGTCAGGAGACCCAAAGACACCAAAGTCTTTTTCAGTCTTCATTTTGATCGACCTTTTGATGATCTATACGCTTTTCAGAATGAAAAATTATTGGGTAAGACAAAAGAATTCAAAGGTGAAAACGGAGGGGTTTATCCCGTTTTTAAAACCAAAGAAGGGGAGCAGATCATGATGAAAGTTGCGATTTCTTATGTCAGTATGGAACAAGCCGAACTCAATCTTCAAAAGGAGTTAAACCACTGGGATTTCGACGCTGTGATTCAAGATTCCAAAACCCAATGGAATGACTACCTGGGCAGAATTGAAATCAAAGGAAACACCAAAGATCAGCAAATCCGATTTTATACCGATCTGTGGCACGCCCTACAAGGTCGCAGAATCATCAGCGATGTCAATGGCAAATACAGCGACATGACCGGGGAAAAGCAACGTATCGGACAAATTCCTTTAGACAATAACGGAAAACCCAAGTTCAATCATTACAACTCTGACTCGTTTTGGGGTGCACAATGGACCCTAAACACCCTTTGGCATCTTGTCTATCCCAGGATTTCTGAAGAGTTCGTCAACTCTATGTTGTTGATGTATGACGATGGGGGATTGATTCCCAGAGGCCCATCGGGGGGGAATTACACCTATGTAATGACAGGGGCCTCAACGACTCCTTTCATTGTCAGTGCCTATATGAAAGGCATTAGAGGTTTTAATATTGACAAAGCCTATGAAGGGATGCTCAAAAACGCATTGCCTGGCGGGATCATGAGTAAGGTCGGTTATGAACACAACACCAACAAAGGGGGAGGTTTAGAATACTATATTGACAGGGGATATGTTCCTTTTCCAATGTATGAAAAGAAATACGGATATCATCAATGCGGACCTGGGGTAACCATGGAATACGCCTATCAAGATTGGACTTTGGCACAGTTGGCCAAGGCACTCAACAAAACCAACGATTATAAAATGCTAGAAAAAAGAGCTGCCAACTACCGAAATATCTATGATCCCTCCAGCGGATGGATGCGGGGAAGAACATTGGATGGTAATTGGGTTGAGCCATTTGATCCTTTGGTTTATGAAAGTGATTATAAGCATCCTTTAGGGTCGGGTTTTGTTGAAGCCACTGCGGCGGCAGCCACTTGGTTTGTACCGCACGACTTGGCAGGATTGGCTCATCTTATGGGGGGTAGGGAAACTGCTGCCAAACGATTAAATCAATCTTTTTTAATCGCTCAACAGCATGGTTTTGTTACCCATAACCTCCGTGGAGATAATTATGTATCCAGTTATCGCAGGAGAGCATTTATCAACTATGGAAATCAACCCTCCATGCAAACCGGATATATTTTTAATTATTTGGGTCAACCTTGGCTCACCCAAAAGTGGGTAAGAGATGTGATCGAAGATGTTTACAGCGACAATGACCCACAACACGGTTATAGCGGTGATGAAGATCAAGGTTTGATGGGGGCACTGTCTGTATTGATGAAAATTGGACTCTTTGAAATGAAAGGAGGAGCAGACATTAACCCTGCCTATGACCTTTCAAGTCCAGTGTTTGACCAAATAACTTTGCATCTGGATCAAGATTATTACTCTGGCAAAACTTTTACCATCAAAACCATAGGAAACAGTGCTAAAAACAAGTACATTCAAAGTGTAAAACTGAATGAAAAACCCCTTAATCAATCATGGTTTCATCACAAGGACTTGGTAAAGGGTGGAACCTTGGAGTTTGTTTTGGGTGAGGAGCCTAATTACACTTGGGCTACCGCCGAAGAATTACTTCCGACCAGTATGTCTGATCAAAAATAGTATTAGTGGATAAAAAGTTTGGCTTTGGAGTAATTGGAACAGGCAATATTGCCAAATTTCACGCTCATTGTATAGACAAAATTCCCAATGCCAAACTATTGGGCGTATTGAGTAAAACCGAATCCAGAGCCCGTCAAGTGGCAAAAGATTTCAATGCTCCTGTTTTTTGGGAAATAGAAAAACTACTGTCCCAATCCGAAATAGATATTGTTTGTGTTTGTAATGAAAGTGGTTTGCACGGCCCTACGATCAGCAAAATAGCAAATGCTGGAAAAAACGTTTTGTGTGAAAAACCACTAGAAACATCAGTCAAAAAAATAGATGAAATTGCCGATCGGGTAAAGTCTTCTGGAATTCAATTGGGATGTGTTTTTCAAAACCGCGAAAATCCAGAATACAAAAAACTCAAAAATTATGTGATATCGGGAAGCCTGGGTAAGATTTTGTTATGCCAAACCAGCATTAACTGGTACCGCCCTCCAAGTTATTATGAGGATTCGTGGCGGGGAACTTTGTCCATGGACGGTGGAGCGGCCTTAATCAATCAAGGCATTCACACCATCGATCTCACACTCGATCTCATGGGCGAGGTTGATCAACTCAGCGGGTTTATGGATACCCTACATCACCAAATTGAAGGGGAAGATGTGGCCGTAGCCGCCCTAAAATTTAAAAGTGGTGCCTTGGGGACACTCTCAGCCGGGACTGCTCTTTTTCCAGGAGAACCCGAGTCGATCTCTATCTACGGTACTTTGGGCAATATTGTTTTTAGTGGTGGCAAAATTATTTCTTCCACTGTTGAAAGTATCCAACAAGCCTTATATGCAAAAGTTGACGATCCAGGTTCTGGAGCTTCCGATCCGATGGCCATTAGCGATCAATTTCACATTGCCGCCATTGAAGATTTTATGGACGCGGTTCAACATCATCGTGCTCCAACGGTCAATATAGATCAAGCTAAAAAATCTGTGGAATTGATCAATGCGATATACAAATCTAAAGGAAATAAAGTCTCACTTAATTTAAAAAATACAGATGGGAAATTTTAAGAATACGATTGTTTTTAGCATGCTTGCGATTTCATCCATTTTCATCAATTGTAAAGGGCAAAAACAAAATATCGCAACGAAACCCAACGTTATTTTGATCATGGCAGATGATATCGGTTTCGAGTGTTTGAGCGTCAATGGAAGTACATCCTACAAAACTCCAGTTTTGGATTCCTTGGCTCGGAATGGCGTCAATTTTACCAAAGCCATTTCCCAACCCTTATGCACTCCTTCGAGAGTTAAAATTATGACGGGTAAGTTTAACTACAGAAACTATGATTATTTTACCTACCTCAACCCAAAAGAAAAAACATTCGGAAACCTATTTCAGGAAAATGGCTATAAAACTGCCATCGTGGGAAAATGGCAACTCAATGGTATCGAACATCAACTGGAAGGATTCGATGACAACACCAGACCCTACCATTTTGGTTTTGATGAATACAGCTTATGGCAGTTGACCAAAGTCAAATCATTTGGAGAGCGTTTTGCCAACCCCTTGATCGAGCAAAATGGAAAAGCGTTACCCAAAGATGAAAATGCTTATGGCCCAGATATTGTTTCCGATTACGCGGTTGATTTCATCAAAAGAAATAAAGACCAAGCATTTTTTCTCTATTACCCAATGTTGTTGGTTCACAGTCCATTTGTTCCGACTCCCGATTCTCCGGAATGGCAATCACCAGAGATCCGATCCAAACAAGACAATCGTTTTTTTGCCGATATGGTTACTTATATGGACAAGATCATTGGTAAAATCGTTAATACCCTCAAAGAAGAGGGGATAGCCGACAACACCCTAATTATGTTTGTAGGAGACAACGGCACCAAAAACACCTTGGTTTCTCAAACCAGAGAGGGCCCAATCAGAGGTGCCAAAGGAAATACCATTACCCATGGTAATCACGTTCCTATGGTCGCCCATTGGCCCAAGCAGATTAAAAATCCAAAAACCTATGAAGGTTTGATTAACTTCAGTGATTTCTACGCAACCTTTTCAGATATTTTGGGGGTATCCCATGAAACCGATGGACTCAGCATGATGGAGGTCCTCAGCGGTAAACAAACCCTCGATCGAGAAATCGTGACCACCTATTATGATCCCATGTGGTCACCTAGTGTAACCCAATATAGAAACGTTTTTTCGCAGAGCGACAGATACAAACTCTACAAAGACGGACGCTTTTTCGACATGAAAAATGACATCCTAGAGACCCAACCTCTCAATGATGAGGACTTGAATGAGTCTGAAAAAATAGCAAAAGCAAAATTGGCTTCGGAACTGGTTAGCTTTCCTTCACTCCCAGAAAACTCCTTTGTTAGAGGTAAAAAAAATTAGTGTGAAAGTAAGTCCAATTTTATTCTTTTCACTTTTAGCACTGGAAATCATTTCCTGCAATACCCCTGCTCAAAAGGCGGAAATACCTCCCAATATCGTATTTATTTCTATTGACGACCTCAATGATTGGGTGGGTTTTTTGGGACATGAACAAGCCATTACCCCCCATATGGATCAATTGGCTTCAAAAGGCTATTCTTTTACCAATGCACATTGTCCTGCTCCCGTTTGCGGTCCTTCAAGGACCGCCGTTTTGAGTGGCTTAAGTCCAGTAACCTCTGGTATTTATGATAATAATATTAAATTCAGTAGGGATTTGCCGAAGGTGGTAACTTTACCCGAGCACTTTAGAAATAACGGATACCAAGTCTATGGTATTGGAAAATTATTTCACGGAGGAGCATCCAATGTCCCAAAAACCGCATTTGATTTGTACGGTGGGAAAAGTGGTTCTGCTGCACCTTTTACATCTTCGGAACTTCAAAACAGTAAACAAGACCCCTACCACCTTGTCACCAAAGGAGGTAAAACCTTTAAATTACCCCTAAACGGTATGCCTGCAGATCGATATTGGAACAAATCCCATACCTTCGATTGGGGGCCTGTAGACCTTCCCGACAGTTTGTTTTCAGATCGTCAAAGTGTCGATTGGGCCATTGATCAACTGGATGATATCAAAAAGGAACCCTTTTTATTGGCCCTTGGATTCGAACGACCCCATCAGCCCCTTTTTAACCCCAAGCGATTCCACGATTTGTATCCTTTAGATAAAGCCAGTCTGCCAGATGTTCCTGAAAATGATTTGATAGATTTACCCCATAGGGCCAAGCAATTGGCGTTGTATCCTAGAACCTCGGGGCGACACCAAACAGTAGTTAAATATGGGCAGTGGGAGAATGCAGTTTCATCCTATCTCGCATCCGTTTCATTTGTTGACGAATTGATTGGAGATTTGATAAAGGCATTAGAACAACACCGCTTAATAGATAATACTTGGATTGTGTTGTGGTCAGACCATGGTTGGCATCTCGGTGAAAAATCGCATTGGGGTAAAGCTACTGGTTGGTATAGAAGCACCCGAGTTCCTTTTTTAATTGTACCCCCAATGGGACAAAAACAATTCAAAAAATCGGAACAAGTTAAAAATATGGTTAATCTATTGGACTTGGCTCCCACTATGGCCGATATTGCAGGAATTCCAAAAAGCCCTAAATGGGAGGGAAGGAGTTTAATGCCAATCCTTAAACAAGAAGCAGAAAATTGGGAAGAGGCTACCCTTACAACTTTTTCCATTGGTTCTCACACCATCTCAACCCCACATTGGCAACTGATCTCCTATTTTGATGGGAGTGATGAACTGTATGACATGGTTAATGATCCCAATCAATTTTTCAATTTAGCCCAACAACCCCAAAAGACTCAACTGATCAATCAGCTAAAAAAATACATTCCCGAGGAAAGCCGTTGGAACTATTTTATCCGTTATAAAGACTATAAAATTTTAGTTCCTAAAAAAGGCGATATCCAAGTTTTTGATCAAATTTTGGAAGGGAGAAATGACGAAGACATCGCTGCAGAAGTTCCAGGTTTGGTTAAGAAAATTTTGGGGTATATTGAAGAAAATAAACCACAACAAAAGAAGTTCACAATCGATGTCCTCTAACTCACTGATTATATTTAAAAGAAAAATGATATTTATGACCCACTTTATCCGGCTGATTACATTTTGCTTTTTTTTTCAATCCATTATTGCTCAGGAAAAACCCAACATCATTTTTATCATGGCCGATGATTTGGGTTATGGGGAAGTAGGTGCCTATGGACAGCAATTGATCCAAACCCCCAATATAGACCGTTTGAGTGCCAAGGGGATGCAATTCAGTGATTACTATTCCGGGGCTGCGGTTTGTGCCCCCGCCCGTTCTGTACTTATGACAGGACTGCATACGGGGCATACCCGTGTTCGTGGAAATTTTGGTAAAGGAGGAGTCATCGGATTGGCAGGCAATGCCGGTAGAGTACCCATCAAAAAGGAAGATTTAACCATAGCAGAGGTATTACAAGACAAGGGTTACCGAACGGGTATGATCGGAAAATGGGGATTGGGAGAACCCAACACCACTGGTGAACCCAATAAAAAAGGCTTTGACTACTTCTATGGCTTTTACAACCAAAGAAGAGCACACCACTACTTTCCAGAATACCTTTGGGAAAACACCCAAAAAATAATGCTTTACGGAAATGAAAAGGAGCAAACGCAACAATACACCCACAATTTGTTTGCTGATAAGGCCATCAACTTTCTAGACAGGAACCATCAAAAGCCCTTTTTTCTCTATTTGCCGGTTTGTATTCCTCACAGCCGATACGAAATTCCCGACAAGGGTATTTACACCCATAAAAAAGCTTGGACTGAAAAACAAAAAATATACGCTGCCATGGTCACCCGTTTGGACGAAACCGTAGGGAGAATTGTACAGCGACTTGAATCTTTGGGAATTGCCGACAACACTTATATCTTTTTTACCTCCGACAACGGTCCCGCTGAAATTTCTGGCGACTGGGAAATGTTCAATAGCAATGGAGTTTTTAGAGGCATGAAACGCGATCCTTATGAAGGGGGAATCAGAATCCCTTTTATCGTTTACCACCCCCAAAAAATCAAGCCGGGAACCAGAAGCAATCAAGTGGGATACTTTGCGGATTTCTTCCCTACAGTCTTGGACTTGATCGGAGAACCGATGGACAAAACTTTTGACGGAAACAGCATCGCTGGAATTTTACACGGAAACCAACAAAGCTTTGAAAGAGCACCTCTCTATTGGGAGTTTTATGAGAAAAAAGGTTGGCGTGCCACCCGTTTTGGAAAATGGAAAGCCATTCAAAACAATTTACACCAAGGCAATCATGGCCCCATCGAAGTCTATGACCTCTATCGAGACCCTGGAGAAACTTTCGACCTCAGTCAATCCCATCCCCATCTGCTCGATCAAGCCAAAAAAATATTTAATACTGCCAGTATTCCGTCAGAACATTATTTTTGGAAACATCAACAGCAGCGAGATATAGAGACATTCAATAATTAAAAAAACTGATGAAAAAGAACATTTCACAATTCCTATTTGTTTTCCTGTTATTGGACTTTTCACTCACGGCCCAATCTCAAGACCAATCTATTGACAATGTGGTTGACCTGATTGACAATGTGATCAACTGGCAAAATCAGCAAACCGATCATGTGGAGAAATACACCCTCACCAATTGGCAATTTGCCTCCTATTATATTGGCATGATGAAAGCTTTCAAAACTACTGGTAACACAGATTATCAAGATTATTTGTATCAATTGGGTGAAGACCACAGTTGGGAAACCTTACCCGATATGTATCATGCCGACAAAATCGCCATAGGGCAAATCTACCTCGATCTCTATCAACAAAAAGGGGAGGAGGCCATGCTCAAAAACATCAAATGGGTATTGGATGCCAATCTATTGAGAAATAAACCCCATCCAGATGTAAGGTACAAGGATAATCCCTATCGCCACGAGTGGTGGACTTGGTGTGATGCTTTGTTTATGGCACCACCCACCTTTGCCAAGATGTACCAAATTACTGGAGAAGAAAAATACTTAGATTATGCCATTGACCATTGGTTGATTACCACAGACTATCTGTGGGATGAAAAAGTAGATTTAATCTATCGCGATGATCGGTATTTTGGAAAAACGACCCGTTCTGGGAAGAAGATTTTTTGGAGTAGGGGCAATGGTTGGGTATTTGGTGGACTGGTACATATGTTAGAAGTTATACCTGAAGACCACCCTAAGCGTAGAGAATTGGTCGATCAATTTCAAAAAATGGCCCACCGTCTTCTCGATTTACAAGAGCGTTCAGGGGATGGTTTATGGCGCTCCAATTTATTGGACCCAGGTGTTTTTGCCTACCTCAACCGTCAGGATCAGTTCATCCAGACCGATCGGAAGGACATCCCCGAAAACAGTGGGAGTGCTTTTTTTTGCTATGGTTTTGCTTGGGGGATCAACAATGGTTTACTCGAGCCCCACCTGTTTGAAAAACCAATGCTTTTGGCTTGGAACGCCCTAACACAACACGTCAACCCACAAGGTCGATTGGGTTATGTCCAACCCGTGGGAAAAGATCCCAAACCTTACGATGCCGATTCTTGGCATGAGTTTGGAACGGGAGCCTTTTTATTGGCGGCATCAGAGTTTATCAATTTTTTAAAAAATCCATCAGTTAAACCTTCCGTCACCTATCAAAAACAATCCCTTTTTTATCAAAATCAATTTTCCTCACCCAAAGACCTAGAGGGATGGGTATTGGAAGGAGCGGCCAAAGCCGTTGTCAAAAACAAAGCCTTGGAAATATATTCTCCCCAACAAAAGGCACATCATGTTTTTTGGTGTCCTGAGGAATTACCTGCCAATTTTGTGGCAGAGTGGGAAATGCAAAATCTCAATCCCGACGCAGGACTTTGTATCGTTTTTTTTGCTGCTAAAGGCATCAACGGAAAAGAGGTGATGCATCCCAGTCTAAAAAAGAGAACTGGAATTTTCAGTCAATACACCAAAAGTGATTTAAACAATTACCATATCTCTTATTACACCAACAATCCCAAAAAACCCAACCGACCCTTTGCCCACTTGAGAAAAAACAAGGGATTTGTTACCGTCCAATACGGGGAAAGAGGCATAGCAGCAAAGTCCACCTCTGTTCACAAGCTACAACTTGTCAAAAAAGAAAACCACATCGCCATGGCCATCGACGGAAGAGAGATCATTAATTGGATCGATGATGGAAAAAAATACGGCCCTGTGCACCAAGAGGGTAAATTTGCATTTCGACAAATGCAATGGTCACATTTTAGATATCAAAATTTAAAAATATGGAACATCAATTAACATCAATGAAAAATATTTTTTTAACCTTACTGGTATTTTTTGGTTTGTCCTCCACATGGGTCAACGCACAAAAAAAACCTAACGTTGTTATCATTTATACCGACGATCAGGCCACGCTGGATGTCAATGTCCTAGGAGCCAAAGACCTAGTCAGTCCACACATGGACAAACTTCTATTGAGTGGAACTACTTTTACACAATTTTATGCCTCACCGGTTTGTTCCCCCTCCCGGGCCTCATTACTCACAGGTAAAAATCCCCAAAGGGCGGGCGTCCCTGGAAATGCTGGACAAGATTTAAGCAGAAAATCTGGACTTCCGCCCTCGGAATATACCATGGCAGAAATGTTCAAGGAAAATGGCTATAGCACCTACCTCATTGGTAAGTGGCATTTGGGTTATCAACCCGAAATGCGCCCCAATCAGCAGGGGTTTGATTATAGTTTTGGTCACTTAGTGGGGTGTATTGACAATTATTCCCATTTCTACTATTGGGGAGGCGATACCAATTTTGTGGGAGGGCCCAACCGCCACGATCTCTACCGAAACAACGAAGAAGTTTTTCTCGATGGACAATATTTCCCTGACCTTATGGTACAAGAAGCAAAACAAGTCATAGAAAAAAAATCAGAAAAACCCTTTTTTATCTTTTTTGCCATGAATACGCCTCATTATCCCTATCAGGGCTATGCCAAATGGATAAAATACTACAGAGAAAAAGGAGTGGTCTCCCCCCGAGACTTGTATGCGGCATTCTTGACCACCCAAGATGAAAAAATAGGTGAACTGATTGCTTTGTTGGAAGAAAACGATTTGAGAGAAGATACCATCATTATTTTTCAATCCGATAATGGCCACTCCACCGAAACCCGAGCCTATCACGGTGGAGGTTATACCGGTCCATACAGAGGAGCAAAACAATGTTTGTTTGAAGGAGGAATTAGGGTTCCTGCTTCCATTTCTTGGCCAGGTAAAATTCCTGCCAATCAGTTCAGAGATCAAATGAGTGTCAATGTGGATTGGATGCCTACATTGATCGAACTCTGTGGTTTCGACACCGACACCTCCGATATGGATGGTCAATCTCTGATGCCCATCATCAAAAATAAAATGGCAACTTCCAACCATGAAGAGGGCTATTGTTGGGAATTCATTCGCAGTGGTGTTCCCACTTGGGTTGCTCGAAAAGGCAAATGGAAACTGTATGCCAATCCCTACGATACCAGTAGGAGGGATTATACGTATCCCGAGAAATTCGTTCTTTTCGATTTGGAAAATGACCCCGGTGAATCCACCAATCTCTATGATAAAAAACCTAAAGTAGTGGCTGAACTCAAAACGCTATATAAAACTTGGAAAAACAAACAATGAAAAAGATAGGCACATGTATATTGTTGATTTTTGGTTTGCTTCAGGCTGGCTGTCAATCCACACCAGAAAAAACACAGAACGCCCCGAGTGAATTGCCAACAATGGTCTATCCCAAATTCAGGCGTTGGATGTCGCCCGATCATGAGAATATTGCACGATTTACCAGTCCAAGTCTTCAATGGCCTTCCAAACAATCTAAAGTTTTTGAGATCAGGGTGGCAAAGGACAAAGATTTCACCAAAGAAGTAGTCTACCGAAAAGACATTCCCTTTTCTATGATCAATCTCCACCAGGAATTGTCATCGGGCTTGTGGTATTGGCAGTACAAAGCCCTTGAAGGTAATTGGAGTGATGTGGCTTCTTTTACTGTAAACGATACTTCAATCGACTTTGTCCCTCCTTCATTTACCAGCCTTTACCAGTCCATCCCCAAGAGTCATCCCAGACTAATGGTCAAAGAGGAGCAAAGGGAGCAATGGCGGATCAAAGCCATGAATTATAAAGAAAGTGCTCAGATTTTGGAAGAAGCCAATAAGATATTGAGTCAAAAGATTCCGAGTGAGCGAGATGCAACCATTCAATTTGAAGGAAGAGATGAATACGAGACGGAAAAAATCAAAAAAATATTCAGCAAAAATGTAGGATATGCTTTTGGAAAATCGCTTAAAACACTAACGCAGGCCTACCTGCTGACTGAGGATAAAAAATACTTTGACAATGCCCTTAAATGGATGCGCGAGGCCAACACTTGGGATCCCAAAGGTTTGACACGAATCAATGACTTTGGGGATTCGTATATCATGGAATCATTGGCCTTAGCGGCCGATGCCTTTTGGGAGCATCTTTCTCCCAAAGATCGAAAGGCGGTACTCCGACAAGTGCTTGCCCGAGGGAGTGGTTTTTATGAGCGTTGGATCAATTATTTGGAAAATCGAAATTCCTCAATGCACGTATGGCAGCACATACTCCATAGGATGTTCCTGACCTCCATCGCTATGTTAGACGAGCTTCCCGAGGCGACCCAATGGCTGGAATACATATACGAATTGTGGTTGGCGCAACATCCCAAAATGGCAGAAGAAGATGGTGCCTGGTTCAATGGAACTGGTTATATGCGTATGAATGTGATGACCCTACTCGATATCCCTATGAAATTAGAAGCCTATACTGGACAAGATTTCTTTAAGGTTCCATGGTATGGCAATTTTATGAAGTGGTTGACCTATGCCTATCCACCGGGGGCTACCAGCGATGGCTTTTGCAATGATGGAAAAAAATGGCCCATGCCCAATCTAGAATACGGTGCATTCGCCGATGCTTATGCTAGAATTATAGGCGATCCGCAGGCTCTTATTTATTCCAAAGCTGTGTTTGCCGAATTGGATCAACTTCAACAACCATTGATCGATATTGACTATACGGGTGGACCCATGGGAAAAGCAGTTCTTACGGACGACATGGAATACGCTTGGTTTAGAATCACCCAAGGTTATGATATGCCATTACCGTCCACGGACAAGGTCGTCGAATTGCCCGAGGCTGAAATCTTTCCCGATGTGGGAGTCGCCTATATGAATACCAACAGAGCGGATATAAAAGACAATCTCAGGGTTTCCGTCAAAAGTTCTCCTATGGGACCTTTGGCTCACACCCATGCAGAACACAACACTTTTAATGTCGCCTATCAGGGAAAACGCTTGTTTTACAATACAGGCCATCGTCCGTGGATGGGAGCTCCACACACCTTGGCTTGGTACAAACATACCCAAGGGCACAATGGCGTTTTAGTGGACGATCATGGGCAACCCTACGATGCGGGGGCTTATGGTTTTCTTCCTAGATTTATAAACGGTGAACAAATCACCTATGTGGTGGGAGACGCTTCTCACGCTTATCAAGCTCACGAACTATCCTCTAAGAAAAGAAAAGACAATACCCCCGACGATCTGAAAGTCAAGCATTTTAGAAGACATTACCTCTTGCTCAAACCCAAACTTTTTGTCGTTTATGACGAAATGGAAGCCCATAAACCCGTCGACTGGAGTTGGTTGATCCACAATTTTCACGGGCTAAAATTGAATGCTGAAAACAAAACAGTGGAGACCACCTATAAGGACAGGGGGGGGAGATTGATCCTTTTTGGGGGGGCAGCATTGGATTATTCAGTAACCGACAAGTATTCGGTAGCCCCAAAAAACTTTTTGAGGAAAGAAGATCCCGATGGTAATTTACTCAATTATCAAAACCACTGGCATTTCAAAGCATCGACACAAAAAAAACAAAATAAAATGCGTTTTTTGGCCATCATTCAGGTGAGTGAAGATTTGAATTACGAACTTGTACAATCCTCCAAAAACAACGATGAAATTGAGGTGGGCGATTGGATCATCAAAGCCAACTTAGATACCAATACTCCGGCCATGATCAGCCTTGAGAACAAGGACGGATCAGTTCAGTTTTACTCCAATGTTCCTGACGAAGGAGGTATTGCCAAATTGGTTGAAGAAGTAGATGGAAAAAAATCAATCAAAACGGCAGAAGACAATTACCCTAAGAGTATCATCAGTGCGGCTAAAAGATTTAAATGATGTTTTTAAAACAGCTCAGTTCTGTATTTTCGCTCGGATTTTTTTTACTGTTTTTCAGTTGTCAATCAGCTGAACAAAAAAACAACGCGCCCAATGTTTTAATGATTTCTATAGACGATCTCAACGATTGGATTGGTATTTTAAAAGTAAACCCCAATGTAAAAACACCTAATATTGATCGCTTGGCTAAGGAAGGCTTATTGTTTACCAATGCCCACTGTCAAGCTCCTATTTGTGGCCCTTCACGAGCATCTGTGCTTTCCAGCTTGAGGCCCTCCTCAACAGGTATATACGGCCAGATCAAAGACCACAATCTTAGAAAAGGTAGTGCTCTTATGGAAAAGGTTCGTTTTCTACCGCAATATTTTAATGACCATGGTTACAAAACCATTGGAGTGGGTAAAATATTTCACAACCATGCTCCCGATGGTGTTTTTGAGGTATCTGGTGGGAGAAAATCGGGTTTTGGCCCAAGCCCCAAAAAAAGAATGAATTGGGATGAAAAAGGAACTTCAACCGATTGGGGTGCCTTTCCGGATCAAGATAGTTTAATGTATGACTATGATTATGCCCAATGGGCAAAAAAACAACTTCATAAAGAGCATAAGCGTCCCTTTTTTATGGCCGTAGGATTTATTCGTCCCCACGTTCCTTGGCACACCACAAAGCAATGGTTTGATCTCTATCCACTCGATCAACTTACTTTACCTTCCTATCTCCCCAATGACTGGGACGACCTTCCAGAAATAGCCAAACAAATTGCTTTCAAAGGGATGATGCCCACCACCGATTGGGCCATTGAAAGCGGACAGTGGAAAAAGATTGTTCAAGCCTACCTCGCTTGTATTTCTTTTGTGGATCATCAAGTAGGAGTGGTTCTCGATGCATTGGAAAGCAGTGTTTACAAAAACAATACAATCGTTGTATTGTGGTCCGATCATGGCTACGAATTGGGCGAAAAAGGATCTTTTGGAAAACAGACGATATGGAGTGAATCCACTCGCGTACCCCTGATTTTTAAATCTCCAAAAATCAAACAACAACGATCCATTCATCAGGCCGTAGAGCTATTGGATATCTATCCTACGCTTTTGGAATTGGCAGGACTTCCCGCAAACCCATCAAATGAAGGAAAAAGTTTGGTTCCACTATTGGATCAAGAATCAGATTCAACTGCCGTGGCAATAACTACCTATGGGAAAAACAATCACAGCATGATCAATATGCGATACCGATACATTCATTACGAGAATGGAGCAGAGGAATTATATGACCTTCAAAACGACCCAGGGGAGCGCCATAATATTTCAAATGTTATTGCTTTAGATTCATTGAAAAAAGCAATGCGACAAAACCTTCCAAAGACCAACGAAGAGTGGAAAGAGCATAGTTATCATACGATCAACGACTATTTCATAAGAACATCAAACCAAAGTAAAAAAGAAGACAAATGAGATTTATAACTTTCCAACTGAAGATTACCACCTTCTTGATATTGATACTGATCACTCAAAATGAATTGATCGGTCAATCCATGAGTGAAGGCCCTTTTTTTGCTACAGGCATTAGAATTGGTGATGTCAGCCAAAGTGAGGCAGTCATTTGGACTCGATTAACGAAAAATCCAACCCGAGTCAATGATGCTCCTTTACCCATCGCTCTATACACTGACCCCGATACAGGCAAAAGACATTTAAGAAAAACCCGCAGGGATAAGAATGGGGTGGTATATTTTCCTCAAGGCTATGACATCAATACTATCGAAGGAGCAGTTCCTGGAGCAAAAGGAATGGTAAGGGTAAACTACAAAAAAATAGGAGAAAAAACATGGCAATCCGACGCTTGGCAATCCGTTGATCCAGAGGTCAACTTCAGCAAAAAAATCATTTTAAGTAAACTCAGCTCTGGTTCTACTTATGAGCTCATGATTGAGGGAAGAGCCGAAGGTTCGACCAAAATAAGTGCACAGATTACAGGAAAATTCAAAACCCCACCAGATGCAAGTTCCTCCCGAAAAATCGTTTTTGGAGCCAGTACCTGCCAGGGATACCCCGATCAAGATCATCCCGATGGATTTAAAATATATCCCTTTTTGGAATCTCTCGATCTTGATTTTTTTGTTCATGCTGGCGATATCATTTACTATGATAATTTATCCAAAAACAAAGCGATGGCACATTACCATTGGGACAGAATGTTTAGTTTGCCAACCAACAAATCCTTTCACGCCCAAGTGACCAGCTATTTTGAAAAAGACGACCACGATGCTTGGTTTAACGACAGTTACAGGGGTCTTGAAAGTTCCTTTATGGGGGAGTTTACATTTGAACAAGGCCTAGAGGTTTTTCGAAAGGAAATGCCCATCAAAGACAAAACCTATCGAACTTTTCGTTGGGGCAAGGATTTACAGATTTGGTTGGTCGAAGGAAGGGATTATCGCAGTCCCAATAGTCAACCAGATGGGCCTAACAAAACCATTTGGGGTAAGGAACAAATGGACTGGTTTAAAAGAACAGTCAAAGCCTCCGACGCCACCTTTAAACTGTTGATCAGTCCAACCCCTGTGATAGGACCAGATCGTAAACAAAAAAAGGACAATCACTCCAACAAAGGTTTTTATTACGAAGGAGAACAAATCCGTAAATTTATGGCAACCCAATCCAATATGTATGTGATTTGTGGGGATCGTCATTGGCAATACATCTCAAAACATCCCAAATATGGAATTGTTGAATTTTCCATAGGTGCTAATAGCAATGATCATGCTGGGGGGTGGAAACAAGATGATGTCCGACCCGAACATTTGTATCTGAATGTTATTGGAGGGACAATGACTGTGACCATCGATCCAGAGGATAATTCAAGTATTACCGTCAGGCATTACGATGTAGATGGAAATCAACTGAATGAGTTTGTGGCCTATGCTGAATCAGAAAAATAGACAGTGGAATTAAAACGATTGAATTAATTTAAAAAAACAAATCGATGACTTTAAAAAAACGACTCTTTCCGATCCATATTTTAGTTTTTTCATTGTTTTTGGGCTGTGCGCCTAAAGATGAAGTCAGGGACAATCCTCCCAATATCATCTATATATTGGCCGATGATCTGGGCTATGGAGATTTGTCAATTTACAACCAGGACTCCAAAATCAAAACCCCTCATTTAGATCAACTGGCAAGAGAAGGTATGCGCTTTATGGACATGCATTCCACCTCTTCTGTTTGCACACCCACCCGCTACAGCATCCTTACTGGTGAATATGCTTGGCGAACCTCCCTAAAAACGGGAGTGTTGTGGAGCTATGGCCCTTTGATGATTCCAGATCAAAAAGAGACCGTTGCCAAACTGCTCAAGCGCAATGGCTATCAAACCGCTGTGGTAGGGAAGTGGCATTTGGGACTGGATTGGCAATTAAAGTCCGACCCTCAACCGGAACAAATCATTCAAAACGATTGGAGTTTGATTACCGATTATAAGGAAGAAATCGTCGATTTTTCCAAAAATCCCTCCAAAGGTCCCACTCAGGTTGGTTTTGATTACAGTTATATTCTCCCTGCCTCTCTCGATATTCCGCCTTATGTTTATTTGGAAAATGAAAAATTTACCCAGCCGATCAACGATCGGACTGATGGCAGTAATATGGAAGGGGACAAGGATTACGATTTTTGGCGCCCTGGGCCTATGGCTGACGGCTTTGATTTTTATGAGGTGTTGCCCAATTTTATTGACAAAGCCAAAGCCTTTATTGATAAAGCCCAAAAAAAAGAAGCTCCTTTTTTCTTATACCTTCCCTTGGCAGCTCCCCATACCCCTTGGGTACCCAAAGCCAACTCACCCTATTCGTCCGAGGCGGGAATGTATGGTGCATTTGTTGAGATGGTGGATGAGCAATTAGGACAACTTTTTTCACATATGGAGGATCAAGGCATCACGGAGGAGACCTTAGTGGTTTTTACTAGCGACAATGGCCCCTATTGGAAACCCCATCATATCGAAAAGTATGCGCATAAGGCAGCGGCTCATCTCAGAGGCATGAAAGGCGATATTTACGAAGCCGGACACAGAGTTCCTTTTATCGTCAAATGGCCGGGTAAGCTTAGACCCGGAAGTAAAGCCCTACAAACAAACTCACTGGCCAATTTCTACGCTACCGTTGCCGACTTACTCAACACTCCTTCAAAAGCATTAGACAGTCACAGCCTTTTCGATGAATGGACATCAAAAGAAAATAGAACAACACTAAAGCCTATTGTACACCATTCTTCCAGAGGACATTTTGCATTGCGATATGGGGATTGGAAAATGATTGAAAAAAGAGGCTCAGGAGGGTTTAGTCCTCCGGTAAGTTTATCCACCCCTCCAGGAGAAATACAAGAACGTCTCTATAATCTTATAGAAGATCCCTCAGAAAGCACTGACCTTTCTCAAAAACACCCAGACATATTGCAACAAATGAAACAAAAACTGGACTCGATCAGGCAACTCAACCCACTATCCATTCAATAAAACCGTGTTGATAATTTTAACCATCAAAGAGTAGAGATGATCCTAGAAAACACTAAAAATAAAAATATGAAAAATAGATTTCTTCATGTCAATGTGCTATTAACCGCTCTTTTTTTTAACCTGCTGTCTTGTACTACATTAATAAAAAGTGATCAAAAATCACCCAATATACTCATTGCCATTGCCGACGATCAATCCTATCCTCACACCGGAATCTATGGGTTTGCCGAAACCCAAACTCCAGGTTTTGATTTTGTTGCCCAAAATGGAGTGTTGTTTCACAACGCTTTTGTGGCGGCTCCGCAATGTAGCCCTTCCAGAGCTGCAATTTTAACTGGAAAAAATATCTGGGAGTTGGAAGAGGCTGGCACCCATGCCAGTAATTTCCCCAATAAATTTAAGGTGTTTACCGAGGTTTTGGAACAGCAAGGCTATTTTACTGGCTACACTGGAAAGCCATGGGGACCGGGCAACTGGAAGATCAGTGGACGCAAACAAAATCCAGTGGGAAAAGAATACAATCGTCATTTGTTAGAAACCCCTCCGACCAGTGGAATCAGGACCAACAATTACGTCAAAAACTTTAAGGATTTTTACAGCCAAAAAGGGGAGGGCAGTCCTTTTGTCTTTTGGTATGGAGCTCACGAGCCTCATCGCGTTTATGAATACCAAAGTGGGATCAAAGCTGGAAAAAATATCCAGGCGGTTCAGTTACCAGAATTCTTACCCGATACCGAGGTCGTTCGCAATGATGTATTGGATTACATACTAGAAATAGAACATTTCGACAACCACCTCCAACAAATGATTCAATTCCTAGAGGAAAAAGGAGAGTTGGACAATACTTTTATTGTTGTTACGGCCGACAATGGCATGCCTTTCCCCTATGCCAAAGCGAATGTTCAAGAGTTTGGCACCCATGTACCTTTGGCGATTTACCTGCCCAATGGCATCAAAGGAAAAGTGGTAGAAGATCCGGTCGGTTTGATTGATTTGGCCCCCACCTTGATGGAGCTTGTGGGGTCACCACGAGCCATGACCTCCACAGGAAAGAGTTTGATGCCCGTTTTGACACAAGAGCAACACCCGCCCCATCGCCAATATGTGCTGACCGGAAGGGAACGACACACCCACGCCCGCCCCGACAATTTGGGCTATCCTGCTAGAGCGATCAGGACAAAAGAGTATTTGTATGTGCATCATTTTGAACCCGAACGCTGGCCCCAGGGTGATCCTGTTCCCTCAACTCCCGAAAACGATCAAAGGAGCAAAGCAAAAGGTTTTAAATCCCTCTACCCAGGCTATCACGATGTTGATCCTTCTCCCTCCAAAGATATAGTTATGACCATGGAAGAGAGTCCTTATTTTGAATGGGCTTTTGCCAAAAGACCTCAAGATCAATTGTATAACGTACAGGAAGACCCCTATTGCACAAAGAATATTGCTTTATTACCCGAATATAAAGAAGTACTCAGCCAACTCAAACAACAGTTGCTTAATGACCTAAAAACACAAGGCGATCCAAGGGTCTCGGGCAATCCGGTCTTTGACAGTTATCCACGATACTCCACCATGCGTAACTTTAAGGGGTTTAATGACAGGGGACAATACAATCCCGCTTTTGCACAATAGCAGATAGAACAGTTTTATGATTTTTATGCGTTTCTGAAACGCGATGGAGTTGTTTTTATTAGAAATTGCTTCCACAACAACACATTATTTTATATAATTCTCAACCAAAATGTAATTAAACTAATATTATGATAAGATATATTTACTATATATATTAATATCTCATATTATTTATCAAAAAATTAACAATATCTTATTTTAATTAATATATTTGGGAAACATACTGTTCGTCAAAAAATGTGTGCGGACACGAAAATATCGAGTTAAAGTTTAATCAAAAACCCAAATCTTATGATTGATTTTTCTAAAGGTGTTGGAAACACCTTCAAAATTAATCGGAGTAAACTTAATCTATTTCGCTGTTTACTTCTATTAATACTATTATGTTGTACTACAGTCTCTTTTGCTCAGCAGACTTACACTGGAACGGTAAATGACGCATCAGGCGTTCCGCTTCCTGGGGTAAATGTTGTGATTCAGGGCACCGGGGAAGGAACTTCTACCGATTTTGATGGAAACTATTCTATTTCAGCTGAAGCAGGACAGGTGTTGGTGTTTTCTTTCGTTGGATTCGAAAATCAAGAGCTTCCCTTGGATGACAATGCGACGCTAAATGTTATACTTCAAGAATCTTTTGATTTTTTGGATGAGATCATCGTTACTGGTTATGGTACTCAAACCCGTAGAGAGGTAACCGCATCTGTTGTAAGAGTTGACTCTGAAACAATTGAGAGAGTCGCAGCTGGAAGTAGTGTGGATGCCATCAAGGGTCAAGTGGCTGGGGTGGACATCACTTCTGCAGGAGGAAGGCCAGGACAGAGTCCACAGGTTCGTATTCGCGGGAGGAGATCAATTTCTGCCTCCAATGACCCTCTTTATGTGGTAGATGGTATTCCAGTTACCAGTAGCAATCCTATCCCCAATTCGGATGATGATCCACCTTTTTATGCGGACGGAGGGGCTGTTTTTGATATTGCCCCCCAAGATATTGAGTCCATGACTATTCTTAAGGATGCTGCAGCAACAGCCATCTATGGATCTCGAGGTGCCAATGGGGTCATCATTATTACCACTAAAAGAGGAAAACAAGGCGAAACTTCTCAGATCAATTATAGCGGTTATTATGGGGTTTCCCAAGTAGCCAATGTACCCGATATGATGAATGGTGAGCAGTACAAAGCCATGCGAGCCGAGGCCTTTAGAAAAAATGAGGATAGCCAGTTTTCCTATGACGGTAAAGTAGAATCCGATTTGTTAGTACTCTTTGACGGAGAACAGCCTTTGGTGGACAATTATAATGCAGGTAAAGATTTTGATTATTTGGATGCCGTGCTGCGAAAAGGTTCCCAGCAGTCTCATAATATTTCTGCTAGGGGTGGAACCGAAAAAACCGCTTACAATACCTCTATTGGTTACTTTTCAGAGAAAGGAGTAGTGCCTGGTATGGACTATAAAAGGTTCAATGCCCGTTTGAATTTGGATCATCGGATCAACGACACCTTTAAGTTTGGTTTTTCCACTACCCTTACTCAAGGGATCAATAATTGGGGTTCCAATGCAGTGATGAACTAAGCATTGCGGAACTTACCCCTTGGGCGTCCCTATTTAGATGATGGCGTTACCCCAAGGTTCAAGACTTGGAATGATGGTATTGCAACCAATCCACTTTCAGAAATTGTTCCTGGAGTTTATATCGATGAAAGGGTTTATTCTCGGATTTTTGTTCCTGCCTACTTTCAGATCAATTTTAATCCTGATCTGATTTTTACTACCACTTTTGGCCCTGACCTCCGCTTTACCCGAAGGGGAGAATTTAGGGGAGAAGCTACCAACGACAACCGTTTAGGACCTGCTGATGCCGAGGTGGAAAACGTTAGAGAACAAGGATTTACTTTGGAAAATCTTTTAACCTATAATAGAAATTTAGGGCCTGGACGCTTGAAGCTTACTTTGTTACAATCGATCCAAAATTCCTCAAGAGAGACCTCTAAAGCAGAAGTTAAAAACCTACCTTACGAATCCCAATTGTGGTACAATATAGGTACAGCTTCAGTAAAAGGAGACTTATCATCCTCAATATCCGAGTGGGAGCTTCAATCCTATATGGGTCGGTTAAATTATGATATTGACGGTAAATACTTATTCCAGGCCTCATTAAGGGCAGATGGTTCTTCTCGTTTGGCAGAGGGGAATAAATGGTCTTATTTCCCAGGAGTCTCTTTTGGTTGGAGGATCAATGAAGAAAGTTTTATGGAAAATATACCCTTTAACGAATTTAAACTCCGATTTTCTTATGGTGAGGTTGGTAATACCTCCATCCGACCTTATGTAACCCCTGGAAGATTGGATAGAACGGTTTATTCTTGGGGTGGGTCAAACGCCTATGGCTATAGACTGGATAAAATTGCCAATCCCGATCTTAAATGGGAGATTTCCAAAACATTGGATTTCGGTTTTGATTTTGCACTTCTAGATAGTAAAATTTCTGGAACTTTCGATTTGTACTGGACCAATACTTCAGATCTCCTTTTGGAACGAAACCTACCGTGGTCTTCTGGTTATGAAAGTGTACTCCAAAACGTTGGCGCTACCAAAACCAATGGAATTGAATTTGGTATAGATGCGGTAATCATAGATAATCCTGAAGGTTTGAGTTTTGATCTCAACTTTAATATTGCCAATTATAAAGAGAAGATCACTGAGTTGGCCTTAAAGGACGACAACGGCAACCCCATAGATGATGTGGGGAACGATTGGTTTATCGGCCAGCCGATTCGGGTGTTTTATGATTATCAATACGGTGGGATTTACCAATTGAATGAGGTGGTACTGGCCAAAAGCCTAGAGGGGAAGGTTCCTGGAGAGATCAGAAGGGCTGATACCAATGGCGATGGTAAAATCACACCCTCTGATCGGGTAATCCTAGGAACCGATGTTCCCGACTATTACGGTGGGGTGACCACCAACTTCAGTTATAAAAACTGGGACTTGAGTGCCTTCTTTTACTTTAAACAAGGACAGATGATCAACAGTAACTTCCACCGAGGAAACAACTCTTTGCAGGGAAGGTACAACAACCTCAATGTGGATTACTGGACTCCAGACAATCCCAATGGACGTTATCCACGTCCTGATATTGGACAGGAGAGAGCCAAAGACGGCGATTTGCTTCGGTATTTTGATGGAAGTTACATCAAGTTAAGAAACCTAACCTTGGGTTACAATTTGGATTCTGATGTGGCCTCCAAAATAGGCTTTAGAAGCCTTAGACTTTATTTACAAGGACAAAATCTATGGTTTACCTCAAAGTACGACACTTTTGATCCAGAAATTGGAGAAAGTACGCTGGGAAGTGGAATAGCTCCTTCTTCTAGCTTATGGGCTCTTGGAATAAAAGCAAACCTTTAAAAGATAAAACATTATATCATGAAAAATTACACAAAATTGATCATTCCCTTTTTAGTGGTTTCCGTATTCATTTCCTGTGAGGATATTTTAAAGGAGGATAATATTGCCAATGTGACGGAATCTGAATACTACACCGATCTTGCAGGATTTGAAGCTGCAGTTAATGCTACCTATGGCATAATGAAAGAATTTTATGGACCAGAAATCGGTTGGACTATGACGGTCTTTGGAACCGACACCTACCGAGCAGGAGCTGACGGCAGCCACAAATATATGGCCCGCTATGATTCTGGGCATAACTCGGAAGCAGGATATATACGCGATACTTGGAAGATCTTCTACCGACAAATCAATCAGGCCAATGCGGTAGTGGGAAGGTCAGAGGGTATAGAGGGAATGGATACAGCCTTAAAAACCAAAAGGGTGGCAGAGGCACGATTTTTAAGGGCTTTGGCTTATTTTAATCTTATCCGACACTACGGCGATGTCCACCTTTCTTTGGAAGAAACTGAGGGTGTTCAAATTGAAGCTAATAAAACGGCTAGCAGCGAAATCTACACAAAGGCCATCATCCCTGATCTAGAATTTGCCATTGCAAATTTGGAGGACAACCCAAGTGATTATGGTCGAGCCTCAAAACCAGCCGCACAATTCTTATTGGCCAAAGTTTTACTCAGAAGAAGTTATACCTCTTTCGCTGCAGGGGATGATGCCTCCAAGGCGGAGTCTTTTATGAGTCAGGTGATCAACAATCCCAGATTTGAATTGTTAGAAAATTTCTCAGATATCTGGAAAATCGACAATGAGCAAAATGCCGAAATAATATGGAGTATTCAAAATGCCAAATCTCAAGTTGATGAAGGTTTGGATGACTATGGCCATCGAGGACACCTCTATTTCTTAATGGAATACGACAAAAAACTGGCCATGACCAGAGATACTGAGAATGGAAGGCCTTGGAAACGTTTTCGCCCCACTCCATATTTGATGCAGGTTTGGGACAGAACTAAAGACCGACGCTATGACGAAACCTTTAAACATGTTTGGTACGCAAATGTTGGAACAGTTGGTATAGATGATAAAGGTGATAATATAACTCCTAATGGGTTACCTGTTGCCGTAGGCGATACCGCACTTTACATTCCAGGTCCAGGTTTAGACAGACATGGTGTTGATCAGGATGGCTATTGGAATGCTGCTAAGCAAGAGACTGTGAATTTTCAAGTTTACACCTCTAACGAATGGGATCAAAGGACGTTCCCTTCCCTTAACAAATGGATTGACCCTACACGGCCTAATATCCAGCACACTCAAGGACAGAGAGATTTTATCTTGATGCGCTTGGCCGATGCCTATTTGATCCGTGCTGAAGCCCGCTTAAAGCAAGGCAATACGGCTGCTGCTGCCGAGGATATCAACAAAATCCGAACCAGAGGCGCGTGGGATGGTAAGGAAACCGAAATGCAGATTACTGCCGCGGAGGTGAACTTGGACATGATATTGGATGAAAGAGCGCGAGAACTGGTAGGAGAGGGGCATCGATGGTATGATTTGACTCGAACTGGAACGCTTGTGGAAAGAGTTAAGGCTCATAACAGCGATGCCAAGGAAAATATTCAGTCCCATCACATCGTCAGGCCCATTCCTCTTAGTCAAATAGACAGAACCTCTGGAGGTTATGAACAAAATCCAGGCTACGCTCAATAGTAATTTTAATTATTAAAAACTTACATTTAAAGAATTGCCCCCAAAAGTTTCTGACTTTTTGGGGGTATTTTTTATTTAAAAAACCGATAAGAACACAATTACTTCCAAAATAGCGTAAAAGAACTTATTACAAGATATCTAAATTGAAACTTTACCTTTCTTCAAAAATATTTATATTAATGATCTATTTCATTCTAAAGTTAAAATGAATGAATTTTATGGAACCATCTAATTTGGCCTTGGATAGAAAAAATGAAAATTAAAAAGGATCAAATCATTAAAATTAAAACCAATGAAACCTAAAAAAAACGCACTAATGCTATTGGCCATTTTGATAGCACTTCCCCTTATGGGTCAAAAAATTGAACCGCTAAAGGTCAAACAGATCATGGAAAAAGTGGCGGACTGGGAAATTGAAAATCACGATGATTTAAAATACAGAGCCCAAAACAAAAGACTATCTAGAGGAAAACACCATCTGTTGGATTGGACCAATGGGGCGCTTTATGTGGGAATGTCTAAATGGGCAGCTATGGCAGACAGTGACAAGTATTATGAGTGGCTTAAAGGCATCGGTGAAGCTCACGATTGGAAACTTCATATGCGAAATGGGGATTATAACAGGATTTACCATGCTGATGACCACACAGTAGGTCAAACCTATTTTCATCTTTACAGAAAATACAAGGAGGAACAAATGATTAAGCCTACCATCAAACAATTTGATTTTATCCTTTATCATCCCTCTAAATCCAAATTGGATTGGAAATCTCCTTTTCATCAAGACCGATGGAATTGGTGTGATGCTTTGTTCATGTCACCACCTGTTTGGGTAATGGTTTCCAATATTACCAGAGATAGAAAATATATTGAATTTATGGTTAAAGAGTGGAAAGCGACCACCAACCATTTATTCGATAAAAAAGAAAGTCTTTATTACAGAGATGGTTCTTATTTTGATCAACTTGACAACGGGACAAAAATCTTTTGGGGGAGAGGTAATGGCTGGGTATTTGCTGGTTTGGCAAATGTGATGCAAGAACTGGATCCCAACGATAAAGATTATCCTTATTTCCTCAAGCTCTACAAAAAAATAGCCAAGAAACTGTTAGAGATTCAAACACCTCAAGGGCATTGGGCCATGAGTCTTTTGGGGCAAAAGTTTTATCCCACCCCCGAAACCAGTGGTTCTTCTTTTTTTACTTTTGGATTGGCTTGGGGCATCAACAATGGAATTTTAGACAGAGCAACCTATGGGCCTGCAGTTGAAAAAGGCTGGAATGCCATAGTAAGCCATGTGAACAGTGACGGTATGTTGACTTATGTTCAACCCATTGGGGCAGCACCGGGTGAGGCATATCCTGATAAAACCGAAGTCTATGGGGTAGGGGCATTTCTAAGTGCTGGTTCAGAAATTTATAAATTGTACGGAGGAAATTAAGCTTAAGTTTAAAATTATTGAGATGGTTTTTTTTATTAAGTTTGACAAATTGTGCGAATCACACAATAATTTTGTCACTAATTTTTTAACCATTTGGTTTTGCTAATTATGAAAATAGGGGGTTTTTACAAGTTCAAAAAGTTATTTTTTGGAGGAATAGGATTGTTTTTACTAAGCTGTCAGGCTCCAGAGCCTGAAAAGGGTCCCTTTTTTGCCAATGGGATTAAAAATGGTTGGGCCGATCAAAATTCTATTGTTCTGTGGACGCGATTGACCCAAAACAAGTTGGCTCATTTTAAGGGTCATCCTTTTGTGGAAATATCTAGGGATAAAATGAAATCCTTGTCTCAGAACCGTGATATTGAGGGCATCTATAATACTCAGATTCCTCAAGGTTTATCACTTAAAGATATGGAAGGCTATTGTCCTGGAGCTCCGGGAGAAGTGCAGCTACATTACTTTGTCAAAGGGCATCCCGAGGAGACTGTTGTAACGGATTGGACAGCCGTAAATCCCGATAAAGACTTTACCCATCAATGGAAGTTAGAGCAGTTGCAAGCAGGAAAGAATTACCGTGTCAAAATCTATGCCCGACCCCAAAAAGGACAGGAGGTTTCCGACAGTATTTTCGGTCAATTTCTTTTACCCGTAGATCAAAACACCGCTAAGGACATCAAATTTTGTGTCGTTTCTTGTCACGACTATAACCGACGTGATGATCTGGAAAATGGCCATAAAATTTACCCCAGTATGTCCCAATTACATCCCGATTTTTATGTGCATACTGGGGACATAGAATATATGGACAAACCCCTTCCCTATGCGATGACAGAGGAGTTGATGCGTTTTAAATGGAATCGTCTGTTTGCCCTTCCTTTTCAGCGTTCTTTCTACAATGATCATACTTCCTATTTTATGAAAGATGACCACGATGTGGGTTTCGACGACAGTTATCCTGGTAAGGATTTTGGAACGGTTTCCTTTGAGCGGGGATTGGAGATATTTGATGAAGAACAGTTTCCCAGCTACTCCAAAAGATACAAAACGATTCGTTGGGGAAAAGATTTACAGATATGGATCGTTGAGGGTCGAAACTATAGGAATCAAAATTATTTGAAAGATGGACCGGACAAAACCATTTGGGGTGCAGCCCAAAAACAATGGTTCTTTGACACCGTTAACGATTCTGATGCAAGCTTTAAAGTCTTGATTACTTCCTCTCCTATATTGGGTCCGGATAGAAAAAACAAAAACGATAACCTCAGCAATACTGGTTATGCTCATGAACAAGCAGAGATTCTCAATTTTATAAAAAAACAAAAAAACTTATTTATTGTCAATGGAGATCGCCACTGGCAGTATGTCACTAACATCAAGGATACCAACCTTTGGGAGTTTGGATGTGGAGCGGGTGCCGATGTTCATGCAGGCGGATGGAAACAGGAGGATTTTAGACCCGAGCATCAATTTTTAAGAGTTAAGGGTGGTTTTCTGTCTGTTTCTGTAAGCAGTGGAAAGTCACCAAGTATTAGATTTACGCACCACGATGTGGAGGGCAATCCGGTCAATGAGGTCAACTTCTAATTATCGTTGTAGTAATTTCGCTCTTCTGAATGGCTGTACTTGTAGTTTTCTTTGGTAATGATCTCCAAAGGCATGGGAATTTCGTCCGAAGGCGTTTCTTTGTGAACCAAGTAGTTGGCTATGGTTTTAATGGCTTTGTAGCCTTGGTTAAAGGATTTTTGAGAAATCAAAAATGCTACGACCCCTTTATTTAATGCTTCCACATTTTGAGGGGTGGTATCAAATCCAATGAGTTTTAGTCCTGACAGCAAATCACTGTCAATCAATTTACAGATGTTGGAAACCCTACTGGAGGGAACCATAACTGCCCTTACACCGGGGTTTTGGGTTAAAAAATCATTGATTTCCTTCCTCACCTTATGATTACTATCTGATTGGTCAAATTTTAACTGATGGATTACAGTTTGTGGTGAATTTTCATTGAAATAATTTATAAAGCCTTTGATCCTCTCACTGTTGGCCTCGTAATCATGAATATTTTTTCGGGTCAAAATGATCAAAAACTCATCTTTTTCCTCTGAGCATAATAAATGCGAAAGTTTTCCAGACAATACACCAGCCTCAAAGGATTTTTGGCCGATATAAGAGAGGTTTTCATAACCCTTGAGATTTGCGTTGAGAAACAGATAAGGAATTTTTTTATCATTCAACTCTTCAATGATTATGTTGGATTCCTTAACAAACATCGGAACCATAACCACTGCATCGGGCTTTATTTTGATGAGTTTTCGGAATGCTTTTAGGTAGCTCTGGGGGTCAAATTGGTCAAAGAGAAAAATGTGATTTTCAATCCCATATGCACCGACTTCTTGATTGGCTTTTTGAATGCCGGAGTAGGGTGACTTCCAAAAAAGATTTTGTGTGTCATGCTTGGGAATCAAAGTCGCCAAATTCTGGTGTTTTTTCATGGCCAGTGAACTGGCAATCAGATTTATTTTAAACTTTTTCTGTTTTAATATCTTTCTGATTTTGGTTTCCGTATTGGTAGATACGCCACCTCGATTATGCAAAACCCTGTCCACAGTTCCTGTTGAAACATTAGCTTCTTTTGCAATATCTTTTATTGTAATCAAATATTATGGTTTTATCAAATATAATACCTTCTGGTAATATTTTAAATTATTTTTTTCCAAAAATATTTTAAAATTATATAAAGCAGGGGGGATGAAATTATCAATCGGTTTCTCTATATTTGCTTAACTGTAGTGTACGCACACGAATTTTTTTCAGTATGCCAAAATCATTTAGATGGATTCTTGTCGCTGCCTTATCAGGTTTTCTATTTGGATTTGATACGGTTGTAATTTCTGGAGCCAATCTCCCAATAAAGGAATTGTGGTCAACAAGTCCTTTTTTTCATGGTTTTTTTATCATGTCTATGGCACTTTGGGGGACGGTTCTCGGGGCATTGTTTGGGTCTTATCCCACCAATAAATTTGGCCGTAAAAAAACCCTTACTTGGATAGGATTTTTCTTTTTCATTTCTGCTTTGGGATCAGCTTTGGCCATGGACCCCTATACTTTCTCTTTTTTTAGATTTGTTGGGGGAATAGCAGTTGGCGTTTCTTCCATTGCTGCACCGATATATATTTCTGAAATTTCAACTTCCGAAAACAGGGGTAGACTAGGGGTTTTGTATCAATTCAGCTTGGTTTTTGGAATCCTTATCGCTTTTTTTTCAAATTATTTGCTTACTGGTTTTCAAGGAAGTTACGATTGGAGATGGATGCTAGGTGTGGAGGCGATTCCAGCCCTACTGTATTTACTGCTTACCCTTAATATCCCCTACACTCCAAGATGGCAAATCATTTTTCAAAAAGATGACAGTGCTGCCTTGAAAACCCTCAAAGAAATATACAATGACGAACAGGCTGATAGCGTTTTAAAACAAATCAAAACTGCTGACAGTGCTTCCGATAAACAAGAAAAATTGATAAATTATACCAATAGGAAAACGCTCCTTTTGGCCTTTCTGATTTCCTTTTTCAATCAATTGTCGGGAATCAACTTTATACTTTATTATGCTCCAGAAATTCTTGAAATGGCAGGTTTTGCAACAAGTGCCTCCCTTTTCAATTCAGTATTGATTGGACTGACCAATATCGTCTTTACCTTTTTGGGCTTGATGCTTATCGATAAATTGGGAAGGAGACAGCTTTTGATCTTGGGATCACTGGGGTATATTGTTAGTTTGACAGGGGTCTCTATGGCTTTTTACTTCCAAACTGATCCACAGTGGATTGCCTTATTTATTTTTGCTTTTATCGCTTCTCATGCTGTTGGACAGGGAACCGTAATTTGGGTTTTTATCTCTGAAATTTTTCCCAATCGTATCAGAGCGAAAGGACAATCTTTTGGTGCAGGAGTTCACTGGGTGTTTGCTGCTTTGATCACTTTGATAGGACCTTCCGTTATTGAAATTTTTAAGGTAAATCCTTGGCCAATATTCTCTTTTTTTGCGCTAATGATGGTTCTTCAACTCATCTTTTCTATTTTTACTATGCCAGAAACAAAGGGTAAATCCCTTGAGGAAATAAATTCAATCATTAATAAAGATTAATCTGATAATGAAACGAAAAGACTTTATTCGCAATTCAGGAGGAGTACTTTTAGGTACTGTTTTATCTCCAAATTTAATGGCTAATGTCAATCTTAATAGTAACATTAATGTAGGGGTGATTGGAACTGGGGGAAGAGGACAAGGAATTATTAAGTTGCTCAACAGTCTGTCAAGCTTCAATGTAATTGCTGCTTGTGATACCCTACCCTTTAGATTGGAGGAGGGATTTGATCTGATCAAAAACAATAAAAACGCCAGAGCATACAAGGATTACAGAAAATTATTAGACGATAAAAATATCGATGGAGTAATCATCAGTACCCCGCTCAACACCCATGATAAAATCGCTGTCGATGCATTAGATGCAGACAAACATGTTTATTGTGAAAAAACCTTGGCCAAAGGAGCTGCAGCTACAGCCCGTATTGTTAATAAGTGCAAAACCTCCAATAAAATTTTTCAAACCGGTCATCAGTATCACAGTTCTAGACTATATACTCAATTGGTTGATATGATCGCAGAGGGTAAAGTAGGAAAAATCGCCTCCATCGAGGCCCAGTGGAATCGAAATGGAAATTGGAGAAGATCTGTTCCTGAACCATCATTAGAGCGACAAATCAATTGGAGAATGTACAGAGAGTATTCCTACGGACTTTTGGCCGAATTGAGTTCTCATCAAATTGATTTTGCCAACTGGATTCTCCAATCTACTCCCCAAAAAGCAATGGGTATGGGTGGTATTGACTATTGGAAAGACGGAAGAGAAACTTATGACAATACCAAAGTAATCTATGAATTTCCCGAAGGAGTAAAGGCGACCTATACTTGTCTGACCTCCAATGCCAAAGACGATTATAAGATTATGGTCATGGGTGACAAGGGAACCCTTACCATTTTCAATCAGTCTGCTTGGTTTTATCCCGAAGGTAGCTATAAAGCGGAGTATGGAGAAGTAGATGGTGTATCGGGAGCAACGACCAATTGGGCACAAGGGAAGGGAACCCCATTGGACATCAAACACATTGACCCTACCAAACAAGCCCTAATGGATTTTGGAGATGCCATAATCAACAACAAAACACCACTTTCAAATGTAACCACTGGAGCCAAAGCAGCTTATGCTGTTGAAATGGGGATTAAAGCTATGGACACCGAGAAAATGGTACAGTGGGACGATATCAATTATATACTCTAAAAACAATAAATGAAACCAAATTTTGATTTAAAAAATAAAGTAGCCGTCATTACTGGAGGGGGAGGCGCATTGGGAGGATGTATTGCACAGAGTTTGTCCCAATCGGGCGTAAAGATTGCCATTTTGGATCTTACCCTAGAAGCCGCCCAAAGAACTGTTGATACCATTGAGAAAGAGGGAGGAATCGCTATCGGTTTTGCGGCCAATGTGCTGTCCCAAGAATCTATAAAATCCATCAGTAAAGAAATTTTAAAAGAGTGGGGTAGGGTGGATATACTGCTCAACGCGGCGGGAGGCAATATGCCTGGAGCAACCATAGCCGTTGACCAAACCATTTTTGACTTGTCAATGGACGATTTTAAAAAGGTTACCGAATTGAACCTCAACGGTTCTGTAATCCCTTCTTTGATCTTTGGGAAGATTATGGCCGATCAGAAAAGCGGCGCTATCATCAATTACTCTTCCATGAGTGTGGATAGGGTTATTACCCGTGTGGTGGGTTACTCCGCTTCCAAAGCAGGGATCGAAAACTTTACCCGTTGGATGGCGGTTGAAATGGCCTTAAAATTTGGCCCTGGTGTTCGCGTCAATGCCATTGCTCCTGGTTTTTTTGTAGGAAATCAAAACAGAAAATTATTACTTAATGAGGATGGAACCTACACTGAAAGAGGGGATACCATCATAAGAAATACTCCCATGAAACGATTTGGGGAAGCGGAAGAACTCAACGGTGCGATTCACTTTTTGTGTAGTGATGCCGCCCAATTTATAACAGGTATTGTACTACCCATTGATGGTGGCTTTAGTGCCTTCAGTGGGGTTTAAACGATTATTATGAAAATGACACAAACATGGCGCTGGTATGGGCCCAATGATCCTGTCAGCCTCTCAGATGTTAGGCAGGCTGGTGCAACAGGAATTGTAAACGCCCTCCATCACATCCCCAATGGTGATATTTGGTCAGTGCAAGAAATTCAAAAAAGAAAAGATGAAATTGAAAATGCTGGACTTAGTTGGGATGTTGTGGAATCTCTGCCAGTACATGAAAAAATAAAAACCAGAACTGGAGATTTTGAACAGATCATCGAAAACTATAAGCGCAGTATGAAAAATTTGGCGGCTTGTGGAGTTTATGTAATCTGTTACAACTTTATGCCCATACTTGACTGGACTCGAACAAGGTTGGACATGCCCCTTGAGGACGGTTCTCTTGCGTTGGAATTCAATGCGTCGGAATTAAGAGTTTTTGATTTGTTTATCCTCAAAAGAGAGGGAGCGGAAAAAGATTATACTACCAAAGAAATCGAAGAAGCCAATAATAAATTTAATAACCTTGAGCAGTCTGACATCGAGAGAATCTCTGACAATATGCTCAAAGGTTTACCTGGATCGGAAGAGGGCTACTCTATGGAAGAATTTAAAGCCATGTTGGACACCTACACAGGTATAGATGCCGATCAATTGCGCTCTCATTTGGTTCAGTTTTTAGAGGAAATCATTCCATTGGCCGAAGAATTGGGCATCAGAATGTGCATTCACCCCGATGATCCACCTTTTACGCTTTTGGGTTTACCCAGAGTGGTGAGTACTCAGGAAGATTATCAATACATTTTTGATCAAGTTCCTCCTTTATCCAACGGAATCACCTTCTGTACAGGTTCATTGGGTGTAAGGGCAGACAATGATCTTCCGGCTATTTTTGATGCTTTTGCAGATCGTGTTCATTTTTTACACCTCCGAAGTACCAAGCGTGATGCCGAGGGAAATTTTTATGAAGCAGATCATCTTACTGGAGACGTGGATATGTTTGAAATCATTACCAGAGTAATTAAGGAACAAAGACGAAGACATGCCCAAAAGAGAGAAGATGCTTCCATTCCTATGCGACCCGATCATGGACATCAAATGCTGGATGACCTTGTAAAACCCAAAATTAATCCTGGCTACTCCGCCATTGGAAGACTCAGAGGATTAGCAGAACTAAGGGGATTGGAATGGGGAATTAACAAAATGATTTAAAAAATGGAATTCAAAAGCACGGAAGCATTTATAAAAGAAGACTTTTTACTTCAAAACAAAACAGCAGAAAGATTGTTTTTTGATCACGCTGCTTCCATGCCGATTATTGATTACCACAACCACTTGTCATCGGAGGTGATTGCTGCCAACCAACCCTTTAAGGGGATTAACGAAATTTGGTTGGATGGAGATCACTATAAATGGAGAGCCATGCGAACTCTTGGCATAGCCGAAAAACTCATCACTGGAAAAGAGACCAGTAACAAAGAAAAATTTGATCAATGGGCCTATACCGTTCCTTTTACTGCGGGAAATCCCCTTTTTCACTGGACACATTTGGAATTAAAGCGTTATTTTGGAATCAATACCCTGTTACAGCCGTCTACTTCAACTGCCATTTTTAAGGAAACCAATCGACAGTTGTTGGATTTAACCCCCAAGGGTTTGCTCAATGACATGAAGGTTGAGATGTTGTGTACTACTGATGATCCAATAGACGGCCTTTCTGCCCATCAAAAAATAGCAGCGAGTAATGAAAAGGGGCCAGAGGTTTTACCGGGTTTTAGACCAGATAATATTTTTGGGATTGAAGGCAGCCAATATTTAGAATATATCGATGCCCTCAAGCAGGCATCTGATACAGATATATCAGATTTAGATTCGCTTCTGACGGCCTTAAAATTTAGGATTGAATATTTCCACCAAAACGGTTGTAGGATTTCCGATCATGGCTTGGAATTTACCCATGCGAGTGAATTTACCCATGCTGAGGCCAATTCGATTCTCAAGAAACGTCTATCTGGGGGCCTTCCCACTACTGAGGAAGCAAGCCTTTTTAATTCTTGCGTATTGTATGAACTGTTTGTGATGTATCACGACCATGGTTGGACTCAACAATTGCACCTGGGTGCATTAAGAGGCAACAACCAAAAATTAAAGAGAAATCTTGGTGCAGATGTGGGTTGCGATTCTATTGGAGATTTTGCGCAGGCCAAAAACCTTTCTAAACTCTTGGGTAAATTAAATGATAACGATAAACTCACCAATACCATCCTCTACAATCTAAATCCCGCCATGAATGAGGTCTTTGCCACTATGCCAGGTAACTTCAATAATGAAAAAGTGGAGATTCAATGGGGAACAGCTTGGTGGTTTCTCGATCAGAAGGACGGGATGGAATTACAAATGAGAACCCTATCGAATATGGGGCTGTTGTCTAAATTCATTGGAATGTTGACCGATAGCCGAAGTTTTCTATCCTTTCCTAGACACGAGTACTTCAGACGATTGCTGTGCAATATGATTGGAAATGATATAGAGAGTGGACTTTTACCCAACGACATTCCCTTTTTTGGGAAAATGGTTGAAAATATCTGTTATCACAATTTGAAAAAATTCATTAAATACAAAAACTAATGTTTAAGCTTAAACCATTAATCGTTTTCGTTCTCTTACTCAGTTTTATTTCCTGTGATCAGATCAAATCTACCAGAATCATTCGACTGGGACACGGATTGAACACAGGGCATTCTGTTCATCAAGGCATGGTCTTCTTTGGTGAAAAATTGAAAGAAATTTCAGGAGGAAAGTTTAAAGTACAAATCTATCCCAGTCAACAATTGGGAACAGAACGTCAGTGTTTGGAGTTGCTTCAAATTGGAAGTTTGGACATGACCAAAGTTTCTGCAGGGGTGTTGGAAAACTTTTCACCCAGTATAAAGGTCTTTGGACTTCCATATTTGTTTAAAGACAAAGATCACGTTTTCAGAGTTCTTGATGGGCCTATAGGTGAGGAGTTGCTCAATGGTACAGAAAAATACTGGCTCAAAGGTCTTGGGTATTACGACTCAGGAAGCCGAAGCTTTTATACCATAGATAAACCCATTGAAAATCCCAATGATCTTGAAGGCCTCAAGATCAGGGTTATGGAAAGTCAAACGGCGATCGATATGGTCAAATCATTTGGCGGTTCTCCAACCCCTATTTCTTGGGGTGAACTCTATACCGCACTTCAACAAGGCGTTGTGGATGGGGCAGAAAACAACCCTCCCAGTTTTTATCTTTCCAGACATTATGAAGTTTGTAAATACTATATCATTGATGAGCATACCGTCCTCCCTGATGTAGTTTTGATGAGTACTCATTTGTGGAATGATCTATCAAATCAAGAACAGGAGTGGATACAAAAAGCCATGGATTTATCTGTGGTAGAACAGAGAAGGCTTTGGTTAAAATCTGAGCTTGAATCTCTGGAAGCCGTAAAAGCTGCCGGAGTTCAGGTGAGTTATCCCGATAAATCTAATTTTGCTGAAATGTCTAGTTCGGTGGCGGAGCAATATGCAAAAGATCCTTTGATCAAATCATTTATAGATAAAATCAAAAACACCCAATAATCATGAAATTAAGAGCGCAGTTAGATTCTGTATTAGAAAAGACACTTGTGGTCATTATGTCTGCTATGGTTATCAATGTATTATGGCAAGTTTTTTCACGTTATATCTTAACCAATCCAAGTTCGTTTACGGACGAGTTGGCGCGTTACCTTATGATTTGGGTGGGCGTTTTGGGAGCGGCCTATGTAGCGGGAAAAGGGAACCATGTGGCCATTACTTATTTTTCTGAAAAAATGAGTCCTTCCAATCTTAAAAAAACCCAAGTTTTTATCAATCTGACCATACTGGCTTTTGCCTTATTGGGTATGCTTATTGGAGGGGTGAGGTTGGTCTATATCACATTGGTCTTAGAACAACTTTCTCCATCGTTAAAAATCCCCTTAGGGGTGGTTTACTCCGTAATCCCGATTAGTGGAATACTGATCATTTTTTATAAAATATTAGATTTAAAAAAACAGGCACAATGATTGAGTTTTTACCCGTAATAATTTTGGTTACTAGTTTTTTGGTTCTTTTGACCCTAGGGGTTCCTGTAGCTTGGTGTATCGCTATATCTTCATTGTTTACCTTGATGTCTGTGATGCCCTTTTCAGCCGCTACCACTACCGTATCTCAGCGAATTGCAACAGGATTGGATAGTTTTGCCCTTTTGGCCATCCCCTTTTTCATACTCTCTGGACAAATTATGAGTGAGGGAGGCATTGCTCACAGATTGATTTCTTTTGCCAAAACCTTAGTAGGATTTTTACCTGGTGGATTGGCATTGATCAATATTGTTTCTGCAATGATGATGGGAGCTATCGCAGGTTCGGCTATGGCCTCAGCTTCAGCAATGGGTACTATCTTAGGACCTGAAATGGAAAAAGAAGGCTATTCAAAAGAGTTTGGTGCTGCCGTAAATATCACTTCATCTACAACGGGATTGGTCATTCCTCCGAGCAACACCCTGATCGTTTATTCCCTTGCCAGTGGTGGGGTTTCCATTGCGGCCTTGTTTCTGGCCGGATACATCCCAGGAATCCTGACAGGGTTACTGATGATGATCGTGGCCATGGTTTGGGCCAAGAAACATAAATATCCTGTTGGTAAGCGCTCCTCACTTAAAGAAGTGTTTACAAAATTCATCGATGCTCTACCCAGTTTACTCCTTTTGATCATCGTAATTGGAGGGATTATCGGAGGTGTCTTTACCGCAACAGAGGCATCGGCTGTAGCAGTGCTCTACACCATCTTGCTTTCTTTTTATTACAAAGAATTGTCTTTTAAAGAACTGCCTAAGGTAATTTTAGAATCTTCTCGAACCACAGCCATTGTGATGTTGTTGATTGGAGCTTCTATGTGTATGTCGTGGGTATTGTCCTATGAAAATATTCCCCAAGACATCAGCAATGCTTTATTGTCTGTCAGTGACAACAAAATAGTCATCCTTTTAATGATCAACCTTATCTTATTGGCGGTAGGTGTTTTTATGGACGCTACTCCGGCAGTGCTTATTTTTACGCCTATTTTCCTTCCCGTCGTCACCGCTTTAGGGATGGATCCTACCCACTTTGGGATCGTTCTTATGCTCAATCTTTGTATCGGGCTGTGTACCCCTCCTGTAGGTTCTGTTTTATTTGTTGGCGTTGGAATTGCCAAAACGACCATTTCTAAGGTAATAAAACCTCTAATTCCCTTGTTTTTAGTGATGATATTATCTTTGTTCCTTGTAACTTATATACCACAGTTAAGTTTATGGCTGCCCGAGTTTTTTGGAGTTTAATTTAAAAATATACAATGTTATGACAACCACTAAAATCATTTACCTGTTAGGCTTGATTTGTCTTCTTGCCTCATGTACACCAAATACAGTAAGTATTCATTTGACCAATAATTTGAATGCTGAGCGTCAAAACGAAACCATTGAGATTTTGATAGCAGACCTACCCGATCATTGGTCTTCTAAAGTCGATAAAATAGGGATCTATGATCCTGCGGAGAATGCCTTTCTGATTTCCCAATTGATCGATGTTAACCAAGATGGAAAAATGGATCAACTCATTTTTCAACCCACTATGGCTCCCTTATCAGAAAAGACCTTTCAACTCAAAGTACAAACGGACAAACCGGAAGTTGTGGATTATTGCTATTCCAGAATCGTACCCACCAGAATTGACGATTACACTTGGGAAAATGACAGGGTCGCTTTTAGAACCTATGGTCCCGCAGCCCAAGCTTTGGTGGAGGAAGGAAAAAAAGGGGGAATCATCTCAAGTGGCATAGACTGTTGGTTAAAAAAAGTAAATTACCCCGTCATCAACAAATGGTACAAGGCCAGTGAAGAAGAAGACATCAGCTATCACGAAGACCACGGGGAAGGTTTGGACAACTATCATGTAGGCATCAGTAGAGGTGCCGGTGGTTTGGCGATCAAAGGAGAGGACGACCAGTATTTTGTCTCCAAAAATTTCATTGCCCACAGCACTCTTGCAACCGGTCCTTTAAGAACCCTTTTTCAGCTGGATTATGCCGACTGGGAGGGCCCTCAAGGGATGATCAAGGAGCAGAAAACCATCAGTTTGGATTATGGAAATAACCTGATGAAAATTGAGGTTTCCCTCCAGGGAACAGATCACATTGTCGCCGGAATTTCGCTTCAAGAAAATAACGGAAGTATCATTGACAAGAACAATATTCTTATTTTTAAACAAGATCATTTTGATACCACTCTTAGTAATGTGATTCTTTCTCCCAAAATACATTACAAAGGCCATCATGAATACAATCCTGGTATCAAAGATCAAAATCATGCATTTTTAGACCTCAAAGTTATAGACGAGTCCTTAGTATATTATGTTGGCTTCTATTGGTCCGAAAGCAATCAGTTTGCGGATCATGAAGCTTGGGAAGCCCACTTAGATGATCTCGCAATCAAAATCGAAAATCCAATTCTAATCAATATCAATTAATTTCATGAAAAAAGTAGTAACCTTCGGTGAAATCATGTTAAGACTATCACCTCCGGGTAATTTAAGATTCTCCCAAGCCAACAATTTTGATGTGGTCTATGGAGGAGGAGAGTCTAATGTCGCTGTCTCCTTGGCCAATTATGGCGTTCCTGTAGAGTTTGTAACTCGATTGCCTCAGAATGATTTGGGGGCCTGTGCCATGATGGAAATGCGGAAAAGAGGCGTAGGGACACAACACATTGCCTATGGAGGCGACCGATTGGGAATCTATTTTTTGGAAACTGGAGCCGTAAGTCGAGGCAGTAAGGTGGTCTATGACCGTGCCCATTCTGCCATGGCAGAGATTACAGAAGGGATGATCGATTGGGATGCAGTATTCGATGGCGTCAGCTGGTTCCACTGGACGGGGATTACCCCCGCCATATCTCAAGGAGCTGCCGATGCCTGTCTGGAAGCCGTGAAAATTGCCAGCGAGAAGGGAATAACGGTTTCTACAGATTTAAATTATCGCGCCAAACTTTGGAAGTATGGACAACCTTCAGAACCTATCATGACCGAGTTAACCTCCTATTGTGATATCATCCTTGGAAATGAAGAAGATGCAGAAAAGCACTTTGGGATTAAACCCGAGGGCTTGGACATTACCACCCAAGGCGATCAAGTCAAAGCGGAGGCCTTTCAGTCGGTATGTGAGCAAATGATGAAAAAATTTCCAAAAGCCAAAAAAGTAATTACCACCCTAAGGGGTTCCATTTCTGCTTCTCACAATACTTGGGCAGGAATACTTTATGATGGAAAAAATATCTATATCAGCCCCGAATATCAAATCACCCATATTATAGATAGAGTAGGAGGGGGCGACTCCTTTATGGGGGGATTGATTTATGGTTTATTAGAGTATCCAGAGGATGATCAGAATGCATTGAACTTTGCAGTGGCTGCCTCTTGTTTAAAACACACCATCAAGGGCGATGCCAATTTGGTCACCGTTGCGGAGGTAGAAAAATTAATGAGCGGTGATGCAAGTGGCCGCGTAGCAAGATAATTATGGCAAAATTTACCCGTTTAGAAGTGGCAGCAAAAATGGCCGAAACTGGAATGGTTCCCCTTTTTTATCACAGTGATATTGATATCGCCAAAAAAACCCTAAAAGCCTGTTATGAGGGAGGCGCAAGACTGTTGGAATTTACCAGTAGAGGAGATTTTGCCCATCAAATATTCGATGAACTCAATCGCTATGTCATCCGTGAGCTGCCCGATATGATTATGGGAGTCGGTTCCGTTACCGATGCAGCAGCGGCATCACTTTATATGCAACTGGGAGCGAATTTTATCGTAACTCCTGTATTGAGAGAGGACATCGCAATGGTCTGTAACCGCAGAAAAGTATTGTGGTCGGCGGGCTGTGGATCCCTTACAGAGATTGCAAGAGCAGAGGAATTGGGAGGAGAAATAGTCAAACTCTTTCCTGGGAGTACCTACGGCCCTGGTTTTGTAAAAGCCATCAAAGGCCCACAACCTTGGACCAGTATCATGCCAACAGGGGGAGTCAGTACAGAAGAGGACAATCTCAGAGGATGGTTTGATGCGGGCGTAACTTGCGTAGGAATGGGCTCTAAATTAATTTCCAAAGAGGTCTTGGCCAATGGAGATTATGAAGGTCTCAAAGCTAAAGTTGCAGAAACCCTTGCATTGATTAAAAAAATAAGACAGTAAAATGAATGATAATTACCAAGTCAGATATGCGGTAGGTCAAAGAGAAACCTACCAAATGGGAACCCAGGCCCTGAGAGACGAATTTTTAATTGAACAAGTTTTTGGAACCGATGCCGTGAATTGGGTTTATACCCACTACGATCGCTATATGGCCGGTGGGGTTATTCCTGCTAAGGGAAATGTGTTTTTGGACACCTTGGAACCCCTTAAGTCAACGTATTTTTTAGAACGGAGAGAAATGGGCATCATCAATGTAGGAGGCAAAGGAATGGTAACAGCCGATGGGGAAACCTATTCTTTGGATTACAAAGAGGCGCTTTACTTGGGTAAGGGTATTAAGGAAGTACATTTTTCCAGTGAGGATGCCAATACCCCCGCTAAATTTTACCTCAATTCTGCTCCGGCACATCATGCCTATCCTTCTCAAAAAGTAGGAAGAGACCAAGCCGAAATTGTCGAATTGGGATCCGCCGAAACTGCCAATGCTAGAACCATCAGAAAACTGATTGTTAACAGTATAGTTAAAACATGTCAGCTGCAAATGGGGATGACAGAATTAAAATCTGGCTCGGTTTGGAATACCATGCCTGCGCATGTCCATGATCGCCGTATGGAAGTTTACTTCTATTTCGAAGTACCACAAGATCAAGCAGTATGTCATTTTATGGGGGCTACGGATGAAACCCGACACCTATGGATGGCCAATGAACAAGCTGTCATTTCTCCTCCTTGGTCAATACACGCTGGGTCAGGAACATCCAATTATACCTTTATATGGGGAATGGCAGGTGAAAATTTAGACTATGGCGATATGGACGGTTGTCCCATTCCCAATTTAAGATAAAAGCATGAGTACCGCTCTATTTGACTTGACTGGAAAGGTCGCATTGGTTACTGGATCCACACATGGACTGGGGATGGCCATGGCCAAAGGAATTGGTCTGGCTGGAGCTACTGTGATCATTAATGGGAACAGTTCCCAAGAAAAAATTGACAAAGCCGTTGCTAACTTTAAAGCGGAAGGAATTCAGGCGTTTGGTTATCGTTTTGATGTTACCGACGAAAATGCGGTAATAAAGGCCGTGGCACAGATCGAAAAAGAAGTCAATCCCATTGATATTTTGGTCAACAATGCCGGAATCATCAAACGCATCCCACTGGTGGAGATGGAGGTGACTGATTTTAAGCAGGTGGTCGATGTTGATTTGGTCAGTCCGTTTATCGTTTCCAAAGCGGTGGTTAAGGGAATGATCCAACGCAAATCGGGAAAAATCATTAACATCTGTTCCATGATGAGCGAACTGGGCAGAAACACTGTGGGTGCCTATGCCGCTGCCAAAGGAGGACTAAAAATGCTGACCCAAAACATGTGTGTCGAATGGGCGCCCCACAACATTCAAGTGAATGGTATTGGTCCGGGTTATTTTGCAACCGAACAGACCAAACCCATCCGAGTGGACGGACACCCGTTTAACGAATTTATCGTCAACAGAACTCCTGCCGGAGTTTGGGGAGACCCGGATCAATTACAAGGATCGGCCATCTTCCTCAGCTCCGAAGCCAGTAATTTTGTCAACGGCCAAGTACTCTATGTGGATGGAGGTATATTGGCCACCATTGGCAAACCCTCAAACGAGTAATTATTTTCTTTCCTTTTTAGTTTTACCCCCTCTTGCGCTCAGCAGTCCTAACCGTTGTCGCTTTCTCCTTAATTAAAAAAAAGTCTTTTGTTTTTTAGGATAATCACCTATCTTTGATTAACCCAAATCGTACTACTGCCATGAAAAGCTTACGGCTTTTTTCCAGAACATATTGTCATAATGAGATCGTAAATATCGGTTGTGATTTGCCGTTAAGGGATTGTCCTACCAACAGCCACTTCTCTCAGAGATCACTTGGACATAGGAGTTTAAAATCACCTAAGCGATTTACGCATGTGAGCCAGAGGGATATTACAAAGTCTCGAATTCTTTATTGGCATAATAAGCAAGTTATAGACAAATTATAGTACAGATAAAAGGAATATATCGACAGCTTAGGTTGTAGTATTTAAGAATTATAAACCATTTAAATCCTAATAAGAATGATTAAAAAAACAATTAAACTTTTGGCTTTTAGTATAATTTTAATAGTAACAGCCTGTTCTAAAGACAAAAATATTGACGCTGATCCATTGACTGTGGATTTTAATATTTCGGTTAGTAGTGATTTTGCTCCGGCAGAAGTAACCATTACCAACAATACAACAGCTGCGACTTCCTATAATTGGTCATTCACAGGAGGAACTCCTGAAAGTTCAACAGAT
>DGPN01000021.1 GCA_002390455.1 Flavobacteriaceae bacterium UBA4439 | reverse complement strand
GAGTACTTAAAAAGGTTGAAGATTTCTTCAACCTTTACTTTTTTTTAAGGATTGCTTTTTTTGAGATCATATCATTAACAAGTCATTCCATTACCATACTTATTGTTGTTTGGGATATATTTTATCAGAATTTTATTTAATGAAAGGGTTTTCCTAATTTGTGACATAATATATTTATTGTTTAAAAAAATGAGATCAAAAAGTATTTACCTTTTAGTTTTGATGATTTTGATTGTATTAACGCAATGTGAAAAAAGTCAAAAAAAAGAGGTCAGACCTAATTTTATTGTGTTTATCGCTGATGATGTCAGTTGGGACGATCTCAGTGTTTACGGAAATAGATTTGTAAAAACACCCAATATTGACAGTTTGTCCTCTGAAGGGTTGGTTTTTAAGAATATGTATTTGACAACCAGTTCGTGTAGTCCCAGCAGAAATTCGATCATAACTGGAAGATATCCCCACAACACAGGAGCTCCCGAGCTGCACAGTGAGCCGCCTATGGAAATGACAACTGTAGCGGAGACCTTGAAGAAGGGAGGCTACTACACTGGCTTATCTGGAAAATTTCATATGGGTGACTATGCCAGAAGAGGGTTTGATTTGATCAATGAGGACAGAAAATTAAATGGCCCTGGCGGAGAGGATCAATGGGTAAAAACCCTAGAGGACAGACCCAAAGATCAACCCTTTTTCATGTGGTATGCTTCCTATGACGCCCACCGCTCTTGGGGTAAAAACAATTATACGGGTACCCACGACCCAGCGGCTTTGACCCCGCCTGAGTATCTGGTTAATGATGATCCTACAAAACAGGATTTGGTCAATTACTATGACGAAATCAGAAGGTTCGATCATTCAATAGGGGAGGTGGTAGCGACACTTAAAAAACAAAAGGTCTATGAAAATACATTCATCATAGTGATGGCAGACAATGGTCGTCCCTTTCCCCACAGTAAAACCCGCCTCAATGATCAAGGGGTAAAGACCCCTTTCGTCTTGACCTATAAAAAAGACAATATAAGAGGTGAAACCAAAAGCTTGGTAAGTGCTATTGATATTGCACCGACCATATTAGAGTATGCCCAGTTAGAAATAAGTGAAAATTATCAAGGTAAAAGTTTTAAACAATTATTGCTCAATCCCAAAACTCCCTTTAGGAATTATGTTTTTGCCGAGCACAATTGGCACGACTATGAAGCCCATGAACGAATGGTCAGAAGTAGGGATTTTATGTATATTGAAAACAACCGAATCCAATTTGCTCAAAGAGGACCATTGGATGCCATCAACAGCGATTCCTATGCCAGTCTTCTCAACCTAATGGAATCAGGAGAAATTTCTGAAATCCAAAAAGAAATTTTCCTTAGCCCTAGACCCAAGAGAGAATTTTATGAAGTAGAAAAAGATATATTCCAGAGGGAAAATTTAATTGGAGAAAAAAGTCATCAGGAGGAAATTAAGCATTTGGAATCCATACTTGAAAAGTGGAAAACAGAAACGGGAGATTCACAACCGGATGAAATTACCAAAGACTGGTATGAGAAAAGACCGGGACCCGACGATGCACCCAATTCCCTTAAAACCCCCGCACACGGCATTAGAGGGGAATTTCCTGGAGCCTCAAAAAATGCCACCCAAATCAATAATAAAGGACCTTTTTAATTAAAAAAACCATATGAAATTCAGATCTCTTTTATGGCTCTTAATCGGTATGATGCTAATGGGCTTCCAGTCCAACCCCAAAAAACCAAAACTCAATGTTTTATTTATCGTGGCCGATGATTTAAACTGTGATATAGGAGCCTACGGTAATGCCCAAGCCATCACTCCAAACATTGATAAATTGGCAGAAAGAGGTGTGCTTTTTGGCAATGCCCATAATCAATACCCTTGGTGTGCTCCTTCTCGGGCTTCTTTTATGACTGGAATGTATGCGGATCAAACCAAAATAAAATCATTGAGGGTGTATTTAAGACAGGCTATTCCTGATGTGGTGACCCTCGGACAAAAATTCAGGATGGAAAACTATCACTCGGTGAGAGTAGGTAAGATTTTTCACTATCACAATCCAAGAGATATTGGAACTGCTGGACATGATGACAACTACAGTTGGGATCAAACCGTAAATCCCTATGGAAGGGACAAAATTGAGGAGTACAAAATCAACACCCTCAGGCCTAGGAACTTCGGGGGGACACTGAGTTGGCTTTCTGCAGACGGCAATGATGAAGAACAAACCGATGGTATTGGAGCTACTGAAACCATTAAGTTTTTGGATCGATTTGCTGCGAGTGGAGAACATTTTTTTATGGCTTTTGGACTCTATCGTCCTCATACGCCTTATGTGGCTCCAAAAAAATATTTTGACATGCATGAAACCAATGAAATGGAAATTCCGGAAAGCTCAGACGCCTATCTGAATAGCCTTCCTCAACCCGCAGCCCGATCCATTCGCGAGAAAAAAGAACAGAATAATCTTGATAAAGATTTGGCCAAAACCATCAAAGAAGCTTACTATGCCACAAACAGCTTTGTAGATGCCCAGGTGGGTCGTGTGCTGGATAAATTAAAAGCCACAGGTTTGGACAAAAATACCATCGTCGTTTTCACCTCAGATCATGGATACCACCTTGGTGAACACGGTCATTGGCAAAAACGAACCCTTTTCGAAAATGCTACTAGAGTTCCATTGATTGTTGCAGGGCCGGGCATCAATAAAAATGAAAAAATAATGGATGCACCGGTGGAATTGGTCGACCTGTACCCTACACTTATGGAAATGCTTCAAATGGATACCCCCGAATTTGTCTCTGGAAAAAGTTTTGCTCCATTGCTTAAAGATTCCAAAGCAAGAGTTAGAAGTAGTGCATTGACCGAGCTGGGAGTTTATATGGGAGGCAAGTCCAAAGTTCAAGGTTATTCGATCAAAACAGACCGTTATCGATTGACCCAATGGGGAGAGGATGGTACTATGGGATATGAGCTTTACGATCATAAATACGATAAAGAGGAACTCCGCAACTTGGCAGAGAATGACGATTACCAAAAAATTAAAGACTCTTTAAATATAGTAATCAAGTATCGAATCACCGAAGCCAGATCAACGCCCGCTGGATTGGGAAGACAATTTGATGATGCGAAGGAATGGTATGAACCTAAATCAATTCACTCCCAACCCAAAAACAATTGATGGATAATTTATTTTTTTAAGTATTGATAAACCCCACTTTTTTATAGGTTTGG
>DGPN01000025.1 GCA_002390455.1 Flavobacteriaceae bacterium UBA4439 | reverse complement strand
GAGTATAAAAAGTTGAGTGAATGCAGTTACAGAGATTTTGTGGATTGGATATGGATTTCTTGCAATTATATTCCTTTTATGACTTTAACTTCAAAAAATGGATGTGAGTATGGAGACGGAGGTTTGGGTACTATTATTCCTATTGAGGAGGCCTTGAGATGCGGTGCAAAAGAAATCGATGCGATCTTATTGGATACAGAGATTCCTCATATCAACCGCATGCCCTCAAAAAACCCTTTCGATGCTTTGAGTACCATCTTTGGATTTATGGCTGATCGTATTCAGTATCAGAATGTTAAAATCGGAAAATTGATGGCTGAAGATTATAATGCCAAGGTTAATTTGTTTTATACTCCATCGGTATTGACAACAAATTCCTTGATTTTCGACAAACAGAAAATGGAAAGTTGGTGGCAGGCAGGTTTTGACTTTGCCGCTCAAAAAAGTCAAGAATTAACTCTCGAATAGTGGGGGTAATTTATTGAAGAATATATAATATTAATTAAATATTAAGTATAGTATGCTTCTGAATAGGGCTCTTGTTATTCTCATTGTATGTACTATTTTTTCTTGTAATTCCCTAGAAAAAAAAAGTAAATCAGATAAAACATCAAAAAATCCAATTGTAAAGGGATGGTATGCCGATCCTGAAGCGATGGTGTTTGGAGATCAGTATTGGATATTCCCTACCTTTTCTGCTCGATATGAAGATCAGGTGTTTTTGGATGCATTTTCATCAAAGGATTTGATTCAGTGGGAAAAACACCCTAGAGTCCTAGATACTTCTGTAATCAAATGGGCTAAACAGGCGATATGGGCTCCATCAATTATCGAAAAAAACAATCTCTACTATTTATTTTTTTCTGCAAACGATCTTCAAAAACCCGGAGGGCCTTACTGGAATGAAAAAAACAATATAAACCATTACGGAGGGATTGGAATAGCGGTTGCGGACGCACCTTCAGGCCCATATAAAGATTACCTTGGAAAGCCTCTTATAGACCAATTTTATAACGAAGCACAACCCATCGATCAATTTGTCTTTAAAGATATCGATGGCACTTATTATATGTTTTATGGAGGTTGGAGGCATTGTAATCTGGCTCAGTTAAACGATGACTTTACAGGTTTTATTCCTTGGGATAATGATCAGCTGTTTAAAGAAATTACTCCAGATGGTTATGTTGAGGGACCCTTTGTGTTCAGAAGAAAAAACAGTTATTATTTTATGTGGTCTGAGGGTAATTGGGGAAACGACACCTATAAAGTAGCTTATGCTATGGCGGATAAAGTTTCTGGGCCTTACAATAGAGTAGGTACTATTTTGGAGTCTGACAAAAACATTGCCACTGGTGCTGGTCACAATTCAGTAATCAATACTCCCAATACCGATCAATGGTATATTGTTTATCACAGACGACCTATTCCGAATGAGGGACGTGATCATAGGGTGATTTGTATTGATAAATTGGAGTTTAATAAAGATGGAACCATCAAACAGGTTAAGATGACTTTCGAGGGGGTCAAATCAAATAAGGTAATGGGGCATTAACGGATTGCAACCTTAATACTCAATTCCCTGTACTGCCGAATCATTATCTGTTTTGATAAACGTATAAATCTCTTCATCAATTTTTTCAAAATTTAGATTAGATTGATTCTCATTTCCTGTAGGTCTTCTCTCTTAAAACCACCCTAATTGGTAATATGAATCGCATAAGGTGTTTTTGGAGTATAGGTTATAAATTAAGCAAGTGATTTTATTCGGTAAGTGTGAATAACTATAATCATTTGTATTATCAAGGATTTAAATATTGCGTTAATTTTAAAATGTGAACGAAATACCTACAGATTATCTTAAAGAACTCAACGAAACCCAGTTGGAACCTGTACTGCACAAGGATGGCCCGCTGATGGTTATCGCCGGAGCTGGATCTGGAAAAACACGGGTATTGACTTATCGAATTGCCCATTTGATGCTACAAGGGGTGGATGCTTTTTCAATACTTTCATTGACTTTCACCAATAAAGCATCGCGAGAGATGAAAGCCAGGATTGCGGAGTTGGTAGGAGAGGGGGAGGCCAAAAATCTGTGGATGGGAACTTTTCATTCCGTTTTTGCAAGGATACTGCGGCAGGAAGCCGATAAATTAGGTTTTCCAAGAGATTTTACCATTTATGATACTCAAGACAGCAATCGACTGATCGCCTCCATCATCAAAGAAATGGGCTTGGACAAGGATATTTATAAGTTCAAACAAATTCGGAACCGTATTTCTTCATTTAAAAACAGCTTAATCACCGTTAAAGCTTATCACAACGATCCAGACTTACAGGAGGCTGACGCCATGTCTCGTCGTCCGAAAATTGGGGAGATTTACAAAGAATACGTAGATCGATGTTTTAAGGCAGGAGCGATGGATTTCGATGACTTATTACTCAAAACTAATGAGTTATTGAATATGCATCCCCAAGTATTGGCCAAATATCAAGATCGTTTTCGTTATATACTGGTTGATGAGTACCAAGACACCAATCACTCTCAGTATTTGATTGTCAGAGCTTTATCGGATAAATTTCAAAACATTTGTGTGGTTGGAGATGATGCGCAAAGCATTTATGGTTTTCGTGGGGCCAACATAAATAACATTTTGAATTTTCAAAAAGATTATCACGATGTAAAGTTGTACCGATTAGAACAAAATTACCGTTCCACCAAAAATATTGTCAATGCTGCCAATTCAATTATTAGTCACAATAAAAACAAAATAGAAAAGGTCGTTTGGACGTCAAATGTAGAGGGCAGTAAGATCAAAATACAAAGATGTACGACAGATGCCGATGAGGGTAGGGAAGTCGCTTCCCAGATTTTTGAGATGAAAATGCAAGAGCAACGTCAAAATAAAGAGTTTGCCATTTTGTATCGAACCAATGCCCAGTCGCGAGCAATAGAAGACGCCCTTAGAAAGCGAGATATTCCCTACCGCATCTACGGAGGGCTCTCTTTCTATCAAAGAAAAGAGATAAAAGACCTGGTGGCCTATTTGAGATTGATCGTAAATCCCAAAGATGAAGAATGCCTAAAAAGAGTCATCAACTATCCCGCTAGGGGAATCGGTCAGGCTACCTTAGACAAATTGATCATCGGAGCAAAAAACAATGAAATGTCTCTTTTTGAAACCCTTCAAAAGGCGGCTCAATTGAATTTGTCCCTAAATGCAGGAACCTTAAAGAAACTTGAAGGTTTTGTCAACTTAATTTTAAGTCTTCAAATCGAAAATCAAAAGAGCAATGCTTTTGAAATTGCCGACTTGGTAACCAAAAAGAGTGGATTTGTACTGGAATTAAAGAAAGACGGAACACCAGAAGGGGTTTCCAAAGTTGAGAATATTGAGGAATTGCTCAATGGTATTCGGGATTTTGTAGAAGGACAAAGAGAATTGGCAGATGCCACAGGGAGCTTATCTGAGTTTCTGGAGGATGTTGCTCTGGCAACTGATTTTGACAATGAAAAAGACAGTGACGTGGATTGTGTCTATTTGATGACCATTCACCTTTCCAAAGGTTTGGAGTTTCCTGTAGTCTTTATCGTAGGCTTGGAGGAGGACTTGTTTCCCTCTGCTTTGAGCCTAAATACGCGCAGTGAGTTAGAAGAAGAACGAAGGCTGTTTTATGTTGCCCTAACTCGAGCAGAACAAAAAGCCATTATGACCTATACCCTTACACGTTATAGATGGGGTAAGCTGGTAGATGCAGAACCCAGTCGTTTTATTGAGGAAATGGATGAGAAGTATTTGGAATATATAATCCCCAAAGATGACTATGTCTTTAAACCCATGATCGACAAAGGAATTTTTGGAGGATTTGACGCCCCTCAAAAGAAAGTACCCCAAAAGCCTCAACCTACCAAGGTCAATACTGCTCCCAGTCAAAATCAATTGGGAAAACTGAGGAAGATCAATGCCTCAGAAACGGCACAACAAGTTGCTATTTCTCCTCAAATTTTGCAGCTCGAAGAGGGTGTGACGGTCGAGCACGACCGCTTTGGCTATGGAAAAGTCGTCTCTATAGAAGGAAAGGGCAACGACAAAAAGGCTTTGATTGATTTTAGAGGGGTAGGACAAAAACATTTACTGTTGCGTTTTGCCAAACTCAAAATCAAAAGTTAATGGCAGAACTCTTAAAATTCTACGGATCTAAACCCAATCTCAAATTTTTAAATAAAGTTGCTGATACATTGGACCAAGGTGGATTGATTATATATCCTACCGATACAGTTTATGCTTTAGGCTGTTTAAGTAATAATTTGAAGGGGCTACAACGGCTGGCATCCATCAAAGAGGTCAAATTAGACAAAGCCCCCTTTAGTTTTTTTATGAGAGACTTCAGTGATTTGTCCCGTTACGTAAAACCTTTGGACAATGCTACTTTCAAAATATTAAAACGCTGTTTGCCTGGGCCTTATACATTTATTCTCCCTTGTTTAAAACTTGACAAACCCTTCGAAAAACGCAAATCAATAGGCATCAGAATGGCCCAACATCCGATATTGGAGGCATTGATGGATTTACTCAAAGCTCCTTTGATTACAACTTCATTGCACGATCACGACCAAATATTGGACTACACTACCGATCCTGATGTAATTTACGAGCGTTGGGAAAGTAGGATTGATTTTCTGTTAGATGACGGCTTTGGTGGGAATGTTCCATCTACGGTAGTTGATCTTTGTGATGGCTCTCTAGAAATAATTAGAGAAGGCAAAGGAGATTTGGATTTGTTGTAAAAAAAAACATCCGCCATTGGCGGATGTTTTTATATAAAAACCTTTACGGTTTCTTATTTCATACCTTGTTGAATCAAATCGTAGAATTGATCAAGTTTTGGAAGAACAACAATACGTGTTCTTCTGTTTCTGGCTCTGTTGGCAGCATTGTCATTGTCCACAAGAGGAATGTAATAACTACGTCCCGCAGCCGTCATTCTTTCAGGGCTTACACCATAGTCTTTTTGGAGGATTCTAACAACTGATGTAGCGCGTTTGACACTCAAATCCCAGTTGTCTTCAATTCCATCAATTTTGATCGGAAGGTTATCAGTATGTCCTTCTACCATAAATTCGATATCAGGTTTATCGTTTACCACTTTGGCAACTTTACCTAAAACTTCCTTAGCTTTTTGAGTAACCGAATGACTACCGCTTCGGAACAATAGTTTGTCAGAAATGGAGACGTAAACGACACCTTTTTCTACATTAATTTCGATATCATCATCACTCATATTACCCAAAACACCTTTGAGGCTGGTGACCAATGCAAGGGTGACAGAGTCTTTTTTGGTTACGGCATCCTGCATAGACTGAATTCTAACATCTTTTTCCTTCATACTTTCCAAGGACATTTCAAGATTTTCAGCACCTTTTTGAGAGAGCGTAGTTAAGTTTCCAATGTTATTTATAAGGTCTTGGTTGTTGGCCTGAAGGAAATCAACCCTTTCTTGCAAAGAGGCCAAACGAGCTTCAGCAGCTTCTTTTTCCTCATTACAAGTGTTCAATTTTACGGTAGCGCTATCCAACAAACCTTTTGTGTTTTGTTGAAGAGACTCCAATTCGGTGTATTTCTTTTGAGATACGCAAGACGAAAGAAGAGCAGCAACAATGACTGTAATTACAAGATATTTTTTCATTTTAATTTTTAAAGTTGAGATTAGAATGGTAAAAATAGCATAAAAACCAAAAAAAAAGACGCCTACATTCAAAAAATCTTTTTTTTAAGAAAAAAATAACGAAAAGGTAAACAAGGTTCAGTGTAATAGTAAATAAATTGATTTTGATTAATGCGCTTTCGCTTTATTTTACTATAATTCGCATAAAATGAATAATGTGCTCTTACCACAGCAAAAGCATTTGAAAAATTTAATTTTAAAATAAAATAAAATACCGCAATCCCGTCCCAAAGTAAGCGTTCAAAAAGTCTAATCCTTCTCTTATCAGGTAAATTTTTGAGTAAAAGATAAAGGGAATTTCTGAAATTTAGATAAACCTTACGAGGAGACGGTTTTAATGTTCCTCCTCCCAAATGAAATACCTTAGCTTTACTTAAGGAAAAGACTTCTAGACCTTGTTGAAATGCCCGCCAACATAAATCAATTTCCTCCATATGGGCGAAAAAATCTTCATCAAAACCTTTGAGGGATTTAAAATCTTTCTTTCTTATAAAAAAACAGGCTCCACTGGCCCAGAATATTTTTTCATCCTTGTCGTATTGTCCAAGGTCTTCCTCCAATTCGTTGAAAACCCTTCCTCTACAATAGGGATAGCCCAAACGGTCAATAAATCCACCAGCTGCTCCTGCATATTCAAATTTATGAGGCTCATTCAAATCCATGATATGAGGTTGAGCAATGGCAGTTTTAGGATGCTTATCGAAATGATCCAAAACTGGAGATAACCACCCAGGCTTTACCATAACATCATTGTTGAGTAGGCAAATAATATCCTCTTTAAGAGCCACTAATCCTCTATTGTACCCCCCAGCATATCCATAGTTTTCTTCCAATAAAATAATGCTTACTGTTGGGTGGTCTTTTTTAACATAATCAACCGATTCGTCTGTGGATGCATTATCAATCAGATAAACCGCAGCTTCTGGACTGTTGTCCACAACATCCTTAAGAAAACGTTTTAGAAGGTGTTCCCCATTCCAATTCAATATGGCAATAGCAATCGATTTCATTGACTATAGTTGTAAAAGGGTAAGTCTTGTAAAAAAATATATTTTCCTTTTTGAAAATCCATTTTACAAAAAAAGTGATTTATACCATTGGTCAGCATAAGATACTCACTTTTTAAGACGGAATTGTATCGGGCGATTTGATCAAATGTTTTTTGAGTAATATTTATACTGGGAGCTTTGCATTCCACCAAAAGATCAATGGAATGGTCAGGTTTGAAAACCACCAAATCATACCTTTTTTCGGTATGATTGACATTTAATTTTTTCTCTACTTGAATATACCCAAACGGGATGTTTTTGATTTTCAACAGAAATTGGATACAATGTTGTCGTACCCATTCTTCAGGGGTTAAAACCAACCATTTTTTTCTGATCGGGTCGAATATAAAGGTTTTATTTTCCTTACTTTTAAACGAGAAATCGAATTCGGGAAAATTGAGTTTTTCCATAATGCAAAATTGCATATAATTTTTAAGGATGCAGGAATTTAATCAGCTAATGTCTTCTGTAGATCGGGGAGAATATAAACCTTTCTACCTCTTATCGGGTACAGAGCCTTATTTTATCGATCGTCTTGAGGCTAAAATCACTGAAAAAATAACTGACGAGGCCTCTCGTTCTTTCGATTATTCCTTATTTTATGGCAAAGAGGTTGAAGAGCATCAGATCATCGAAACCGCCAAGCGGTTTCCTCTTCTGGCTTCGCATCATTTGGTTGTGGTTAGAGAAGCACAGCATTTGGACAAATCAACCGATTTGATTGCCGATTATCTTTCACAGCCCCAAATGCAAACAATCATTGTTTTTTGCTTTAAGTACAAAGCTTTTGACAAAAGAAAAAAACTTTACAAAGCCGCCAAAAAGTTAGGTGCACTGCTCGAGACCAAAACCTTGTATGACAATCAAGTGGGGCAGTGGATTAGAGATCGACTGCAGGAAGCCCAGTTCAAAATTGATGCCAAGACCCTTCAAATTTTATCCGAAGCTTTGGGGAACGATTTAAGTAAAATCGAAAAAGAAATAGGGAAGTTAAAAATCGTTTTGGATGATCACTCCCAAATCACTCCTGAACTTATAGAAAAACATGTGGGCTTCAGTAAAGACTACAACAATTTCGAATTATACAATGCCGTTGGTAAACGTGATTTTCTTCAATGTACCAAAATTGTAAAATACATGGCTGAAAACCCTAAAAACCATCCTCTGGTATTGACCATCTCTGGCTTTTATAATTTTTTCAGAAAGCTATTGTTGTATCATGGTTTAGGAGATAAATCAAAAGCGGTTTCTTTGTTAGGGATCAGTCCGTATTTTGTCAGAGATTTTGAATATGCTTCTAAAAAGTTTAGTCTCAAACAAGCAAGTAAAGCCATTACACTGATACTGGAGGCTGATCTAAAAAGCAAAGGAGTAGGGGTTAAATCAAGCAATCATTTACATATTATTCAAGATCTATTGGTCAAGATATTTGCTGTTTAAAGTCACAAAGAAGGAAACTGAAAGGGGTCGTCTTCGTGCATCATTTCGTACACACACTCAAAGATGTCCTCGGCAGAAGGCTTTGAAAAATAATCTCCATCTTCAGCATATGCAGGACGATGTTCTTTTGCTGTCAACAGTTTGGGCGCACTGTCCAAAAGAGGGTAGATGTTTTGTTCCTCCAACAATTGTTGTAAAATATAAGCTGATGCTCCACCTGGCATGTCCTCATCAACAATCAGCAATCTATTGGTCTTTGCTATACTTAGCCTTATTTCTTTTTCCTTATCGAAGGGAATCAGTGTTTGAATATCAATCACCTCAGCACTAATATGATAACCCTCTAATTTTAAAGCAACCTCATGAACGATTCTCAAGGTGGATCCGTAAGAAATCAAGCTGATATCAGTTCCTTGCTTAATCATTTCAATTTCACCAATGGGTAAACAATATTCTCCAAGGTTAGAAGGTAGATTTTCCTTTATGCGATACCCATTAAGAGGTTCTATGACAATGGCAGGTTGATTGGCCTTAAGTAAAGTATTATAAAACCCTGCAGCTTGAGTCATGTTTCGAGGAACCAAAAGTTGTATACCTCTTATCAAATGGATCAATCCAGCCATGGGAGAACCCGAATGCCAAATGCCTTCCAGTCGGTGGCCTCTGGTTCTGATGATCAAAGGTGCCAATTGTCTCCCTTTGGTACGATAACTTAGCGTGGCCAAATCATCACTGAGAATTTGAATACAATAGAGTATGTAATCCAAATACTGAATTTCCGCAATCGGTTTTAACCCACGAATCGACATACCAATGCCTTGCCCTACTATTGTAGCTTCTCTTATTCCAGCATCGGCAATTCTTAATTTACCATATTTGTCTTGTAATCCCTCTAAACCTTGATTCACCCCTCCAATTTTTCCACTGTCTTCACCAAAAATGATCAAGCGATCCTCATTTTCAAGCAATTGATCAAAATTGTCTCTCAAAATGATTCTTCCATCTACTTTGGGAGCATCTTGATCGTATTTTGGGGGGATCACTTCTATATGATCAGTATTATTGATCCCTTCACTGTATAGGTGGGAGGAGTATTTTTCTTGAAGTGAATCCTTGATGTCTTTTAACCAATCTCTAAAGGAGGTTGTTTTTTTAATGTCATTTTTAATCAGCAATGGGAATGTCTTTCTAGCTGTTGCAATTACATCGTGGTAAAAGAGTTCTGTTTTTTCATTTAAATTTTTGTGAAGGATTTTTAATTCCACATCATTGTGGGATTGTGTCATAAAAGCTTCCAAAAACTCGTTAAGTTGATCCCTTTGACTAAAAATGGGTTTTTGATAAGACTTCCAAGCCTTGTTTTTAGCCTCCTTAACTTTGATTTTGATTTCGGATTCCATCTCATTGAGAAATTTTTCATCACATATTCCATTGGATAAAATCCATTCTCTAAATTTTAGATTACAGTCGTGATCCTTTTCCCATTGAAGTCTTTCGCTGGATTTATACCTTTCATGTGAACCAGAGGTAGAATGACCGAGGGGTTGAGTAAGTTCAGTAACATGCACCAGAACGGGAATGTGTTTTTCACGAGCAATCTTCGAAGCATAGGAATAGGTCTTTATGAGGGCAGAATAATCCCATCCTTTAACGGTCAAGATTTCAATTCCCATATCCTGTTCTCTTGCAAAACCTTCTAAGGCTTTTGAAATACTTTCCTTGGTGGTTTGTTGTTTGTTGTCTACAGAAATGCCATAACCATCGTCCCAAACACTCATTACCATGGGGATTTGTAATACACCTGCCGCATTGATGGCTTCAAAAAATAATCCCTCACTGGTACTTGCATTCCCTATGGTTCCCCAAGCAATTTCGTCTCCGTTGTTGGAGAATTTATGGGCATTTTTGATTTTTAATTTTCTGTAAATTTTGGAAGCCTGAGCCAATCCAATCAATCGAGGCATTTGAGCTCCTGTGGAAGAAACATCCGAAACATGATTTTTGCTTTGGGTTTGATCCAGCCAAACCCCATTTTCATCTATGAAAGTATTAGAAAAATGCCCCACCATTTGTCTTCCAGCCGACATGGGTTCTTTTTCGATATCTGGATGCGCATAGATTGCCGCAAAAAGTTTCTCTGGATCGAGATGGCCTTGAGCCATCATGATGGTTTGGTCTCTGTAGTATCCCGAACGAAAATCGCCATTTTGAAAGAATCGATTGAGCACAATTTGAGGTAATTCTTTACCATCTCCAAAAATGCCAAAAGTCCCTTTACCACTGAGCACCTCCCGTCGACCAAGTATACTCGTTTGGCGACTGGTAAAGATTACCTGATAATCTTCCAGAATTAGTTTTTTGTAATCCTCAAAGCTTAAAGTAGAAATGCGTTCTTGGCTGTCAATCTTCATTTTGGTGCGTAAATTTACAAAATTTTGATTTGGGGTGTATTGCCATTGTAATGCCGCTAAAACACAAATATTCTAGAACCACCTTCTCGAAAAAAGATTGGTCAACTGTTTCGGGCTAAAAGTTAGAATAAAACGTATTTTGGTTTGATAAGGTTCGTCACCGAATTCCCATCCATTGCTACTGTGGAGGGGGAAAAATAATTCCAAATAATCCGGTAAGACATTCAATCGAAGTCCAGAGCCATAGAAAAAATGAGGGTTTCTTTTGTGGTTTTTGACCACGCCCAAATCTGTATAAGCTTCAAACCACTTCCAAATCCCAACTGTCAGGTTGGTCGACAACAAATAATCATTGGCTGTAGCAGGTAATAATAGGGATTTGAATCCTCCTTCTGCCATTTCAATTTGTTGACTAAAAACGCCATCGTCCTCTGATCTTCCAAAATACTTATACCTGAACAGATAATCTTGAGGACGATTGAGATTAAAATCAAAAAAAGTAGATTCTCGTTGGTTGTGTTCTAAAAATTTTCCAGCAAAAAATCTGGCAGTTAATTGACTTCCGTTGGAAAGTATCCTTCTATAATCATATGACAGTTCAATTTTGGTGAATTTTTTTGAAAACTGAATTCCAGCATCAAAATTGGTATATTTTAATGCTCCTCGATTTGACTTGATATACCTTAAATAAAAAAGCTCGTAATTGGGGGTAGTAATGGGATCGAGTGGGCTGTCTCTTTTAACACTAAAGTAATTAAGACTCAATATACTGCGCTTATTAGATCTGAAATCAGGGGTTCTGAAAAATAAATTGATCCCTGGTCTAATGACTTGGTACCTAAGATTATCTAGATAATGATAACTGCTTCCAAAAAAATTAAATGTAGTTATATAATTCGATTTTCCATTGTTGTTCAGACGATATGACATCTTTACGCTACCCACCAAATCATTTTGCAATGAAGAGTATTGTGGCATCAGTTCAAAAACAAACTTTTGAATCAAAAGACTCTTGTTGTAAAATCTTGATCCCATTGATAGACCATCATAATAGTTATAGTTGACCACAGGATTATAATACATTTGATTTCTCTTAGGAGATTGATAGTCCCTCAAAAAATTAAATTGGATGGGCTTTAGATTTAGAAAATTTTTAACGTACTTCCAATTGTTGTTTTTGTTGGTTTCAGGCAGACGTATTTCAGGATTAATGACGATATAATCTGGCTTTAGGTTATTGAGGGTCACAGTAGAAACAGTCCCCATATTCTCTATCCATTGTTGATCGAGTATGATGTCGTCTTTGACTTGACCGAGTACAAATGGAATGTTGTTATCAGAATATTTGCTTAGACTTACAACTATACTGTCTTTATTCCTTTTGACTCTTTTGATTTTAAGATCGGTGGGCAAACGTTCTTCTAGATAAAAGTTTTTAAACCAATCGATATTTTTTGGACTGTGTTTTTTTAACAAATCGGTCATGCTCAATGGCTTACCAGTTTGATTCAGGTATTCTTTTAAGGTTCTGTCAAGAGATTCTTTTCCGATGTAATGTTCAACATACCTCAATCCAACACCAACGTGGTAGGGAGAACCAATCTTTTCATTGAATTTAACCAATTGATCTTTAGGTAACAAATCAGATTGTTGAAGGTTGGCACGTTCCATAAACTCATAGTACATCCAAAAACTCTCATTGAAATCGATATCGGCCAATGTGTAAGCCTTCATCAATTTAAAATTTCCTAAACGTCCAAGGAATTTCTGTTCCGGATAGTAGGTCTCGATGTACTTGATCATCAGATAGGTTTGTAATCCTCCTATAATCCAATGATCTTGTCTCAAATCAATGGGTAAATTATTGGACAAGTAAAAATGTAAATAAGACTTTAAAAGACTGATTTCTTCCAAAAAAGAATCTTTGAAAGGTGCCAGAAATTTAGGCAAGTCATTCAATCCAAAAAAAGGATTATTATTGTAAACCAAGGCGGGTATCAAAAACTTATTTTCTCCTTTAAAGTCAAATACTTCTGTAACGAAATCATCAATTTTTTTTGCTACATCAACGGGGAGGTCACGATCTTCAGACTCTTTAAAAATATTTGTTAAAAAGGAACGATCATTGTTGATTTTTAAGGCTTGAAATGGATTGTCTTGGCTATAATAGACAAGTACTTCTCTGTTGGATTTACCAGAAAAATAATGTACCCCATCTTCTGACTTATTTTTGATGAGGTTACTTTGAACAGTAATGCCATCAGAAACTTTGAGCCTTAGGTTGTATGCTGCCGCTTGTATGCTATAATCATCTAAGTTAAGATGACTGTAATTTTTCCATTGGTTATCGAAAATGGGACTCAAAGCAATATACCAATACCTCAAAAGTGCTTGATTCTCTGAATGATAACCATACCCCGTAAACTTAACATCAGGCAATATCACCTCATAATTGAGGGAAATAACGATGGCGTTAGTGTCATTTTTCTGAGAATCACTAACCACTTTGATGATATCGGGCTGACTTTCCATTCTTTCCCATTGGGTTTGATTATCATTGACGGTGATGGAATTGATGGAAGTAGAACCCAATTTAGATTTATTGGACAGATAAAAACTTCTGTCATATTCTTCGATAAATCGTTGTGCCAATGGTGATTTGGTACTTGAATAGGCATTAGACCAATCCGTAAAATAGAGTGTATCTCCCAGTTCTGATGGCAGATTCTTGAGAGATATCTTCTGACGAATTGTAATTTTTCTTCCTGTGCTATCTATAATAGCATCTATATCATATAAAATATCATTCTGACCAAAGGAGAAGCCAGTTCCTATTAAAATGAATAAAATAAAAAATGTTAGATTTTTTATGACAACAGCATTAGAAGTTAGGTTTGAAATATTCCTGTTTGTAAAATTTGTGGAGTTGCTGAACAACTTCTTCTTTAGAATCCACAACATAGATTAAATTCATGTCATCAGCATCAATTTTATGTTCTTTTAAAAGGACACCTTTGATCCAATCTAATAGTCCACTCCAATATTCTTTTCCAACTAACAGAATGGGGAATTTTTTAATTTTTTCAGTTTGAATTAATGTCAAAGCTTCGAATAACTCATCTAAAGTACCCAAACCTCCTGGCATAACGACAAAACCCTGTGAGTATTTGATAAACATGACTTTTCTGACAAAAAAATATTCAAAATTCATCAGTTTATCATGGTCAATATAATCATTGGATTTTTGTTCAAAAGGGAGGTTAATATTCAATCCAACCGAGATTCCTCCTGCTTTCTTTGCCCCTAGATTGGCTGCTTCCATGATACCTGGCCCACCACCTGTAATGACTCCCAATCCAGATTTGACAACTGCTTCAGTGACATCAACAGTCAGTTGATATTGAGGGTCATCAGAAGGGGTTCTCGCAGAGCCAAAGAAGGATACACAAGGCCCGATCATGCTCATTTTTTCATATCCATCAACAAATTCAGCCATGATTTTGAACAAGGCCCAAGAATCATTGGCCTTAATTTCGCTCCAATTTTTGCTTTGATTTTTAAATAAGTTCATTCTAAACGGATTTGAGTTCTTTCGCTAAATATCTACCAGTATGACTTTTTTTGATTTTTACAATTTCTTCTGGGGTTCCTTCTCCTATCAATTCCCCACCATTTTTACCTCCCTCAGGGCCAATATCAATCAAATGATCTACCAGTTTGATGACGTCCATATTGTGTTCGATGATCAAAACGGTATTTCCTCTTTTGACAAATTGTTCCAAAACTTCCATTAAAACCCTTACGTCTTCAAAGTGAAGTCCAGTTGTAGGTTCGTCCAATATATAGAGGGTTTGTCCTGTATCTTTTTTGGATAATTCTGTGGCCAATTTGATCCGTTGAGCTTCGCCTCCTGATAGCGTTGTTGATGACTGACCCAAGGTAATATATCCTAAGCCCACATCCTGAATTGTTTTCAGTTTTCTATATATTTTGGGGTGACTTTCAAAAAACTCACAAGCCTGATTGACCGTCATCTCCAAAACATCAGCAATGGATTTACCTTTAAATCTTATTTCCAATGTTTCTCGGTTAAAACGTTTACCATTGCAGGTTTCGCATTCAACGTGAACATCAGGTAAAAAATTCATTTCAATCACTTTCATTCCTCCTCCCTGACAGGCTTCACATCTTCCTCCTTTGACATTAAAACTGAATCTGCCGGGTTTATAACCTCTTATTTGTGCCTCAGGCGTCAAGGTGAACAGGCTTCTGATTTCGCTAAAAACACCACAATAGGTAGCCGGATTGCTTCTCGGGGTTCTACCAATGGGAGACTGATTCACATCTACCACCTTATCCAAATACTTAAGTCCTTCTATTTTTTTGTAAGGCAGGGGTGTTTTTACGCCATTGTAAATGTGTGCGTTGAGAATAGGGTAGAGGGTTTCGTTGATTAAGGTTGATTTTCCACTGCCTGAGACACCAGTAACTCCAATCATGACCCCCAAAGGAATTTGTATTTCTATGTTTTTAAGGTTATTTCCACTGCACCCCGATAGAATGATTCGCTTTCCATTGCCCTTTCTCCTTTTTTCGGGCACTTCTATATTCTTCAGATGGTTTAGGTATTGAGCGGTTAGAGTTTGCTGTTTTTTTAACATTTCAGGGCTTCCCTCTGAGATGATTTCACCCCCGTTTTTTCCAGCCATTGGTCCTATGTCAATGATATGATCGGCACGCAAGATCATGTCTTTATCGTGTTCTACTACGATAACAGAATTACCTATATCCCTCAAAGATTCGAGGGAATTGATCAGTTTTTCATTGTCCCTTTGATGTAAGCCGATACTGGGTTCGTCCAAAATGTAGAGAACTCCGACCAATTGTGAGCCTATTTGAGTGGCCAGTCTGATGCGTTGAGCTTCACCACCAGACAAAGACTTAGACGAGCGACTCAAAGAGAGATAATTAAGCCCTACATCTAGTAAAAATTGTAACCTTGTTTTGATTTCCTTGATGACTTCAACAGCAACTTTAAGTTCATTGGGGGATAGTTTGTCTGCCAAATGATCAAACCACAGATAAAGATCTCCCAAATCAAGGGCACTCACATCTGCAATATTAAGGTCATCGATTTTAAAGTTTAGAGACTCTTGATTCAAACGCGCTCCCTCACACACATTGCATTTCTTTTCATCCATAAAGCCGTAGGCCCAACGTTTGATCCCAGCAGCATCTGTATTGTCAAATTGATGTTTAATAAAGTGCTCAATGCCCTCATAATCAATTTTGTAATCTCGGGTAATTCCCAAGGCTTTGGAAGCCACAGAAAACTTTTCATTTCCTCCTTTGAGAATAACCTCAAGAGCATCCTTAGGTATTTTTTTAACAGGATCTGAAAGGGAAAAATCGTACCGTTTGGCGATCACTTCCATTTGTCTGAATCCCCAATTACTTTTCTTTTCTCCCAAAGGAGCAATCCCCCCTTTTTCAATAGAAATATTGTCATCGGGAATGATTTTATTTCTACTTACTTCAAACTGATTCCCCAACCCTCTACAATTTAAACACATCCCTTTCGGGGAGTTGAAAGAGAAAGAATTGGGTTCGGGAAGCGAATAGGAAACCCCAGAAGTAGGGCACATCAACTTCCTGCTGAAATAGCGAAGTTGATCCGTATCGGAATCAATGAGAACGATAGATTCTTCTCCATAATGCATTGCGGTTTTGATAGAATCTATAAGTCTCTTTAAATCATTTTCATCTTTTTTTACCCTAATTCTGTCTACGATCAATTCGATATCATGTGTTTTGTATCGATCCACGCGCATACCGGGCTTTAGATCAAGGATTTCACCATCGACCCTTACCCTGAGGAAACCCTGTCTGGAAAGAGAGTCAAACAATTCTCTATAATGTCCTTTTCGGGCCTTAATCAAAGGGGATAAGATGATGACTTTTTTATCCATATACTCCTCAAGTATCAATTGAAGGATCTGATCGTCGCTGTAGTTGACCATTTTCTCTTGGGTCACATAACTGTATGCTGTTCCCACCCTTGCAAATAGAAGTCGAATATAATCGTACAACTCCGTAATGGTTCCAACGGTAGAGCGTGGGCTTTTAGAGGTGGTCTTTTGTTCAATGGCAATGACAGGAGACAGTCCATCAATTTTGTCCACATCGGGTCGTTCCAAGTTGCCTAAAAACTGTCTTACATAGGCTGAAAAAGTTTCCATGTATCTACGTTGTCCTTCGGCATATATGGTATCAAAGGCTAATGAAGACTTGCCACTACCAGAAAGACCGGTAATGACGACTAATTTTTCTCTGGGTATTCTTAAACTGACGTTCTTAAGGTTATGCACCCTTGCCCCCTGAATGTCAATACAGTTTTCGCTTTCTTTCATAGTCAATCTTGCAAAAATAACAATTTAAAAGGGTAATTCTACAACAGTTGACATCTTAACTTATCACTCATTTAATGTCCAAAAAAGCTAGCTAAAGTTCTCTTTTTCTAACTGTACAAAATCTTTTAATTCATCAAAAAAAACGGTAAAGTCCAAAGCAACTTTGGAATAATTTTTTTGCAAATCTGGAATTGCCAAAGACATATTAGAAGAGAACTGCGTTCGTTGTGACATTTGAAAAAGGATATTTTCCAAGCCTTCAAGAGATCGATAGGCTACAAACCAGTTGTATTTTGAGATGATTGGTAACATTTTTTTGGTTTTATCGGGTAGATGATCTGAATATCCCTCCATCATGGTGTAAAACTTTCTACTGAACTCCTCCAGTGGATCGGGATGATAGTGTTCCCAACGGGCGGCCAAAAAATGATCAAAAAACATATCGACAATGACCCTGCTGTAGTGTCGGAATTTTGGAAATAATAAGGTGACGTTTTTCTTAAAAACCGGATGTTTATCGGTAAAACAATCAATTTTTCGATGCAGTAAAATCCCATTTTGAATGGACTCGGGATATTCCAAGTAAGCTTTCCCTTTCACATGATCGGCAATAAAGTTTCCGATGGCTAGATGTTTATTTGAGCCAGAAAGATAAACATGCGCAAGGTAATTCATTGTTTTGTTGATCTATAATTCAAGTCAAAATTAATACAATTGAATCAGTGCATCATGCATTAAAAATTTGAAGTTTTATCAATAAAATGAGTCGGCTAAAATAGTTCAATGATTATCTTTGAGTATGACTTTAATAAAATCTATATCAGGAATCAGAGGCACCATTGGAGGTAAAACTTCTGACAACCTTACCCCACTAGACACCGTTTTGTTTACTTCTGCCTATGCCAGTTGGTTAAAAAATAATCAGGATGCAAAACACTACAAAGTCGTAGTAGGGAGAGATGCCAGGATTTCTGGCAGCATGATACAAGGACTGGTCAACCAAACTTTGGTAGGCTTTGGTATAGAAGTGTTGGATGTTGGACTCTCCACCACTCCAACAGTAGAAATGTCAGTAACCCAACATCAGGCTCATGGCGGTATCATCATCACTGCCAGTCATAATCCCAAGCAATGGAACGCCCTAAAGCTACTTAATGAAAAGGGTGAGTTTTTAAATGCTGCGTCGGGAAAAGCCGTATTAGAAATTGCCGAAAAAAAGGATTTTGAATATGCTTCCATCGATAATCTGGGAAAAGTCATTTCAGTCAAAGGAGCTATAGAAGACCATGTTCAAAAAGTCTTAGACTTGTCCTTGGTCAATGCAGAGGGTATTCGCCACAAAAAATTCAAAGTGGTCGTCGATGCTGTAAATTCAACTGGTGGGATTGCCATCCCCCTTCTTTTGGAGGCCCTTGGTGTAACTTGCATTCCCATTTACTGCGACCCTACAGGACATTTCCCTCACAATCCCGAACCTCTAAAAGAACACCTAACAGCACTCTCTGAAAAAGTAGTAGCTGAAAATGCTGATTTTGGAATTGTAGTCGATCCTGATGTTGACCGACTGGCTTTTGTCGATGAAAATGGAGCCGTTTTCGGAGAAGAATACACATTGGTTGCTTGTTCTGACTATGTACTGTCAAAAACGCCAGGAGATACCGTCTCTAATCTTTCCTCCACTCGAGCACTGTCAGATATCACTCAACGAAGAAATGGTGTCTATTATGCCAGTGCAGTGGGTGAAGTGAATGTGGTTGAAAAAATGAAAGAAGTCAAAGCTATAATAGGAGGGGAAGGCAATGGCGGTATCATTTATCCTGATTTGCATTACGGTCGAGATGCACTGGTTGGCGTTGCACTATTCTTAAGCCTTCTAACGGAAAACAATCAAAAAGTTTCTGAATTGAGGGCTTCCTATCCAGATTATGCTATGAGCAAAGCCAAAATCTCTTTGTCAGAAGGAATGGATGTGGATGTACTTCTCAAAGAAGTAGAAAAGAAATATTCTGAAAAAAATCCCGAAACCATAGATGGGGTTAAAATTGCTTTTGAATCCTCTTGGGTGCACCTGAGAAAATCCAATACAGAACCCATTATTAGGGTATATACCGAGGCAAAAAACCAAAAGGAAGCCAATGAATTGGCAGAACGGTTTTTAAGAGAGATTGAGGAGATGGTTTAATCCTTGGGTGCTTTGTGAGCGTGCTTAAAGCGCCTGTGCGTCCACAAGTATTGGGTTGGATCACAATATACATCCTGCTCCAACCATTCGGTAAACGTATCTGTTATTCGATTTATTTCCGTTTTTTTTGGTTGATCGGTAATTAGCTCAAAACTGGCCTCGTAGAAGCCCCTTTTGACACGATTAATTTTGGCATATACCACTCCAAAATCCAATTCTCTAGCAACCATTTCTGCCCCTACAAAAACGGGGACTTTGACTCCCAGAAAAGGCCTCCAGTAGGATTTTGGCTTGGGTTGTGGAGATTGATCACTGACAAAACCATAGATCCCTACCGTTCCGTTCTGGTGTAGATTTTTAATATTTTCAATCGCATTGTATCGGGACAGTAATTCCCCACGGTGCTTTTTTCTGATCTTAATGACCAAATCATTGAGGTATTTGTTCATAAGAGGACTATAGATGCCGTATCCCTGAGAAACCGTATGATAACCCACGGACAACATCCATTCCCAACTGGCATAATGACCACACATGATGATGGCACTTCTGTTTTCTTTCTCAAATTGGGTCAAAACATCAAGATTCTTAAAAACCATTCTTTTTTGCATTTCCTCAGAACTCATTTTAAACGACTTAAATGCTTCGAGAGTAATGTCACAAAAGTTTGTATAAAATCTTTTTTCGATCCACTTGAGTTCCGCCTCACTTTTGTCAGGAAAAGCCTTGTTAAGGTTGGATCGCACTATTTTTTTTCTATAACCCAGAATATTGTATAGCAAGAAGCTCAAGACGTCAGAAAAAACATACAGAATACTGAATGGAATTGAGGCGATAGTGTAGATAAATGAATAATATACAAGGTAAGCAACTCTTTTCAAGGCGATTTTTTTTCAAAGATAGTATATTTGTTTCTCAAAAAATATCTTAATGATTACCCTTCCATCGGTTGTGACCGCCATAATAATCTCCAATGTTTTACTTTCGTTTTTAGGTTTTAAAAACCAGCCTTTTTTTAATAAGTATCAATTTCAAATTGGTAAAATCAAAGCGGGAGAACAAATACGTATGTGGAGTTCTGGGTTTCTTCACGTTGACTTCAATCACTTGTTTGTCAATATGTTGTCCTTTTATTTTTTTGCGGGATATGTTGTCAATAGTTTGGGAGAAATGAAGTTTTTAGCCCTGTATCTCACCAGTCTTTATTTGGGAAATTATCTATCATATAGATATCACAATAAACAAAACGATTACACGGCCGTGGGAGCCAGTGGTGCTGTTTCTGGGGTTGTTTTCAGTGCTATTCTATTGTATCCAGATATGAAAATGATGCTGCTCTTTTTCCCATTCCCTCTTCCAGGTTATCTCATGGCAGCCCTTTATATGGTTTATACCATTTACGGAATGAGAAAACAAAAAGACAATATCGGGCATACTGCCCATTTTGGTGGTGCCATCGCAGGTCTGTTGGCCACCATTGCTTTTGTACCCAGTGTAATAATCGACTCAGGGTTTACCTTGATTATACTGGCTGCAACCCTAATTACAGCAGCAATTATTTTTAAACAGAAATTCTGACAACTAGCTAGTTGCTAAGTAATTCTTCAACCTTTTGTTCAAGGGCTTTGCCCCTCAGGTTTTTGGCCAATATTTTGCCATTCTGATCTAAAATAAAGGTAGCGGGTATGGATCTTACTTGATAAGCTTTGGCAATGGGTTCATTCCAATGTTGAAGATGGGACACGTGGGACCATTGTAAACCATCATCCTCGATGGCTTTGACCCAACTGGCTTTACTTTTATCCAGTGAGACACCCACTACATTCAGGCCTTTGGCTTTGAGTTTGTTATACGTCTTCACCAAATTAGGATTTTCAACACGACATGGACGACACCATGATGCCCAAAAGTCAACAATGGTGATCTTAGCTAAATTCTCTTGCAACTTGACCAATTGGCCCGTTGGCCCAGGTCCTTCAAAATCAGGAGCAATTTGTCCCACCTCAGCTGGAGGTTTGGGAGTATTGAGAGCTTCTTCCAGTTTTACCCCTGTTTTACTCCCTTTAATTCTTGGAGTTAGATTATCAAACATGGGTTTGGCTTCCTCATTTGTCATTTGCTTAGTCATGACAAAACGTTCGAGGATCAAAGCAGATACATAAGAGTCTGGATTGTCTTTTATAAACTGAACCTCATAATCTTTAATTTGATCTTGGACGTCTTTGTATTGATCTTGAAGATCGACCGCCAAAAGACTATCTCTGGTCATGTTGGCCTGTTGCAAATCCTTTCCAATATCATTCATTGAGTTAATAAATACTTTGGTTTCGGTTTTGTATTTCATAAAAGCCTCATTGGAAACAGTTCCCAATGCTTTGGAACTCATCAAGCTATCTTTGTATAGAGAAATTCTAATGTCTCCCGATTCAACAACGAAAGGAAAGTTTCCTCTAACGTTTTGAACAGAAAAAAAGTTAATTTCGGGCGACTCAGTAATACCGCTCATTTCAAAATTACCGCCAACTACAGCAGTAGAATCAATAATTAAAGGTTGTTGATTGGCATCAGCCACAACGCGGTAAACCATATTACCGTCTTTTAAATCAACAGAGCCTTTGATCTTAAATTCGTTGTCGTTGCTGGAACAAGCCAGAAAAATTACAGTCGAAACTAGGCAAAAAATATTTTTCATCATAGGGCTAAATTAATCATTTTTTAAAGCTTTTATCTTCTAAATAAGCTTTCTTATATTAACAACGCAAATCTAATTAATAAATTATCTTTACATATAGTCTCTATTGAATGTTAAAATACGATTATAGTGGCCTCAAACGCCTTCAGGTCAAAGACGATGTACTCCATCGTCAACTATACGCAACAGATGCATCCGTTTACAAGATCTACCCTGCGGGTGTTTGTTTTCCCAAAAACAAGGAAGACATCATTGAATTGGTCGATTTTGCAAGGAAAAACAAAATGCCCTTGATTCCAAGGGCTGGAGGAACTTCATTGGCAGGTCAGGTTGTAGGAAAAGGCTTAGTGGTAGATGTTTCAAAACATTTCAATCAGATCATAGATTTTGATTCTAAGGCCAAAAAAATCGTCGTCCAGCCTGGAATGGTTCGAGACGACCTCAATGATTTTTTAGCCCCTTATCAATTGTTCTTTGGCCCCAATACTTCCACCTCTAACCGCTGTACTATTGGTGGGATGACGGGTAATAATTCCTCTGGCACCACTTCCATCAAGTACGGTGTCACCCGCGATAAAGTTCTCGCTTTGGAATGTGTTTTATACGATGGGAGTGTTGTTACTTTCGAAGATTTGACAGTAGAGCAATACCGCGAAAAAGAAAAACAACAGAACTTAGAGGGGGACATTTATCGATTTATCGTTGAAAAACTCTCCGATCCATTGCATCAAGAAAACATACGCAGTGAGTATCCCCAAGCTTCTGTTCACCGCCGCAATTCAGGCTATGCCTTGGATGCCCTTCTCGATAACTTTATCCACCCATCATCTCCAGTGATCAATCTATCAAAATTGTTGACCGGAAGTGAAGGTTCACTGGCATTTGTCACTTCCATTACCCTTTCACTGGATGCAATTCCTCCGAAAGAGGCAGTGATGGTCGCAGCGCATTACGACAGTATAGAAAACTGCCTACAATCTGTAGCCCCTTTGATGAAACATCCACTATATACCTGTGAGATGATGGATAAAACCATATTGGACTGTACCAAAAATAACCTTGCTCAGACCAAAAATAGATTTTTTCTCAAAGGAGACCCTCAAGGCATACTGATGCTTGAACTAAGAGCCACCACAGAAAAAGATCTTCAACTGCGGTTGGATTCCCTAATCAAAACCCTACAAAAAATCAATCTATCCTATGATTTTTCTATTCTAAAAGGAGAAGAAATACAATCCGCTTTAAATCTCAGAAGTGCGGGCTTGGGCCTTTTGGGTAATATCGTTGGTGATGAAAAAGCTGTAGCATGTATTGAGGATACGGCAGTACCAGTGGATCAATTGGCTGATTATATTGCTGCGTTTACTGCTCTGATGAAAAAATACGATCAAAATCCAGTTTATTACGCCCATGCAGGGGCAGGGGAGTTGCATTTGAGGCCCATTTTGAACTTAAAAAAGAAAGAGGGGGTAGATCAATTCAAAGCCATTACCACTGATGTAGCCCATCTGGTCAAAAAATATAAGGGATCGATGAGTGGGGAACACGGCGATGGTATTGTGCGTTCAGAATTCATTCCGCTCATGCTGGGAGAAAGCAACTATGAATTGATCAAAAAAATAAAGCAAATTTTTGATCCTGATTCTATTTTTAATCCCGGTAAAATCGTTGATCCCTTACCGATGGATCAAAATCTGCGCTTCCAAACCGATCGAAAAGAGCCCCAGGTGGATACCTATATGGACTTCAGCGCCGATCAGGGCATATTGAGGGCAGTGGAAAAATGTAATGGCTCGGGCGATTGCCGCAAAACCACAACCGACGCTACCATTTGCCCCAGCTATCGTGCCACCAAAGACGAAAAGGACAGTACCCGCGGTAGGGCCAATATACTTCGAGAGGCATTGACCAATAGCGATTCCAAAAACCCATTCGATAACCCACAGATTAAGCAAGTGATGGATTTGTGTATCAGTTGTAAAGCTTGTGCTTCAGAATGTCCAAGTAGTGTGGATATGGCAACCTACAAAGCAGAGTTCCTCTACCAATATCAAAAAAAACATCGACCTGGACTGAGGGATCGAATTTTTGCATTCAACGGAAAAATGAGTAAAATCCTCAATCCCGTCAGAAGCATTCAAAATGGAGTTTTTCAAATTCCGTTTTTAGGAAGTCTTATCAAAAAAACCCTAGGGATTGCGTCGGCGCGTTCCCTTCCCAAACTTTTTGCACCGCTAGACCAACAACTGATCAAACAACACCAGCCCCAATCCAAACGTCAGGTCTATCTTTATCTCGATGAGTTTACCAACTATTTGGATGTTAAAACTGGTCGTGATGCCTTTGAAGTCCTCAAGCGTTTGGGGTATTATGTAAACATTCTACCCTCTACAGAAAGTGGACGAAGCTATATTTCAAAAGGCTTTTTGGAACAAGCCAAAGCTTGTGCCAATCAGAATGTAGCCCTATACAAAGATCTTGTCAATTCAGAAATTCCATTATTGGGAATTGAACCCTCGGCCCTTTATACCTTCAAGGATGAATATCTAAAACTGGCCAACGACCAAAGCAACGCAAAAAAGTTGGCCGAAAATTGTTTTTTAATTGAAGAGTTTTTGGCCAATGAGATAGATAAAGGTCACCTTTCGACCAATGCTTTTACCGACCAAGGAAAAAATATTAAGATACACGCCCATTGTTATCAAAAATCACTGGGTAATCCAGCGGATACTTTCAAAATACTTAATTTACCCAAGAATTATAAGGTAACCTTACTGTCCACAGGATGTTGTGGAATGGCAGGGTCATTTGGATATGAAGCAGAACATTTTGAAATCAGTCAAAAAATTGGAGAGGAACGTCTTTTTCCCTCCATCAGAAAAATGGACGCAACAACCTTAGTGGCCGCCAACGGAACCAGCTGCAGACATCAAATTTCTGATGGAACCAGCCGTAAGGCATTGCACCCCATTTCTCTATTGTACCAAGCTATGCGTTGAATCAAATTTAAAATTATGGATCATTTTGAATTATTGAACAGAGATTATGTTTTAAGACCAGATCATATCGAATTTTATAATAAAAATGGCTTCATCAAATTGAAAAACGTTTTTGATGAGCCTGTTTTAAAGCATTTTGGGCAATTGATTTCTGAAAAAGTGGGAGAAAAAACCCAGAAAGTTGATGATTTGTCCAAACGGGATACCTACGGAAAAGCTTTTTTACAAATATTCAACCTGTGGACTGAAAACAAAGAAATCCAAAAATTTATTTTTTCCAAACGATTGGCCAAGATAGCAACAGAATTGATGCAAGTGGAAGGAGTAAGAATGTATCACGACCAAGCCCTTTTTAAAGAGAGCAGTGGAGGCTATACCCCTTGGCATGCCGATCAGTACTACTGGCCCTTGAGCAGCGATAAAACGATTACGGCTTGGATTCCTCTTCAAAAAATTGATCCAGAAATGGGCCCCTTGGAATTCAGTGCGGGAAGTCAAGTCATCAGCGAAGGGAGAGCCTTGGCCATCAGTGATGAAAGTGAAAAAGAAATAGAAAAAAGATTGAGGGTAACCGATTTTAAAAAAGTCTCTGAACCCTTTGATTTGGGCGAAGTCAGCTTTCACTCTGGCTGGGTGTTTCATCGAGCAGGGCCCAATAGCACCAATCAAATTAGAAAAGTAATGACCGCTATTTATATGGACAAGGACATGAAGTTGATCGCTCCTCAAAATGAGGGACAGAAGAATGATTGGGAAACCTGGTGTCCAGGCGTCAAAATAGGAGAGGTGATCGACTCCCAACTTAACCCCATTCTTTTTGAAAAGAACACTTAGTATGCTTTACCTTAAATTATTAAAACTCAGACATTTTATAAAAAGTAAGCTGTTGAAAAACAAGTACATATACAGCTTAGATAAACATGGACTTCAAGGTAGGCAGATTGCTCAAGCTTTTTTGAAAACATTAAATCCTGAAAACAATCCCCAAGAAAAACAAATCCTTGATAGGCTCCATCAATATAGAGCAGATTTGTCTGCCGACACCCGAAAGATCAGTTTTGAGGAAATTGGATCTACAACAAAAATGACTGTTGCTGAAGTGGCCAAGCGTGCAGCATCTCCCGAGGTATGGACTCGTTTTTTTTATCAACTCTCCAAACCTAATAACATCAATAATATTTTGGAAATAGGAACCAATTTGGGGGTTTCGGGTCAGTATTTTCTCAAGGCCTTGGAGGGGAAGAAAAACTCAAAATTCATCACCCTCGAAGGAGTAAAAGGCTTATGTGATATTGCCCAAGAGCGTTTGACGCTTCTCTCCACAGAGCAAGAATTTGAAGTAGTGCATGGTTTATATGATCAAACATTAATAAATATAGTAAACAAAGAAATTCTCTTCGATTTACTTTTTATCGATGGTAATCATCGCTATGATGCAACTTTAAAATATTTTGAATTGCTGAAAAACAACATCGCAGACAGGGCCTTGGTTGTTTTTGATGATATCCATTGGAGCAAGGGAATGCGGAAAGCATGGAAAGAAATAATTGCGCAAAGAGGCGTGGTTTTTTCAGTCAATTTTTTCAAATTGGGCATGATCGTATTCGATCCAAAACAATCCGAACCTACAAACGATCATTTTGAATTATTTTTATCACTATAGCGGATAGAGGCTTATGGCTCAGGCCTAATCAAAACTTTCCCATTATATTTGTGTTTTATAAGCATATGTCAGGAAATACATTCGGAAATCTGTTTCAATTAACCTCTTTCGGAGAGTCCCACGGGCCTGCTATCGGAGGAGTTATCGATGGTTGTCCCTCGGGAATTGAATTGGATATGGAAGCCATACAAAGGGATCTCAATCGCAGAAAACCTGGTCAGTCGGCCATAGTAACCCAAAGAAAGGAACCCGATGAAGTTGAATTTTTTTCTGGGATCTTTGAAGGTAAAACCACTGGTGTACCCATAGGTTTTGCGATTTTCAATACCAATCAAAAATCGAGAGATTACGATCACATCAAAGACCAATACCGTCCTTCTCATGCCGATAAGGTTTACGACGACAAATACGGCGTCAGGGACTATCGTGGTGGGGGAAGAAGCTCGGCCCGAGAAACGGCCAGTAGGGTAGTGGCTGGTGCCATTGCCAAGCAATTTCTCCCCGACATCAAATTCACCGCCTATGTGTCTGCCGTTGGTGAAATCCAAATGGATAAATCCTATCAAGAATTAGATTTTAAAACCATAGAACAAAACCCTGTTCGATGTCCAGACCCACAGAAAGCAGTGGAGATGGAACAATACATCAAGCAAATCAGAAAAGAAGGAGATACGGTAGGAGGAATCATCAGTTGTGTGATTCAAAATGTTCCCTCGGGTCTTGGAGAGCCCGTTTTTAACAAACTCCATGCAGAATTGGGAAAAGCCATGCTCTCCATCAATGCCGTAAAAGGTTTTGAATACGGAAGTGGTTTTGAAGGTTCCAAGGATAGGGGAAGCAATCACAATGATCTGTACAATGCGGATGGCACTACCAAAACCAATAAATCTGGAGGAATCCAAGGCGGGATTTCCAATGGAATGGATATTTATTTTAAGGTTGCTTTCAAACCTGTAGCGACCATTATGCAATCTCAGCAAACCATCAACAACAAAGGAGAGGCAGTAGAAATGACGGGTAAAGGCCGACATGACCCTTGTGTTGTTCCCAGAGCCGTTCCTATTGTTGAAGCCATGGCCGCTTTGGTTTTGGCAGATTTAACACTCCTCAACAGGGCAGTCAAAAAATAATGATAAAAAAAATACCATTACACTGGAGCATTATGCTGGGCATGATCCTCGGTGTTGGGGTGGGTGCTCTTTTTACCACGTTTGAAGCGGGTCCCAAACTCATCTCCGATTGGGTGAAACCTTTTGGTACTATTTTTATCAATGCCCTCAAGCTCATCGCAATGCCCCTCATATTGGGTTCTTTGATCAAAGGGGTTTCTGACCTTAAAGACATCTCTCGACTTTCCCAAATGGGCGGACGAACCATTGGAATTTACATCATCACCACAGTAGTGGCTGTGTCGATAGGGCTCGTCATGGTCAATACCCTAAAGCCAGGCGCCAGTATTAGCGAGGATACTCGTCAAGAACTCATTGTAGCCTATCAATCGGATGCCGCAGAGAAACAAGCTGTCGCCCAAAAACAAAAGGACGCAGGTCCACTACAAGCCTTGGTAGATATGGTTCCCGATAATATTTTTAAGGCTACAACAGAAAATGGCAATATGCTCCAAGTCATTTTTTTCGCCTTATTTTTTGGCATTGGACTGATCCTCATTCCAGAAGAAAAATCAAAACCAGTCAAAGACTTTTTTGATGCCTTCAATGAGGTGATCCTCAAATTGATTGATTTGATCATGTTGGTTGCACCCTACGGTGTTTTTGCTTTATTGGCAGCACTGGTAGTCGAATCCCCTAGTTTGGATTTGTTCCGTGCCTTGGGGATGTATGCCCTCACTTTGGTGATTGGTTTGATTTTGATGGGACTATTTTATCTCTTATCGGTTCGCTTGTTTGTGAAATTTAAGCCCAGAAAATTCATTGAGGGAATTGCCCCTGCACAACTGCTTGCCTTTTCCACCAGTTCAAGTGCAGCGACACTTCCCGTAACTATGGAACGGGTTGAGGAGCATTTGGGAGTAGATGAAGAAGTGGCCAGTTTTGTATTGCCCATCGGTGCGACCATCAATATGGATGGCACCAGCCTTTACCAAGCCGTAGCAGCGGTATTTATCGCTCAGGCTTTTGGAATGGATTTGAGCCTAGGCACCCAATTGGGAATCATACTTACCGCAACTTTGGCCTCCATTGGGGCTGCGGCAGTCCCCGGAGCGGGAATGGTCATGTTGGTCATCGTCTTAGGGCAAGCAGGAATACCAGAAGCCGGCTTGGCGCTTATTTTTGCCATCGACCGCCCCTTGGACATGTGCCGAACCGTAGTAAACATTACTGGGGATGCCTCGGTTTCTATGATCGTAGCCAAATCTTTGGGGAAATTGCACAAAAGACCCAAAGAAAAGAAATGGGACGATCATTATCCTAAGAAGTAACCCTCAATCTAAGAACCACTTTCTGTATTCCTCTTTGGGCAAAAAGCAACGATCGTAGGGTTTTCTCAATAAAAATCGATTTTTGGCTATAAAGTAATAAAGTTGATTTGTCAAGGGCAGAGGGAGTAATTGAAATACCAAACCAAGTTTAAAAACACCGCCCAATTTTTTTATGATTCTGAAAATAGCAGGGGTGGCCAAGAAATAACCATCTTCCTCAACCAAGACGATGCTTTCAGGTACATCAATCTTCTTTTGTTTAAAAAACATACGTGCCGTTTCTCCACTCAGAGAAGCGAAATGAAAATGTTTCTCTCGGTCGTATTTCAATATAAATCGTACCCAAAAATGACAAAATGGACAATGGCCATCATAAAATAATAGTGGGGTTCTCATGGAGCAATTTCCAGTTGATCTAAACTGACTTGAGTTGTGAATAGGCCATAATTTACAATAGCTTTTTGTTTTTCTATAGCGTCGATACTGCCCACCGATTTTCCATCCAACATCCTGACTTTATCCCCCACTTTAAGATCAACCACGGGTTTGGGCTGGGAGGGAGCGGTTTTCTTTTTCTTTTTTTCCTTGCGGATACTGACCAGCTTTGCAGACACTTCTTGTACCACTTCTTTTTTTACCTCACGTTCTTTTTTGACTTGAGCAGCAGTTTTTCGCTTGCGCTTGGCGTTTTCTGATTCCACCAAACGCAATAATTCGGCAATCAAAGGTCTTTTTTTATTGTTTTGAAAAAAGCGATCTGCCAAGTCGTTTAGTTTGTTTCCCAATACAATCATACGTTGGTTGTGATCAAACAACTCTTGATAGTTCACCAGTTTGGATTTCAGTTTCTCATTGAGTTTCTCTAAACGTTCAGATTCGTTTTCGAATTTACTTTCCTTTTCTCTGAGTGATTTTCCAGTTTGCGCCATCTGCTGGCGTTGCTTTTGCATTTTGGCAATGGTGGCGTCAAAGCGAACTTTTCCTCTTTCGATTTTCTTTTTGGCGCGATTGATAAGGCTAAAGGGAATACCGTTTTTTTGAGCCACCTCAAAGGTAAATGAACTACCAGCCTCACCCAAGATGAGCTTAAAAATAGGCTCAAGGGTCTTGTCGTTGAATTGCATATTGGCATTGACCATTGCGGGTTGTTCATCGGCCAAAAGCTTTAGGTTGGCATAGTGGGTAGTGATCAAACCAAAAGATTTGCGTTCGTAAAAATCCTCCAAGATCACTTCGGCCAATGCACCTCCCAATTCGGGATCAGAACCCGTTCCAAATTCATCGATTAAAAAGAGGGTTTTATCATCACATTTCTTAAGAAAACCTTTCATGTTCTTAAGCCGGTAGGAATAGGTACTTAGATGGTTTTCAATAGATTGGTTGTCCCCAATATCGGTCAGGATGCTATCAAACCAGCACACCCTGCTTTTTTCGTCAACGGGAATCAGTATTCCACTTTGCAACATTAACTGAAGCAGGCCAACGGTTTTGAGTGTGATGCTTTTTCCTCCGGCATTAGGTCCAGATATAACAACAATTCGGCTCTCAGGATCCAAATGGATGTCTTGGGGAAAAGTTTTTTTGTTTTCCAACTGATGGGTACGATAGAGTAGGGGGTGATAGGCATTTTTGAGTTCCAATTCCTGTCGATCTGAAAAAATCGGAAGCAAGGCATTGATGGCCTGAGCATAGCGGGCTCGGGCAAAGAGAGTATCTATATGGATCAGATAACTTTGATAATGCTTGATCAAATCCAAAAGCGGACGCAAATAATCGGTGAGTTGACTTAGTATTTTTTTGATTTCTTCAGATTCCTCAAATACAAGGTTTTGAAGTTCTCTTGAAAAATTCAATGTGGCTTCGGGTTCAATAAAAACAATGCTTCCTGTTTTAGAACTCCCCATAATGCCTCCCTTGACCTTGCGCCGATGCATGGCTTTGACCGCCAATACTCGCTTGTTTTCCACGACTGATTCCCGAATATCGTCCAAATAATCAAGGTTTTGGTAATGGGTTAAGGCCTTGTTAAAGCTTTGAGCAATTTTACCTTTGAGGGCTTGAATTTGCTTTCTTAAGGTATAGAGATTATCTGAGGCATTATCACGGATTTCTCCAAATCGATCAATGACATTGTCGATTTCTTTTTTAATTTCTTTATTGAGCTCAATCTCGCTACCCAACTGATAAAGAGTAGGATAGTAGGTCTTAAATTTTTTAAGGAACAACAGAAGGGTATTAACGGTTTGGGAAGCCACAGCAATATTTCTAAAAGCGTTTACCTCCAACACACTGTTTTCGATCTTCAACAATTGAAAGGCGGTGGAGAGGTCTTCAAATCCGTGATTGGGTATCCTGTTGTCATTGTCAAAAGAAGCTAAGTATTCAGAAACAGCGAAGAGTTCACTGCGAAGACTTTCTGGATCGGGCATTGGCGCCAAAGCTATACATGAATCCTTACCCATAGGGGTAATGGCAAAATCAGCGATTTGTTCTGTGACCCTATAAAATTCAAGATCTTCAAGTGTTTTTTTTGGGAGGTACCCCATCTATTTTTCTAAATTAGCTATGCAAAATTAAGAAATCATGGCAGTAAGCATACATTCGCATTGGGAAAATATATTACAACCTACTTTCGAATCTCCATATTTTAAAGTACTGATTGAATTTGTAAAATTGGCGTATGCTACTTCCAGCTGTTATCCTCCCGGAAAAATGATTTTTAATGCTTTAGACCTTTGTCCTCCAGAAAAAACAAAGGTGGTGATTTTGGGTCAGGATCCCTACCACGGCCCTGGTCAAGCCCAAGGCTTATGCTTTTCTGTCCCCAATGGAATTCCACATCCACCATCATTGATTAATATATTTAAGGAAATGGAAAAGGATGTAGGGATTCCTTATCCCAAAAGTGGCGACCTTTCACCTTGGGCCAAGCAGGGGGTACTATTGCTCAATGCCACATTGACCGTTCAAGCCCACCAAGCAGGAAGCCATCAAGGGAAAGGTTGGGAAAAATTTACCGATCAGATCATCCAAGTACTCTCAGATCGATATGAAAGCAACGTGTTTTTATTGTGGGGAGGCTATGCCAAGCAAAAATTGAAATTGATCGACGGGGAAAAACATTGCGTTTTAACCTCTGGTCATCCTTCTCCCTTGAGTGCCAATAGGGGGTATTGGTTTGGGAATGATCATTTTAGTAGAGCGAATCAATATCTAAAGGAAAAAGGAAAAGAGCCCATCGATTGGGCTTTATAGCTCAACCCCCAATTCGCTTGACCTCATGACCCATGGCATGTAGCTTTTCGATGATTTGATCCCTAAAGTTCCCTTGAATAAGAATTTCACCATTTTTAACGGAGCCGCCAGTATTGACAGTGCGTTTAAGTATTTTGGCCAGTTCCTTTAGGTTTTCGGTTTCGCCCTCAAAACCTTTAATCAAAGTCACTACTTTACCAGCCCTGCCTTTTTTACTGAAGTGGGCCTCTAAATATTGTTTCTGAAAATTGGGTTCATGTGATACGGTTTCCTGTTTATCAGGGACTATTCCCTCCAATTTTAGTTTAACCAAATCCGAAAGACTATTTATTTTTTTGATGATTTTTTTTTAATATTAATATAACAATTTTATAAAATTAAAATTTAGTAATAATAATGGATCATATTAGTATATTTATATAACTAAAACCATAATTATGAAAAAATTATTTACTATATACATTATAATTGCAACATTTTATTCCTGTCAGGATTATGACGATCAATTTGACGCACTGAACGACAAAATTCAGTCACTTAGTGATGAAATCAAATCTTTAAAAGATTTAAGTAGTGACGTTTCTGATCTGTCAGCTGATATTTCAAATTTAGCGAAATCAGTTGCAGATAACAATTCTTCAATGGATGAAGAAATTGATTCTCTAATAGAGAAAATTGATTTAATTCAAAATAATCTCCAAATAATTTCGGATGATATGCCTGATGTTTCTGGTATAGAAATTGAAGTTGCCGATCTAAATGCTGAAATTGTTTTAATATTAGAAACTTTAGAAAGTCTTAGAGGAGTTGAAAATTTTTATGCGAATTTAGACATTGACGATGTTGAAGATTTAATAACTGCAGAGGGTTTATTCCTCAGCCAAGGAGAAAATTCTCCAATGGTAGCAGTCTATGGAGATGCTGAAATAGATATTGACGAGGGAGGTGAGTTGGATTCTAAAGAAATGGTAGATAGAATCAATGCTGTTTTAGCAAAGGTTGTTGCAATCTATGACAGAGATGAAGATGATGACACTGATAATAATGGTGATGGAGACGCAACAGTTTACAATGAGTCTGATTATGATATTGTCTGGGCTAATCTAAAAGTAGCTTCCTATGGGATTTATGAATCCACGGGACGTGTTTATCATCCAGAATTGACTAACTGTCCTAATATTGAATATTATTCAGCAACAAATGATGCTGCGGATGAATTTTTTCCCGCTGATTCCATTCAATATCTATTTCCAAAAGTAACCTATCTTGAAGATTTACAAATTTATGGAATAGACGGGGAATTAAGGTTGCCACAGATAAAATCTATAACTGGAGATATATATTTTTCATCAAGTGGAGCTACCGCTACACTAATCGATCTATCTCAATTGACTATTGATGCAGATAATTTTAGTGGAGATGCTTTTGATAGTTTTAATGGAAGTAAAACAAGCGCTATTACTTATTTTAACCTTGGGGAATTTCCTTTATGAGATAATTTAGAGTTTACAGCAGATGGGGCACAAATAATAACAAGTATGCCCATTGTCTATGACGAACATTTAGAGTTGGAGGTTCCCAATGGTAGTGTTACATTTAATAGTCCATTAAACTTGGATGAGGATATTGATCTTATTTTGAGTGGTTCAGACATTATTCTTTCGATCGTTGATGGAGACACCAATGGGTATGACATAACATTGGCCTCAGCTGGAAATATCCTTTTGGATGATTTGGTAGATTCAGACGACTTAGATCTCACCGCTTCTGGAACCATTTCTTTGGATGCATTAACTACGGTAAATGGTGACATAGACCTGAGAGATAACGCTATCATTGATGGAGGGTATGATGCTTTAATTCCTCAATTGGATATGAATAATGTCACTGGTGATTTAATTATGCCCAGTAGTGGTGTCCATACAGTCAATGTTGCTAATTTCGTTACTGGTAGCTATTCTGGAAATGAAATAGAAGCCCTAACAGTTGGATCTCAGTATAGCAATTTGGATTTATCCAATGCAGTGTTCGTTAATTATATTAAAAGTTTATCCTATACTGGATCTAAAACCACGCCTGTTTCACCGGGTGGGCAAGCTAATCGATTGGATATTTCTCAAACTACCTCTTTAACTTCAGTTGTCATGGGGGATTCCAATCATCTTGGCATACTATCAGTTGTGTCAAATAGTTTGTTGGCTTCATTGGATACTCGTGGGGTTATAATCACAACTGAAGTTGCTTCAAACTCTTCGCTTACTTCCTTAAACTTAGGTCATACTTATTTAAATGGTGATAATGCATTGACTCTTTCAGTGAGTAATAATCATTCGATAACCACCTTAGATCTTTCGACTATCGAGAAAATAAAAACAATCACCATTGATAATAATACTTCACTAAGTAGTATTAACGGTCCTGGATCGAGTGTATTGACTGAGCCATCAGCATCTATAAGTTTGACAATCACAAATAATGCTTTTCAAGGAACTTATCAATTTGCAGAAGAAGGGTCAGAAACCAAACAGTTTGTTCCAGGTTCAGGTTCTGCAGCAGTAGTTGATGCATTCAGACCTTTCATAGACGCATATTTAGCTCACACACGAACAGCAGCCGTTTCTTATACAATTGGTATAGATGAAGTAGATTTCGACGCAGACGGTGAGTTTGACGATGGAAGTATTGACACATTACTTGATGCCGATACTGTGAATCAGGATGGTATTGATGGTGTGCCAGGAACTACTGATGATCAATCCGATGGAGGCTATATTGATACATTAGCTGAATTGAATCTTTTTAATGGACAATAATTAAAGTATTTTAGAAGCACCCACCTAGAGTGGGTGTTTTTTAAATCAAAACTATTTGACATAATATTAATTATAGATTAACAAAATAATTATCCTTATAAGTGGTAATGATAATAGTAATTGCAAATGGACTGATCATAAGGACTTATATAATAATTGAGAATACAAACCAGTGCTTCAAACAAAATTGAATAACAAAAAAAGAAATTAAGCAAGAGAAAACTAAAATTCAATTATACAAAAAGACTTCTATAAACAGAAAATATCATATGTAAGTACTTACTTATATAATCATTTACAATTGAAATTTTTCGAGTAATGCTTCATATATGACAAACGCATTTTGAGGATTCTTTAGCAGTATATACACCATAGCTCCGTCCAAAATCAACATAAAGGCACTTGCTTCAGTATGTGCATCGGATAACCCCAAAGATTTGAAGGCAGAAATCACCTTATTTTTAAGGCGATCAAAAAAAACAAGCTCTGGTGTTTCAATTTGCCATCCCAGGCTGTAACATAATTTCCAAAAATCCTTTTGATTCCCATCCATATTGAAAGGAAGGCTTATTACATGTTTAAGTATTACTTTAGGGTGCGTGAGCTCTTCAATGGATAAAATGGTTTTTTCGAGCCTTTGCTCCCCAATTTTAAGCAAACTTTCCAAAAGTCCTTTTTTACTTTTAAAATGTCGGAAAATCAAACCCTCTGAAACCCCTGCTTTATGGGCGATAGATCGGGTTGAAACGGCATTATAACCCTCTTTTGCAAACAATTGAATGGCGCTGTTCAATATTTTTTCTTGCTTTTCAGTCATAAGTAAGTAATTACTTTTAATCTGTTATTTTTCAATTTTATAAAAGTTTCAAATTTTACGTTTAAGATAAAATTTTGTGAATTAATATTTAAAAATTACCATTAGAGAACAGACAAACTATGCAATCAATTGCCGCTCTCTCTGATTCATTTCTCATTGTTTTTTGACGTGATCAATGTTCTAACATTTCCGCTTTTGGAACGACTTTAGAACCAGAAATCATCCCCTACTCTTCTTGTCGAAAAGAAACGATTGTCCCAAATAAGCTCTAGGAAGTTTCCTAATGATCCAGAGCTTTTACATTTGGAAGGGAATCAATTGATCATTGATATCGCAGAACACGGACATATCCTGAACCATCTTTTCAGATTTATTATGCAATGTCTCACGATTGAAATTATTGACATTTTCAGATTGCTCGGGCAACCTTAAAACCTGTTCTAAATTATTTTCTTTTCACAGAGTTTGAAAGAGATTTTAGTTTCAATTTTCAAGATTATTGATGACTATTATTCCGAAGTCATTGAGTTGAATTGGAAGTATACTGTTGTTCAATGATCCCATGATTTCCCTGTAGGAAAAAACGACAAAAAAATCTAAACCAAGCCGTTCAAAGCTATAAATATTGAAATGCAACCCGATGATATATTGAGTTTTGCTATCGATTTGATTCGTCTTTTAGCGATCAAATAATCGATTTTTTTATGGTGTTGATAAAAATGTGAATAACAGCCGCTACTTCATTCGGTGGTCTTGAATCGCAGTTTGTAATTTTATATAAACCATAAATGATGAACGACCGTCCGAATGATCTCAAACGCATCCGCCCTGAAATAGGAAAAATCAAATCATTTGAACAAATGGGGTTTGAGGAACGCTTCCAAAATCATACCCTGCGACCCATTCTCAAACTCCAAAACCCTCTCCTACTGGCTGTTTTTCAAAATTATATTGTCAAGCACAAAGGGGTCTTTTATGAACTCTCTTTGGAAAAGCGATTGGCCTATATAGAGAAAGCTATTTTTAAAGACCAAAAATTCAGAAATGTCTTAAAGGGCATGGTCATTGGTCATTTTACGGTCGAAGAATACGAAGAATACAGTAAAAGTTCTTCTTCAATAAACAAACGAATGATGCAGATGGTGATGGAGCGCATCAAGAATCAAATAGAGTTTTTTGAGCCTATTGACCAAAAAATATCAGTATAGAAATTTACTTTTTTTCTATTTGTTCAGAAGACTTTCTCCGTTCAGGTCCGTAGTCAACACGCTACTCATATAATCAAAAAAGGGACGGATGTGCTTAAAATGTTCATTTACCAAATCTGAAAAGTCTTGCGACATGATTTGTTCTTCATCTAATAGTTTATGAAAGGTGTACTGCTTTTTCCGGATCAGATCAATGTTAGGATGTTCTTTGGAAAAGCCCTTCGGAGCTGTTTTTACTTCATCACCCTTCAAACCACCCCAATACTTTTGAAAAGTAGGATCGGCCATAATCTCCCTAAACTCCACGGCATCTAACTCTAATTCCTTTCGAATCCTAAACAAATCCTTTGGATCAGGTGCCCAAAAACCTACTCCTAAAAAACTGTTTTCAGGTTCCAAATGAAGGTAATAGCCCCCTCTGAGGGCTGGCTTTTCTCGATGAAAAGCAATGCCGAAATGATTTTTAAAAGGCGCTTTATTTTTGGAAAAACGCACATCTCTATAGATACGAAACATCTTGGCTTTTTCAATCTTATCGTGAATTTGTAGCCTTTGTTCAATCTCTTTCATAAACAACTTCACCTCGCCCTCCAATACTTTGAATTCGGCTTTATGGTCGAGAAACCACTCTCGATTGTTGTTTTCTTTCAGTTTAGAAAAAAATGAAAATAGTTCAGGATTTATGTTATGCATACCAATGATTTTATTGTGTGATCCATCCGTTGTTATTTATAATGGAAAAGTCGATCGATATAAGTAACGAAGAAAAGTAAAATTTAACGCTTGCGTTCCTCTAATACCCCCAAAACATCCTCTAGCGACTTTCCTTTGGATTTCAACAAAATGAGATAGTGAAAAAATAAATCTGCCGCTTCTTCCATAAATAGTGGTTCATTATTAGCGATGGCCTCAATAACAGTTTCGACACTTTCCTCTCCTACTTTCTGTGCAATTTTATTAATCCCTTTTTCAAAAAGACTACTCACATAGCTGTCCTTCGATGGGTTATTCTTACGTTCTTCAATAACAGCCTCCAATTCCTTGATATAGGCCAAGCCATTGGAGTTTTCTTCTCCCCAACAGGTGTCCGTCCCTTGGTGACACGTTGGTCCTAAAGGAGTAGCCATTACCAAAAGAGTATCTTGGTCACAATCTACCTTATAAGACTTAAACAATAAAAAATTACCACTTTCCTCTCCTTTGGTCCAGAGTCTTTGTTTGCTCCTGCTAAAAAAGGTAACCTTCCCCGATGATTGGGTCTTTTCCAACGCTTCTTCGTTCATATAGCCCAACATCAAAACATTGCGGGTTTGTTCATCTTGCACTATGGCTGGTATTAGACCTTCGTTATTTTTATTAAAATTGGCTGTTTTCATCTAATGATTCTTGTTGGAATATTTTCCTTTTCTAAAATTTTTTTGAGTTCTGGGATGGGAATTTCACCAAAGTGAAAAACACTGGCCGCTAATGCGGCATCTGCTTTCCCTTTTTTGAAAGCATCCACAAAATGTTCGGTCTTTCCTGCCCCGCCAGAAGCTATAATGGGAATGTTAACCGTTTCGGTCAATTGAGCCAAGGCAGGATTGGCAAATCCATTTTTGGTTCCATCGTGATCCATGGAGGTAAAAAGGATTTCTCCTGCACCTCGAACTTCTGCCTCTCTTGCCCATTCAAACAATTCGATAGGTGTGGGTACTTTCCCTCCTACTAAATGAACAAGCCAACGATCTTCAATTTTTTTGGCATCTATGGCCACTACCACACACTGGCTGCCGAAAGCATCAGCCAATTCATTGATCAGTTCGGGTCGTCGGACGGCTGCCGAATTAATAGAAACCTTGTCGGCGCCGTTTCTCAATAATATTTTGGCATCCTCCACACTACTGATCCCCCCTCCTACTGTAAAAGGAATATCGAGTGCTGCAGCAACCTTCAACACCAAATCAGCAAGCGTTTTACGTTTCTGTTCTGTAGCGGAAATATCCAAAAACACCAATTCATCCGCTCCTTCATAAGTGTATCTTGTGGCCAATTCCACAGGATCACCAGCATCGCGTAAATCTACAAAATTGACCCCTTTTACGGTTCTTCCGTCTTTGATGTCCAAACAAGGGATGATTCTCTTAGTCAACATGAATCAACTGTTTTTTACAATATACGTTTCTAAGCTTTTCATGCTTATCTTTTTTTCATAAATCGCCTTGCCGATAATGACTCCCTCACAGCCCAAATCGGACAATCGGGGCAATTCTGCAATATCAGATACTCCACCCGAAGCAATCAGTTTTATGTCAGGACAGGCCGTCAAAAGGGATTGATACAGTTCAAACGCAGGCCCTTCTAACATTCCATCTTTACTGATATCGGTACAAATCACATAGCGAACGCCTTCCTCTTGATATTTTTGAATAAAAGGAATTAATTCTTGATCAGAAGTTTCTGTCCAGCCACTGATCGCGATTCGCTCGTCTTTGACATCGGCTCCCAAGATGATCTTATCACCACCATACTGGGTCAACCAAGACTTAAAAGTTTCAGACTGCTTTACGGCAATACTGCCCCCCGTAATTTGTTGCGCCCCACATTCAAAAGCAATATTCAAGTCCTCGTCAGATTTCAACCCTCCACCAAAATCTATTTTCAGCCGAGTTCGAGTAGCCAATTTTTCCAAAACTTTGTAGTTGACAATGCTCTTGGCTTTTGCGCCGTCTAAGTCCACCACATGCAAATAGGACACCCCACTTGCTTCAAAAGCCTTTGCAACCTCGAGGGGATCTTCATTATAGATTTTTTGGGTAGCGTAATCTCCTTTGGTCAAACGAACACACTTCCCATCAATAATATCTATGGCTGGAATAATTCTCATGCTAAATTTTCAAAAAATTTTCCAAAAGTCGCAAGCCGTCTTTACTGCTTTTTTCTGGGTGAAATTGTACGCCAAAAAAATTATCTTTTTGAACTGCTACACTATAGGTACCTGCGTAATCGCTTTTGGCAGTGGTGCCCACCGTTAAGGGAACATAATAGCTGTGAACAAGGTACATATAACAATCTTGTGAGATGCCCTCAAATATGCCCTCCGATAGATGTTGTACCTGATTCCATCCCATTTGTGGTACTTTTACAGTATTGGGAAATCGTTTGACGGTTTCTGGGAGTATGCCCAGAGCCTTGGTATTCCCCTCCTCGGTTTTTTCACACAACAATTGCATCCCCAAACAGATACCTAAAACAGGTTGTTTGAGTTGGGGAATCAAAACATCCAAGGCTTTGGATTTTAATTTTTCCATAGCACTGGAAGCTTCCCCTTGACCAGGAAAGATGACCTTGTCTGCAGCCGAAACAAGTTCGGTGTCATGAGTTATTTGTGCCTCAATACCCAAACGTTCCAGCGCAAACTGGAGGCTTTTTACATTTCCTGCATCATAATCTATAATGACTATTTTCATCTTATAAAGTCCCTTTGGTTGAGGGTAAAGTCATTTGGTTAACATCTTTTTTGATTGCCATTTTAATGGTTTTGGCAAAAGCTTTAAAAATGGATTCGATCTTATGGTGTTCATTGGTTCCCTCTGCTTTGATGTTGATGTTAGCCTTGGCACCGTCAGCAAAGGATTTAAAAAAATGATAAAACATTTCCGTAGGCATTTGCCCTATCATTTCTCTTTTGAATTCTGTTTCCCAAACCAACCAGCTTCTACCACCAAAGTCAAGGGCCACTTGGGCCAACGCATCGTCCATGGGCAGTGTAAACCCATAGCGTTCGATCCCTTTTTTATCGCCCAAAGCTTTAGCGAAACTCTCTCCCAAAGCAATGGCGGTATCTTCTATGGTGTGGTGCTCGTCCACTTCCAAATCTCCTTTGGTTTTAATGACCAAATCTACACCACCGTGACGCGCCAATTGATCCAACATATGATCAAAAAATGAAATACCCGTACTGATCTCACTTTTTCCAGAGCCGTCTAGGTTAAGATCAACACAGATTTGTGTTTCCTTAGTGTTTCGCTCATAGCGAACTGCACGTTCTTTTAACAACAACATTTGGTAGATATCTTCCCAGCTTTGGGTACTCAAGGCAATGGTTTCTTTCAAATCATTGTCACTAACTTCATCGGCTCCCAAATCGGGATGGTTGTCAATAAAAATCCCTTTAGCGCCAAGGTTCTTGGCCAATTGCATGTCTGTCAATCGATCTCCAATAACATAGGAGGCCGATAAATCATAATCAGGGTTGTCTAAATATGCGGTCAACATTCCAGTGCCGGGTTTACGAGTGTCAGCCTCTTCCTGAGGAAAAGTTCGATCAATGAGTATTTCTGAAAAAATCACACCCTCGTTTTCAAAAGACTTGACCAAGTGGTTCTGGTAGGGCCAAAATTCCTCTTCTGGAAAACTATCGGTTCCCAATCCATCTTGATTGGTGACCATCACCAGTTCATAGTCTAACTCTCGGGCTATACTGCCCAAGTATCTAAAAACAT
>DGPN01000022.1:20166-20582 GCA_002390455.1 Flavobacteriaceae bacterium UBA4439 | reverse complement strand
GCGGTATTGGAAAAAGATATTTATGGTGAAGTGGGAGAAACATTCAATTTGGCCTCCCCCAAACAGTTGGGTGTGATCCTCTTTGAAAAACTCAAACTGGTGGACAAGCCCAAAAAAACCAAAACGGGGCAATATTCAACAGCTGAAGACATCCTCTCCTATTTGGCCAAAGATCACCCAATTGTGGACAAGATATTGGAATGGCGATCCTTACAAAAGCTAGAAAATACTTATGTTTCGGCTTTGCCCAATGACCTGAACCCTCAAACCCTACGGATTCATACCGTTTACAACCAAGCTGTAGCCGCTACAGGGCGTTTGAGCAGTAACAACCCTAACCTGCAAAATATACCCATCCGAACCCCCAGAGGACAAGAGGTGCGAAAAGCTTTCATCCCCAGAGACAGCGACCATAT
>DGPN01000022.1:0-20092 GCA_002390455.1 Flavobacteriaceae bacterium UBA4439 | reverse complement strand
AATGAAGACATTCATGCTGCAACGGCCGCAAGGGTATTTGGTGTGCCGATAGAGGAAGTGAACCGAGAACAAAGGAGCAATGCCAAGACGGTAAACTTTGGAATCGTTTATGGGGTTTCGGCTTTTGGATTGAGTCAACAAACCAAGCTCAATCGAACGGAATCCAAAGCGCTGATCGATACCTATTACAACAGTTATCCCCAACTGAAACAATATATTTCCGACCAAGTTAATTTTGCCAGAGAAAACGGCTATGTTTCAACAGTACTGGGTCGACGCCGCTATCTAAAGGATATCAACTCCCAAAATGCAGTGGTCAGAGGGGCCGCCGAACGCAATGCGGTCAATGCCCCCATCCAGGGAAGTGCCGCCGATATCATCAAACTGGCCATGATTCAAATCCATCAAAAAATCATAAACGAAAATTGGCAGTCCAAAATGCTCTTGCAAGTCCACGATGAACTGGTCTTCGACGTACTGAAAAGCGAAAGAGAAGGTTTTGAAAAAATGGTAAAAACCGAAATGGAAAATGCTTTCGATATCGGATTGCCTTTGTTGGTAGATATTGGCTTTGGAGAAAATTGGTTGGAAGCTCATTGAGACTAATTTGGGGTAAATCCATAGACACAACATCACCGCTATGTATAGCGGTTTTTATCCCTACACTATATTCAGATATGGCTTTGTCTTAGTTATCGGGCAAAGCGTCAAACTCTTTCCTTTTACTTTCCATCCACTGCGCCATTGCTTGGGGTGATTCCGTGAGTTTTTACATTTTATTCATGGCTTGGATGTGAGCTTGGTCTCCCCTCTTGACCATTTCTAAACCGTGTTTTCTACTTTGCTCGGCCATGTTCGTAAAAGTTTCGGAATGAAATTTTTGATTGTTATTGATTGTGTTTCTATGACTTTACCCCAGGTTTACATTAAATAGATAACCCACCATAGCAGTAAGACCCATGGCTACTGTTCCCAAAAAAGTAATGCGAAGGACGGCTCTAGGGACACTTGAACCTCCTGTTATGGCGGCCAATACTCCCAAAATAATTAGAAAGCATATTGCAAAACCATAAAGGGAATATTCCAAAATCTCCAAAGGCATCAAAAGGGTCACTATAAAAGGAAGTAGGCCTCCTACAGAAAAAGCAGCACCAGATGCCAATGCAGCTTGGAGGGGTCTTGCTCGACTGACTTCGATAATTCCCAATTCATCTCTAACATGAGCGCCCAAAGCATCGTGGGCTGTTAGTTCTTTCGCCACTTTGAGAGCAGTATCTTTTTTGAGACCTCTTTTCTCATAAATATCCGCAAGTCTTTGTAATTCCAATTCTGGCATATCACTCAGTTCTTGCTTTTCCCGTTCAATGTCTGCTGTTTCAACATCTGTTTGTGAACTTACGGAAACATACTCCCCCGCAGCCATTGACAAAGCACCTGCTACCAAGCCAGCCAGTGTTGCAAGCAGGACGGTCGCTCTCAAATCACTGGCTGTCGCAACACCAATGGCAATACTCGCAGTAGATATAATCCCATCATTAGCACCCAGTACGGCCGCCCTGATCCAATTACTCCTGTGAATGAAGTGTGGAGCAAGATAATCATCCAACTTTTCGGACTCTTTTATCATTTATTTTTAATAAAAATTACGTTCAGCTTATCCCTCAGCTTAACAAGAGATTTTAAAACTATACCCATTGAGCAAATCCGTTGCGACTACAAAAATGTTGATTAAAGCGTTAAGCAAGTCATGGTCTAAGACGTTGTATTTGGAGTTGTTCTTAAACTAAGATACCCATTCCTGTTCAACAGAAAAAAAAGAATTGCTGTTTTATTACTCAATTTTATTTTAATAAATAATTTAAGTGAAATAGGTTAAAAAGTATTTATTTAGCCTTATCTATTAATTTAATATAGGGGGCTATATAATTCTGATTTATGACTACTTCAAACAATATACTGCAATACTAATTTACATTATATATAAACGTTAAGGATTCAAAAGTCCCTGTTCTCCTTTGATAAATTACTGCAGATGTCACTTCAAAGGTAGTCGGGAATACAGCTGTAGTAAAAGATATTTTTTTTCTAAGATCGTTCCGTATTCAGAACTTCTGGCAATAACTTTGATATTATATTTTGTTTTCTACGTCAAATCAGTAAGTATATAGCCTGAATTAGTCACACCTAAAACTAACTCATTAACATAAATATCTGCTAAGACTCCACCATCTCCGTTAATAGTTAAAGAAGTCCAAGAAACAAATGCTCCTTTTGCAGTAATATTGTCTACACTTAAAGTAAAATCGTTTGGAATTGGATTATCAATTTGTAGTAACTGTATGTAATTGTTCAGATTGGGTATTAAACTCTACCGAGTTTGCGACTACTTTTACCGTGTAGGTTGTTTTTGCCTCTAAGCCTGAAAAATCATAGGTCAGTTCGCTCAAATCTTTCGCTACCAAACTATTATCTAGTAATACGTCATACCTAACTCCTTGATCTCCCGTTATTGTTGAAGCAGTCCAATCAATGGTAAATCCATTTGAGCTTATGTTTTTTGAAGAAATTGTGAATTGAGATGGTATGGGTTTATCTTCTGTAGTTATTGTATGTGATTGATCAGATTGGGTATTAAACTCTACCGACTTTGCTACTACTTTTACTGTGTAGGTTGTTTTTGCCTCTAAACCTAAAAAATCATAGGTCAATTCGCTCAAATCTTTCTCTACCAAACTATCATCTAGGAAAACGTCATACCTAACTCCTTGATCTCCCGTTATTGTTGAAGCAGTCCACTCAATAGCAAACCCTTTTGAGCTTATGCTTTTTAAAGTAATTGTGAATTGAGATGGTATGGGTTTAGCTTTTGTGGTAAAGACTTCTTCAACCTCTTTTTGGTGTCCAGTTTCGACTTTAGCAATTATTTTAATTAAATATTCAACCTCTGAATCTAAATCAACAACGGTAAATTCTGATCTATTTAAATCTTCCTCTTTCAAAACATCATTTACATAAACATCATAGGTAATATTTTGCTGATTTGATGCTGTTACATCTTCCCAATCAAGAACAATAGAATCTGTTCCAGTTATCCCAACAATGGTAAAATCAGAAAAAACTATCGGATCATCCTCTTTGGAACATTTTATACAAAAAAGAAACAGTAAAGTTAAAAAGATTATTTTTTTTGGGTGGAATCGTTCTACACTGTAAATGATATTTTTCATTTTACTTATTTAAATTAAATCCTCTCAAATAAGCAGTCATTCTCCTTCAGAGTGGGACATAGTCGCTAATTAGAGTATGCTCTTAATCAAAGAATTATCCCAAAATATGTAAAACGAAACACACAGTAGGTTAACGGCAGTAGAACAGATTTGGGACTATTCTTGCGTAAAGATAATAATAAATTGTAAGAAGCGTAATTAATCCCACAACAAAAGCCCACAAAAGGAATTAATTGAAATGGTTTTCAAGTCTCCAAAACAATGTAAAAAATCGTAAGTTTTAAATAAAGTTGGGGCGGTAAAAAAATTAATTAGCAGCAAAAAAACAGTAGGTCAATTATTTAAGGGTTATCAATCAAAAAATTTATAGAATTCAAAATACGGTCATCCGTTAAAAAAAGGGTAAAATATTTTTACGGAAAACGGAATAATTGTAGATTTGCACCCCTTTAAAGGGTATATATAAAATTATTATTGTGGATACACTTAGTTATAAGACCATTTCAGCCAATGCCAAAACTGTTGACAAGCAGTGGGTTTTGGTTGATGCTGACAGCGTTCCCTTGGGGCGGGTAGCTTCCGTCGTAGCATTACACATCCGAGGAAAACACAAAACCAATTTCACCCCCCATGTTGACTGTGGTGATAACGTCATTGTCATCAACGCCGAAAAAGTAAGCCTATCGGGGAATAAATGGAAACAAAAACAATACATCCGCCATACGGGATATCCTGGTGGACAGCGATTCCTCAATGCAGAGCAGTTGAGTGCCAAAGGCCCTGAGCGTTTGATCGAAAATGCCGTAAGAGGGATGTTGCCGAAAAACAAATTGGGAGCCGCTTTGTATAGAAATCTAAAGGTATTTGTCGGCAGCGAACACAGCCACGAAGCCCAAAAACCTAAAACCATTAATATTAAAGAACATATATAGATGGAAGTCATTCATACTATCGGTAGAAGAAAAACCTCTGTTGCCCGTCTTTATGTCTCCAAAGGAAAAGGAGCCATCACGGTTAACAAAAAGAATTACACCGAGTTTTTTCCTACTGCTACATTACAATATAAAATCGTTCAGCCTCTTGCCCTAACAGAGAATGAAGGCAATTATGACCTCAAAGTAACCGTCAAAGGCGGTGGCTACAATGGTCAAGCAGAAGCAGTTCGACTTGCAATTTCCAGAGCCTTGTGTAAAATCAACGAGGAAAATCGTTTGGTATTAAAACCAGAGGGCCTATTGACTCGTGATCCCAGAATGGTGGAACGCAAAAAATTCGGTCAGAAAAAAGCAAGGAAAAAATATCAATTCTCTAAACGTTAATTGCGTTTTAGAGCTGATAAGTTCATTTATTTCATTAAACCCTGTTGCTTGAACCGCTAAGGCGGGAACCAGTTTAGCATCTAAATAAACCCAAAGGTTTATTGCTACTTTCAAGAGAACGTAAACTAAAACTATGGCACAAACCAACGTAAAAGACCTGCTTTCTGCAGGCGTCCATTTTGGACACCTTACCCGCAAATGGAATCCCAACATGGCTCCCTACATCTATATGGAGCGAAACGGAATCCACATCATCAGCCTCTATAAAACAGTGGCCAAGATCGAAGAAGCCTCCGAGGCTTTGAAAAAAATCTCTGCCTCTGGCCGAAAAATTCTCTTCGTAGCCACCAAAAAACAAGCCAAAGACATTGTTTCTAATTCGGCTCAAAAAGTCAAAATGCCCTACATTACCGAGCGCTGGCCCGGAGGGATGTTGACCAACTTCGTGACCATTCGAAAAGCTGTTAAAAAAATGGCAGCCATCGACCGAATGAAAAAAGACGGTACTTTCGAAACCCTTTCTAAAAAAGAGAGATTACAGGTTGACCGACTGAGAGCGAAATTGGAGAAAAACTTAGGCTCTATCAATGATATGACCCGTCTTCCTGGTGCCCTTTTTGTTGTTGATATCAAAAGAGAACACATCGCCATCAAAGAAGCGCAAAAGTTAAAGATTCCGATTTTTGCCATGGTTGATACCAACTCCGATCCCAGAGAGGTGGATTTTGTTATCCCTGCCAATGACGATGCAACCAAGTCCATTGACAAAATCATGTCTTTAGTTGTTGACGCCATCGCAGAAGGCCTAGATGAGCGTAAAAACGAAAAAGAAACTCAAGAGCAAGCCGCTACCGAAGGGGCTACGGAGACCGAAAAAACCGAAGAAGTTGTTGCTGAAGCTGTAAAGGAAAATCCTGTCGTTGAGGAAGTCAAGGAAGAAAATCCTGTTGCGGAAGCGGCAGAAGAAACTCCTGTCGTTGAGGAATCCAAGGAAGAAACTCCTGTTGCGGAAGCGGCAGAAGAAGTAACCAAAGCCGAAGAATCACAAGACGAAGCCGCTGATGCTGGTGGTGATAAAGAATAATTAATCATTATACATTGAGTATGAAAATTACAGCAGCAGAAGTTAATCAACTGCGAAAATCTACAGGAGCGGGTATGATGGATTGCAAAAAAGCCTTGGTAGAAGCCGAGGGAGATTTTGACAAAGCCGTTGAAAACCTCAGAAAGAAAGGTCAAAAAGTTGCTGCCAATCGTGCCGATAGAGAATCCTCTGAAGGTGCCGCTTTGGCCAAAGTCAACGAAGACCACACGGCAGGTATCGTGGTATCAGTGAATTGTGAAACCGACTTTGTCGCCAAAAACGATTCCTATCTAGAATTGGCCCATGCATTGGCAGACCATGCCCTTGCTTTTGAGACTAAAGAGGCTTTCCTGTCAAGCGAATTTCAAGGAATGACTGTAGCCGAAAAACTAACTGAACAAACCGGTTTCATCGGTGAAAAAATCGAAATCGGTGGATTCAGTAAGCTCACTGCTCCCTATGTAGGATCTTATATCCATGCGGGGAATAAAATTGCCACTTTGGTCGGACTTTCAGGCATTGTTGACAATGCCGCAGAGGTCGCCAAAAATGTAGCCATGCAAGCCGCTGCCATGAATCCCATTGCCCTCAATGAGGAAGGTGTTGATGCCAGTGTGGTTGAAAAAGAAATCGAGATCGCCAAAGACCAATTGCGTCAAGAAGGTAAACCCGAAGCCATGTTGGACAATATTGCAAAAGGAAAAATCAAACGTTTTTTCAAAGACAATACTTTGGTCAACCAAGCCTATATAAAAGATGGTAAAATTTCTGTATCCGACTACGTTAAATCTGCTGATCCGGATTTGGTCGTAACCGCTTTTAAACGCGTTGCTTTGGGATAAAATAACTCAAACAAAAAANNAAAAAAGTTAACTTGTGTAGGTCATGGAAACCCAAATCAAACGTTGCGCCTGGTGTAAAGGAGATGCCTTATACGAACAATACCACGACCAAGAGTGGGGGGTTCCTGTTTTTGACGACCACAAGTTGTTTGAGTTTCTGACTTTAGAAACCTTCCAAGCTGGACTGAGTTGGATTACCGTATTGCGAAAAAGAGAGAATTTTCGAGTTGCTTTTGATGCGTTTGATTATGAAAAAGTAGCGCAATATGGAGAGACGAAAAAAAGGGCTTTGATGAACAACGAAGGCATCATCAGGAACAAACAAAAAATCATAGCAGCAGTCACCAACGCCCAACGATTTATCGCAATTCGACGAAAACACGGCACTTTTTCCCGATACATTTGGGGTTTTGTCGGAGGACAACCCCTACAAAATAGATTTAAAACATTGGAAGATATCCCTGCAAAAACTCCCCTTTCAGAAAAAATCAGCAAAGATTTAAAGCAAAACGGTTTTCAGTTTGTAGGCCCCACAGTAGTTTACGCCCATATGCAAGCGACTGGGATGGTCAATGATCATTTGGTGGATTGCTATCGGTATAAGGAATTAAGCCTTTAATCTAAAAAGGTAAATCATCATCTGGGCCGTCAGCATCACCCTCTGCAGGCTCAAAAGCTGGTGGAGGAGGCATGGGAGGCATTTCCGAATCCGATGTGCTACCCACAACCTCGATTCGCCATCCTTGTATGGAGTTGAAATATTTGGTCTCCCCCTGTGGATTGACCCATTCACGTCCCTTGAGGTTGATTCCAATTTTTACATTTTGTCCGATTTGAAAAGCATTCAGCAAATCACACTTATCTTGGACAAACTCTACCAGAATATGCTGGGGGTATTGTTCCTCTGTGGTAACCACCACCTCTCTTTTTCTAAAACCATTGTTTCCATAAGTTTTGGTTTCATCCAACCATTTTATTTTTCCAGTAACTTCCATAGTGTGATTTTTGATATTAAGGCAAATTTAAAAAAAGTTTTGTCTGGAAGGGAGCGGAATGCTTTTCTTTTATTTACAGTATATTAGCTTTATCAAATACTGCAGTAAGTTGCTGACTTTCATCAAAAAAAACAAGAACAACAGTTGGCTTTTGGTAGCCTTTTTTATCGTTGCCTTGATTTTGTGGAACACCAATATTTTATTTCAAAACCTCAAAAAAGAGGAGCGCGCCAAAATGGAGCTTTGGGGAATGGCCCAACAGGAACTGATCGAAAACACTACGGTCAATAACCTAACTTTTCATTTGGTTTTCCGACAAACTTGGATCAATCCCATGATACAAGTCGATGAAAAAGGGAAAATCATTGGATTTAAAAATATTGACTGGGATCCCAAGAGGGAAGACTCGCTGGTGATCTATAATCGATTGGATAAAATCAAGAGAGAAAACCAACCTATTTTGATTCGTTATCAAGACAGTTTGTCGAATATCAATCAAAAATTGTATTATGGGGATTCTATTCTTCTCAAAAAACTTCAGTATTACCCACTGGCTTTGTTGCTGATTATTTTTCTATTTGGAGCCGTTTTGTATTTTGTTTTTAAGACCTCCAGAATTTCGGAGCAAAACCGACTTTGGGCAGCCATGGCCAAAGAAACTGCCCATCAAATTGGCACACCACTAACCTCAATGATCGGCTGGATTACGCTACTCCAAGAAAAAGAAAAAAGTGAGCCATTGGATGAGATGGCAAAAGATATTGAAAGGCTTCAAATCATCACAGATCGCTTTTCAAAGGTGGGCTCACTCCCAGAATTAAGCCCGGCCGATGTTGTGAGTGAAACCCAAAAAACTTTACAATATCTCAAAAGACGAAGCTCTGATTTGATTCAATTCCAAAGCGAACTTCCCGATAAAAAAATTATGCTGCCACTCAATACCCAACTCTTTAGCTGGACTCTAGAGAACTTGATGAAAAACGGTATTGATGCTATGAAAGGGAAGGGAGAAATCAGTCTAAAACTAAGGGATGAAGCCCATGCAATCCATATCGAAATCAGCGACACAGGTTCGGGCATCAAAAAAGAGAACTTTAAAAAGATATTTAGTCCTGGCTTTACCACCAAAAAACGGGGATGGGGTCTAGGGCTTTCTTTGGCCAAAAGGATTATTGTGGATTACCACAAGGGCAAAATAAGCGTTAAATCCTCTGAATTGGACAAGGGAACAACCTTTGAAATCGTATTAAAGAAGCACTAAATACAATTCTGAATTTTTTTTGCAACAGATTTAAACTCCTCGGGAGTTAGGCTTTGTTTGTTTTGAAATGTTGCATCCTCCATAGTATGAAGAGGGATCAAATGGACATGAACATGAGGTACTTCCAAGCCAATTACACTCATGCCTACCCTTTTACAGGGAATGGCTTTTCGAACCGCCAAGGCCACTTTTCTGGAAAATTGCATCAAATGATTATAGTCCTCCTCTGACAAGTCAAAGATTTTATCTACTTCTGTTTTGGTGACACATAGGGTATGTCCCACCGCGTTGGGATTGATGTCCAAAAAAGCATAACACTTTTCGTCTTCGTAAACTTTATAAGAAGGTATTTCTCCCTTAATGATTTTTGAGAAAATCCCTGCCATCTTAGTCGCGACTAATGGAAATAATTTCCAATTCAATGGTTCCGTTGGGTACGGTAATCTGGGCTGTTTCTCCTTGCTTTTTTCCAAGTAAGCCTTTTCCAATGGGAGAATCAACAGAGATTTTACCTGTTTTGAGATCGGCTTCGCTCTGTGCAACGAGTTTGTACTTCATCTTAGCGCCATTACTCTTGTTTTTCACCTCGACCCTGGAGTGCACCAAGACTTTGGAGGTGTCGAGTTGGGATTCGTCAATAAGTCGAGCATTGGAGAGGGTGGCTTCCATTTTAGAGATTTGAAGTTCCAAAAGCCCTTGAGCTTCCTTGGCAGCATCATACTCTGCATTTTCACTCAGGTCGCCTTTATCCCGAGCCTCTGCTATGGCTTGAGAAGCTTTTGGACGCTCAATATCTTTTAATTGATTGAGCTCTTCCCTGAGTTTTTTCAAACCTTCTTCCGTGTAATAAGATACTTTACTCACTTTTTTGTTAATTTATGTTGTCAAATGAATGCCATTTGCACGAAGACTAATATCAAAGATAAGGAATTGAGCGTTTTTGGTAAAACTTTCTTTTTTATATTCACGCTACTGCTGTTAGCTTTATACGGTTGTGGGAAGGATAAAATTGATCGTAACCCATATTTTAGCTCGGTAAATTTTAACATCAACTTAAACCTCAATTTACCAAGCTATGACAATTTAAGATATGCTGGAGGTGGAGCAAGCATCAGTCAAGGAGGAATCAGCGGTATATTGGTTTTTAATCTCAACGGAAATGATTTTCTGGCATGGGAAGCCAGCTGCCCCAATCATGTCATCAAAGAATGTTCTCGCTTATCGATTACAGGGGTTTTGGCAGAATGTTCTTGTGAAGGTTTTGAATACAGTTTGGCTACTGGCCAATTGCTCAATCCCGAAGAAAATAATCAAACCCCCTACCCTATGTTGTTTTACAACGTAAGACGTTCGGGTAACACATTGATTATCTCTAACTAACTTCTCTTTCCCAAATCATGAAAAAAATCCTCTACTTGTTGATATTGGTCTCTTTTTTCAGTCTAGACGCCCAGCTATTGGAGTTGGATTATCGATCTCCAGTAAAAAAAGAAAGTTTTTTTAAGGTGAATATTTTGAAAAAGTTTATCGGTGGGGTGACGACTTTGGGGCACCTAGATTTCAGTACCGAGTTAATGGGGGTCGATTACAAGTCCTCCAAAAGATTAATGGGAGGATTATATCTATTGAGTACTTATACTGTGATAAGTGGAAACAAGGACGTCCAAAAAAACAATTTGTCTCACTTACTCAACCCTTTGGGGGGAAGGCTTAACGGCGGTTTTTACTTTTCAGTTTCCCTTCGGGAAAAAGAAAAAAGCAGCTTAAAAATCAGTTCCCGTATGGGAATCAAAGGAATCCAAGGAACTCCTCTCAAAGGTTTTAAAACCAATTTTACCAGTAATTATGGCTCATTAGGCTTATTGTATCAAAGATTGTTTTATGAAGATGCTCTCGAAAATAAAAGGATCGATTTTTGGATCAATCCCCGCTTGATGATGAATCAAACCAATAGTGAGAATTTAGAACACTTTTTTGACAATGAATTGAAGCCCATAAGTTATGGATACGGACTCCAAACGGGTCTGGAGTTTAATCAAAAGTTAAGGTTGGTGTTCTTACTCAATCAGTTTATCAATACTCATGCGGCAGAATCCGTTGGAATTCCTGTTCTTCGATTCAGCCTGGTCTATCTGCGTTAAAATCTCAAATTAATTCCTGCCAAAAAGTTAAAACGAGCTTGAGGATAATATCCTGCCCCCTCCACCGTGGTCACCACCCCTGGGACGGAATAGTCGTCATCAAAAGTGTAGAAATAGCCATTGGAAATGTATTTTGTTCCCAAAAAGTTGTTCAACAAGATTGAAATATTGATTTCTTTAAACAGGCTTTTGGGAAGGATTTGATAGTTGACATTTAAATCTGATACTGTATAGGCTTCCAATTTGGACGCTTGGGCATCGATATTCCCCATGTACTGTTCTCCAACATATTTGGTCAGTAAAGCCATTTTCCATTGGGTTGAAGGCTGAAAAACAAGGATGTTCCCGGCTACCATAGCGGGGGAAAAAGAAAGGTGGGTATCCCCTAAATCGGACAAAACCCCATCGCGAAGAAAATAGAAATCATGATTTCGATTGCGACTCAGCGTAAGATTGGGCTGCCAAGTCCATCGGTTGGCAAGCGAAAAAGTTCCTTCGATTTCTATGCCCAATCGGCTGCTTTTCCCTATGTTTTCTCTGATGGGGGTTCCCACATCATCCAAAGCTCCAGTAAGGGCCAGTTGGTTGGTGTAGTCCATAAAATAGAAATTGACCAATAGGTTGGCTTTTTCTGTATTGTAACGCCACCCCAATTCATAGTCGTTGAGTTCTTCCGGTTGGGGGTTTCCATTTTCAAAGTCTGCCCGGCTGGGTTCTCTATGGGCTCTGGCAAATGATAGATAAAATTTATTTTTGGGAGTGTAGGTGTAAACCAGTCCTGCCTTGGGATTGAAAAACCCATAATTTTCATCTATGCTGATGGGCTCTGGCCCTTTGAGATTTCCATTTGTACTATAACTTATACTTCGGTATTGCAAATCCAAATAGCCTGAAATACGGTCATTAAATCGGTGGTTGACTTTGGCATATATATTCCCTTCTTTTTTATCGCCCTGATTTTCATAAAAGCGATGGCCTGGCTGAACACCCGAAGCATAATTTGCAAAGATCAATTCTCCAAAATGGTCTCCTACATAGCTGCTGTAGAGTAATCCCAAATTCCATTCGGTATTCCCTTTTTGCTTATTGAGCGAAAAAGTGGCTACATAATAATCATTGTCAAGCCATTTTTGAATAATATTTTCGGTCGTATCAATACTCGTTCCTCCAATGTTAACTGGCTGTAATCCTAAATAACTAAAATTATTATCTGAAGAAAAATTGACATTTTGTTCGAACCACAGATCTTTGTACTCTTCGTAATAGCCCCTCCCATAGGTATAGTTCAATCCTAAAGAGAGACTGGTATAATCATCAATCTTTTGATTCCAATGAAACTGATAATGATCTTGTCGGTAATTGTCCACTTGGTTGTCGTAGTGACCCTCTAAATTTCCGTTATCGTCATAAATTTCTCCTGCAGGATTATAGCTACGGTTGGTTGCCAAAGTATTGGCATCCACCCCAAACCAAGATTGGTAAGTGATCTCGTGTCCTCCAAAAACAAGGGCTTTGATCAGGGTGTTTTCGTCTTGATAAGCTGCTTGAAAAAAATAGGATTTTAAATCAGAAGTGGCGCGTTCTATAAAACCGTCGGAGGTAATCTTGGACAGCCTACCCGAAAATTCAAAGTGATCGTTGAGCAGTCCGGTGGAGAATTTCATAGTGTGCTTTAGTGTGTTAAAACTTCCCAGGGTATTGGCCATTTCGGCATAAGCCTTTTGGGAGACCTCATCGGTGAGCAAATTGATGCTGGCACCAAAGGCCCCAGAGCCGTTGGTGGAAGTTCCCACCCCTCTTTGGATCTGTAGGGAAGAAACCGAAGAGGCAAAATCGGGCATATTCACCCAATAGACCCCCTGACTTTCGGAATCGTTGTAGGGAATCCCATTGATGGTCACATTGACTCGGGTGGCGTCACTCCCCCTTACTCGAATTCCAGTATACCCGATTCCAGCTCCGGCATCACTGGTGGTGACCACCCCGGGCAGATAATTGAGCAGTATGGGCAGGTCTTGCCCCAGATTTCTGGAGACCAGTTCTTCTTTGTCCACATTGCTAAAGGAAAAAGGTTGATCTTCATCGACTCTAAGTCCGGCGAGTTTGACCTCTTCTAATTGAATTTCTGGAATACTGTCTTGGACAGCAGTAGTTTGAGCAAGCGATGGCGTTAGAAAGGTCATCGCAAAAAAGCTTAAGTAAATCGTTTTCATTCGAATAGTTTTATTCGAATAAAAGGGGTGATTATTCTTAGTTTTATGTGTTAATTAAAAATCCCTTGGCAGCATTACCCGCCCAGGTTCTATGGGTATGATCTCAGCCTACCAATGGCGGGCACCCCTTCGAGATATGGGTCAAAGATAAGTCAGAGAAGAATGATTAAAAAGCTTTTACTTCTTTTTTAACCACGAATCAATGAAATCCATGGCCTTATTCAATCGAGCCGTTGGATTTCCCTCCACAATCAAATATTTTTTTTGCATCTCCTCCAAAGTCATTTTGAAATAATCAAACATCCTCTGACGATCATCTGGCCGATCTCTTAAATCATCTTTAACCCAAGGGACATCGATTCCCGTAAGTAAGTATAGGTCGTATTTGAACTTTTTGGAATACTCCAAAATCTCAGTGTCGCAATGGCCATCAAAATGGGTTTCAGACCATACCCGAGTAACCACCACATTGGTGTCGCAGAACAAAAGCTTGTTGGCTGTGATCGCTTTTTGATTTTCCCTTTCCAATTGGCCGGCAACGATATGTGGCAGATCTTCTAAAGTGCAAACAGCTTGTTGCTCGTCCCATTTTTTTTGGAGGTAATCTCTGGCATATTCCTCCACCCATTGGGTCTGATAGTGATCTGCCAAGGCTTTGGCCAAGGTCGTTTTGCCCGATGATTCTGGCCCGTAGAGTACTACTCGAGGGATATGGGAGTGGACTTGTCTAAGATCTTTTTCCATGAGTGGTAACCGAAGATGGCAATAAGGGTAAAGATAATGTATTGTAAACTGGTCAGAGCAAGCCCTTTGTAGAAATAGAGGGGAATGGAGATGACATCCCCGACGATCCAAAAGAGCCAATGTTCTATTTTTCGGCGGGCCATTAAGCCCATGCCCACAAAAAATATGGCGGTGGTTAGAGTGTCCACATAGGCAGTCCAATCCACCCATTTATCAAAAGCTTGATATACCCAAAAGACAAAGAACAGACTGGCCACAAAAAGCAATAGAGCGATTTTGAATTCTTTTTTGGTTATTGAAGAAATGGGGTGTACAATGACCTCCTCCTCTTTTTTTGTCCAATAATACCAGCCATAGACACTCATCACAAAATAGTAAGCGTTGATGATCATGTCACCCAATAAGGCCCATTTGAGCAATAGATAGACAAAGATGGCGGTGGAAATCATACCGGTGGGATAAACCCAAACAGTATTTTTTTTGGCATACCATACACTGAGTAATCCAAAAAGAACCCCGATAGCTTCCAGAACAATATCCATGGTGGCATAACCACTGTATTGCCCGAATAAAAACTCAAAAACTGGGGACATAGGCGCTGCGGTCTCCTTTGATGATTTTCATGTTTAAAACCACGGAAGGCTCGTTCTCAAAACTTTGCTTAATCACTTCTTGGAGGGAAGACATTAATGCATCGTATTCCCCATAGATTTGTGTACTCATTGGGTTTTCGATTACTTTAAACCCCAGGGTACGAAGTTTTTTGATAAAATTTTTGATGGGAATTTCAAAATTATCATTCAGGGGAAGCAGTGTCAATTCTACTGAAATTTTCATAGATAAATTAGATTTTTTGGGTGGCCAAAGTGCCACAATACGCCTTTCTGACAATAAAATTAAGAGAAAAATCGAGGGTTTTATCGGAAATAAAAACTTTTGCACTTCCTCTTGGGTCTCCCCATTGGAAAGGTGCCACAAGAAGTTGTTCAGAAAAAACAATCCCTTTTTGTTTAAGGGCTTTGTATAGGGCCTCCTTTGCCGTCCAAATCAAGCTGAGTTTTTCGATTTTCATAGGACTTTCTAGGGCATAGTTTTCTTCGGCATTTAAAAAACGGGGGGCTATACGCTCAATCTTTGGTCGATAAACTTCCAAATCAATTCCTAAGGGTTGGCTCCCCAAAGCAATTCCTGCTAAGTTTTTTGTATGAGAAATGGAAAGCTGCTGACCGGATTCCAAATGGGGGATGCCATCGGGGTCATGACTTAAACCCTCTGGGGAAACGCCCGCTTCCAAAAGGAGCCTTCTGGAAGCCAAAAACTCTTTTTGATGGGAGATGATCTTTCGTTTTTGGAATCTAATTTTGTCGGCTTTAGACAGTTTAAGATTTTTTTGAAGCGCCTCCAAAGTTTCTTCAATTTGCCAGATCAAAATCTGGGTTTGCTCATCAATATTGACCCTTTGTTCTAGTGGCATTTGAAATTGAAATTAAAGTACGTACTTTTGCTTAAAATTGACAATAAATATACAACTATGGGAACGAAAACAGCATCTACTTATTTGCCCTACAAAGTAAAGGATATGTCCTTGGCCGAGTTTGGCAGAAGAGAAATTCATTTGGCTGAAGCAGAAATGCCGGGCTTGATGGCCTTGCGTAAAGAATATGGTGAAAGTCAGCCGCTCAAAGGAGCGCGAATTGCTGGATGTCTCCACATGACCATTCAAACGGCTGTTTTGATCGAAACACTGACCGCTTTAGGAGCCGAGGTGACATGGAGTTCCTGTAATATTTTCTCAACCCAAGACCATGCTGCTGCGGCCATCGCTGCTGCCGGAATCCCGGTCTATGCATGGAAGGGAATGAATGAGGAAGAATTTGACTGGTGTATCGAGCAAACTTTGTTTTTTGGCGAAGAGCGCGAACCCCTCAATATGATTTTGGACGATGGTGGAGACTTGACCAATTTGGTTTTGGATCACTACCCCGAGTTGGTAAAAAACATCAAAGGTTTGTCTGAAGAGACCACTACGGGTGTTCATCGTCTTTATGAAAGAATGAAAAACGGAACGCTACCCCTCCCAGCGATCAACGTGAATGACTCGGTAACCAAGTCCAAATTCGATAACAAATACGGCTGTAAAGAAAGTGCTGTAGATGCGATCCGTAGGGCTACCGATGTGATGCTGGCCGGAAAACGGGTCGTCGTGGCTGGATATGGAGATGTTGGGAAAGGAACTGCCGCCTCTTTTAAAGGAGCCGGAGCAATCGTTACCGTAACCGAAATCGATCCCATTTGTGCCCTCCAAGCGGCCATGGATGGTTATGAAGTAAAGAAACTGTCTAATGTTATCGGAAATGCAGATATCGTCATCACCGCTACAGGGAATAAAGACATACTGAGAAAAGAATATTTCTTAGCCCTTAAAGACAAAGCCATTGTTTGTAATATTGGTCATTTTGACAATGAAATAGACATGGCATGGCTGAATGAAAGTTATGGACATACCAAGGTGGAAATCAAGCCACAGGTCGACCTTTATACCCTCGAGGAAGGAAAAGAGTTAATTGTTTTGGCAGAAGGTAGATTGGTCAATTTGGGTTGTGCCACAGGGCATCCAAGTTTTGTGATGAGTAACTCCTTTACCAATCAGACCTTGGCGCAAATAGAGTTGTGGAATCAGTCCGACCAATATGAAAATAAGGTTTATATGTTGCCCAAACACTTGGACGAAAAAGTAGCTTCCCTCCATTTGGAACATTTGGGGGTTGAGCTGGACGATCTTTCTGAAGATCAGGCGGAATATATAGGGGTGACGGTCAAAGGGCCTTTTAAACCAGAATACTACCGATACTAAAAGGATTAAGAAGTCCAATAAAAAAACCCGCCAATAGGCGGGTTTTTTTATAATCATAGGTAAATATCTAAGCGTCAAAAGGCTCGATAGAAACATAAGATTTGTCATTTCTCTTTTTGGTAAACTTCACCAATCCATCCACTTTGGCATGAAGGGTATGGTCTTTACCGAGGTAAACATTTTCTCCGGGATTGTGAGCCGTTCCACGTTGACGAACGATGATATTACCTGCTCTGGCAGCTTGGCCGCCAAAAATCTTAACGCCCAAGCGTTTGGATTCTGATTCTCTTCCGTTTTTGGAACTCCCTACTCCTTTTTTATGAGCCATTTTATTATTTTTTTAGGGTGATTTTTATTTGTTTAAAGCGGCGATTAATTCTGCCTTTTTCAAGCTGGTATATCCGCTGATGCCCTTATCCTTGGCAGCAGCTTTCAGCTCAGCAACGGTCATTTTTGAATAATCGACCTTAGCTTCCTTTGCGGGGGCTTTTTTGGCCGGTGCTGCTTTGGCAGCTTTGGGTTTATCCTCTGCTTTGGCTGGCGCTTTTTTGGCGACTGCGACTTTAGCGGGAGCCGGTGCTTTTTCAGCTTTGGGTTTTGCAGCAACAGGTTTGGCACCTGAGGCTACGATTTTTTCTACCATCAATTCCGTTAGGGCCTGACGGTGTCCGTTTTTGACACGGTATCCTTTACGTCGTTTTTTCTTAAAAACGATCACTTTGTCACCTTTAAGGTGACCCACGACTTTCGCCTCTACGGCTGCGCCGCTTATAGCCGGGGCGCCAACAGTCACTTTTTTTCCATCGTCAAGCAAATAGACTTTATCAAAGGAAACCTTGCTTCCCTCTTTGTCTTGCAAACGATGTACGAAAAGCTTTTGGTCTTTCGCAACTTTAAATTGCTGCCCTGCTATCTCTACAATTGCGTACATAGTTTCTATTTTAGGACTGCAAAGATAGTTATTTTGATTTCAAAAACAAGTTTGAGAAATTTAATTTAAGACATCAAACAACGCTTAATCAAAGACTTGGTAAGGATCTGATCGGTCTGGAGAAAGGCTTAGGTGTAAATGATAATTTCTTATCAAATTGAAGGCATGCATTACAAACACGCGCCAAAATCGTAATTTCTTATCAAGTTATGACAGGGCCTTAAAATGTTTTAAATACCAGCGTACGGTTTTGTCAATTCCGGTTTCAAAGGAGGTTTGGGGTTCCCAATTCAATTCGTTTTTGATTTTGGAAGCGTCGATGGCATATCGAAAATCGTGCCCCAAACGGTCGGTGACATAGCTGATCAGCTTGAGGGAAGAGCCTTGGGGTCGACCCAAGTAGTTGTCGGCAATGGCAATGAGTTGGTGGACAATGTCGATATTTTTGATTTCGTTGTTCCCACCGATATTGTAGGTGGATCCCCATTTGCCTTTTTGGAAAATCAAATCAATGGCTGCCACGTGGTCTTCGACATAGAGCCAATCTCTTACGTTTTTTCCATCACCATAAACGGGTAGTGGCTTTTCTTGAATGATATTTTGGATGAATAAGGGAATGAGCTTTTCTGGATATTGGTCGGGGCCATAGTTGTTGGAGCAGTTGGATAGGACAACGGGCAACCCGTAGGTGTGGAAATAGGCCCTTACAAAGTGATCTGAGGCGGCTTTGGAGGCGGAATAGGGTGATCGGGGATCATAGGCGGTGGTTTCGAGGAATTTCCCCGTTGCGCCCAAGCTGCCATATACCTCATCGGTTGAAATATGATAAAAAAGTTTGCCTTCAAAATTTCCCTCCCAAGCACGTCGAGCGGTTTCCAACAGGGTAAGGGTTCCCATGACGTTGGTTTGGGCAAAATTCAAGGGATTTTTTATGGATTGATCTACATGTGACTCTGCCGCAAGGTGGATGATCCCATCAAAGTCGTGTTGTGTAAAAAGCTTTTTAACCATTGCTGTGTCGGTGATGTCACCATGAACAAATTGATAATGGGGTTGGGAGGCAATGTCCCCCAATTTTGTGGTATCTCCAGCATAGGTAAGAGCATCGAGATTGACGAATTGGGTGTCGGGATATTGATTGACCATCAGTCGGACCAAGTGTGACCCAATGAATCCGGCTCCTCCTGTAATTAAAATTGATTTTTTGTTCATCCTATTTTTTTAAGGCAGTCTTTTAATGACAATTCCCAAGCTTGTATGTCTAAGTTAAATTCCTTTTTTATTTTCTCACAGCTTAGCACTGAATATTTTGGTCTTTCGGCTTTGGTAGGATAAGCGGCGGTCTCCACGGCATGGATTTTACAATGGGTGTTGATCTGTTGCTGAATGGCAAGGGCCAAACCGTACCAAGTGGTGGTTCCACTGTTGGTATAATGATAGATTTTAACCCCATTGAATGTTGGCTTATGTTCCAACGCTTTGAGGATAGCGGCGGCCAGGTCTAGGGCATAGGTGGGGCTTCCCGTTTGATCGGCCACTACCTTGATTTCATCCTTGTTTTGCAATAAGGAAAAAATGGTTTTTACAAAGTTTTTGCCATAGGGGCTGAATAACCACGAAGTACGAATGATCCATCCATCGATCCCAGCCGATTGCATTACGGCCTCTCCTGCGGCTTTGGTCTTGCCGTAAACCCCCAAAGGGCTGAGGGGATCGTCCTCCCCATAGGGAGTTTGAGCGGAACCGTCAAAGACATAGTCGGTAGAAAAATGGATGAGCTTAAACCCAAAACTTTTGGACAATTGACAAAGGGAATCGATGGCGCCTGTATTGATTTGTTCTGCCGCTTCGGGCTGGTCCTCAGCCAGATCCACCGCGGTGTAGGCCGCACAGTTGATTACTATATTTATAGATGTTGATTTGAAATAATGCACCAATTGATCTCGATCCAAAAGATTGAATTCTGGGAGGTCTTCAAAAAAGATTTTAAAATTGGGGAAATACGGAGCCCAATATTGGAAGGACTGCCCCAATTGGCCATTGGCACCGATGACTAAAATCTTAGTCATAAAGGGCTGTATTATACTCAAAGCATTGAGCGGCTTCAAAAGCAGGGTGCTCACAATCTTTGGAGGAAAGGATTTGCTTTTCCACAGGTATTTGCCAGTCGATGTTCAACTGTGGATCATCGAAGGCGATGCTGGCCTCAGCAGCTTTGTTGTAATGGCTGTCCACTTTGTAAGCCAAAAGTGCAGTTTCGCTCAAACAGGCATAGCCGTGTGCAAAACCACGGGGAATAAAAAGCTGTTTTTGGTTTTCACTGCTCAGTTCGACGGCCATGTGTTTTCCAAAGTGGGGAGAGCCTTTACGAATGTCCACCACCACATCTAAAACATTCCCCTGAGTTACGGAAACCAATTTGGATTGGGCCTGGGGGGGCATTTGGTAATGCAAGCCTCTGATGACTCCATAGGAGGATTG
>DGPN01000031.1 GCA_002390455.1 Flavobacteriaceae bacterium UBA4439 | reverse complement strand
AACGAATTTATAGATTAAAGAGGGCTTGAATTTGATGATGATATAATCGACTTCGGAGGAGGAATCATCTACTTCGTTTTTAAATAGGTGGGGTACTTTACTTCCCAAAAGCACCAATTCATTTTCATTAAAATATTCAATGCTATCTCCCACAATTCGAACACCGGTTCCATTGATGGGATAAAACAATTCGTAGTCTTCATGATAGTGCCAATCCTCCCCAAAATATGGAATGGCCTTCCGCTCTGAGAAAAAGCTTTGATAATTCTCGATTTCAGTTATGGAATACTTTAGTTTCACGAAAGTAGTTTTATTGGACACATAAATTTAAATAAAGTAACCCTAAAATTATACTTTTCCAACATTAGTTGTATTTCCATCTGACCCCAAAGAAAAATCTTATGCCTTGGTTGGAGGTATAGACATAGGTTGGGTCAAAAGTCATGGCGTAGGGATTGTTAGGTGTTGGCAGTGCATTTCCTGAGCTGTCAAAAACCACTTGTCGATCAAAAGGGTCGAAAGAACGGGCAATACTGTTTGAAGGGGGGATAAAGTTTAAAATATTTTTGACGCCTCCATAGTATTCAATGGCGTTGTTCCAATTTTTGGTGAGTTGCACATTCAGAATGTTAAAGGGATCGGAATAAGAAGGCCTAGGGTCAAGATCCCCCAATGTAGGCAATCTCATTGCCCCTGTGGAGGTTCCTGTAAAGTCGAGGCTTATATTCCTGCCGATCCATTTTTTTTCAATTTTCCATACTCCTCGAAACCGTTCGGTGAGTAAGGGTATCGTTTTGATGCCTTTCTCTTCCACATAAGTATCTATATAGGTGGCTCCAAGATTTATTCTGAGCCCTCTTTGTGCGAATAAGTTCACATTCAGTGAAAGACCATTCGAAGTTGATTTTCCAGCCAGATTATCGTAAATAATTTTGTTGGGATCAGTTTCGTAATCGGGAATGATTTTATTGGAGAAATGATAGGTAAACACACTTAAGTCAAGGTCAATGATGGCCCCTGTCTTGAGGAAAAATTTTTGAAGGAAATTAAGATTGGTATTCCACGACTTTTCAGGTTTCAAATCTTCCAAAAAAATCACCTCGCGGGCAGCTGTCAGAGCGGCATGGTCTTCTGTGAAAACCTGAGCCACCCGATAGCCTGAGCCAGCACTGAGTCTGAGTATTGAGCTTTTGTCGCTGTTGTTGATTTTATAATTGATCCTTGGCGTTAGGATATTTCCGTGGATGGAATTGCGGTCAAGTCGGAGTCCTAAAAGTAAAGTATTGTAGGGATTGAGCTGAGTTTGATTTTGAATGAAAATACCTGGCAAATAGGTGATGGAAGCCATATTTTGGTTGGAAAAATTATTGAAAGTTGCTGTGGTATTGTCATCATAGTGGGTAAACCTGTAGGTCAGCCCCAACAGCAATTCATGTTTTGTAATGTTTTTGTTCCAAACCAATTGACCAAAACCGATGGTCTGATCTGATTTTAACAAGACTTTTCCATAGGCCGCATTTTGATTGTGATCGTTGAAACTGTATTGGAATGAAAGATTATTATTGAATTGATACTTCCCGAACAATTCAAATCTACTGGTGTAGATGTGCTCTCCAAAAAATTCTTCCCCCCCTCTGTGTTTGGGCAACCATCCCATTTGTCCTCCCCATCGGTCTTCGTATACAAAACGTGTGGCGATTGAAAATTTATTGGCAAGTGAAAACTTGTTGAAAATCGAAATACGGTCTTGCAGGGTCAAGTCAGTGAATCCGTCCTTGTTGTTGTCGATGGGATTGGAATAATTAAAATAATTGATTCCCAAGATCGCTGAAGTCTTATCGGATAGTTGGTATTTATAAGCCAAATCGGTATTGACTTCTCCCCAAGCAGACACAAAAGAATCGACGGTGAGTTTGTCGGTGTTTTCGGGCAGTTTGGTGATCAAATTGATCACCCCTGCCACTGCTTCAGATCCGTAGAGGGTAGAGGCGGGCCCCTTGACGAGCTCGATCCTTTCAATCAAGGCTTGGGGGATTCCCGAAAATCCATATACGGTAGAGAGGCCACTCACCATTGGGAAACCATCAATCAAAACCATAGTATAGCTTCCCTCTTGGCCGTTGATATTGATAGATCCTGTACTGCAAATACTGCAATTCAGTTGAGAGCGGACACCATTGATGCTTTCAAGGGCTTCAAAAACCGAGGCGGTAGGATTGGCTTTAAAAAAACTTTGGCCATAAACCTCTACTGGTACAGGACTGTCGCGTTTGGAGATGGCTTTTAGTGTACCCGAAACTACAATTTCTTCGAGGGCTTCTTCCAACTCCAATTCGATAGCTCCCAAGTCGGTTCTTTCCGAATTTATTTTTTTGATCTGCGATTTATATCCTAAAAAAGAGATAACTAGTTTAGGGTTTTTTATATTTGAAAAGTAGAGGGTGAATCTACCTTCTATATCGGTTGTAGTACCTGTGTTTGAATTCTTGATGTAAACAGAAGCTGATGTTAGCGGCTGACCTTGAGACAAGACGGTTCCCGTTACGCTAAAGTCCTGAGATTGGCTCAGTTGAAATGCCAATAAAAAAAGTAAGAAATTGAAACGCACTATATAGTTTTATACCGCAAAACTAATTTAATAGTTTTGCACTGCAAAACACTTCAATGAAAAAAACAATAGAGAAGGAGAATTATCTGAAAACCATTTACAAAATGGAGGAAAATGGCCAATCGGTTACGGTCACTTCTCTCAGTCAATTTTTCGGTGTCAGCAAATCAACAGTCTCCAATATGATCAAGAAATTGGTTGTCATGGATTTTATAGATACCAAGCCCTACAAGCCGATACTTCTTACTCCTTTGGGCAGACAAAAAGCAACAGAAATGATCCACAAGCATCGATTGATCGAACTCTATTTGGTTGAGAAAATGAATTTTGATTTGGATGAGGTTCATGACATTGCCGAAGAGGTTGAGCACATCAAAAACACTAAATTTTTTAAACGAATTCAGGAGATCTTGGGGGACTTTGATGTTGATCCACACGGATCCGTCATCCCCAAACAGGATTATTAGTTGATTATTTTTTTCAAGAGTTCGTTGGGCCAATTTTGATAAGTAATAGGGCGTAGCCACCTGTAAATTGATGCGGGCCCTACGGCTGTGAATCTGCTGTCCGATGCTGCGGGATAGGGCCCACCGTGAGTCATGGCTGTTGTTACTTCAACGCCAGTAGGAACATCATTTAAAAGCAAGCGGCCTACCTTGGATTTAAACGCTTGAATCAAGGGATGAATGTACTCTAAATCTGTTGCTGGTGCAAAAATTGCCCCTGTCAACTGTCCCTTTAAATGGAGAACGAGCTGTTCAATTTCTTTTAAATCTTTACACTTTACCAGCAATGAGAAAGGGCCAAAGACTTCCTCTTGAAATTGGGGGTTTGCCATAAATTGCTCTCCAGAAATTATCGAGAGTTTGGGCTTGACAAATTGATTGTCCCATTGATCTTTTGAGGCAAGAATTTCAACGGTTTTTTCCAGACGGTTTATTTTTTCACTTTGTCTGACATAGTTTTTTTTCAATTCGGGATGAATCATACACTGTTGACCCAGCCCTTCCAACACCTTGGTCAATTCCTTTATGAAATGATCGGTATGCTCTCCATCAATGGTGATGAGCAGTCCCGGTTGGGTACAAAATTGACCAGCTCCTATGGCAATGGAATTCCCAATCTTATCGGCAATTTTCTCGGCATCTTTTTCCAAAGCTTGGGGTAGGATGGCAATGGGATTGATGCTGCCCATCTCGGCAAAGAATGGTATGGGTTCCTCGCGATTAAAAACGGTTTTTTGTAAGGCACTCCCTCCCGAAAAACTCCCCGTAAATCCTACAGCTTTTATTTTTGGATGCTTGACCAAATCGTGAGACAGTTCGTATGATTTAGCATTGAGGTTGGAAAATACTCCATTGGGCATAGCGGTTTTTTGAGCCGCCCTAATGATGGCAGTTGCCACCACAGCACCACATCCACTGTGCATGGGATGGGACTTTACAATAACGGGGCATCCTACGGCTAGTGCACTGGCGGTATCGCCACCCGCAGTAGAATAGGCCAAGGGGAAATTACTCGCGCCAAAAACAGCAATGGGTCCTATTGGTATATGGGTTTTGGTCAAACTCGGTTTGGGTTTGGGTGTTCTGGCTGGCAAGGCGGCTTCGGTGATGTTGTTCCTCCAATTTTCGGTTTCGATCATTTTGGCAAACAACTGAAGTTGATAAAGGGTTCTGTCTCTTTCTCCTATGGCGCGCACCCGATCCAATCCGGTTTCTTTACAATAAATATCGATGAGATCGTTTCCAATATTTAAAATTTCCTCCCCTATGGCCCTCAAAAAAGAAGCCCTTTGAGCATCCGATAGCTCGCAGTAAATGGGAAAAGCTGCATCTGCCAAAGCCACTGCCTCTTCCAATTCAGCAGTAGTTGCTGATATAAAAAGGGTTTTATTTTCAATATTTTGAAGAGGGTCAAAGGTTTGGTATCGCTCATCTCCAAGTCCAGACAATCGGTCTCCTATAAAATTTTTTCCAGTGATTTCCATAGAACTATCCAAAGGATT
>DGPN01000043.1 GCA_002390455.1 Flavobacteriaceae bacterium UBA4439 | reverse complement strand
TCCAACTCAACGAGCAAACGATCGGTTACAAACTCCAAATATTGTGTCATCAACTTGGCGTTCATACCGATCAAGCTGGCGGGTAATGATTCCGTGATAAATTCGCGCTCTATTCTCAAGGCATCCATAATGATTTCCTCAATTCTTTCTTTGGGAACCTTATTGACCAAGTGCTTGTTGTGAAGATGAACCGCAAAGTCGCAGTGTACGCCCTCATCTCTAGAGATCAACTCATTAGAGAAAGTAAGGCCAGGCATCAAGCCTCTTTTTTTGAGCCAGAAAATTGAACAAAATGCACCAGAGAAGAAAATACCTTCTACCGCAGCAAAAGCAATTAATCGCTCGGCAAAAGAATCCGAATCAATCCAACGCAAAGCCCAGTCGGCTTTCTTTTTGATGGCTGGAAAAACCTCAATCGCCTTAAATAATTTTGTTTTTTCTACCTCATCTTTCACATAAGTGTCAATCAACAGGGAATAAGTTTCTGAATGGATGTTTTCCATCATGATTTGGAAACCATAGAAAAATTTTGCTTCTGAATATTGAACTTCATTAACAAAATTCTCAGCTAAATTTTCATTTACGATTCCATCGGAAGCAGCAAAAAAAGCAAGTATGTGTTTGATGAAATATTTTTCATCATCGGTTAATTTAGTATTCCAATCATTTAAATCTTGATGCAAATCAATTTCTTCTGCAGTCCAAAAACTTGCCTCCATCTTTTTGTACCATTCCCAAATGTCGTGATGTTGAATGGGAAAGATTACAAATCTATTTTCATTTTCTTGGAGGATTGGTTCTACAGCTGCCATATTTAAATTTAATTTAGTTTTATGTTTCCACAAAGATTCTAAAATGTTATCAAAAATGAAAGACATACTTTTCCACAAACAGGTCGAGTTTTTAACAAATTTTATCTTTTAAGATGCACAGAGAAGAGAAAACAACAATTTGTAAATAACTGATAATCAATATATTAAAAACTAAAAAAAACCTTAACCCCTATAAAGACTGACCCTAGGAGTTCAATTCTTTGGCGGCCATTTCCAATTCTGAATACCACTCATTTCCAAATTTTCTAATTAGGGCATCTTTAACAAACTGGTAAATTGGAATTTTCAAACTGTCTCCCAATTGACATCCGCTGTCACAAATATGCCAACGGTGGTAATTTACCGCGTTGAATTCAGAATATTCTTTTACACGAACTGGATAAAGGTGACATGAAATGGGTTTTTTCCAATCGATAGCATTGGCCTTATAGGCGTTTTCTATTCCACATTGGGTTGTTCCATTGACCCCAAAAACCACATAAGCACATTCTTTGTTATCCACCAATGGAGTTTCGAAAGTTTCATCTTCTACACGAATAAATTTACCCTGTTTTTCAATGGCTGCTTTTCCCTTTTCATTTAGAAAAGGAGCAATGAGATCATAGTTTTTTTCAAGCAATTTGGTTTCCTCTTTGTCAAGTGGTGCGCCCGCTTCTCCTTCAACACAGCACGCTCCTTTACAAGCATTTAGATTACAAACAAAGTCATTGGTAATGATTTCTTCCGATACCAGCGAGTTGCCTATTTGAAACATTGCATTTGAAAATTTATGTGCTAAATATATCCTGTAAATTTAACATATTGACGAAAATAAATAAATTAAAAGGTAATTACCTTTGTAAAAATTTTTACGATGGATTTAAAAGAAATTTTGACCGCCAGTATGGTTCTTTTTGCTGTCATTGACATAGTCGGGAGTATTCCCATTGTAATAAGTTTAAGAGAGAAAGCTGGTCATATTCAGTCTGAAAAAGCTTCTTTGGTGGCTGCGGTGATTATGATTGCCTTTCTTTTTTTGGGAGAAAAAATATTGAAGCTTATCGGAATAGATGTAAATTCTTTTGCGGTGGCTGGATCCTTTGTGATTTTATTTTTGGCTTTGGAAATGATTTTGGGTATCACACTGTTCAAAGAAGAAGCCCTTGAGGTCGCCTCCATCGTACCTCTCGCTTTTCCTGTTATTGCAGGTGCTGGAACCATGACCAGCTTATTGTCTTTACGGGCAGAATACGATTTGGTCAATATCATTATTGCAATACTGATCAACATTCTGATTGTTTATATTATTCTGAAATCTTGTTCAAGATTGGAGAAAATTTTGGGCAAACAAGGCATCAATATCATTCGCAAGGTTTTTGGAATCGTATTGTTGGCCATAGCGGTCAAACTCTTCGCCACCAACTTTGGAAAAATAGTGACTTAAGTACAGACGTTTATGCAAAGGTTTATTAATTTTACAGCATGAAAATATTCATAAGAATTTTGATGGCACTGTCCCTTGGAATGGTGGTTTTTAACGTGACTCAAGTCAATTGGGAGAACCCCCTTTCAGAGAAAAGTTCCATCGCCGTCATTGGGATTATGGCAGCCCTATGCGCTTTTTTACTTTTATTGCTATTGATCTTGTCCAAAAAAATTTCCAAGAAACTCAACCGTTAGTCGATTTGTGACAGGCTGTCTAATGTCTTGATAGCAGTCTCCAAGAATAAATCATCCCTATTTTTGATCTGGTTATAAGTGTTGTCACCAAAAAGTTGGAGTCCTAAATAAGCCTTAACAGCTTTGAGGGTTTGCTGTTCAGTTATTGTAATCTCAATTTCGTTATCGACACAGTATTTTACAAATAAATCATACCAAGGGAGTAGTTCTTCAAACTGGTCTTCGAGAAGATCATCCAAGCCAAAATCGATAAATTTTTTTCTGTTATTGTCCAATTCTTTAAAGACAAAATTATTCATCACATTGGAGTTCAGTATAAAGGAATTCCATTCCTCCTCTTCCGTATTGTTATTTGAAATATAAAAATCGGGTGTAATGCCTCCCCCTCCATATACAGTTCTGCCCTCTGGGGTTTTATAAGCCAAACTATCGGTAACAGGAATTTTTTTGGCATCGGCCATCTCTCCTTTGTGATAGCGATTACTGAGATCTTGATAATAGGCTTCTCTATCTCCGTTGTAAGGTTTTTGTATGGATCTTCCGGTAGGGGTAAAATATTTGGCGATGGTCAGCCGCACCGCATCCCCTCCTCCCAAAGGCATTTGCTGCTGGACCAATCCTTTACCAAAAGTTCTCCTCCCAATAATCCAACCCCTGTCGTTATCTTGAATTGCACCGGCAACAATTTCACTGGCAGAGGCCGATTGTTCATTGACCAAAACGATCAAGTCTCCCTCACTAAAATTACCATTGCCCTCGGCTATTGATTTTTCCTCTTCTCCCATATTGCTTTTGGTGATCACTATGGTTTGGTCTTTCTGCAATAAAGCATTTGAAATTTGGATCGCAGGATGAAGGTATCCTCCGGGATTATCCCTTAAGTCCAAAATCATTTTTTCCATTCCTTGAGAAATCAATTCGTCCAAAGCAAGATCAAACTCATCGAAGGTGGTTTGAGAAAACCGATTGATTTTGAGGTAGCCCAAATCCTTATCCATCATATAATAGGAATCAACACTGGGCAAGGGTACCTTTCCTCGCTTCATTTCCAATTCAAAAATTTTATCCTCCGATTTGCGATACATGGTCAGATCAACAGAAGTTCCTGGTCTTCCTTTTAGGGCTTGCATGATTTTTTCACTGGAGTAGTTTTTTTGGAATAATGTATCATTATTGGCAATCAATATTCTATCTCCTGCCAAAAGTCCAGCGGCCTCACTGGGCCCACCTTCCAAGACCCTAATGATGGTCACACTGTCTTTGAACATAAAAAAACTGACGCCTATTCCGTAAAAATTACCTTGCATATTTTCGGCTATGCTTTGTCTTTGGCGGGCTGGAATGTAAACGGAGTGTGGATCCAATCGATTGACAATATCTTCAATAACCTCTCCAACCAGACTGTCCGTATCAATTTCTTCTACATAATCGTCATCGATATATTGCAACAGTCGCTCCAGCCGATTCATGCTCCACGAATCCTGCCGATTGGACATCAAAATTTCTTTTTCACTGCCCAGTAAATAGCCAATGCATATCGATAGGAATACTATAGCAAAGAGAACTAAATTTTTTTTCATAGGTTTATTTCGATTTAAGGTAAATCCAACTGCGTTAAAATTACACCTGCTTTTTCCAGGAAATCAAGCCCGGATCGGTCTTTGTATCCTACTAAGTAAACCACCCTTTTGATCCCAGCTTGATGAATCAGTTTGCTACATTCTCTGCAAGGGGAGAGGGTAATATAGAGGGTTGCTCCCACACAAGATTGGGTTGAAGCGGCTACTTTCAATATCGCATTGGCTTCGGCGTGGAGTACATACCATTTGGTATAATGTTCTTCGTCTTCACATTCATTTTCAAAACCCGATGGGGTGCCATTGTATCCGTCAGAAATGATCATTCGGTCTTTGACAATCAAAGCTCCCACTTTTTTGCGCTCGCAATGAGAAAGTTCTCCCCAAGTTTGAGCCATTTTCATATACGCCTGATCGTACCTTTTTTGCTTTTCTGAAGACATGAACGCTAAGGTAAATTAAAATGGCCAGTTATTCGATGTCATCAGTATGGCTTGAGACAAGACCATGGCAGCAATTATCCATTGCCATTTTAAGGCTTGAATTTTTAACAAGCCAAGTGCCATCCAATTCATAAATAGCACAAAAATAACAATCAAAATTTGTGCAAACTCGACTCCTAAAGCAAACTCTAAAAGACCCAAAATGGCTTCCCCTTCGGAGGCAATCATCTTGAAGTATCGGCCAAAACCAAAACCATGAATCAATCCAAAAAATAGGGTAATGAGGTTGATCCAAATTCCTTTGAGATGGGAGTGTTTTTTTTGAACCAGTATCGATAGGCAAGTAATGCAGATGGTAATGGGAATTAAAAACTCAACCCATGCGGCATCGATTTTTAGCCATTCAAAATGAGTAACTAAAAGGGAAAGTGAATGTCCCAAGGTAAAAAGACTTACCCACAATAGCAGCTTTCGCCAATTCTTAAAGGCAAATGGAAGAGAGAGGGCTACAAGAAAATAGAAGTGATCTAAACCTCCTATATCGAGAACATGATCAAAGCCCAAATCAAAATAGAACCAAAAAGTTTCCATAAATTAATTTTAATTATTTTTTAAACGAATCAATGTTTCATAAGCCTTTTGGACCTCCCTGAATTTTTCCTCAGCACCTTTGATCATCGCTGGGTCTTGTCCTCGGAGCTTGTCCGGGTGATATTTTTTGGCCATTCTCCTGTAAGCCTTTTTTATATCATCTTGGCTGGCATTGGATTCGATCTCAAGTATTTTATAAGCATTGTCAGTGTTTTTGACAAACATCGCTTTGATACTTTCAAAATCGGGCAAACGCAGTCGCATTCCCGAGGCTATTTGTGAGAGTTTTTCCAATTCCACATTAGAAACATGGCCGTCGGCATTGGCTATCCCAAAAAGAAAATGAAGAATCTGTAAGCGGGTTTCGTAAGCTGTTTGCTGAACAAAAACTTGAGTCAGTTGGTCGAGGCGTTGGGCCTCTTTTTTGATTTGAGTATTGAAGTTTCTAAAAATTGAATCGGCTCGTTCTTTACCGTATTGACCAATAAAAAAACTCCTTACAAAGTCCAATTCCCTTTGCTCAATTTTCCCATCGGCTTTGATGATCAAGGCCGAAAGGGCCAATAAGTTCAATTGAAATGTCTCGGGATTGATCGCGTAAGATGACCTTCTGATTTGGACAGAATTCTTAGTTAAATGTTCAAAAAAGCCCCCGACCATAAATCCTAAAATGGCTCCAGGAAATCTCAAAAAAGAATAACCGATCGCAGCGGCCACCCACTTAATCATAAGTTTTTAGTATTATAATTGTAAAGATACAAATGTCAATAAAAGATTGTTTACTCCTCTTGAATAAATAGGGAGTTTTTTATCTTTACCAAAAATAAAGAAATATGTATCCAGCGGAAATAGTTAGACCCATGAAAGAAGAGTTGACAACCATTGGTTTTGAAGAGCTGTTGTCTTCCGATGCTGTCGAATCTGCCTTGTCTAAATCGGGAACAGCCTTGGTTGTTGTAAACTCGGTTTGCGGTTGTGCCGCAGCAAATGCGCGCCCTGCTGTAAGAATTTCATTAAACAACGAAAATACACCCGATCACCTTTACACCGTGTTTGCCGGAGTAGATCGTGAAGCTACCGATACGGCAAGAGCAAAGATGATGCCCTTTCCACCTTCCTCTCCCAGTTTGGCATTGTTCAAAGACGGAGAACTGGTCCACATGATTGAAAGACATCACATTGAAGGCCGAACTGCCCAACTGATTGCTGAGAATTTGACCGAGGCATTTAATGAGTTTTGTGATTGAACCATTCCATTCAAGGGAATGTAAGTTTTAGGGGGTGAAAAATTTTTTCTCATATCCCTTCACGATCTTGTACTATCTCTTATTTGGTTTAATTCTGGTTTTTTTCCATCCTATTCAGGTAATCTGCCATCGGCTGTTGGGTTATACTGCACACAAACAATCGGTTGATTTGCTTAATTTTATCTTGTTGAGGTGTTTGAATCTTTTGGGTACGCGTTTCGAGTTTTCCAATCCATTTGAAATGCCCCAAAAAGGGCCTTTAATCATTGTTTCCAATCACCAGAGTACATACGATATACCTCCCATCATTTGGTATTTTAGAAAACACCACCCCAAGTTCATCAGTAAATCTACCTTGGGTAGAGGAATTCCTAGTGTTTCCTATAATCTCCGTCACGGAGGTTCAGTTTTGATTGACCGAAGTAAATCCCAATCGGCTCTTCTAAAAATCAAGAGTTTTGGCGATCAAGTCCAAAAAAATCAATGGGCTGCTGTAATTTTTCCCGAAGGAACCCGAAGTAAAGACGGACAACCCAATAAGTTCTATTCCAATGGGTTAATGACCTTGTTCGAACAAATACCCGATGCCACGGTGGTCGCTATGAGCATTAACAATTCCTGGAGGTTGGCCCAATACCGTTACTTCCCTATTCCCTTAGGTACTAAAGTGAGCTTTAAAGTACAATCCATTTCCAAGCTGAGGGATAATGACCCCAAAGTATTATTCCAAGAGTTAGAGCAAGTGATCGCCCAAGGAGCTCAAGCGGATTAAAACTGGGGTTTTCTTTTCTCCAGAAAAGCTGTAATGCCCTCCTCAAAATCGGCAGTTCCAAAGCAATCGGAAAATTGAAAGTTCTCTTCCTCAAACCCTTTTGAGGTTCCATCGGCGGCATTGATGGCTTTAATCGCATTTTTGATGGAATAAGGTGCGTTTTTCATGATTCTATGTGCCAATGTGATGGCCGCTTCAAGAAGTTTTTCCGAAGGAACTACCTCATTGACCAACCCCATTCGAAGGGCTTTTTCGGCACCTATCATGTCTCCGGTCAAAATCATTTCCATGGCATTTCCCTTTCCAATTAATGAAGCCAATCTTTGGGTTCCGCCATAACCAGGAATTACTCCCAAGGAAACCTCGGGCAATCCCATTTTGGCATGTTGGGCCGCTACCCTCAGGTGACAAGCCATTGCCAGTTCCAGCCCTCCTCCCAATGCATAGCCATTGATCGCAGCGATGACAGGTTTTTCCATTTGTGCAATAAAATCAAATAAAACTTGATTTCCATGTCGCGCCAGAGCCGATGCTTCTTTAGGGCCATAATTCGAAAACTCTGAGATGTCTGCTCCCGCTACAAAGGCTTTGTCTCCACTTCCGGTCAGTATGATAACTTTTACAGCAGTATCGTTTTGAAAATCGGCCAGCCTGTAGTGTAATTCGTTAATCAAATCCCGGTTGAGGGCGTTCAACTTTTTTTCACGATTAATTTTGATCCATCCGATTCCGTCCTGAATTTCAATCCATGCCAGTTTATCTCCCATTCTATTTCAATTTTAGGGTAACGACAAAGGTCGTTCCATTCTCTCCAGTAGTGTATTCTATTTTTCCTTTGTGGGAATCAATGATGTTCTTTACAATCCCCAATCCCAATCCCATCCCTTTGGTTTTGGTCGTAAACTTGGGTTCAAATACTTTTGACTGGATGGATTTGGGAATGCCGATACCATTATCCGCAAATGAAATTTTTACATTTTTTTGTTCTTTTTTGATAGAGACTTTTATTTTGGCTTGTTTTCCTTGTTGGACTGCTTGTAGGGCATTTTGGACAATATTTGTGGTCACTCTGATCCATTGTGTTCGATCCAAACGCAACAGAATCTCCTGGTCAGAGGTTTTAAATTCTATAATGTCTTCCTCGAAAATCTCCAAAGACCTGCGGGTAATTTCTACCAAATCAGACTTTACCAATTTGGGTTTGGGCAGGGTTGCAAAATCCGAAAATGCATTGGCCACATCACTCATAGTATCGATTTGCTCAAGGAGGATTTGAGAAAACTCATCAATTTTTTTGGCGTTGTCGGGGTCATCATCTGAGAATCGTCTTTGAAAACTCTGAACAGACAGTCGCATGGGTGTCAATGGATTTTTGATTTCATGGGCAACCTGTTTGGCCATTTCTTGCCAAGCCTCTTCCCTTTGTGTTCGGGCCAGTAGGGTGGCACTTTTTTCCAACTCATCAATCATTTTATTGTAGGAATTGATCAAACTAGCAATGTCTCTAGGCGCATTTTTAAGTTGAATTTTTTCATTCTCTTTTAAGAGTCCCGTTTGGTCAATTTTTTCTCGGAATGTTTCCAGCGAACGGGAAATATATTTGGAAATAAAATAAGCCAAAATAATCGACACCACCAGCATCAACAAATAGATTTGATACAAGCTTTGCAGGAAAGTATTCAATTCGTTTTCTGAAAAAGAAACATCTTCGAAATAGGGAAAGAACAATACCCCATAGGGATTGCCAAAGTCGTCTTTCAGAATGCTGTAGGAAGATTGGAATTTTCCAATCTCATCATTGTTTTTTTCCAGTACCCTACTGTCTGACTTAGCCAAAATATTTGTCAAAAATTCAGCGTCTAAAGTGTAGTTATTGGCAATGATTTTCAAAGGGAGGAAAGAGGTAAAAAGGGGTTGACCCTCTAAACTGAAAACAGAATAGTTGACTTTATGAATTTTTATTACTGCACTAAATTCTTCTTTGTACTGAGCCCAGACACTGTCGTTTTTCTCTAGTAAATCATTCTTTTCGACCAAATAATCGATTTGCTTTTTCAACTGACTTTCCTTTCGAGTCAATCTGAAAAGATTATAGTCAATCGATTCATTTTGATATTGAAAAAAAGTAGCGATCAAAATCAAAAGACAGGTCAAAAGGACCAACAATATCATGGAGATAAAGATTTGAGTCCTCAGCGAAATACGTCTTAGTAAATTAATTCTCATCGGCAACAGATTTCGCTCTCCACCTTTTGTAGAGTTTTATGGCCAACATCAAAAAGACAATAAGTCCCAATGTTCCCAAAACCATAAAAATCCAATGAATAGCACTTTTGACGATGGCCAAGAATACGATGGCAAACAAAAAAAGGGTTGCACCTTCGTTCCAAATCCGCATAAAATTGGAGGAATAACGGATCTCGTCTCGCTGGAGCTCTAAGAACATCTGATGTGTTTTAAGGTGGTAGGCAAAGAGTAAAAGGATGAATCCGATTTTGATGAGCATCCAAGATTGGTAGAGCCACTCGGGCATCAATATCAATAACCAAATGGCGAATATGGTTGCCAGAATTGCTGAAGGCCAAGTGATGATATACCACAACCTTCTGGACATAACCTTGAGTTGTTTCTCCAAGATCTCTTTGGCCGGGGAGCTTTTTTTGGAAGCTTCAATATGATAGATAAACAAGCGGGGTTCGTAGAACAAACCTGCAAACCAAGTAACCACAAAAATTAAGTGAAGGGATTTTATATAATTGTAATACTCCATTGGTTTTCGGGTCTGTTGGTCTTATTGGTATAGAACAGATAAAGGAATTACAAATTACAAAAACTTAAACAAATGCAAATGTTTATTTTGAGGGCATATCTTTAGGAATTCAAATATTTTCTGAGTTCGTAAACCAAAAAACTACCAGTGACGATGGTTGCGAGTAATTCTGCAATAGGGAATGCCAGCCAAACCCCATTAATACCCATAAAACTGGGAAAAATATAGAGCAATGGGATAAAGAATAATCCCTGACGGGTCAAGGTAAGCAGCAGTGCTGGAAGCGCTTTGCCGATGGCTTGATAGTAGGCCGCACCGATCAATTGAATACCCACAATTGGGGTGGCGGCAAAGACCCACCGAATCGCTGCTGGTGCTTTTTCCAACACCAACGGTTCGCTGGTAAAAATGCCTCCGATGGAATTAGAAAAGACATTGATCATTAGAAAAACCAAAGTCGCGAATCCTGTTGCGTATAGAATTGCTGTTCGGATGACTTGTTCCACTCTCTTTTTATTTTTGGCTCCATAATTGAAACCTGCAATGGGAATAAAGCCCTGAGTAATCCCCAATACGGGGAAAAGCGAAAACATCAATAGCCGGCTGATGATGGCATAGACCGCCACAGCCGATTCTCCCCCCAAACCAAAAAGTAAGTTATTGACCAACAAAACCGAAAGACTGACCACCCCTTGTCGTGCCAAGGTTACAGATCCCAAAGCGCCAATCTCTTTGGTGATTTTGCTATCCAACTTAAAGTCCCCGATTTTGAGATGCAATTCAGAACGATTTGAATTGAAGAAATAAAGAATATAGAGGGCGCAAACCCCATAGGATAGGGTAGTGGCCCATGCAGCACCGTGCATTCCAAAATCGAAAACATAAATCAGGACATAGTCCAAAATTAAATTTGAAATCGAAGGCAGCATCATGGCGTACATCGCATTTTTGGGTTTGCCCACTGCTCGAATGACATTGTTACCCATCATACAATAGCCCAAAATGGGTACTCCATAGAGTACTATGGTATAGTAGATTTTGGCCGGCTCATAGAGCGCACCTTTTCCTCCAAAAGCAGGGATAATGCTGTCGACAAAAAGCAACCCAAAAAGGACAAAACTTATGGTCAGAGAAAAGGTCAAAACAATTTGATTACCAAAGGTTTTGGTAGCCTTAGCAAAGTCGTTTTTCCCTAAGGATCGGGAGATGATAGAACCACCGCCTAAACCGATGGCCATGCCCAGTGCTGCAATAAAAAAAGAAACCGGCAATACCACATTGATGGCGGCGATGGCATTGGCACCAATCCATTGTCCAACAAAAATGGTGTCGATCAAAATATTGAGTGACATGACCAGTATACCAATAGATGCGGGTACAGCCTGTTTGATCAATAACTGAGGTATGGCGTGGGTGCCAAAAGAGGCTGAACCATCTTTCATGCAGTAGTGGCTGTTTCAGCTTTAGCCCATTGATCAATCCAGCGGCTCATTACATTGACCCAATCCGGTCTGGTGTTGATACAGGGAATCACGTGAAGTTCCTCTCCACCTTTTTCTTCAAAATCTTCTGCAGCTTCCATTCCAATTTCTTCCAGTGTCTCTAGGCAATCTGAGACAAAAGCAGGGGTAACAATGGACATGTTTTTGATTCCTTTTTTGGCAAATCTTGCAACCGTTTGGTCAGTGTAGGGTTGCAACCAAGGATCAACCCCCAGTCGAGATTGAAAACTGGTAGAATAAGTGCCCTCTTTCAGTTCGAGGTACTCTGCCACCTGTCGGGTGGTTTCAAAACACTGATGACGATAGCAGTATTGATGTGCCTCGGAGGCTGTTTGACAACAGCTTTTGTCAATCTTACAATGAGACTTGGTGATGTCCGATTTTCGGATATGACGCTCGGGAATCCCGTGATAGGAAAATAATAAATGTTCCCATTCCTTGTCTTTTAAATCTTCTTGAATGCTTTCGGAAAGCACTCTGACGTAATCTGGATGATTGTAAAAAGGAGGCAAAACCGTAAACTCTAATTCTGGATATTTCGCATTTTTAATTTCTTCGGCCAATACCAAAATGGTCTCTGTGGTGGCCATGGCAAATTGAGGGTAGAGGGGAATCAACATGATTTCATCTACACCTTGATCTACCAACGATTTGATGCCTTCTTCAATGGATGGGGAACCATATCGCATGGCCAGACCCACAGGAACAGAAACTTTTTTTTGTACGGCTTCTTGTAATCTTTTGGACAGCACAATCAAAGGAGACCCTTCGTCCCACCATATTTTTTTATAGGCCTTAGCCGATTTTTTAGGGCGGGTATTCAAAATAATGCCCTTTACCAAAAAAGTTCTCAAGGCTTTGGGCAGGTCGATCACCCGCTCATCCATCAGAAACTCACCTAAATATTTCTTTACATCCTTGGGGTTGGGGCTCTCTGGTGAGCCCAAATTGATCAATAACGCACCTTTCATCTACATTTTTTTACGAAGATACAGACATTAAATATTTTTTGGGAGTCGTCCCAAATTTCTTTTTGAAAGCCGCAATAAAATGACTGGAAGTACTGTAACCTAGCTTGATGCTGATTTCGTTGATGTTGTGTTGTTTGGCATTGAGCATGCTCCGTGCCTCGTTCATTTTGTGATCCAATAAATATCCATAGACCGTATCTCCATAGATTTGCTTGAACCCTTCTTTGAGTTTTTTGAGATTAAGTCCAATTTCGGCCGAAAGCTCCTGAAGCGTTGGAGGCTCTGTCATTTTACTCAATATGATTTCTTTGGCCTTTCTGATTTTTCTAACATTTTCCTCATCCACCAAAAAGGGACATTGTTCTACATCGGCATCCTCGCTTTTGTTGAAAAACAAACTCAATAATTCATACACTTTACCCTTGAAATAGAGGGTTTGCATACTCTCGTGGACTTT